>CAZDKY010000001.1:0-24422 GCA_964506505.1 uncultured Syntrophomonadaceae bacterium
GATCTCGGTTCCGTTGCCGTCATAAAGGTATGAGGTTTCTAAAGTTGCCAATTTACTTGCATCAAAAGGTGGCGCTTCGTTGATATAATTGTAGACCACCGCTGCCGTTGCTCCTCCGCCGATGACCAGTAGCAGGAATATGATCAAAATGATTATCTTTATTATGCTGCGCTTTTTTTTCGGTTTCTTAATGTCAGTATTATTTTGCCTGTCGACAGGCATCTTTTTTTCCGCCAATATTTTGAGCCTCCTGTGATTCAAGGGTTAGCTGATTAAATGTTTTCCCAATTATAGCATAAAAAATCAAGCTGTTTATAGCATTAAAATTTCTCATTTCATCAGCAGCCCTAAATTATAAAATGTATAACCCTTAAATTATAGAAAATCGCAGAATGCCCTATTTTAGAGCTTTACCTCTCTATGCTATAATAAAAGGGGTGAAAGTAGTGTCAAAACTTAAAATTAGGATTGCTGATTATTTCATAGTGGGTTTGATCCTGGCAATAGGAGTGACAGGATTCTGGTTTAATCTTAGTGAAGCCAGGGCGGCTGAAAATAAATATGCCAGAATATATTTGCAAAACAAGCTGGTTGACGAATTGTCGCTTCCTCCGGGAAAATCTTTTACCTATGAATTTCAATTTGGTGAAAAGGGGCAGCATACGGCGGTAATTGAAGCGGATGATGGACGTGTCAGGATGTTGCCTTTAAGTAAAGACCTTTGCCCTCAGGGGATCTGCTCTCATACTGGATGGATAGAACATTCTTATGAAAGCATTGTCTGCCTGCCCAATCAAATCATGATTGTTTTTGTAGAGGATTCTTTTGAGAATGAGGAACGTGACATTGATGGTATTACTTTTTAACTTTGGAGTACAGAATGCCGATCCCTGTTCATTCGATTAACGCAAAGCTTGTCTTGTTAATGTCAGCCTAAGGGCGCAATTTCCATCAGTCTCCGAAAGTTGTTTTAAGCAGCCTTGAAAAGTTCTAACAGAATCTGGTCTAACAGTTTTGAATCAATATAGTCTGATAGAGTTAACGCCAATAGAGTTTAACCTTTGTTGACAAAGAAAATAAAGGTCTATATAATTACTTTAGTTTTCCGGGGTGTTGTTTTATGGAAATATTTTTACCTGATCTAAAAGTTCGTGCAGGGGAAGCGGCCAGTTATATTTTTAATGAAAAACTGTCCGAATGTTATGATGATTTCCCGGATGGAGGAAATTTAAAGCTTGATGTCAGTGCCTGTTACAGAGGCAACAGTGTTATGATCAGCGGCAGCCTGGAAGTAGAAGCGCCGGCGGTTTGTTCCAGGTGCCTGACAACTTTCACGCATTACTTTGCCAGTGAATTCAGTGATGTTTTTACAGTGAGTAAATCAGTTCCCGATGAAGAAACAGCTTATGCCCTGGCTCTGGAGATTGCCGAAACCATGACTGTAAAGGGAGATTATCTTTATCTTGACGAATACATCCGCCAGATGATTATTCTGGCCCAGGAATACAGCCCTCTTTGCCGCCCGGATTGCAAGGGAATTTGTGCAGGATGCGGGGCAGATTTAAACTATGAGTCCTGCCGATGTAAAGAAAAAGAGCAGGCAGTAGATGTTCGTCTTCTTAAATTAAAGGAATTCGGTTTGGACAATTGATAAATATGCAGGCCGAATAATAGTTGCTGAAGAAAGATTGATTGGTTGTTAAATTATTGGATGGGAGGGGTATGTTTTGGCTGTTCCAAAGCGCAGAACTTCAAAGTCGAAACGGAACATGAGAAGATCTCAGGATAAATTATCGGTTCCCCACCTGGTACCGTGCCCGCAATGCCATGAGCTTAAACCCGCTCACCGGGTCTGCCTGAACTGCGGTTATTATAAGGGCCGGGAAGCGGTTAAAGTGAATTAAAGTGTTTTTAAATATGACAGGACGCCCCTTTTTGTTAAGGCAAAGAAGGGGCGTCCTGTATATAGGCGGTAAATTATGATGAGGAAGTGGTATGTTTGGTAAAAGTGGCAGTCGATGCTATGGGTGGCGATCATGCACCTTCTGAAATTATCGCCGGTGCAGTTTCTGCTATTTCAACTATAAAGGATTTGCAGGTTATCCTGGTTGGTGATGTAAAGAGTATTAAAAAGGATTTGGCCGGTTTTTCTTACCCCGAAGATAATCTCTCCATAGTGCACGCCGAAGAAGTGATCTCTCCTGATGATGATCCCGGTCTGTCCATCCGCCGTAAGAAAAAATCTTCCATGGTCAAAGCTTTGGAAATGGTCCGCAGTGGTGAGGCTAATGCAGCTCTCAGTGCCGGCAATACGGGTGCTTTAATGGCCGGAGGACTTTTATTCCTGGGCCGCCTGGGGAAGATAAGCAGACCAGCTCTTTTGACGGCAATGCCCAGTTTTGGAGACAGGCCGGTTTTATTTCTTGATGTAGGAGCCAATATGGATGCCCGACCCGGTCAGCTTCTACAGTACGCAATGATGGGTCGGATTTATGCTCAGCAAATTCTTTCCTGTCCATCACCGAAAGTGGCTTTGCTCAATGTTGGAACTGAACCGAAAAAAGGAAATCAACAGGTAAAAAAAGCCCACATTCTCCTGGATAAATATTTGCCCCAATTTTACGGTAATATAGAAGGAACAGAGGTTTTCTTTGGTAAAGCCGATGTAGTCGTTTGCGATGGTTTTGTGGGTAACATTTTTTTAAAAACCTCAGAAGGCCTGTCAAGAGCCATTCTTGGTTATTTTAAAAACGAAATACCGGACAGTTTGCGTTATAAAATTGGAGCTGCCCTTTTAAAGCCGGTTTTTCTAAGCCTGAGAGAAAAAATTGACGATTCAGGTTATGGCGGAGCACTGTTGATGGGGGTCAACGGTTTATGCATAAAATGTCACGGTTCTTCAAGGGCGAGGTCAATCGAGCAGGCTTTGCTTAAACAGGTTTACCCCTTTGTTTGCAAAAAAGTAACCAAACAGCTCCAGGAAGCCCTTGAAATACTTGATAGCAGACTTGAACCGGAAGATGGCCGTTGAATTCAAAAAGGATAATACATGGCAAGCGGCTGCTATTGATCATTTTAAAAGAATTGATATACTATTTATGTTACCGGCCGGGCAATATTTTTCGCTGCATGCCCTGCGGTTAAGTTGTGTTATCTGGACAATAGATTAACCTGAAGGAAGGAGGTGATTTAGTGAGCGTAGAAGTAAAGGTTAAAAAAATTGTTGCTGAACAGTTGGAAGTCGCTGCCGACAAGCTTTCGCTCGATACTACCTTTGAAGATATTGACGCTGATTCACTGGATATAGTAGAGCTGGTAATGGCTTTAGAAGAAGAATTTGACCTGGAAATTTCCGATCAGGAAATCGAGAATATTAAAACAGTAGGTGATGTGATTAAGTACATCGAATCGAAAGTTAAATAACTTTTAAGGTGGAAAAGTGAGCAGTGTGGTAACCACCGGAGTCGGGGTTACAGCGCCGGTTTGTTCTGATGAACGAGTGTTCCGGAATAATATTGATCATGGAGAATATAAAATAGCAGTCATTGGTGAAATATTGAGAGACAGGTATCCTCACTTCATTGTTGGCATAGTAAAGGATGCTGTTTTTGATTTTCGTTTCATTGAGCAGGAGTGAGAGAATAATAACCGTTGGGCTCGTTTCATCTTGGCTACTTTGTTTTGTCAGTGTTAGTTAAGGGAATTACAGAAGCTTCCCGTCCTTTTTAATGACAGTGGAGCGGTATGGTGACGGGTGAACGACAGTACCGCTTCCCATCAGGAGGGCCGGGAAGTTTTTTTATAGGTACCCGTTGATAAAGGCGGCGTTTGCCGGATCGAGCGTTTATTACTTACAGCGAAGTCTTGGATAAAAGGTTTCCTCTGATGTGAACTTCACGCTGCCGACTATCAAGAATAAATATTTTGTCGTTGCTGTTATGATTTTGAATATCGGAGTTTCTTCGGATAAGAGGTGGAGCATAATGAATTGGCCGGAAAAAATTGTCCGCTTATTGAGTGATCTTCGCTGGCCAGTTGCTGACAGGAAACTTTACGAACAGGCTCTTACTCACAGTTCTTATGCCCACGAGAGAGGATGTCGACGCCTGCATAATGAGCGTTTGGAATTTCTTGGAGATGCAGTTCTGGAACTTATTATCAGCGATTATCTATATGAGGTTTATTCTCATTTTCAGGAGGGAAAATTAACTAAGCTGCGCGCCGAGCTGGTTTGCGAAGCGTCGCTGGCCAGGATTGCTTTCACGCTAAATCTTGGTGAATATATCAGGCTTGGCAAAGGTGAGATAGTCAGTGGAGGTGCTACCCGGCCTTCCCTTCTGGCCGATGCTGTTGAAGCAATGATTGGAGCACTTTATCTTGATGTGGGACTTGAAAAATGCCGGCAGGGCGTTCTTGATCTTTACCAGCAAATATTATTTGAACTTAAAGAAGGGGTTCTGCGACGGGATTACAAGACACTTCTCCAGGAATTTACCCAGGCTCGTTTTGCTTTTACCCCTGCATATAGAATTATTAAAGAGAGCGGTCCCGATCATCAGAAAACCTTTGAAGCGGAAGTCATTCTGGAGAACGATACAATAGGAAGCGGTTGGGGACGCAGTAAAAAGGAGGCTGAACAGGAGGCGGCCAGGGAAGCCTGGAACAGGATCACACCTTAATTAAAAGGACCCGGTGGGCATCATTTGTGAAGGAAGGAGCATTGCAGGATGATATGGAAATTCTTAAAGTGTCGGCTCATTCCAAGGCCAGGTCTCTGGCCGGGGCTCTGGCGGCAGTGGTAAGGACTGACAAAGCTGTTGAACTGCAAGCAATCGGCGCCGGAGCTGTCAATCAGGCCATAAAAGCAATAGCTATTGCCAGAGGATATGTTGCACCTAACGGCCTTGATCTCGTGGTCGTTCCCTCCTTTGTCGAGATTTTGATCAATGATGAGGCAAGAACAGCAATCAAATTTTTAGTTGAACCACGCTAACCGTTTAAGGGTGTGCACTCACCGGCGTATTTAGAAAAACAAAAAGAATTATTACTTTTAATTTCTATCAACAGAAAATTCGGAGCTGCCGGATACAATTTGTTATTTTACAGCGGGGAGATTTTATAGTTGCATTTAAAAAGATTGGACCTATTTGGATTTAAATCGTTTGCCGAAAAATCAGAACTTGATTTCAGTGCGGGCATTGCTGCAATAGTGGGTCCTAACGGTTGTGGGAAAAGCAACATTGTCGATGCCGTTCGTTGGGCTCTTGGCGAACAAAGCATCAAAACACTGCGCGGGACACGGATGGAAGAAGTTATTTTTTCAGGCAGTGAAAATCGCAAACCGCTGAATTTTGCAGAAGTATCACTTACTTTTACCGATGTTGCCTCTGACTTAAACCTTGATTATGATGAAATGACTGTTACCAGGAGGTTATTTAGGAATGGAGACAGTGAATACTATATTAATAAGTCACCCTGCCGGTTAAAAGATATTACCGAGCTTTTCATGGATACAGGTGTTGGTAAAGATATCTATTCGGTTATAGGCCAGGGTCGGGTGGACGAGATAATTAACAGCCGTCCTGAAGAACGAAGGGAAATTTTCGAAGAGGCGGCCGGCATTTTGAAATATAAAATGCGCAAGAAGGAAGCAGGACGGCGCCTGGAAGAAACAAGGGAGAACCTGGTGCGGGTGCAGGATTTGATTTTTGAGCTGGACACCCAGCTCGAGCCGCTTCGGGAACAGGCGGAAGTTACCCGACGTTATCGCGAGCTTAAAAAGAAAATCGAAACGGCAGAAAAAAAGCTTCGTTCATTTGACCTTATCAGCTCGCAAGAACAGCTTGCCAGAGTAGAGAAACAGCTGCAGTCTGTGCGGGATGCTCTTTTTTCTTCCGCAGCCCGCAGTGGGCTGGATGAAAAAGAGCTCCAGGAACGTAGACTTAAATTACAGGAAGAACAGGCTGCCAGAAAGCAAAAAGAAAATAAGCTGTCTCTTGTCTCTCGTTCCCTGGAACAAAAAGAGAACGAAAAGATATTGCTTGGTGAGCGGGAAGAGCGGTATCGTGAACAAATTGAACAGAATAAACAACGGGTCAAGCAGCTTGAGTTGTTGATGAAGGAACTGTCTTCCCAGAAAGAAAAAACAGAAGAAGAACTGGGAATTAAAAAAGAACAGCTGAATGACCTGGAAAAGGAACGCCACCAAATCGAGGATCATCTGGCCAGACTTGAAGCTGGCACCCTGCCTGGAGAGGTGGAAAGGCAGCAGGAGAAGATATATTTAATCGGCGCCCGCAGACAAGCGGCATTATCAGCTGTGGATGAAGTGAAAAGACAGCTGGAACGGATGCATCATCAGAAAATAGCGCTGCAGGAAGAAGAATCAGCTCTCCAGAAAACACTGGCGGATCTTGAAGAATCGGCTTCTACCCTCTCAGCGAAGATAGAGGAACATAGTAAGGGCCTTTCCAGGAATGAAATTAAAGAAAACCAGCTGTCTGCCCGGATAGAAAAAAAAGAAAAGAAATTGAACTCTTTGTATGAAGAAAAACGGTCGAAAAGGGAAGAACTTTCCGGCATCGGAAGCAGGTTGAGCTTGCTTGAAGAACAGGATGCTGCTCTTTCCGGTTATTACCGTGGCGTTAAAGAAGTGATGCAGGCTCGTTCTTCGATACCCGGCATTTTGGGTCCGGTAGCCGAGTTGATTTCTGTAGATGAAGATCATCTGCAGGCTGTAGAAGCTGCTCTCGGCAACGGAATGCAGTACCTGGTAGCCGAAACGGAAAAATCTGTTCATAAAGCAATTCATTATTTGAAAGAGAAAAAGGGTGGGTGGGCCACTTTTCTGCCTCTGGATGTTATCCACCGTGCTGCTGATCCCCTGGATCGATTTCCGGGCTGGCAGGACCTTGCAGGTGTAGTCGGGCGCGCTTCAGAATTGGTTAAAACTGAAGCGCTGCACCGTCCGGCTGTTGACTATCTGCTTGCTTCCACTCTTGTCTGTTGTACTCTGGAAGATGCATCAAAGGCTTCCCGATTCCTCAAACAGAGCTGTCGCATTGTCACCCTGGATGGAGAAGTGATCAGTCCGGGTGGAGTGATCAGGGGCGGAAGCCTACCCCGCCGCAATACCGCCGGTATGCCTCTTGGAAGGCGTAAAGATATAGAATCTCTGAATAATAAGCAGCTGACTGTAAACCGGGAACTGTCGAAAATAAACAGCGATATAAATACCCTGGATCATAGTTTATCCGCTGAAAAAGAACAATTCGCCGAAATTGTATCCCAACGGCAGGAGATAGCAACAAAAATTGAGGATTTTCAGAAAGAAAGAGCCTCTCTGGAACGAGAGCAAAAAGCGGTTAATGATCGTCTTCAGGTGACCAGTAAACAGTACGGCGATTATGACCGGGAAGAAAGTGAACTTGAAGAACGTCTGCAGAATTTACAGCGAGAAATATGTGAGGCGGATAAAGAAGTCAAAGAACTTGAAAATGCGCTGCTGGGAACAAGGGAACAGTACCGGCAATACCTGGAGCAGAAAAATACTCTTGAACAAAGTAAAACTGAAGTGCTCGTAAAACTAAGCAGCTGCAGTGAACAGCGGGACATGTTGGAGAACAAGTTAGAAGAAATTAAAATAAACACAGGCAAACCGGCGGATGAGATTAAAGAGATAGGACTTGAAAATGACAAACATGAAGAAATTTTATTCCGCAATCTCAGTGATCAGAAGAATATTGAAACAGAAATAAATAATCTCACCGAAGAAAAGGCTGCCTTGATTGAAGAAGTGGAGAAAAGAAACCACCGGTTGAATGAACTGGAAGCGGAAATAAGAGATCTGGAAGAAGAAAGGCGGCGGAGCCAGAACCGGGTTGACCGTCAGGAGAAGAGAGAGAAACATTTTTCAGTGGAGCAGACCAGACTGCAGACTGAACTAAATTACCAGGAAATGCGATTCAAAGAACTGTTTAAGACCCTCGAAACAGTGCCCCTGGAAGACGGTTTTAATCCTGATGAGGGACGCCAGATGGTAGAAAGTCTGAAAGAAGATCTGGAGGTGCTGGGAGAAGTAAACCTGGGGGCTATTGAAGAACTGGAGAGGCTGGAAGAACGGATCAATTTCTTGAAAGAACAAAAAGAAGACCTGCAGAAAGGCGAAGCTTCTTTGAAAAAAGTGCTTGGAGAAATAGATCGACGTATGGAGCATTATTTCCAGCAGGCTTTTGAACAGGTGCGGGAAAATTTAGGCGAAACCTTTCAAGAGCTATTTGAAGGCGGACAGGTTATTTTAAAATTGACTGATCCGGATAATATCCTTGAATCGGGCATTGATATTGTTGCCCAGCCACCGGGGAAAAAACTGCAGAATATAACCTTGCTTTCGGCCGGTGAAAAAGTTCTCACCGCCATTGCCCTTGTATTTGCTATTCTCCGTTTTAAACCGGCGCCCTTTTATCTTCTGGATGAAGTAGAATCAACTTTGGATGATGCCAATCTCTCCCGTTTTACGAAATTCTTAAAGCAATCGGCAGAGAGAGCACAGTTTGTCCTCATTACTCACCGTAAGCGAACGATGGAAGAGGCAGGAGTGCTTTACGGGGTGACTATGCCTGAACCTGGTGTGTCAAGACTGGTTTCACTGAAACTGGAGGACAATTAATTGTTGAAGGGAAATGAATTGTTTTGAGCTTAATAAAAATATTTTCTGCCGGCCTTGCCCGCAGCAAAGCCGGGTTTGTCAATCGCCTGGGGAATTTATTTGGAGCGGGAGAACTGGACGATTTATTTTATGAAGATCTTGAAGAAACACTGATAACCGGAGATGTCGGTGTCAACGGCAGCCTGCAGATTGTAGCGGCATTGAAAGAAAAAGCCCGTGCTCTTGGACTGAAAGAAAGAACGGAAGTAAAGAATCTATTAAAAGGAATCCTTATCGAGCGCCTGACCTTGGGCAACAGCCCTTCTCTGGCCGATAATTGCCCTCACATAATTTTGTTAGTCGGTGTAAACGGTTCAGGCAAGACAACAGCGGCAGCTAAGCTGGCCAATTACTACAGGGAACAGGGCAAAAAGGTAATGCTGGTTGCCGGCGACACTTTCCGGGCGGCGGCAACCGAACAGCTGGAAATATGGGCTAAAAGAGCAGATGCGGATTTGATCAAACAGCAGACCGGATCTGATCCGGCAGCGCTTTTCTTCGATGCTGTAAATGCGGCCAGGGCCAGGAATACCGATGTTGTTATTGGTGACACAGCCGGGCGTTTGCATAGCAAGTATAACTTAATGGAAGAGCTGAATAAAATATACCGCGTAATCGATCGCAATCATCCCGGCGCTCCGCATGCAGTATACCTGGTAATTGATGCCACCACCGGTCAGAACGCCATTGCTCAGGCCCGGCACTTTAACAGGGCTTTACCGTTGAATGGCATCATCCTTACCAAGCTGGACGGGACTGCCAGAGGTGGGATTGTTATAGGTATTCAGGATGAACTTGAAATTCCGGTCTGTTTTGTTGGCCTGGGAGAAAAAATAGAAGATCTTGTTCTTTTTGACCCGCAGGCTTTTGTCGATGCCCTCCTTTTTTCATAATGACATTTTCCCTGAACATTCTTAGGGTGACATTAAAACCCTGCTTTCCATAGGTGACATTATCACGTAATAACCACAAAAATAATAAAAAATCCCTTGACATAAAAAAGGACATGTAATAAAATCTTAAACAATATTATAAAGCCCTTGACGGGGAGAGTATCCGTTGTGTGGAGGTATTAGCGAGCCGGAGTTGGTGAAAGTCCGGACCGAAAGCAGGCGGTGAAGCGCACCCCCGAGGCGGCAGCTGAAGCCGGCGATGTACCGGTGAGTAGGCTGGCCCGGTTTTATACCGTTATCAAGGCCGTTTTTCGTGAAAACGGTTTGAGAGGATCGGCTAATTAGCCGATCAATAAAGGTGGTAACGCGAGCCTCTCGTCCTTTAAAGGGCGAGAGGTTTTTTTTTGAGGAGGTATGTTAATGATTAAAGCAGCTATCCTGGGAGCAACAGGTTATACCGGTATGGAACTGGTACGCCTGCTGTATGCCCATACGGAAGCGGAAATAGTTTTTCTCAGTTCGGAATCATATGCCGGACAGAAGCTGAGCGCTGTTCATGCTCAGTTTTACGGTCAGATTGACCAGAGGCTGCAGCATATGAATGTTGACAGGATTCCTGACGATACTGATATTATTTTTTGTGCCCTTCCGCACGGCCAATCGGCACCGGTTGTTCCCGATTTGCTGGAGAGGGATTTTCGTGTTATCGATTTAAGTGCTGATTTTCGCTTGAAAAATGCGGCCTTATACCCGCAGTGGTATAAAAGGGAACACCCCTGCAGTGAAAAATTGCAGGATGCAGTGTACGGTTTACCAGAGCTATATAACTCAGATATTCGGAAAGCCAAATTGCTGGCCAATCCCGGCTGTTTCCCCACAGGAGTCCTGCTTGCCCTTGCTCCATTGCTAAAAGAAAAGGTTGTTGAAAAAGATGGTCTTGTTATCGATGCCAAAACCGGTGTTTCCGGAGCAGGACGTTCACCGAAACAGGTTTCCCACTTTCCGGAATGCAGCGATAACTTTAAAGCCTACCGGGTTGCCGCACATCAGCATACCCCTGAAATTGAACAGGAGCTGGGACGTTTCTCCGGCAGCAAACTGCAGGTTACTTTTGTCCCTCATCTTGTGCCCATGGTCCGCGGTATTTTGAGCACCATTTATGCTTATCCAGCAGGTGATTGGAATGAAAACGATCTGACCGCGATCTACAAAAATTTTTATGGTAATTCCCACTTTGTCCGCTATTTTGAGCGGCCTGAACTGCCGGAAACGAGATTTGTCCGCGGCAGTAACTTTTGCGATCTGGCCTGCCGGCTCGATAGCAGGACAGGCAGGCTAATTATCCTGGCGGCAATAGATAACCTGGTTAAGGGGGCATCGGGGCAGGCTGTCCAAAATATGAATATCATGTTCGGCTTTCCGGAGACAACCGGTCTGGACCAGGTGCCGTTTTAGAAGATGAACCCACGGTCGATGTTGCAGCAACATTAACAATTAAAACATAATTTTAGAGGCGATCATTCGCCCAAGGGGGATTTCCGCATTGAATGAGACAAAGAATTGGATGAAAATAGAAAGCAGGAATTTAACGACCGCCGCCGGTTTCCAGGCGGTAGGGTTACACTGTGGCCTGAAAAAAGAAAAAAAAGATCTGGCTTTAGTCTACAGCGGTATTAATACGGCGGCAGCAGGTGTTTTTACCCGCAACCTGGTCCAGGCAGCGCCCGTAAATTTGTGCAGAACGCGCCTTGAAAACCCCATCAGGGCGATCGTGGTCAACAGCGGCAATGCCAATGCCTGTACCGGGGAACGCGGGCAAACAGATGCTGAAGAAATGGCTGCCACTGCTGCAGAAGCTCTTCATATAGATGCCCGGCAGGTCCTTGTTTGTTCAACTGGAGTAATCGGAGTGCCTTTGCCCATAAATACTGTAAAAGAGGGGATTAAGAATGCTGCAGTTGGATTAGGCAGGGGACCTCAGTTCGATACTGATGTTGCCGAAGCAATCTTAACTACTGATACCAGCATAAAACAGAGCGCCTGCCGCTGTGCTGTCCCGGGAGCGGAGTTTTACCTGGCCGGCATTGCCAAGGGATCAGGAATGATCTGCCCCAACATGGCTACCATGCTTGCTTTCCTGGTGACCGATGCGAAGATTGAGAGGACGTTTCTGCAGGCTCTTTTCAATGAAACAACAGACGATTCCTTTAACCTGATCACTGTTGACGGGGAAACTTCGACCAATGATACGGCCCTTATTCTGGCCAACGGTGCTGCCGGTGTTGAAATAGAAAAAAAGGGTGAGCTGCTCAGAACTTTCAAAGAAATGCTCAATCATGTTTGCGGTGAACTGGCCCTGCAAATTGTCGAAGACGGCGAAGGACTAACCAAATTGATCACTGTTACCGTAACCGGTGCCCCGGAAAAAAGTGGAGCCAGGATGATGGCCCGGACAGTTCTTAATTCTCCCCTTGTAAAAACTGCTTTTTACGGAGAGGATGCCAACTGGGGTCGGATTATCACTGCTCTTGGTTACGCGGGAGTTGATTTTGCCCCCGACCGTGTGGATATTTTTATCGGGCCGTACCAGGTCGCGGCCGACGGTTGTGCAGTATCCTTCGATGAAGCAAAAATGAAAGAAACACTGGGCAGGAAAAATATTTCGGTTTTAATTGATCTGAAAAGCGGCCCGGTAGAAGTAACAGCCCGGGGTACTGATTTAAGTCATGAGTATATAAATATAAACAGTAGTTACCGTTCCTGAACGAAGCGGATGGAAAGCGGGTGATGAAATGAACCAGGAAGCAATGCGCAGTATACCCAAGGCGGAAGTGCTGGTTGAAGCTCTTCCTTACATGCGGGCTTTTTCCGGTAAATATTTTGTCATTAAATACGGTGGGCAGGCGATGGTCAGCAGTAAATTGATGGAATCTGTGGTCCTCGATCTGATCCTGCTGAAGTATATTGGAGTTAAGCCTGTTTTGGTGCACGGCGGGGGGAAAGAAGTTAACCTTGTAATGGAAAAACTTGGTAAAAAACCGAACTTTATAAATGGTTTACGGGTAACCGATGATGAAACGATGGAAATAGTAGAGATGGTCCTCATGGGCAAGGTAAACCAACATATTGTTAGTCTCATTAACCGCCATGGTGGAATGGCAGTCGGCTTGAGCGGACGTGATGCCGGCATATTGCAGGCCAGGCGCAAGGAAGGGCTGATTATTGAAAATGATGAGGGATCAGAGATTGTTGACCTGGGGCGTGTTGGCGAGATTATCCAGGTCAATCCATCACTGATTCATACTGTCAGCGAAAGCGGTTATATTCCAGTGCTTTCTTCAATCGGTGCCGGCTTGAACGGAGAGAGCCTTAATATTAATGCTGACCATGTGGCCGGCGAACTTGCTGTTTCACTGAAGGCGGAAAAACTGATCGTTCTTACTGATGTAGACGGAGTGTACAAAGAAAACGAAGAGAGAGAACGGGAATTCATCTCTTCAATAACCAGGAAAGAAATAAGGGATATGATCTCGGATGGGCAGATAAACGGTGGAATGATTCCCAAGGTTGAATCGTGCCTTATGGCCCTGGACGGCGGTGTACGACGGACGCACATTATTGATGGTCGAATAGAGCATTCTCTGATCCTGGAAATATTTACTGATGCCGGTATTGGAACAATGGTCACCAGGTAAAAGATAAAGAAAGGGGAAAAGTAGATGAGCAGAACCGAACAACAGGAAGCGGAATATATTATCAATACTTATAATCGCAAACCCGGTCTGACGCCCTGCCTGGTTAGGGGAGAAGGAGTATACGTTTGGGATAAAGAGGGTAAAAAATACCTTGATTTACTGGGTGGCCTGGCAGTTAATGTTATCGGGCACTGTCATTCACAGGTAGTGGAAGCAATTTGTAAACAAGCTGGAACTTTAAGCCATGTTTCGAATATTTATTACTCAGTTCCCCAGGTTAAACTGGCCGAGCAGTTGATTCAAAATACTATGCCCGGTGGTAAAGTATTTTTTGCCAACAGTGGAACTGAAGCAATTGAAGCGGCCATCAAGTTGTCGCGACGGTATAAACCGGGCCGTTTTAAGATCATATCAGCAGAGCGTTCTTTCCACGGCAGGACTCTCGCGGCGTTGACTGCTACCGGCCAGCTGAAATATCGTGAACATTTTAATCCCCTGCCGGAGGGATTCTCTTATGCCACTTATAATGATCTCGAATCTTTTGCCTCTTTGATTGATAATCAAACTGCGGCAATCCTGATCGAACCGGTCCAGGGTGAAGGCGGTATCTATGTTGCCGAAGAAAACTTTATCAGAGGGCTGCGTGAACTTTGTGACCGTGAGGGGATCCTTCTGATTTTTGACGAGATTCAGAGCGGTATGGGCCGGACCGGTAAGCTTTGGGCTCATCAAAACTGGGGCGTCCGGCCGGACCTGATGGCAGTAGCCAAAGGACTGGGAGGAGGTTTACCCATCGGAGCTCTGGTTGCAGCGGAAGATTATACTTCAGTATTTGAACCTGGCGACCATGCTTCCACTTTCGGCGGAAACCCCGTGGTTTGCAGCGCTGCCATGGCTGTCCTGAAGATTATCTTAACAGAAGGGTTCCTGGATGACGTGCACGAAAAAGGGCTCTATTTAAAGAAAGGCCTGGAAAAATTAATTTCATCTTACCCGGATCTTGCTGCTGAATACCGTGGCCTGGGACTGATGTGTGCTCTCGAACTGAAAAAACCGGTAGCCCGTCAAATTTATGAAAAGTGCATTACTAACGGGCTTTTGATCAATGCGGTTGGGGATACCACCCTGCGTTTGTTGCCGCCGTTGATTATCACAATGGATGAGCTGCAGGAAGGGATAGATATAATCGGCAGTGCGCTCAAAGAATGTTAAATAATGATCATCAAAAAACCTAGGAGGAGATATTTATGACCAGAGAAAAAGTAGTACTGGCTTATTCGGGTGGACTTGACACCTCAGTTATCGTTAAGTGGCTCCAGGAAAAATACGGATATGACATTGTTACCCTGACTGCCAATGTCGGACAGGGGGATGGTGAACTGACAGGTCTGAAAGAAAAGGCTATCAAAACAGGAGCATGCGAAGCTTTCGTGGAAGACCTGAGAGAAGAACTGGTCAGGGACTATATTTTCCCCATGGTCCGGTCGGGAGCAATTTATGAAGGCAAATACCTGCTTGGCACAGCAATCGCCCGTCCCCTGATTGGCAAAAAGCTGGTTGAGATTGCCGAAAAGGTGGGGGCGAAAGCCATTGCTCATGGAGCGACCGGTAAAGGAAATGACCAGGTACGCTTTGAATTTGCCATAAAGGCGCTTAATCCTTACATGAAGATAATTGCCCCCTGGCGGGAATGGGATCTGCGGTCTCGGACCGACTGCATGGAATACGCTTCAAAACACGGCATTCCGATCTCGGCTACTGCCGAAGAACCCTACAGTATTGATCGCAACATCTGGCACATCAGTTTCGAGGGGGGGATCCTCGAAGATCCGGCTGTTGAACCGGATAAAGATATGTTCAGGTTGACCTGCGATCCCGTGGATGCCCCGGATGAACCGGAAGAATTGACTATTGGGTTTGAACAGGGTATTCCTGTCAGTGTGAATGGAGTTAAACTGGCGCCGGTGGAACTGGTTGATAAATTAAATCAGATTGCCGGAAGAAATGGCGTGGGGAGAGTCGATATCGTTGAAAACAGGCTTCTCGGCATGAAGTCGCGTGGTATATATGAAACCCCGGGCGGATCGGTTATTGCCTATGCCCATCGTGAACTGGAGCAGTATACCATGGATCGGGAAACATATCATTTTAAAGAGAACATGGCTCTTAAATATGCGGAACTGGTTTATTACGGTCTCTGGTTTACTCCCTTGCGTGAGGCACTCGATGGTTTTATCAGCAAGACACAGGAATTGGTAAATGGGACTATAACCCTGAGACTCTATAAGGGCAATGTCTGCGTTGTCGGGAGAGAGTCAGAAAACACTCTTTATCATCATGGTATGGTCACTTTTGAGTCTGACGATCTCTTTGAACAGAAAGATGCCCAGGGCTTTATTAATCTTTACGGATTGCCCCTGAAGATTAAAGGAATTATGGATCGGAAACAAAAAAAAGAACTGCAGGAGGTGCAAAAAAACTGAAAAAACCATGGCAGGGGCGTTTTCAAAAAGAAATGGACCCGGCGGTCCTCGATTTTACCGCTTCTCTGCCTTTTGACCGCCGACTTGGTCTTCATGATTTAAAGGGTAGTCTTGCTCACCTGAGTATGCTTGCCTCCCGTTCTATAATTGGTGCTGACGAAGAAGCCCTTTTGCGCGGAGGCCTGGAAGAGATCGCTGAAGAAATAACCGCCGGTTCTTTTCCCTATGATCTTTCTTTTGAAGATATCCATATGAATATTGAAAAGCGGCTTATAGAAAAAGTGGGGCCTGACGGTGGCCGTTTGCATACCGCCCGCAGCCGTAACGACCAGGTTGCTCTCGATATGCACCTTTATCTCAGGGATGAATGCAAGCGCATCGATGAAGGGTTGCAGCACCTGCAGGAAGTTATTGTCGGAATGGCTGAAAAACATGAGGATATTTTGATGCCCGGTTATACACACCTCCAGCGTGCCCAGCCGGTTTTACTGGCCCATCATATGCTTGCTTATTTCTGGATGCTGGAAAGGGATCGGCAGAGACTGGCAGGAGTTTTAGAGCGGATCGATCTGATGCCGCTTGGAGCGGGAGCGCTGGCAGGAACTAGTTTTGATATAGACCGGGAGCAGGTGGCTGCTTATCTTGGGTTCAGCCGTCTGTATGAGAACAGTATTGATGCAGTCAGCGATCGGGATTATCTGGTTGAATTTTTAGCCTTTGCCGCGATTGCCGTAATGCACCTCAGCCGTTTGTGTGAAGAGATAATCATCTGGTCCTCCGTTGAATTTGGTTTTATTGAGCTGGATGATTCTTATACCAGCGGCAGCAGCATGATGCCTCAGAAAAAAAATCCTGATGTGGCTGAGCTGATCCGGGGAAAAACCGGGAGAATTTACGGAAGTCTCATTGGTTTACTAACTGTTTTAAAAGGGTTGCCACTGGCTTACAACAAAGATCTGCAGGAAGACAAGGAAGGCCTTTTCGACACTGTTGATACCCTCAAGAACTTGCTGCCGCCCCTGAGCGGAATGCTGGGAACAATGGTCTTTTGCCGGGAGAGGCTTGCAGAAGCAGTTGACGACGATTATCTCTGTGCTACCGACATGGCCGATTACCTGGTGCGCCGGGGCTGCACATTTCGGGAAGCTCATCAAACTGTCGGGCAGTTGATTGCTTTCTGCCGCCGAAAAAATAATCGATTAAAAGAGCTGACGCTCGACCAGAGAGCCCGTTTTCATCCTGCCCTGGCCGAAAATATAGAAGCGCTCCTTGATCCGGTTAAGGTTGTGGAAGCCCGACTTAGCCGGGGAGGTACGGCATCGGCGGCAGTTGCGGAACAGCTGCAAAAGGCCCGTGCTGTCCTGTCGGCGCACATGACAAAATAAGGCAGTTTCGTTGAAATGCCAGATAACCCGGAACAACCTCAACATTGATTACACCCGGTTTCGGGGAAGTGTGAGGTGGTCTCAGAGCTAGCCTACGGGAAAAAGAGGAAGGATATCTACGCTTAATTAAAAGGCGAAACCTATTCCAGGCTTCGCCTTTTTGATTACCTTTTTTAAACACTTATTTTGCATAGGACATTTCATTGTCGCTATTGCTGCATTTTTTTCTCTTCTTCTTCCTTCAGCATGCGCCGGAGAACTTTCCCGATCATTGTTTTTGGCAGTTCCTTGCGGAATTCAACGAGTTTTGGTACTTTATAAGCAGCAAGATTTTCCTTGCAGTAGCTGATTACTTCTTCTTCTGTCATGGTTTGCGATTCCTTGAGGACAACATATGCCTTCAGAGTTTCGCCGCGGTAGGGATCGGTAATTCCAGCCACTGCTGCTTCCATCACTTTGGGATGGGCAAAAAGGATTTCTTCTACATCGCGAGGATAGATGTTGAATCCACCGGCGATAACCATGTCTTTTTTCCGATCAACTATGTATGTATACCCTTCTTCGTCGGCTTTAGCTATATCTCCGGTATAAAACCAGCCGTCACGCAGGCTTTCTGCCGTTTCGTCGGGCATATTCAGATAGCCTTCCATTACCTGTGGACCGCGGACGCAAAGTTCGCCGATTTCCCCAACGGGAATTTCTTTTTTACCTGTTTCTACATCAACAATTTTATAATCCGTATCAGGGACAGGCAGTCCGATGCTACCTGCTTTGCGCTTGCCGTAAACAGGGTTGGCATGGGTAACCGGTGAGGTCTCGGAAAGTCCGTAACCCTCAACCAGTTTTCCGCCCGTATTTTGCTCAAATACTTTCTGAACTTCTACCGGCAGGGGAGCGGCTCCGCTGATGCAGACCCGAATTGACTTGATATCATATTTTTGCAGATCGGGAGCGTTATTAATGGCTACATACATAGTTGGTACCCCGGGGAAAAGGGTTGGTTTCTGCTTGTCAATTGTTTTTAGTACATCGGCCAGGACGAAACGAGGGAGGAGGACCAGCTTACCTCCGTTCATCAGGCCCAGGTTCAGAACGGTGGTCAGGCCGTAGCTGTGAAAGAAAGGCAGAACCCCGAGAATAGTTTCTTTCCCTTCCTCGTAGTCGCTACACCATGCTTTAACCTGGAACATATTGGAAGAAAGATTGCGATGCAGCAGAATTGCGCCCTTGGATCGACCGGTCGTGCCACCGGTGTAAAGAAAAAGGGCCCGGTCATCGGGACTTATATCGACCGTGGGAGGTGTTTTGCCGCTGTACTTATCAATCAATTCACTAAAAATATAGTCTTCGCTGGCAATTTCCACTCTGTCGCCTTCTTTTTTTTCTTTGGCCACAGTATAAAGGAAGCTGAGAAATCCGGGGAAGTAGTCTTTGATGTTTGAAACGATAATATTTTTCAGGTTGGCTTTCGATTGAATGTCTTTGATCATCTTGTAAAAGCGGGTCAGGGTAATAATTGTTTCAGCTCCTGAATCTTTCAGTTGATATTCCATTTCCCGGGCTACATAAAGAGGGTTGCAGGGGACAACTATGGCGCCGATAGCGAGGGCGGCAAAATAAGCGATGGGAAATTGTGTACAGTTCGGCAGATGAATAGCTACACGGTCCCCTTTTTTGATTCCCAGATCGGACAGAGCAGAGGCCAGACTCCGTACCTTGTCATGCATTTCACCGTAAGTCATTTCACGACCCATAAAGCTGACCGCCGGATTGCTTTTATATGTCTGAGCTGCTTTTTGAAATAATTCATAAAGATTATGCTTGGGGTAATCAATACTGTGAGGCACTCCAGATTCATAATAATTCAGCCACACTTTTTCCAAGATATATTTCCTCCTTTTGCGCTTAAAGCGCGATATTCAATAAATAAAATATTCGATTCGATATTCTTAATTCCTGCTAAGTTAAAAATATTGTATACAAATTAAGTGCGGCCTTAAATAATTCTGAAAATAAACCATGCGATCATAACCGCTTCCAGCAGCAGTTTAACGGGCAAAGCTCCTAAAATACCGAGGGTTGCGCCAAAGCCTGACTTTATGGCTTTTCCGGTTTGACGCCTGGACAGCAAATCAAAAACAGCGGCCCCGAGAAAAGGGCCTATCAGCAGGCCTGCCGGAATAAAAAACAGGCCGATCAGGAGGCCGAAAGCAGCCCCCCAAAAAGCGGCTTTTGTTCCTCCTAAATAACGGCTGCCTAGTGCTGTGAAAAGGTAATCAATCCCCATTATGGTTAGGGCAATCAAAGCCTGTCCCATGAAAAACCAGGGGCCGAGGTTGTCGAAACCGGCTATCAAGCCGTAAACGAACATCCCCAACCAGATTAAAGGAGAGTCGGGCAGGCCCGGCAGTATTGTACCGGCCAGGCCGACCAAAAAGAGAATAAGAGCAATAATAAAAGCGATAGTTGTTAGCATTGACAATCACCCCACGGTTAGAGATGGACTGCATCTTGATCAGTATATCAGAAAATAGCCGGGTAAACGGGTCATTTCAAGAAGGTTCTAAAAAATCATTATTGAGAAATGATATTAAGAATTTTAACCCAAGGGCATCCTTTGTCCCTCCACACAGGTAAAAGGAATAGTCGTCTTTTCAATAACTCCTTATAATGGTATAATTGGAGAGCAAAAACATGTTTAGTCACACCGATGACAAAAGTTTTTCAGAAGGGCAGGTGTGGAATTGAGTAGATTGCCGGACTGCATAAGTCTCGAAAGAGTAACTGACAATTTAGATGATGCCGTATTCCTGGTTGATAACAAATTGAAGATTGCCTGGCTTAATCGAAAAGCGGTTGAATTTTTTAATACCGATTTTGAATCGGCTCTGGATCAGGCTGTTATCGAGCTTACGGGTATTAAAAAACTGGAAGGTCTGCTGCAGAACGTCTTTGAGAAGGGGAAACCCTTGGAATGCTCTTATGAAGAAGCCTCAGTAAAAGTAAAGCGCCTTAATAAACGATATTTATTTAAAATAGCCATTAATCCTATTTTCGATAATCATAACCTCTGGGGTGCCCTGATCCAGTTTACCGATGTGACACGTTTTCACGAAATGGAAAAAATAAAAACTGATTTTGTTTCCGTCGTATCTCATGAATTCAGAACACCGCTTACCACGATCATTGTCGGGGTGGAGATGCTTAAGGAAGGTATGCTAGGAGACCTCACCCCTCGTGGAAAAGAAGTTCTGGAAGCGATCGGGGCCGATTGTGAAAGGTTGAGCCGGCTCATTGACAACCTGATGGAACTTTCTCGCATTGAATCAGGGACAATCTATGTGGAAACAGAACCGACCAATGTTGCCGATCTGGTCAACGAGGCTGTTCGTCCCCTGCGAATACAGGCGGAAAAACAGGGAGTTGAATTGATTACCGATTTGCCTCCTGAACTGCCACCGGTCATTGCTGATTTCAATAAATCAGTGTGGATTCTGGCCAACCTGGTAGGTAACGCCATGCGTTATACCGATCCCGGTGGCACCATCACTGTGCGTGCCAGACAGCGCAGAAATCGCCTCTTCTTTTCTGTTGAAGATACCGGCTGTGGCATCCCCAGAGAACACCAGGATAAAATATTCAAGAAGTATGTTCAGGTGAGAGGGCCAGATATGAAAAAAGCCGGCGGCGGTGTTGGGTTGGGCCTGGCGATCGCCAAGGACATTGTCATGGCTCATGGTGGAGAAATCTGGGTGGATAGCGAAGTGGGAGAAGGGACTACTTTTACTTTTACTTTCCCGATTTACCGGGGAGACGAATCGGTGAATGTACCTGATGATGAACCAAAGGAGGATAATTGATGTCCCAGAGAATTCTGCTGGTTGAAGATGAAAAAAATGTTATCCTTGGCGTGCGTACCTGTCTTGATGCAGTAGGATACCATGTTGATATTGTGGAAGACGGCGAAGCAGCCCTTCAGTATATTAACCGGGAATCTCCGGACCTGATTCTTCTTGATTTGCTGTTGCCAAAAGTTGATGGTTTTGAAGTTTTGAAAGCTGTCAAGGGAGATGAAGCAAAAAAAAACATCCCGGTCATAATTCTTACAGCGAAAGCCGAAGAAGAGGATAAACAGAGAGCGATGGCATTGGGTGCGGATGATTATATGACCAAGCCCTTCAAGCCCCAGGTACTATGGGATCTGTTGAAAAAATATCTCTCCAGTAATCATTGAAGAGCGGGAACAAAGGCTGGCTTATAATTTATAATTAGAAGGGCACAGGTTACTGTGCCCTTTCTTGAGAAAGAAAAACTTGCAGAGAACAGAGGGCATTTAACCCGCAGTAATTTTAGTAAATGGGGGAGGGGGAATGTCCCTTCCACAGGTTAACATAATTTCTGATATTTTTTCATGATACAGGGGTGATTGAATGAGGGTGGCGATTGGTGTTCTCAACCTGCACATACCGGGTTCATGTTCCCTGAAGGCAAAACGGAAAATTCTGCAGAGCATTATCCAGCGCCTTCGCAATCGTTTCAACATATCCGTTTCAGAAATCGGCTGTCAAGATCTCTGGCAACGTTCCGAACTGGGTATCGCGGCAATTTGTTACAACGGTGCGGGAGCTGACCGGATCATGGAAAAGATCATTGATTTTCTGGATCAGGAAAATGAAATTAGAATTATTGATTCGCAAATTGAAAAATATTAGAAGTAAAAAGGATCAGATGAAAGGAGAAGGAACGTATGACTGCAATCAGATTACAGCAGATAACTGATCTTTCTCATCATTTTGCCGACCCCTTTATTAAGGCGGGCGATCGGGTTGTCGATGCTACAGCCGGAAACGGGAAGGATACCATTTTCCTGGTCGAAAAAGTGGGTCCGTCCGGTCTGGTTTATGCTTTTGATATCCAGCAAGAAGCCCTTAAAGGAACAGAGCAGGTTTTAAGAGAGGCAGGTTTGACCGACCGGGTCAGGTGTATATGCGATGGGCATGAAAATATGATAGATTATATTGAAGATCCGGTCAATGCTGTTATCTATAACCTTGGTTATCTTCCGGGGGGAAATCATGAAATTACAACAACCCGGGAGACAACGGAAAAAAGCCTCAAAACGGCCTTTGAATTGCTGGCGCCGGGAGGAGTGGTTATGATAGTCCTGTACCCCGGCCATCCCGCAGGGCAGGAAGAAAAAGAAATGCTGCTGCCACTGTGCAGATCCCTTGATCCGGATCATTATTCCTCCGTCCATCTTTACCTGCTTAATAAAACCGGTATCCCGCCAGAGCTGATTGCGATACAAAGAAATCATTTTTAAAGAGATCTTTATAAATGGAAAAAGGGATATTGCATATATATGTCGAATTTTACTTTTCGCCGATTTTTTACATATTATAAACAGAAAGGAGAAGAGGGCTTAAAATGGAAACTAAATGGCATTTGGTTGAAAAAGAACTGGTTCTGGTTGAACAACAATTACAGCAGATCATAAACAAGGGCGGCCCTGAAGTGCAGGAAGTAGGGAACTATGTCCTCGATGGCAAAGGCAAACGAATACGCCCGGCTCTCTTCCTGACTGTTGTTTATCGTCCCGATAAGGACCTGCAGGGTTTTGTTGATGTGGCTACTGCTTTTGAATTAATTCACACTGCTTCTTTGCTGCATGATGATGTAATTGATCAGGCTTCTTTTCGAAGAGACAGAGATACTGTTAATGTGCAGTGGAACAACAAAATAGCCGTTCTGACCGGGGATTACTTCTTAAGCCAGGCCTTGAAAATATTTGTCAAGTTCGGTTTATGGGATTTGCTGGCTATTACAGTGGCTGTGGTAGAAAATATGGCTGAAGGGGAACTCCAACAGGCGTTTGCCAGGGTTACCCTTTCTGATTTGGAGAAACTATATCTACAGTGGATTGGCAAGAAAAGCGCTGCCTTTTTTTCCGGTTGTTGCCAGGCTGGAAGTATATTGCGCAGTGACAGCCATGAATTGCAGAACCTGTGGTTTGAATTTGGGTTCAATACCGGTATGGCTTTCCAGCTGATTGATGATATGCTGGACTATAGTGAGGACGGCGAAGATACCGGGAAACCTCTTTACAGTGATCTGAAAAACCGGGTTATTACTCTGCCTCTTATTCGTTCGTTCAGCGATTCCAGGGACAAAGAACTGATCTCTAAATATATGCAGACGGACAAAATCAATGAAGAAGAGCTGGAACAGGTAGCAACTCTGGTTCGTGACGGTGAAGGTCTGTCTTATACCGGTCAAAAGGCAGCAAAGTATATCGATCGTGCTCTTACCGTATTGGATAAGATGACCGGGATTGACAGGAAAAAGGAAGAAACGCTCAGAAGATGGGCGGAAGGAATGCTGGAAATCAGCAAACAATGAGAGCTGTCCCATAAACCGGTTGAAAGAAGAACGGTTTATGCAGTGGAGGTAGTTCGGTGCCTAAAATAAGTATATCAAAGTCAGTTATCAAAAGGTTGCCAATTTATTTGCGCATTCTGGATCAGCTACTCGAACGGGATATTGATCTTATCTCTTCGAAACAAATGAGCAAAGAATCAGGGTTTACAGCTGAACAGATTCGTAAGGATCTGGCCTATTTCGGTGCATTTGGCACGAGAGGAGCAGGTTATACTACCTCCTTTTTGCGGGACAAAATAATCAATATAATTGGCCTCGATAAAACTATTAACACCGTTATATTTGGTGCAGGACATCTGGGCACCGCTTTTACCAGATATAATGCTGCCAAGAATCCTTATATAAATGTTGCTGCGGTATTTGACAGAGATTCGCGCCTGGTTGGTAAAAAAATCGACGATATCAGGATTTATCCCATCGACGAAGCGGCAGAATTTCTGGAACAGAACCGGATCAAAGTGGCTATCATTGCTGTTCCGGCTGGAGATGCCCAGGGTGTCGCCAATCTCATTACTGCCCATGGTGTGGTGGCTATCCTGAATTTTGCTCCCATTAAGCTGAAAGTGCCGCCAGGAGTTTATGTACACAATGCAGATCTCACTCTTGAGCTGCAGAGTATCATATATTACAGCTCGGAGGAGGAAGAGAGAAAAAAACGCCTCCGGAAAGAAAATGGGAAGGATAAATCTTCAAAATTGCTGATTGAATAAAGGGCCTGGTCTGCTTTTTTCAATGATGGCTGGCCGATTGTATTGACTTTTTGAAGGCGCTTATGTATACTTATTTATGCAAATGGAGCTGTGGTGTAGATGGTTAACATA
>CAZDKY010000002.1:0-23407 GCA_964506505.1 uncultured Syntrophomonadaceae bacterium
GGCTGAAGCAAGATCAACCCCGGTATTTTGTTCTTTCGTAGTTACCCTGTAGATAGATGGAATAACCAGTAAAAGTAAAAGAGTCCCGGTAATCTGTCCTCCAATTACGGTAATAGCCATTGGCGCCTGCAGCTGAGCGCCTTCACCGATACCCATGGCCAGGGGAAGAAGCCCCAGCACCGTGGTAGCTGTAGTCATCAGAATGGGACGGAGCCTCGCAGAGGCTCCTTCGATTATTGCCTTTTCCAGGGGCAACCCATATATACGTCTCTGCTGATTAATGAAGTCGACCATGATAATACCGTCATTAACGAGAATTCCTGAGAGAACAACGATGCCGATCAAGGCGGGAACACTGATTGCATTACCGGTGATAATCAACCCGAATACAACACCGATATAAGCCAGCGGCAGGCTGCAGATAATGATAAAGGGATGCAAAAGTGATTCAAACTGGGCGGCCATGACCAGGTAAACCAGCAGGGCGGCCACTACCAGGACCAGCTGAAGTTCCGAAAGCACATCATCCATCAGGGTGGAACTACCGGCCGCCTTAATTTCATAACCCGGAGGCAGATTCAGATCATCGACTATCTCCATTGCTTCGTTTGTTGCTGTGCCCAGATCAATTTCAGAATACTGGATTTCGATCTGACCAACTATCTGATGATCCTGCCGGGGAATACTGAGCGGCCCATAATCCTCCGTAAGCTCAGCTATTTCATCAAGATGCAGGTACTCTCCCGAAGGTGAATAAAATCCGATCTGCCCTAGATCTTCAAGCGTCTCGAAAGTATCCTGACGATAACCCAGCACCACGTTAAGAATACCCTGGTCTGTCTCAATTCGGCTGACCGGTATACCTTCCAGGGATTCACGTACCATTGCAGCTACCTGAAACTGGGTAACACCTTTCTGCAAAGCTTCTCCCTGATCAAGTGTGATGTGCACTTCCGGGCGATTTTCTTCCATTGAAGAGCGGATATCGGTAAAATGAGGATGCCCGGCGAGTATCTGGACTGCATCACGGGTTATGGCTGTGACAGTATTTAGATCGTTCCCGCTAACCACCAGTTCAAGCTGCACAGCAAATCCGGCTGTATCAAGGAGAGATTCACGGGCAAATGTCGCCTCCACCTCTGCAGGCAGTACCGTCTCCACTTCTTTTCTGATCTCGTCGATTATATTGTCCATTTCCTCTGTATAAGCGGGGTCAACCTCAGCTCTTAAATTAGCTTCGTTGGAAACGCCTCTTTCGGAAGCAACACCCATAAATTGTGCCCCGCCAACCCGGCTTGAAAAGGAACTTATTTCTTCACGGCCATCGAGAATAGATTCAATTTCTGTCAAATAAGAATCGGTTACCGTAAGGGTAGCACCGGGAGGCATGGTTATGTCAATTGTGAAAGACGATTCATCGGGCGACGGGAAAAGATCGGTCCCCAGGGTATTGTAACCGATCACGCCCAGGCCGACGAATAAAAGAGCCAGGATTATTATCCACCAGGGGCGGCTGACAGAAAAGGAAAGCATATTGCGGTAACCAGGCAGGCGATGTGGTTTTACAATTAGCTTGTCCTGTTCCCTGCCTGATTGAAGCGAGCGTGAAGCGAGCAGCGGTATAACGGTCAGGGCTACCAGGAGAGAAGCCAGGATTGCACAGGCAACAGTTAAAGCAAACTCCCAGAAAAGCTGGCCGGCCAGCCCGCTGAGGAAAACAACGGGGAAAAAGACACTGATCGTGGTCAGGGTGGAAGCGGTTACCGCTCCGGCAACCTCTCTGGCTCCGCTAACAGCGGCTTCATTGGGCGATTCTCCCAGCTGGTAGTGGCGGTAAATATTTTCACTGACCACGATGGCATTGTCAACCAGCATACCGGCAGCAAGGGCCAACCCACCCAGAGTCATCAAGTTAATGGTCAAATCGGTGAAATAAAGCAGGGTAAAGGTGGCAATAATTGCCGTAGGGATACTTAAGCCAATGAACATGGTGGTACGCCAGTTCTTAAGAAAAACGATCAGCACCAGGACAGCAAGGACTGCACCCCCCGCCAGAGACCAGGCCAGGTCGGCAAGAGCTCTTTCGATCTCTTCTGCCTGGTCAAAAATCGTGTTGAAAACAACAGGGGACGATTCAAGGGCACTTTCTTCGGCAAGCGTTTCCAGCTCCTGCCTGATCCGACGGGCCACCAAAACGGTATTGGCATCTCCTTCTTTCTGGATGGCCAGGCTAATGCTGGGCTGGCGGTTAAAACGAGTGATGGTAGTGGGATTATAAGTATCCTGCTTTATTTCAGCAACCGTTTCGAGAGTAACAGGAGTAATGGGGAAATCACCATCAAGCTCCAGATCACCCATGGAAGATTCTCCATAACCCATGGAGTTGAGAACCATGGCCGTGGCCATGTCATTCAGGTCTTCCTCGAGCACCCTTGAAGCACCGCTGATATTACTGTTAATCCCCTGCTGCAGGTTGTTCATCCAGGCTTCGTAATCTGGTGTGGAGAAAATCGGCTGATTGCGAACACTATCCCAGTCTTCATGGAGAGAAACAAGCAAATAAGTGTTTGTTGCCCTTGTAATAAGGGGTGCTCGTTCCGCCAGGACTTCCAGATCTGCGGTTCCAATATTCTGTTCTTTCATCTTCAAAGGGTTGAGGGGAATAATCAGTGTGCCGTTATCCCATACCGCTTCTTCGATAATCCAGAAATCATCGAGCCGGGCGACTTCATCATCAGAAATGATTGATGATTCTTCCAGTTCGCCTGACAGCAGGGGTAGACGGCCAAGAGCGGCCAGGGATAAATTCAGGCTTCTTCTGTCCGGATCATATTTTAAAGCAGGATTAATGGTAAATATATCCAGTATCTCTTCTATTTCATTCCCCTCTTCGGGAACCCAATTCTCGCTGAGGGGAATGATGAGATCCGAACCATCAAGGACAACACTGTCGAGAGCAAAAATGTCATCCCAGAAGATTTCCCGGACCGGCACTTCTTCGGGAATACCGCCGGCAATGATAGAACCTGTTCCACCGGCAAACATCTGGTTCAGATCGATGTCTATCTCTTCGCCGACCATTTCTTCGAGTTTATCCTGATCAACCTGGAAACCGACCACCAGATCTCCGAGCTTTTCAATTTCGGTAAAGCGGCCGATGAAACGAATCCTGACCTGGCGATCTTCCAGTTCCACTATGCCCGCAGGCAAATCCATCAGGCTTGCCTGTAAAATATTGGCGATTTGTTCAAATGATACTTCATATTCAGCCATAGTATCAGGCGATGTGCGGATAAATACATCCTGCTCCACACCCCCCTGGACCTGGACACTGGCCACACCAAGTATCGATTCAAGACGCGGTGAAGCCGTTTCTTTTAACCATTCGGTCAGGGTGACGGCATCTCCAGTCCCGCTGGCCGAGAGCTGCATTATGGGCATGAGCATGGGATCAAATTCAAGAAGCAGAGGCCTCTGCACCCCGTCGGGAAAAGAAAGCAGATCCATCCGGGCGCTGACATCTTCCCGGACCTGCTTGACATCTGCACCCCAGTTAAAAACGAGGACAACCAGGGATAAATTCTCCTGGGAATAGGAATTCAAACCGGTCAATCCGCTGACAGCGGAGACACTGTCTTCAACCGGTTTGGTCACCAGCTCCAGGATTTCCTGGGGCGAACTACCAGGAAACCCTGTAATAACGGCCAGAACCGGTGCTTCAATGTCGGGCAGCAAATCCAGCGGGCTCTGGTAAAGACTGACCAGTCCGATAACCAGGATTAATAATAAGATTGTCGCGGTAGCTACAGGCCTTTTAACTGCCAGTTCAGACAGGCTCATCAATGCTGTCCCCCATAGTCCAACCGATAGCAAAAACGGCGGGACCACGATTACTGTTCCCCTATTCCCCTATCCCGCATTTTACCTCAGTTAACCATTTTATTGTACATTATATTATTATAACAAAATTTCGATGCATTCATTCACATGTAAAACAACCACGGATTATTTTCATTCCGTAATGACCAATTCAAACGATTCTATTGCCACGCTAAATGATCGCTGTGCTAATATGTTCTTATATATTTTCTTGAAAAACGCTTTTATCGGAGCATCCCTAATTATAAGGCAAAGCAGCGGGATCTTAAAGATAAATTTATATGAAATTAATAAGCAATCCGATAATAAAGTGCTGCTTGAAGTGCTGGTTTCAGGCGGGAGAATAGCCATTGGACAAATAGTATCAACCGGCCAGGCTTCCGCGGAAGGCTTCTGGTATGAACAGAAGCAAGACGATTGGATTGCCCTTTTCCAGGGCCAGGCTCGTCTCTCATGGGATGACGGGATAAAAATTGGAATTGACTCCCGAAGACTGTATCCTCACCCCACCAGGGAGAAACACCGGGGGGATTATACTTCAAGAGAACCGCCCTTCATCTGGCTGGCGGCACAAGGTATGATAACCCCGGACTAAATCCGCCGCGTCAAAGAAATTACACCCGGGAAAAATAATCTTAGCGGTTGCGGGCCACCGAATAGGCAGCAAGAGCTATGGAAGCCATCTTGCCCATGGGCGGTTCATTGCGGGAAGTAAGAATTACCGGCCTTGCTGCTCCGAGAACCAGGCCGGCCATGCGTCCCCCGGCGAAATAGATGATCGCCTTGCCAAGAATATTACCCGCTTCAATGTTGGGAACCATCAGTAGGTCGGCTTTTCCGGCCACCGGGCTATCAATCCCCTTATGAAGCGCGGCTTCAAAGCTGACCGCTACATCCAGGGGAGTCGGCCCGTCAACTACCGCTCCTGGGAAAGCCAGCGGAGCCATCTCTTTGAGAGCCAGGGCATCAACAGTTGCGGGCATTTTCGGATCGACTTTTTCATTTGCCGAAAGAACGGCTACTTTCGGTTCAGCAATGCCAATAGCATGCAAAAAAACCACCGCATTGCCAAGAATCGCTTTTTTCTGTTTCAGACTGGGGCTGATATTTAAACCACCATCGGTCATGTAGATCAGGCGATAATAACCGGGCACTTCATAAATAGCAAAATGACTCAGGATGCAGTCTCGGTGCATGCCCCCCTCCGGGCTGAGAACCGCCCGAAGAAAGTCGGCGCTGTTGACCATCCCTTTCATCAAAATATCCGCCCGGCCGGCAGAAACCTCCTTCACCGCCCGGCGGGTAGCCTCCAGAGGTTCTGCTACATCGATGATCTCGATACCCTGCAGGTTAAGGCTAACGGTCATGGCCATCCGCCAGATCTTCTCTTCCGGACCAACCAGGACGAAATCAACCAGTCCTTCTTTGCGACTGTCTCTTACCGCTTCCAGGACTGTTTCCTCGGCCGCAGCGGCAACACAGAGCCGACAGGGAGGCAGCTCCTTAACCGCAGTAATAACCTGGTAAAAATTTTCAAAAGACATTATCATCACTCTCCCGCCAACGGATGATATAAACCTCTGGCTTACAGAAATCCGGGAAGCATGTCAATAACAAAGAACTTTTTCTTCACCCCTTAGGACGCGTAGAGCACCCGCGGCCAGTGCTTCCAGCTCTTCCTCGCCGGGAATAACAATGACCCGGGCAATAAAAGATATTCGGTCAGTAATACGTTCAATCAGCTGCTGGTCCCTGGCCATCCCGCCGGTTAAGACTATTCCGTCAATATTACCTTTCAGAACAGCCGCCATCGCTCCAATTTCTTTGGCCACCTGGTAAATGAGGGCCTCAACGACTTCTTTCACTTCATCGCTGCCGGTAGATGTCATTTGCCTGATCCGGGCGAAATCTTTGGTTCCGAGATAAGAATAGATTCCGCCGCAGGAGGTCAACAGTCTGATCATTTCTTCACAGCTGAACCTCCCGCTGAAACAGAGCCTTACCAACCCCAGCGCCGGCAGAGTGCCGCACCGTTCCATGGAAAAAGGACCTTCTTCGTTAGCGTTGTTGACGTCGATCATACGGCCCCGTCGGTGAGCGGAAACCGAAATACCGCTGCCCAGGTGAACAACTATCAGGTTGATATCTTCATACTCTTTATCCATCCAGACTGCCGCCCGGCGGGCCACCGCTTTCATATTCAGGGCATGAGACATGCTCACGCGCGACAGGTCTTTCAGCCCCGAATAACGAGCCGGTGTTTCAAACTCATCGACAGTAACCGGGTCAACAGTATAAACGGGAATATTCAGATCTTCGGCCAGGGGCAGAGCGATGATTACCCCCAGGTTGGAAGCATGCCAGCCGTAAACTGCTTCGGCAAGATCCCTGTAAACCTTTTCATCTACAAGATAAGTACCGGAAGAAAGAGGTTTTAGAAGGCCACCTCGCACGACAAGAGCCGAAAGCCCCGCGAGTGGGATTGCCCTTTCCACTAGCAGGGCGAGAATCGCTTCCCGTCTTTTTAAGGCTTCATCTTCAGGCCTGAGGCCGGCTGTTTTTTCTGATTCGTCGTGGCGAATCACCTCTTTAAAACGACAATGCTCACCCTCAAAATAACCGATCTTGGTAGATGTAGAACCCGGGTTGATTGCCAGGATCCGGTGCACAGCTATCCCCCCTTCAGTTGATTATACAAAGCAGATCCGGAAACAGCTTTTACCACCACTGCACCGGCGCAGGCCTGCCCGTGGCCAACTGTGAGAATTCGTTCGTTAAACATAATCAAATCCAAGAGCTTTTCTCTCTCATGCAACGATAAGTTATATCGCTGTTGCCAGGTAGTTTTTAAAGTAATCATTTATACATAATTCTAGCCCGACACAAATCAACCTGCCAGACCGGGGTGAGAATCGTTCTTGATCAAGTCCGCCTGTAGAATGGTTAATCAGATGGTCTATCTGCCGCCTGTTTTATGGAAAGGGATATACGACAGCGCTCGCGGTCAATGGAAAGTATTTTCACCGACACTACAGCTTCAATCTGCAAGACCTCAAGAGGATGGCTTATGTAGCGATCCGCAATTTCCGATATGTGGACAAGCCCGTCTTGATGAACCCCGATATCAATGAATGCCCCAAAATCAACAATGTTACGTACTATTCCATAAAGAATCATTCCCGGTTCCAGATCTTCAATTTCCAAAACGGATCTTGAAAAAACCGGACCTGGCAGGTCTTCACGCAGATCTCGGCCAGGTTTGCGAAACTCAGCAAGTATATCAATGACGGTAGGCTCCCCAGCTCCGAGACGGGCGGCCAGCTCCGCTATCGGAAGCGTCTCTGCCGGAGGGATGGCATCCGAATTGCCAAGATCCCCGGCCTTGATGGAAAGCTCTTCCATCAGACGATCGGCCAGCTCGTATGATTCGGGATGAACAGAGCTTCTTTCCAGATAATTTTCGCTTTCCGGTAAGCGCAGGAAACCGGCGCATTGTTTAAAGATCTTCGGCCCCAAACCGGGGATTGTCTTCAGCTCCTCGCGTGATTGGAAAAGTCCTTCATCATTGCGGTAATCAACAATTCGTTCAGCTACGGCAACATTGATTCCGGCTACATATGAAAGAAGGGCTGCAGAAGCACTGTTCAACTCCACACCGACAGTGTTTACACAGCTCTCCACGGTACCCGTCAGGGCGGTATCCAGCTGTTTTGGAGGCATATCGTGCTGGTACTGCCCAACACCGATCGCTTTTGGATCAATCTTTACCAGCTCAGCCAGTGGGTCCTGGAGGCGGCGGGCTATGGAAACAGCACTGCGGGCTGACACATCAAGAGCGGGGAATTCCCTGCGGGCTGCTTCTGATGCCGAGTAAACACTGGCGCCTGCTTCGTTGACAACGGCATACTCAAACTCGGGTCGCTTTTCACTGATCAGTTCGGCAATGAAGGCTTCGCTCTCCCGGGAAGCAGTACCGTTGCCAAGAGCAATACAGTCAATTTTATATCTGTCAACCAGCTGCAGGACAACCTTTTCCGCTCCCTCGCGATCATTTTTCGGCGCCACTGGGAAAATTGTCGCAGTTTCAAGCAAGACACCGTTTTCGGAAACACAGGCCAGTTTGCACCCGGTACGAAAACCGGGATCCCAGCCAATGATCCGCCGGTTGCGGACCGGAGGGACCAGCAGCCTCTTTTTTAAATTTTCCTTAAAAACATCGAGGGCGCCGGCAATTGCCCGTTCAAGAAGCTCCTGCCAGATCTCTTTTTCCAGGGAGGGATGAATCAACCGGCGGAAACTGTCAGCAACCGCTGCACCAATCAGTTCCCGGCAGGAACCATTGCATGCGGCGGCCGGATAGAGGTTACTGATTTCCTGCAACGTTTTCTCCTCGGGGATCTTTATTTTCAGGCTGAGAACTGCTTCTTTTACTCCCCTGCTTACAGCCAGCACCCGGTGATTCTTGATTGTCTTCACCGGTTCGCTAAAACCGTCATAAAGATCATATGTCTGAGCTCCCGTCCCTTTTTTTTTCACCGTCTCCACGGTAGCCAGACGGCGGTAGAGACGGCGTAATCGGTATCTTATTTCAGCATCATCAGAGATTATTTCGGCAATTATATCGGAGACTCCCTGCAGCACTGCGGGGCTGTCGAACAGTTCTTTTTCCGGATCAATATATTTTTTCGCCTCTTCAGCCGGATCAACATTTCCCTCAAGGACAGCCATTGCTGGCTGCTCAAGCCCTTTTTCGCGAGCCATGGAAGCCCTGGTTCTTTTTTTAGGCCTAAAGGGACGATAGAGATCGTCCAGTTCAGTCACTGTGGCTGCTCCATTCACCCGCCTCTGCAATTCATCAGTAAGCACTCCCTGGTCTTCTATCAATCGCAGGATCTCTGCCCGCCGTTTCTCGAGGCTGCGGTATGCTTTCAGCTTTTCTTCCAGGCGGCGCAGCTGTTCATCAAGCAAACCGCCGGTTGCTTCCTTGCGGTAACGGGCAATAAAAGGGACCGTGTTCCCTTCATCAAGCATAAGAACCGTCCGGTTCACCTGCTGCAGGGGAATATTTAGCTCCTTGCTCAGTCGTTCACAAATTTTTTGTTCCATCTCAGTCATCTCAGTCCTTTCAGCTTCAAAACCAGGGAAAGCAGGGAAACCGGCTCTCTTTAAAGAGCGCCTTCTTTCGGTTTCTGCAGGGGAATACCGGCCCGGCACAGGGGACAATCGTTGGGATCATATGATTCGATAGCCATTTCCAGAAGGGCTTTTACCGGTATTCCCGGGTCAAAAAGGCCGGCAGTCCGATCAACAATCACCGCTACCCCAACGATTTCCGCCTTCACAGCGGTCAACAGGTCAATAACTTTCTGTACTGACCCTCCCGTACTGACTGCATCTTCAACCACCAGCACTTTTTCTCCCGCTCTGAGGCTGAAACCACGGCGAAGGACCATTCGTTCTCCTTCCTTTTCGGCATAAACTGCTCTTGCTCCAAGAGCACGGGCCGTTTCATAGGACAAAATTACACCGCCCATTGCCGGCCCAATCACCGTTTCGATGCCGCTGTTGATAAAGGGACTGGCCATCATCCGGCATACCGCAGCACTACTTTCCGGGTATTGCAACAATTTTGAACACTGCAAGAAGCGGTCACTGTGGCGCCCTGAGGTCAGCAGAAAATGGCCTTCCATGATCACCCCGCTTCTTTTTAGCAGATCAAATATTTCAACTTGATTCATTCAGGCCTATCCCCCCTATTTCTTCGATTATTTTCCGGGCAGCCGCATAAGGATCTTCCGCTGCTCTTACGGGGCGCCCCACCACCAGGTAATCTCCACCGGCCCGGATCACTTCCCGCGGGGTGGCTACTCTTGATTGATCATTGTTGTCACTACCGGCCAACCTTATTCCAGGGCTGACAGTAAGAAAATCACTGCCCCCGGTCTCCTTCACCACTTTGATCTCCAGGGGGGAACAGATCACCCCGTCCAGTCCGCTTTCTGCAGCCAGGGTGGCCAGCAACCTGGCCCTCTTTTCAGCCCCTTCCCGAAAACCCAGTTCGGAAAGCTGGCTGTCGTTCAAGCTGGTAAGAACGGTGACGGCCAGCAGCAGCGGTTTAATATTATAATTTGCCAGCGCTTCCCGTGCAGCTGTCATCATTTTTCGCCCGCCGCCGGCGTGGATATTGATCATCCACACTCCCAGGGAAGCAGCCGCCTTCACTGCCGCAGCGACAGTGCTGGGTATATCATGAAATTTAAGATCGAGAAAGATGCGATAATGGGAAGCCATTTGGGCTACAAAAGACGGGCCGCCGGCCAAAAAGAGCTCCAGGCCGATTTTATAAGCTGCCCCGGTATCACTCAGCCTGTCGGCCAGGATCCGGGCCTGCCGCGGATCCGGAAAATCAAGAGCGATGATCAGGCGTTCAGCAGGGTTCATTATCTCTGTCTCCTTTCCGGGCCGATCCCTCAATAGAAGATGGGGAAGCAATCCCTCGCTGTTGCAGGTAACCGGCAATCCCTTCCTTTACTTTATCGGGCAGGGCTGGATCATAGAAAAGGCCGCTGCCCAGGGCTACAGCCCTGGCTCCAGCCATGATGAACTGCAGAGCATCTTCCGCAGAAGTTATGCCTCCCATACCAAGGATTGGCACGTTGACGACTTCAGAAACCTGCCAGACCATTTTCAGTGCCACCGGCATGATCGCCGGTCCCGAGAGCCCACCGAAGGTATTACCCAGCACCGGCTCCACTTTCTCAATATCAATGAGCATACCCGAAAGGGTGTTGATCAGGGAAATGACATCGGCGCCTGCTTCTGCGGCAGCCCGGGCGATAAGAGTGATATCGGTAACATTGGGAGTAAGCTTAACCAGAAGCGGTAGAACGGTTTTTGCCCTCACCGCCTTGATCACTTCAGACGTCAAAGTCGGATTTGTGCCAAAAGCCATTCCGCCTGCTTTTAGGTTGGGACAGGAGATATTCACTTCCAGCCCGTCCACGCCTGGAAGACCGTTCAGTTCACTGGCAACAGCCGCATATTCCTCCACGGTCCGGCCAATAATGTTAACGATAATTTTAGGGCCCAGTTTCCGCAAAGCAGGCAGATCATGGTCCACAAAAAACTTTAAGCCCGGGTTCTGCAACCCAATTGAATTAAGAAGGCCGGCGGCAGTTTCCACCAAACGCGGTGGTGGATTCCCCGACCATGGGTCTACAGAAATTCCCTTTACAATAATGGCACCAAGTGCACCGCAGGGTACCATTTTCGGATATTCCAACCCGCTCCCGTAGGGACCGGAAGCAGCCAGAATCGGGGTCTTCAGTTCTATACCACCCAGGTTCACCCTCAGATCAGGTTCGGCCATGGAGAAACACCTCCTCCACGGAAAACACGGGACCGTCACTGCAGACGCGCTGGTAACCATTTTTTGTCATTACAGCACAGCCCCGGCAGGCGCCGATGCCGCAGGCCATTCTTTCTTCCAGCGAAACCCAGGCTGCTACACCTGAATCCAGACAGTCGCTGGCTACTATCTCAAGCATCGTCCGCGGCCCGCAGGCAAACACCGCCTCTGCCCGGGGTAGTAAGCGACGGAATAGATCTACTGCACTGCCCCGTTCTCCACGGCTGCCGTCTTCCGTTACTTCGTGTAAAACCAGGTTGGGCTGATTGATATAATCAAGTGGACAGGAAAACTGTTCACTGTTGGCCACCCCGTAAATAAAATTTAGTTCAACTTTCACAGAAGAAGCCAGAAAAATCAGGGGTGCCATTCCAATACCGCCGGCGACAAGCAGTGAACCGGCAGGGGGAACAGGAAAACCTTTCCCCAACGGTCCAAGCATTCCCAGCTTAGTCCCCGGTTCGGCTTGCGAAAGCAGGACGGTACCGATTCCGATAATCCGAAAAATTACAGTCAGCCGTCCTGCTTCCCTGTCTGCGGCAAAAACGCTGAAAGGACGCGGCAGTATTTTCTGTATCCCCGCATTGGGCGGATAAATCATCACAAACTGTCCCGGCTGCGCCTCTCCGGCCACAGAGGGAGCAAGGAAAACAAGCCGGCAGTACTGTGAACCAATGATCTCCTTTTCCAGGAGAATATATTGACCCAGGCTAGCCCTGTTCAATGCTTCCAGCAGGCGCACCTTCTTCCATGACAAGCCTTCCACCCACAATCGTCCATACCGGCGCCCCGGTAAGCTGCCGGCCGGCAAAAGGAGTATTGCGCGATTTTGAATACCAGGCAGCAGGGGTTACTGTGGTAATTCGCTTTGGATCAATGATAGTCACATCTGCCGCCGACCCAGGCTGCAACGTTCCGCCAGATACGTCGAGAATGCGGGCCGGAGCCAGGCTCAGCTTTTCTATCAGCAAAGGCAAGGTCAGGTTCTTGACTCGTCCGGAGGCAACCTCGTCGAGAAGCAGGGGAAGGGTTGTTTCCAGACCGGCGATACCAAAGGGAGCAAAATCGAACTCTACATCCTTGTCATCGGGATGGTGAGGAGCATGGTCCGAGGCAATAACATCAATCGTCCCGTCCAGAAGCCCCTCCCAGAGAGCCCGACGGTCTTGCTCGGAACGAAGTGGCGGATTAACCTTGGTATTGGTACTGTAAGCAGTATTTTTCACCGCCCTGTCAGTCAGCAGTAAGTGATGCGGCGTAACCTCGGCCGTTACCGGTAATCCTTCGGACTTGGCCCTGCGTACCAGTTCAACGGAACCAGCTGTAGAAAGATGGGCTATATGCAACCGACCACCGGTCGTTTTTAATAAAAGCAGATCGCGGGCCAGCATAACCTCCTCAGCCTGTGGGGAAATCCCACGCAGGCCGATGACGGAAGAAACTGCTCCCTCGTTCATCATTCCGCCGGCGAAAAGAGAAGGATCCTCTTCATGAACTATGATCAGGGCTCCTATACCTGAGGCATACTGGAGGGCATTGCGCATCATCATCCCGCTTACCACAGGTTTGCCATCATCAGAGAAAGCAACTGCCCCGGCTTGTTTCATCCGTCCCATCTCAGCCATTTCTTTGCCTTCCAGGCCCCTGGTTACCGCCCCAATGGGATAAACACGGACCGCCGCCCGGGCGGCATGATCATAAACATAGCGGACAACCGAAGAATTGTCGCAAACCGGATCGGTGTTGGCCATTGCTGCAACGGCAGTAAATCCTCCGGCGGCAGCAGCCAGTGATCCTGAAATAATATCTTCCTTATATTCCTGACCTGGATCGCGCAGATGAACATGCATATCGATTAACCCGGGGGTAACGATCAACCCATTGGCCTCTATTTTCAAAGCCCCTGAAGGCGGCTGCAAATTTTTTTCCACTTGTGCAATTAACCCCCCGCTTAGCAGAAGATCGGCTTTTTGATCAAAATTACGCGAAGGGTCAATTACTCGTCCTCCGGTTATATAAATATCCCTGTTTATCATTCTTCTTTCGCCCCCCCCAGCAAGAGATAGAGCAGTGCCATCCGTACCGCAACGCCCCCGGTGACCTGTTTCAGGATCACTGATCGAGACCCGTCAGCCAGTTCCGAACTGATTTCCACGCCCCTGTTCATCGGCCCGGGATGCATGATCAGAGCATCTTCCCTGGCACCGGCAATCCTCTGCGGAGTCAATCCATAAAGATCAGCGTATTCACGCAGACTGGGGAACAGACCGCTTTCCTGTCGTTCTTTCTGCAGGCGCAGGGCCATAACCACATCGGCACCTTCAACCGCTTCTTCCACCCGGTGGTATCCTTTTACCCCCAGTCCTTCCATGTCCAGAGGCATCAGGGTCGGAGGCCCGGCTACTACCACTTCTGCACCCATTTTAGTAAGACCCCAGATGTTGGAACGGGCCACCCTACTGTGGCGGATATCCCCAACAATAACAACCTTCAGCTCTTCCAAGTGCCCCTTTTTCTCCCATATTGTAAACATATCAAGCAATCCCTGGGTAGGGTGCTCATGCATGCCATCTCCGGCATTTATCACCGAAGCCTCGACACTGCGAGCCAGGTAATGCGAAGAACCTGATACGGGGTGCCTCATAATTACACATTCAACGCCCATTACCTCAACGTTGCGTACTGTATCTTTCAAGCTTTCGCCCTTGACCAGGCTTGATGAAGAACCGGCTACACTAACCGAATCGGCACTCATGTATTTCTGGGCCAGCTCGAAACTGGCTTTGGTCCTAGTGCTCGGTTCATAGAAAAGATTAAGAACTGATCGTCCCCGCAGGGTAGGTACTTTTTTAATTTTTCGCTGCAGTATTTCACGCATGGAACGAGCTGTATCCAGAATCAGGGTAATCTCTTCAGCAGACATCTCCTCCAGACCCAGGATATCTTTGCGTCTCAAAGTCTGCACCGGCTGTTTACCTCCTTCTAACTAATATCTGTTTCCTTTATCCGCCATCCGGACCGAGGATATCAACTTGATCCTGTCCGTCAATCTCCCTTACTTTTACTTCAACCTCTTCACTACGCGAGGTTGGAACATTCTTGCCCACATAATCGGCTCTGACGGGTAGTTCCCTGTGCCCTCGGTCGATCAAAACTGCCAGCTGAATACTGGCCGGCCGGCCGAGATCAATGAGTGCATCCATCGCAGCACGTGTTGTCCGACCGGTATAAAGGACATCGTCCACCATAACTACTTGCCGGCCGTTAATGTTAAAGGGAACATCGGTCGTGTGAACCATGGGCTGATCCTGCCGCTGGGAAAGATCATCGCGATAAAGGGTAATATCGAGGATACCGATGGGGATATCGATGCTTTCAATTTCCTTGAGAAGAACTTGCAGCCTTTCCGCCAGGGGAACACCACGCTTTCGGACACCAACCAGGACTACGTTATCTATTCCCTTGTTGTGTTCGATAATTTCGTGAGCAATGCGTCGGAGGGCCTGTCGGATTGTTTTTTCATCCATGACGGTGGCCTTATGAATTAGCGCCATTTTGTCACCTCCTTCCCGATCCTGGGGGAGGCAGCATGCGGAAGGAGATCCGGCATATAGAAACACCGCCCGGTGTTTGCAAAAGCGGGCGGTGTGAAAATACACCATTTCAATCGCCCCTTGCAGCCTCACAGGACTATCTTTAAAGGGTGCTTTACTGGATTAAGCTTAGCATCAACGATTTCTAATGTCAATATGCCGGACAAAATTTTGAACACAGGGGGGTGACACAGGGGAATGGCTATTTTGTGTCGTTTACCCACTACAGTGAGTTATGTGTAACTGCCTGTCCTATGTCAATAAGTGTCGATCCTGGTTAACGGGAAAAAGCGAAGGATAACCCGGCCCTGGACATTTATCGAGGGCACGGGGCCGATCCGCCTGCTGTCACTGCTTCTTTCCCGGTTGTCACCCATTACGAAGATATGATCCTTAGGAATGATTAACTCGCTCAGAGAAGATTCGGTTCGTCCCCTGATATAATCTTCCACCAGCTTTTCACCGTTACGGTAAACCAGGCCATCTACAAATTCCAGGTGATCACCGGGCAAACCAATAACCCTTTTTACCCAGAGATGTTTGTCCTGCCTGCCCAGGATCAGAGCAATGATAGGGCTCTCCACGATCCTGTCCCAAACGGTCCTGTTTCTGTTCACCCGGCTGTCTATGATCAGAATATCACCGTACTTCGGCTCACCGCTAAAAAGATAGGGGGTTACATAGACCAGGACCCGGTTGCCCTGCGGATCAAATGTGGGCTGCATCGAAACATCGTTAATATCATAAGTCTGGATGAGTACGACACTGATGAAAAGAGTAGCCGTAATGATAAATAGAATCTGCTTGATCCAGGAAGCAGCAACCGCCGCCACTGTTTTTTTGTCGGTCATGTGATGCTCTTTTCTCCTTCCTTGTTTCAGAGTTAGTTAGGATCTACCAGTTTGTTCCGCAAAGCATAAATATTCAGCTCAGTCCGATCCCACAGGCTCAATTTTTCCAGAAGATGGGTAATATGAGTCTTGACCGTCCGCTCGCCGATAAAATGCTCGTCGGCTATTTCCCTGTTCCCTTGCCCGGGCAATAAAGTACAACATTTCCATTTCCCCGGGGCTGATCTTTTCGCCGTCGTTGATGTCTTTTCCTCTTCCTACTTCTCGCAGCATACTGTTCACCACCACCCGTTGCCGATAAATTTTAATTAGTGATAAAATAATCCAATCTATGGTAAAATTAAAAGAAGAATGTCAGGATTATAGCTCCGGCTTAAAGCAGAGGAGGCATCTTTATGGAAAAGCTTTTTTATCCCGAATCTATCGCTATAATCGGGCTGTCCGGCAAACCGACCAATATTCCCCGGCTGACCCTGGAAAATCTGCTCCGATGGGGTTACCGCGGGCGTATTTTCGGGGTAAACGCCAGGAGTGAAGATATCCATGTCGACGGGATCAAAATGTACAGGAACATTGAAGATCTTCCCGAAATACCCGATCTGACCTACTGCATGATTCCGGCGCGGCTAATTCCGGAGATGATGGAACGTTGCGGCAAATTCGGTATCAAACGTATGGCCATCCCTTCCGGCGGTTTTTCAGAATTTAATGAAGAAGGGCGCCGGCTTTCCGCCAGCCTGCTTGCTATAGCCCGGGAATACGGGATCCGTTTCGTCGGGCCAAACGGTGTAACCGTAGCCAACACTGACAACGGTCTCTGCCTTCCATTTGTTGCCCTCTACAAGGCACCAAGGGGAGAAATGTCAATAATTTCCCAAAGCGGCGGGGTCGCCCTGACCATGCTCAACTATCTCTTCGATGAAAAAATAGGGCTGGCCAAGTTCGCCAGCATCGGTAACAAGCTCGACCTGGACGAAGTTGATTTCCTTGAATATTTCGGCCATGACCGTCAGACAAAGATCATCTGCATGTACCTGGAAAGCATCTCCCGAGGCCGTGACCTAATCGAAACAGCCAAAAAAATTGATAAACCAATTATTGTCTACAAGGCCAACACCACCAGGGCAGGCAAAAATGCGGCCATGAGCCACACCGCCGCCCTGAGCAGCAATGAAGCTGTTCTCGATTCTGCCTTTGCCGAATGCGGAATAATCAGGATCAATAATTTTCTTGATTTTATTGAGGTAACCAAAGCCTTTCAATTACCGCCTATGAAAGGCCGACACATAATGGTCATGAGCCCCGCCGGCGGCTTTGCTGTACAGGGTGCCGATCTCTGTGAAAAAGCCGGCTTCGAGTTTGCTGATATGGGCAAAGAATTTTACGAAAGCCTTAAGCAGTTCAGCAATGCCGGGGTAATCAACTTTTCCAACCCGCTGGACATGGGTGATATATACGACCCGCAGCTTACCGCTCATGTCCTCTATTCGGTAATGCATTCCGACCGGGTTGACGGAGCGCTTTACATCAGCCAACGGCCTCAGATGCCGCCGGGAGAAAATATCTTTCACAAAATGTTTCTGACTGACCTCTCCAAAGAAACCTGGGGATCTATTCTCTCTTCCGGCAAACCGCTCGGTATCTGCCTTTTCGGGCCGACGAGCATGATTCAGCAGACCAAGCGATACGTTGAATTTCCTGTATTCAAAAGCCCCGAGGAAATGATCAACGCCCTGGTTCTGCAAATGAATTTTTACCGAAAAAGAGAACAGCTAAAAACCCAGGAAATAAAAACTCCGCCAGCGGAGATCAACAGAGATAAAGCCGGACAATGGTTGCATAAAAAAAACGGCAATTTCGGTGAGGAAACCCTGGAACTGCTGGCTGCATACGGCATTCCGGTGACTCCTTCAAAAACAGCCACCAATGAGAAAGAAGCTGTCGAACAAGCCCGGGCAATGGAATTCCCGGTAGCAATGAAAGTCATCTCTCCCGACGCCATTCACAAATCGGAAGCAGGAGGTGTACTCCTGGATCTGAAAAACGAAGAAGAGGTAGCAGAAGGATTTGCCATCATCCGCACCAACCTGAGGGAATACAACCCCTCAGCCCGTTTTGACGGAGTAAGAATTCAACCACTGGCCGCCGAAGGCTACGACATGTTTGTAGGAGGAAAAGAAGATCCCTCCTTCGGCCCGGTCATCTTCTTCGGGCTTGGAGGGATCTATGTTGAAGTATTTAAGGATATCGCCAGTGTGATCTGCCCTGCCAAAAAGGAAATTATCGCTGAAAAACTTCAGAACCTGCGTTCAGTAAAGATCCTGACAGGTTTGCGGGGTAAAGAAACCGGTGATATTGATGCATTCATCGATTTAACTTTCAAAATTTCACAACTGCTGGCCGATTTCCCATCCATCAAAGAGCTCGACATCAACCCGGTCAGGGTATTCCCCACCGGCCGTGGAGCAATTGCTCTCGATGCCAGGATGCGCCTTGCCTGAAAAAACTTCTTGATTAAAATCTCCTTTTCCTGATCAAACCTGAGCAGGGAATTATTTCAATTCCCTTTTCTTCGAGTCCATCAAGAAGCAGGTTCATCCCCAGTGAATCACTGGCAATGTGACCAGCTATAATAACATTGATATGATTCTTTTCTGCCTGCTTGCGGTGTTTTTCAGTCATGTGCATGCCCACTATGGTCCCCACACCGGCCTGGGATAGTTTAGCATAAGCCTCCTCCGCACCGCTTGTTCCACCGGTCATATCGACGAGTACTTTGCCCGCCCGACGCTCCCTGCCACCCAAAATTATTTCCGGACCAGCGCTCTGTGTGGCCCCCTCTTCATATTCCGGAATTCCTTTTAACAGGTTAATAACATCCCGCAGGGTTTCCGGCTTTTTACGATCAAAGATGTCCTGCAGGTATGAAGCCACCTGGTTGTCGGCAACCGTATGAGAACACATCAGGGCCAGGCCAAGAAGCTTCGCCGCATCAACTGCCCGGTTATGGTTTATGGGCATTAACCCACGTTTCACTTCGCTGATACGGGAAGCAAGGATTGATTCGGCTACATTGATGGGCACACCGAAATGTGCCAGAATGTCTTCCTGAAGGTGCATCACATAATGGAGATCAGCGAGCGCTTTCCCTTCCGGATGATGGGACAAAATCAGATCTATTTTCTTGCCCTTCTCAGTAATCCGGTCTGCCAATAATACCTCTCCCACTTCCATATCGATGCCGACCATCATTCTCCTGACTTCTTTATCCGGATCACCGGAGAGAATGCGCGTATCACTGTAAGGATTCTTTAGCCTTTCTAAATCATATTCTTTTTTGTCATCTTCGTTCATTGCCTCGTAATTTTTCTTTTCCCTGGCCAGTGCTTCGGTCACCCCATCCGGTTTGCGGGGGTCTTTTTCAATACCTTTTTCTACGAAGTAATCATAAATTTCCTTGATCTTCATCACTGCCGGTTCCCCTCCTGTTTTATAAATATATTTTCAAGCCGGTGCGTAACTTATGAAATCGTTCACCCAGTTGGCCGAACATTTGAGCTTCAGCAGCAAATCCCGTGCAATGACCGGTATAAATCTGGGCGGTCTCAAGATCTGAAAGCGCATTGGTCGTTTGGACAATTCGTTCTTTGTCAGCTTCAATAAGGTGAAATCCTCCGATTACAGCATGCACCCGGTTGATTCCGGTCAACCGGACAGCGGCATTAATTATACTGATGATACCGGCGTGAGAACATCCGCTAACAACGACCAACCCCTGCCTGAGAATCAGGATCAGTGATACATCGTCAATCATTGAATCGTAAACAATTTGGCCATTATCGATAGTCCTTGAATCATAAGTAAGGGCAGACTCGAAATCGACTTTTTCTTTGATCTCGCCGGTGGTTAAAACACCGGCCATCAGCGGGAAAGGTTCAGCAGTAAGGAAAAGTTCCCCCCCGGCCTTTTCGACAGCTTCCCGACTGTCACCTGGCTTCATGCCTACCGAACGAAGAGCTGGTTCAAGGCTAAAATTGGGACGAAAAAGATTCGGATGGGCCAGGACAGGCAGTGGCTTTTTAGGGCATTCCTCGAGAATGCCGATCAAGCCACCTGTATGATCATAATGACAGTGCGAAAGGATTACATAATCAATTCCATCGGGATCTTTACCAAGCAATTTCATGTTGTTGAGGACGGTTTCCGCAGATTGGCCTGTATCAAAAAGGATCGTTTTCCGCCCCACCTCGTTGCTTACCTCAAGATAAAAGGAAACTCCGTGCTGGGCAAGAAGACCGCTGTCGTAGCCAGCATAATCTTCCACCAGGACGGTTAATTCCAGCTTATCCAGTACGCCGTAATCGGTGCTCATATCTACATCTCCTTAATAAATTTGCAATCTACACCTGTTCCCTGCACAAACCTGCCTCCCGCTTTCAGAACAGGACAACAGCAATAGCTTATTATTTCAATACAGGAAACAGTTATCCTGCTCTTTTATTTATTTTAAGACACCAGACTTCCCTGCTTTTAATTTCGCTTTATGACTGTAAAAATTGCATTGATGAAACTTTTTATTTAACATATTATAAACAGGGGTGTTTAAAAATGAAGTACGGTGATAATTTCCAGCAGTTAAGCAAATATAGGAGGGATACATTGCGGAGCAGAGCTCTTGACTGGTCACGGAAGCCGGATCTCTATAAAAAATATCCCGCTGGTCTGGAAAGATTTACCCTTGAAGAACCAGAACGGTCGGAAGGCCTTCCCCTTTATTCTGCCATCAGCCTGCGTCGATCGGTCAGAGATTTTAAAAACAAAGCAGTAAGTGAGAGCAAGCTTTCCCAGGTCCTCTGGGCTTCCCAGGGGATCACCGCACAAAGCATCTCCCATCAATTCAGGGCTGCCCCATCAGCAGGAGCCCTTTACCCCGTTGAAACTTACTGCCTGATCAACAGGGTTGATAATTTGATGTCTGGCATATATCACTATCAGATCACCGATCACAAGCTGACCCTACTGCGGGAAGGCCGCTTTGGACAGACCCTGGCCGGAGCGGCGCTTAGCCAGAACCTGCTAGCCGAAGCTTCATTTGTCCTTATCTGGAGTGCCATAGTGGAAAGGGGCCGCTGGAAATATGAACAGCGCGTCTACCGCTATATTTATCTTGATGCCGGTCACATCGCCCAGAACGCGGCTCTGGCTGCAGTCTCATGCGGCCTCAGCTCATGCCCTATCGGGGCATTCTTCGATGACGAGGTCAATAAAATTATTGATATTGACGGTGAAAAAGAAACAGCCATCTATATGATAGCAATTGGCGAACCAGAGTAGCCGAATGGTAACCGTCCGTCGGGCACAATCAGGTAGGAGGCTAGCCCTTAATGGTTCAACCGACCTCCCAAAGCAAGGCACGGGAACAGTTCCCGTGCCTTCTCAGTAGAGGAATCTTCAACAAGATTTTTAGTAGTAAACAGTCGAACCGATCAAAAGCTTAACATCGCCCGGTTCAATTGTCATTTCATCATCTTCCGCCCCGGGGATTACTACACGCCAGCGGTTAGTTCCGCTCTGCCGCAGAGCTTTATTACCCATTACGCGTACTTCATCAATATCTTCCAGATCATAACTGTTGGGCAGCTCAGCTTCATCGATGAAAATATCAATTACCCAGTATCCGGATATGTTTTCCCAGATGATCGTAGTATCATCCGTTATCAGCCAGCCTGGATAATTCAGGGGCTGCGGGGAACGCAGGGCAATCTGGTTCAAATCGTCAAGGTACATTTCGAAGTCAGGATCAGGTTGGGTCGTTTCATAAGGGGATGTGCCCGGATTATCAAGGATATGCTGCACTGCTTCACTGTAAGAAAGACCGTCGTTTATTGCTTCACTGTAATAAATTACAACCCCGTTTTCAGTTTCGACCCATACATCGCGGTAGTTGGCCAGGGCGTTCTGGACGTTCATCTGCGCTGCTTCATAAAGTTTGGGACGGGGAAACGGCTCCATACTGGCTAGCTCGAGAGCTTCCTGATAATCAATCATGATCACCTCACCGTCGGATCTTTCATAGTAAATGAATTGAATGGGCGAATCCGCCGCAAAACACGGAGAAGCAAACATAAGAACGATCATCAGCGCAAAAACAAACAGACATACAGATCTTTTAAACCTCTCCATAATTTTTTCTCCCTTCTTAATTCTTTTTTCTCTTTCTAATATTGGCTCCGGGCAACACCCCTTTAATTACGGCCCCAATTCACCGGTTTTCTCCCATCAACGCAAGAAAAATTGCTGTAAAATGCAACAGCTTAAGCCTATGTCAATCTGCTCACAATCTGCTGACGATAAACTCTTCTTGCTGCACAACCTCAGTATCACCGCCAGCAGTTACAGTAACGACCACCCTGTCTTCTTCGTTATAGAAATCTGTAATCAATTCCCATCGTTCCTGTTCCTCACTGTATGAAAGCGATTCACCGTCAGCCGTAACCGAATTTACATTAAGGGAATCATGAACATAGATACGCACATAGGTCAGCTCAAAAAAGTCAATTACAACTACAGAACGATCCATGTCTATTAGATCGATTTCTACCTGTTCAAGTGAAGATTTTTCTTTTAGGACATGGGCTCCGGCCAAAATAGCAAATACTAACATTGCCATACCGATTAACGAGTATATCACAGATTTTCGAAAATCAGTCCGCCTGTTTTTCTTTTTTCTAGTGCCTGTGCTGAATATATTTATATTCATAAGCAAATTCAATAATTATTAAAGTATTTAATTATATCAATTTTCAGTAATTACTGTCAACAGCATTTTTGATAGTATTGACACAACATTTTTGATATTATAATCGCCGTTTGTTAAGAACCTACTGTAAAAGATCTAAAATAGTTTTGCAGTCTGTTTCATCTCTGGCATCAAAGCCTTAATATGCTTTATTACAAGAATAAGTGAAGACTAGAAAATACTGTGCATGAGAAATTTTATACAGGACAGTCTGCCAAAATTGAGATTGCTGCGCCAGTCACTGCCCAGGAAGTTTTCCCACCATTCTCCCGGTTCGTTTCCCGCCCCACCTTGGCCGTCGGGACCATTTTCATCATCGTCACCGGGAGGGATTTCATCGTTATCACCTTCATCAGGCGGAGTTCCCTGTTCTCCATCTTCATCCTGAGGATCTTCTCCAGGATCCGGGTCTTCTTCATCCGGTTCTTCCGACTCTTCGCCCTCTTCTTCAGGATCTTCTTCCAGTTCATCCGGGTCCGGTTCCGGAAGAAGATGCAGATCACAGGGCAGACGGGGTGCATATTTTTCCATAAAATAATCATAAGTAGTAGTTCCGGCAGCCCGGCAGAATTCCGTGGCTCTCATTCCGGAAACTGTACACACTTCCATGTTCACTATTCCAGAAGGACGGGGAAAATCCCTGATCTCCAGGTCCTGGAACGCTTCCAGAAAAACTTCCCGCAGGAATGCAGTTGAATACCGCCAGCCCTGCTGGATACTACCCATTTTCGGCTCATCATAGCCCATCCAAAAGGTGGCTACCATGTTGGGCGTATAAGCAGCAAGATAGACATCCTTCCAGTTTTCCGTCGTTCCGGTTTTCGCCGCCACCGGCCGATCGATCTGCAGGGCCCTCCCGAGATATTTGGTAACAAAA
>CAZDKY010000003.1:0-123488 GCA_964506505.1 uncultured Syntrophomonadaceae bacterium
TTTTAATTTTTGCTCCCTGATTTCCCGGGCAATAATCTCTTTAAGCTGAACATAGAGGCTAACGGGGGAACGATTTGATATTTGCACTTTGAACCTCCCGTAGAAAGAGATACAAGGATCATAAACAGAAATCCCTTAATTTACTATTAATTCTACAAATTATCGCCCATTCCTCCCCGGGGTAATAATTATGGGCAAAACTGTGGGATTAGAATGTTCGCCAAAAACCGGAGGTTAACCAGATAAACGGCGAAGGCGCAAATAGCTTTCTATTTTGGAGCAAGTGCGGGTATTAAATACATCTGCTTTTTCCAACCAACCTTTGCGGGCCAGGGAAACACCCAGGCCGGTATGGGCAAAATCGGCGAGGCGATGCGCATCTGGGTTTATGGAAACCAGGAGACCCATTTTTTTGACTTTTTTCAGGTGCCGCCAGTCCAGATCGAGGCGGGCGGGGTTGGCATTAAGCTCGAGAATAACTTTATGATTCCGGGCAGCTTCAAAAACCTGCTCCAGATCAAGATGTGAACCTTCACGACCCAGGAGGAGGCGGTTGGTAGGATGGCCGAGCATGGTTACAAAGGGATGGGCCAGGGCTCGCAGTATCCGGGCAGTCATCTTCTCCCGCTCCATAAACAGGCCAGAATGAACCGAGGCAATGACAAAATCAAGCTTTTCAAGAACTCTGTCGGGATAATCAAGGCTACCGTCGGCCCGGATATCCGCTTCCACGCCACGTAGGATGGCAATGCCCTTATATTTTTCCCTCAACGCATCAATTTCTTCAGCCTGCTGCTGCAAATCTTCCTCTTTAAGGCCGCCGGCATAAAAAGCAGACTGGCTGTGATCGGTGATCCCAACATATTCATAACCCGCATCAAGGCAATGGCGGACAATCTCCTCCAGGTTGGCGGCGCCGTCACTGTATGTGCTATGAACATGAAATATACCGCGGATATCTTCTTCCTTGATAAGTTCTGGTAAAACATGCTGCTCGGCTGCTTCTATTTCCCCATTGTTCTCGCGCAGCTCGGGTGGGATCCAATCCAGCCCGAGCGCGGTAAAAAACTCTTTTTCATCACGGCAGACAATCAGTTCTTGCTCACGGAAAAGACCGTATTCATTAATTTTCAAGCCCATTTTCCTGGCCCGGCTGCGTAGGATGGTATTATGCTCTTTGCTGCCCGTAAAGTGGTGCAGGGCATAGGGGAATTGTTCTCGTTTGACGGCCCGCAGATCAACGTTGATCCCGGCTTTGAGCCGGACGGTTACTTTTGTATCACCGCGGGCAATTACTTCGTCAACAACCGGCAGATCGGCAACATACAGGGTCAGTCGATCCGGTTCATCAGCAGAAGCGACTATGTCAATATCCTTGACTATTTCGCTGAATCGCCTCACGCTTCCGGCCAGGCTTATTTCGCCAAGGGCGGGGAATTTGACCAGGTGAGTAATAAAATCTTCGCCAATCCGGCGGGCTTCACTAATATAATAGCGTCCGCGGTTGCGGCGCAGGAATTCAATACCTTCCAGAATATTTTCCTGTGTTTTCAGGCCAAATCCCTTGAGATTGACCAGGCGGTTTTCGCGACAGGCATACTCAAGTTCAGCCAGGGTAGTAATTCCCAGCATGTCGTAAAGCGCTTTTACCTTGCGCGGTCCCAGGCCGGGAATTTTTAAAATTTCAAGGAGGCCGCCCGGCACACTAGTTTTAAGCTCTTCATAATATGAGAGGCGCCCGGTAAGAACCAGTTCTTTTAACTTATCATCAAGGGCGGAGCCAATGCCCTTGACCTCCTGCAGTTTATCCTCGCGGACAAGCCTTGCCAGCTCTTCCTCACCGATCATCTCAACAGTACGAGCAGCGCTGAAATAAGCCCTGCTTTTGAAGGGGTTTTCCCCTTTCAGCTCAAGCAGAGTCCCGATCTCCTCGAGTATTTTTGCCACCGCAAGCCGTTTTCCCATCAAGCCTGTCCTCTTTACTGTTAAATTATCTCCCAAATACGCATTTACAGATTCGGACATCATCATCTTAACTCATTCTTGAACCGGCAACAAGGTATCTGTCTTGCAGATAAATTGAGGACCCGGCCAACCGGAACACAGGTGTTGAGCTAATACCAAATGTAAATATAAATCATAATATTAACCCGGTATCCAAATTCTATCGGTTTTTACCATTTCCGCCGTGCTTTTAAAAAGCAGCGGTTCCTTTAATCTGGTATAAAAAATAAATCCCCGGTAGGAAGTTAAATACTGATAACTGGTACTGATGAACGTGCTTTTCCTGGCAATGATGAGCGGTTTTTCACAGTGATCGACAATGCTCCTGAAGGCCTCCGGTTCCACTTTTACTATGGCCCCCGAGGCTTTGTTTGCCTCTGCTATTATAGCAGCCGCTGCTGCGGCACCACCACCGCCGTATTTGCATCTTATCTTTTCCACTAGCATAATTTTCATCACCTCTTTGCAAATTAATCAATAAAACCAGGACTTCCCGGATACACTTTTAATTAGACGTTTATTTTCCCCCCGCACCAGCGGACAATCATCAGCGCAATTGAGACGACCGCTTCCATGACCTCATCCACGGTAATATATTCGTTGACGGTGTGGGCACGGGTTACGTCTCCGGGACCGTACAAAACTGTAGGAATGCCGCCATAAAGCCTGAAGATACGCAGATCCGATCCGTAAGTAACCGCCTCTAAACGGGCTTTACGTTTCAAGGCCTGGATATGACAGTCAGCCAGCGTGGATACAAATTCGCTGTCGGAAGGAGTATCAGCCGGCTCAAACAGCCCTTCGTACCATTCCACCAGAGGGGGATGATCCTTTAACCAGGGATCACCGGCGGCAGCTTTTTGAACGGTTTCTTCGAATTCGCGGTGCATCTCTTCCACGGTTTCCCCGGGGAATATACCCATCCGCCCGTGAGTTTCGAGCCTGTCGGGAACGCTGGATGGCCATTCGCCTGCCTCGACAATGCCTACACTGAATGGAGCCACGTTGGCGGGATTTTCATAAAGTGAATTATTGTAACGGGCATGCCGGTATAAATCCATTTCTTTTAAAGCTTTATAAATAAGATAAAATTTGTCTATGACATTGATGCCCCTGTAAGCCATACAGGCATGAATGGACCGCCCTTTGACGGTGATTTTAAAGGTATGGCAGCCCGACTGGACTGGGCAGATATTCAGTTTGGTCGGTTCCAGAATGATACAGCCGTCGGCGGTAAGCCCGGTATTAATAAGAGCAAAAGCACCACAACCACCGGTTTCCTCCCCGCATACACTGGTTAAGATTAGATCCCCATAATTGGCAAACCCGAGGTTCCGGAGAACTTTTACCGCCGTTATTGCTGCTGATAGTCCCCCTTTCATGTCCAGCGATCCGCGGCCGAAAATTTTATTGTCCCTGCAGCAACCACTCAGGGGATCTTCTGTCCAGAGTGAAAGATCACCAGGCGGTACAATATCAACATGGCCGTTCAGAATCAGCGAATGGCCGGGATTGATAGAACCTGATTTCCCTGCCCTCAGGGTGCCCATCAGGCTGTAGCGCCGTTCATAGGGATAGCCGTCGTCACTGAAACCCTTATACCTGGAAAGTTTCTCCGGTTCCACCTTCACCAGCTCTGTTTCCAGGGCCAGCCCGGCCATTATCTCACGGATGTAAAGCTGGATTTCTTCGGACTCTCCTGAATAGCTGCCAAACTGAACCAGTTTGCTGATGAGGTCAATAAGGTACTGCCTGTTTTTAGCAACCTCTTTTTTAATTGTAGTGGTTATTTGATCCACTGATCATTCTTCGTCCTTTCTGCAATTTTTCTATTCCTTTTTATGTAATTATATGATCCCGGCTAACTTTTCACAGTCCAGCAACTCCTATTTCAGATCTATTCCCGCCGTCTTGCCATGATTGTTTTCCTTTAAACTTGCAGGAGAATTAACTGGAGACAGTCTTAGTTTATCATACTTTACAGTGTGGCAAAATCGAAGATGACGGTTCTTCTACCTAGAAATAATCAATCCAGCGCAGCTATATTTGAGAGGAAAACAGGAACTTGAGAAAGAGTTATTGAATATTAAGAAAGTCCAACCAGGACAGCCAATCGTTATTAGGAGGATTCACTTATGAATACTGTTGAAAAGGCTTTAATGCACGGACTTTTTATCCATCTTCATCACAACATTGACAAGGCTATTGATTTCTCGGTTTTTAAAAAGCTCAATGAAACGGTGGCCCAAGAATCACCGGGCAGGCTCCTCATTGGCCCTGATGCCAACGATGATGCCGCCGTATTCCAGATGCCCGGTGATGAAGGACTGGTGGTTGCCAAAATGGAAAGCCATTGCTCTCCCTGCGTACCCCGGCCCTATGACAGCGCGGCTACCGGTGCCGGAGGGGCGATGCGTGACGTAATAGCCATGGGCGCCCGTCCGCTCTTCCTGCTCGATTTTATCGGCACCCGCCCCCTTGACGAAGAGGTAATTGTCGGACCCTGCGGATTTAAAGGAAAGTGCACCTGTGGCGAATGCAAAACGATGACCAGCGGGGAAAGGGTAACCCTGATAGTTAAAGGAATCCGGGACATGTGCGAAAACATGGGGGTTTTCGTTGTCGGCGGCGGATTGTCAACATCCTTCAGTGACATTGTCCCAGCCGTGGTGGCCGCAGTGATCGGTAGAATGACAGTGGACGAACCGCTGACCAAACCGGCCAAGAAGGCGGGAGACTGTCTGATTATTGTCGGTCGGACAGGCAATGATGGAAATGATACCCTCTACCGGGCCGGCCTGGCTGAAGTGATGCGCCCGGCAGTGGCTTTGTTTGCTGAAGAAAGAACAACTATGGAAGCATCCCTGGCCGCCATCAAAACAGGCTTAATCAATGCCTGTTCCGACCTCGGCGCAGCAGGAATCGGCGCCGCGGTAAGCGAATCGGCGCGTTTTGGCGGGCTCGGGGCACGTGTAGACCTGGCCAGGGCCCCGGTAAACATGGAAGGCCTTACTCCGGAAGAAATCCTAATCTGCGAAACACAGGGCCGGATGCTCTTCCAGGTAGCTCCGGAAAATGCAACTACTGTTCTTGAAACACTAAAATCGGAAGGAGCTCCGGCAGCTGAAATCGGCACAATTACTGAAGGCAAGGAAGCCATATTTACTTTTGAAGGCAGTGAAGTAGCTCGCATTCCGCATGAACCACCGGCGGAACTTTTCGAGGATTAGTAACGCATCATCTGGCGCTGGAAGAGATAATTTTTCAAGACTTCCAGCATGGTGGAAGAAATTTCTTTTATATCAATGGCAAAGCCTGTTTTCCCTTTGTCCGGTACTTTATAGAGCCTTGTTATTTCACCAGTCATCGAAAGCTCTGTCTCTCCCGGAAGGTGAACAGCCACTGCCAGCAGGGCCCCTTCTTTTAACTGCGGTTCTGAGAACATAACTCCGCTGATGCCGCTCAGGGAAATATCAAGGATCTGTCCAGTCACCGGTTTTTCTCCCGCCCTGGTAAAATGGCATGGTAAATCGGCGCTGAAACGGGTAAAGCGGCGCATGGAAGTTTTGCCTATTTCTCGTGGTTTGCTGCAGATCAGAAGGGGCGTTTTACCGGGACGGTTTTCAATAACAAAAACGTTGGTTACATAGACCTGATTTAAAGATTCTTCAAGACGGCGAAGGGTCAATTCCTGACCTTCCTGGATGGAAACCGGAATGTTATTGGCGATGGGCGTCTGCAACACCAGATATTCGCTCTCAATATCCTCTATCTTCGTGTCGAACCGTTTGATGATGCCGCCGTTGACAGCAAATTCCATGGTGACAGTTGAACCGGGTTTAAATGCTTTATCAAGCAGTGGATCTTCGATCATCAAACTCACCCTCACCCTCAATATATAACTCCGAATTATTTACTTTAGGTACCTGGTGCTTATACAGTACAGTTATGGTTTCTTCTGTACCGGAAGATTAAATCCTGCCCTAATTGACAAGCAAAAAAAATTTATGGGGTTTATCAGGTAATATTCCGGCTTCCAGGTGGATCTATGTTCTTTTTTAACTCCGTTCTATTGGTCTGAAAAATACGAAGCATACCAGTGACAATCACATTTTTAATGGCGGCCTATTCTTGGAACCTGCCATCTCAGTTAATTTTCCTCCATCCGGGCAAGCTGCTGCTGACCGGATGATCCTAACATTTTCATTTCCCGGCGGAAGAGAAAAAAGGTAACCAGGAAAGCAATTAGGTCGCTTGCCGGGCGGGCAATCCAAACTCCGTTTAAACCGAAGGCCCCGGAAAATATGAACAGCAAGGGGATGAATACAAGTAGCTCCCGTAATACAGAAAGGAGCAAGGAAGGCCAACCGCGGCCGGCAGCCTGAAAATATGTGGTAAAAGTTATCTGGGCGGCGATAGTGGGAAACATTATTACCATAATCCGCAGGGCATAGCTGCCCAGTTCGATCAACTCCGCTTCCCGGCTGAAAATGCTTAAAAATAGAGACGGCCATGTGAAATAACAAACCCCTAAAAAAGTCACCACGGTGATACTGATAAATAAGCCCTTGCCAATGGCTTCCCGAATGCGGCCCGGTTTTCTTGCTCCGTAATTATACCCGATGATGGGCAGTAACCCCTGGGAAACCCCTATCACAGGCATCAGGGCAAACATGATCAGGCGAAAGATGAGACCCAGGGCGGCGATGGGCAGGTGGCCGTATGCAGCCAGAATATTATTGGCAATCATGAGAGAGACATTTGTCGAAGCTTGCAGGATCATGGCCGGAAACCCGATTATGTAAATTTGACGAATTGTATAGGAATGGGGAATCAGCGAAGACCAGTTTATCTTTATTTCTCCCCGCCCGGTAATAAAAAAATGGAGCATGATGATAACCCCAATAATCTTGGCCAGCACAGTAGCCAGTGCAGCCCCCTGAACCCCAAGACCCAGGGTAAAAATAAAAATTGGGTCAAGAACAACGTTGACAACTGAAGAAATGATCATAATCTGCATTGATAGGGTAGGCCGACCTACCCCACGGACAACATTATTCAAAGCCATTAGCAGGAAAAGCATCATTGATCCGGTGGTAATTACTATTACATACTCTCCCGTCAATCCCATGATTTCGGGAGTTGCTCCGAAAATGGCAAGCAGGGGGCGGAGAAACAGGAAACCGGCGGCAGCAACAATTATTCCTGCTATAACAGACAGAGTGATAACCTGGCCAACCGTCCGCCGGGCAATTTCTTTCTGACCGGCGCCGAGGGATCGCGATATCAGGGATGCAGCCCCAACGCCGGTGCCAATGGCAAAAGCACCCAGCATCATCTGAAAGGGAAAAGCGATGGAAAGAGCGGCAATGGCTTCACTGCCCAGCATACCGACAAAAATTGTATCAACAATATTATAAGTGGCCATTACCAGCATGCCGGTTATAGCCGGAACTGAAAATCGAACCAGAAGCCTGGCAATTTTGTCGCTACCCAGCTGTCCCGTATCATTTTCCGTCTGCAAAGTTCAACCTCCGGCAAATATTTCCACTAACTTTTCAGCGCAGGGATAGATTCATTTTACGCCTGATCATAAATGCACGCAAGGGAAGGAATTTGACCTCTCCGGAGCCAATAAGAAGAAAAGCCTGAAGAACTGAGGAGACATAAATTAATGGGAAAGCTTTCTTATAATACTATTCTGTTTGATCTCGACGGGACTCTGACCGATTCCGCTGCGGGGATCACCCGCTCGGTCAGCTTTGCCCTGCAAAAATTCGGCATGCTGAGAGAACCGGAAACCCTCACATCATTCATTGGTCCTCCCCTGCAGCTTTCTTTTCAGAAGGAATGCGGCTTGAGTGAACCCGATGCCCTACTTGCTGTGAAGTATTACAGGGAATATTATCGGGATCGCGGTATTTATGAAAACCGGCTTTATCCCGGTGTTCCGGAAATGTTGAATAAATTGAAAGAAAGAGGAGCAAAACTTTGCCTGGCCACTTCAAAACCGACTGTATTTGCTGAAAAAGTGCTCGACCATTTTAAAATTGCCCATTTTTTTATTCACGTTGCCGGCAGCAATCTTGATGGCAGCAGAGTCGAGAAAAAAGAGATTATTGCCCACGTGCTCAGCATGGCCGGTTCGGCAGAGGATGGACGACCGGTGATGGTGGGCGATCGTGAACATGATATCTTCGGCGCTCACCACTGCGGGCTGTCCTCAATTGCTGTCACCTACGGCTACGGCTCCCTGGAAGAACTCAATGCCGCCCGCCCAAACCACGTTGTCACTACAGTAAAAGCCCTGGAAGGTTTGCTGCTGGCAACATAGCTACCCGTCAGACTGCTTCTAACCAGGGTTTAATGATAAACACTCGAATTAAATTCAGGCTGAGAGTAATGATGCTGCCTGTTTTGCAAAGGCATCTATTTACGAAAATCCAGTGAATGGAAAATACTCCCGGATTTCGCCGGAAAATGATCTTTTAAAGGGACGCCCGATGATGTATAATAACACTGATTAGATAATTTGTAACACCAGGGAGGCCCTTATGATCCGAACAATGCCGGAATGGGATAATGTAGTTGCTTTCCACGGCCACAGATGCATGGGGCTGGCAACCGGGTACCGGGTCGCTGAGGCAGCTCTTCAAGCACTGCAGAGCGGGCGGGACATTGATGAAGAGCTTGTGGCCATCGTTGAGAATGACAGCTGCGCCGTAGATGCGATCCAGTATGTAACAGGCTGTACCCTGGGCAAGGGCAACCTTATTTTAAGGGATTATGGCAAACAGGCCTATAATTTCGCCCGCCGCAGTGACGGGAAAGCGGTGCGGCTAATTCCCCGCAACCGTGAAGGGAAATCCCAGCATGAGCTCAACGAACTGCGGCGCAAAATTTTGGTCGGAAATCCAACCGATGAAGAACGCGAACGTTTTGCCGCCCTGAATGCCCGGGCAATTTCCGAATACCTGGTCTCTCCCCTGGAAGATGTGGTTAAAATTAAGAATACAGCCATCAAGCTGCCGGAAAAGGCACGTATATTCAATTCCATCACCTGTGCCGAATGTGGAGAAAATGTTATGGAGCCACGGGCCCGGGTTAAAAATGGACAGATGGTCTGTATACCCTGTGCCGATTCTTATGAGCGCTGATCATTTTTTTAATAATGCCGTGTTACAAATTATTAAATTTGTAATACTGCCGTTCTAATCTCCTGAAAGGGGAACTATAAATGAAACATTATGCGACAATATGGTTGCTCATTGTTTCACTGGCCTTCTTTACGCTCTGTGGCTGTACAGGTTCATCAGAAGTAATTGAAAATGATGCGGTGAAAGAGGATGAGCTTTTAACTGTGCGTCTTCCGGGCGGTGACTGGGGTTTCCCCACTCCCTTTGCCCACTACGCCCGTGGTCCGGGTGTGTCACATATGCGTTATATCTTCGACTCTCTGCTGGAAAAAAATGAAGAGGGACTGATCCCCTGGCTGGCCGAAGATTACGAGATCCTGGAAGGCGGAACCCGCTGCATCTTTCACCTGCGGCCGGATGTCTACTGGCACGACGGAACTGTGCTCACTGCAGACGATGTGACTTTTTCTTTCAATTACTACCGGGAACACCTGCCTGTCTGGATTGACGATCCGTTGATCCTGAGTGATGATTACCTGCTCAGTATTGAAAAAAACGGCGAATGGACAGTAGAATTTATTCTCGCCTCTCCAAACGCCACTTTTCTGGAAAAAGCAGGACGCCTGCCAATTATACCGGCCCATATCTGGAGCAGGATCGAGCGACCGGATGAATTTAATGATCCTGAAGCGTTGACCGGCAGCGGACCCTACATCTTAACCGACTACAGCAAAGAACATGGTACTTACCGCTATGCAGCCAACCAGCAGTACTGGGGACCACAACCACGCATAGATATTCTTGAATTCATTCCCGTAAGCGATGAGGTTCTGGCCCTGGAAAACGGGGACATCCATTTCGCCCAGGTTCCCGCCGACCTCCTGGAACGTTTTACCGATAACCCACTCTATGAAATAATGGAACAGCCCGCCTTCTGGGGCTATCGCCTTCGTTTCAATATGCTCGGTCTGCCTGAATTCCGGCAGAAGGAACTGCGGCAGGCTTTTGCCCTGGCCATTAACCGGGAAGAACTGGTGGAAAAAATCGCTCGCGGACAGGGCATCCCGGGTAGTATGGGTATGCTCTCTCCCGATCACCGCTGGTTTAACCCCAATCTGCCTGCCTATGAATATGACCCGGGAAAAGCAACCGAGATACTATCTTCACTGGAGACGCCGGCCCGGGAAAGCTATGAGCTACTGGTCGGTGAAGATGCCGAAGTACGCATCGGAGAACTGCTCAAAGAGCAGCTGGCCAGAGCAGGAATTAATCTAACGATTGCTCCCTCCGATTTGAAAACACGGGACAGCAGGATCATTGAAGGCAATTACGAGCTCGTCCTGGTGGGCCACGGACTCTGGGGCACCGACCCGGATTACCTGCGCCAGCGCTATAGCAAAGAAACTGAGGATTGGCTCAACGGCACTCCAGGCTACGAAAACAGCGCTTTCAGCAAACTGGCCGAAAAGCAGGTCCGGGAGATGGACGAAGAAAAACGGCGGGAGATAATCATGGAAATGCAGGAAATCCTGGCGGAAGATGTCCCCGACATTCCCCTTTACCTGAGGGTAACGGTGAATGTTTACCGCCGCGACATCTATGATGGGTGGATACACATATACGATCACCACGAGCCAACACATAATAAACTGTCTTATCTTGAGAAATGAGACTGCGAAATAATACTACCCAAAAGCAGAAAGGAACTGCCGATGATCAAAAGGGAAAATCGCTCCCTGAAGAACAACCGTGAAGCCCTACTGGAAGTGAGAAACCTGACTGTGGAATACAGAAACAGGGAAGGGACAATCAGGGCTCTCCACGACATCTCTTTTACCCTGGCCGGCCGGCAAAACCTGGGTATCATCGGTGAATCGGGCAGCGGGAAAACCACCCTCGCCCTCTCTTTGCTGGGGTTGATAAGCAAACCACATTCCGTTACCGGATCAGTGCAGCTTGGGGGGAGAAACATTCTCGTTTTGCCCGAAGAAGAGAGGAAAAAACTGCGCTGGTCCCGGATCGCCCTGGTCTTTCAAAATGCCCTGGAGATCCTGAACCCCGTCCTGACAATCGGTGAACAGATCGGGGAAACATTGCACTGCCACCGCGGTTTAACCGGAAAAGCACTGGAACAGGAATTGCGTATGCTTTTCAACCTGGTGGGGCTGGAATATTTCTGGCACCGCGCTTACCCTCACCAGCTGTCCGGCGGTATGCGCCAGCGGGTTCTTCTGGCCATGGCCATTTCATGCCACCCGGAAGTGCTGGTGGTCGATGAACCAACTTCTTCTCTCGATGCCCTGGCACGCAAAGAAATTTTGGCTATGCTTAAAGATTTACAGCAAAAAATGGGTTTCGCCATGGTTATCATCTCCCATGATCTGGCCATCATGGAAGAACTGGCCGAAGATCTGCTGGTCCTGTACAGCGGTGAAGTGATGGAGTCCGGCGCCACAACCCCGCTTATTGATCGACCCCTGCATCCTTACACCAGGGGCTTGCTAAATTCCTCCATTGAGATCCACCCCTATAAGGACCTCTGGGGTATCCCGGGTGAAGCGGCCGGGGAATGGAAAGCAGGTTGCTGTGTCTTTGCCGGACGCTGCACCCAGAGTCTGCACCAATGTCTCAATGAAAAACCATCCCTGGTGGATGCAGGTGCCGGCCGGCTGGTCCGCTGCCACCGCGGCGGCATTGTCTGCTTGCTGCAGGCTGAAGGAATCAACAAAACCTTCTCCCTGAACGGCCGCCGCATTGAAGCGCTGAAAAATGTCAGCCTCAATCTCTACCATGGGGAAACAGCAGCCCTGGTGGGAGCCACCGGATCTGGAAAATCAACCCTGGCTCACATACTGGCCGGCCTTGATTCCCCCGACAACGGAAAAGTTGTCTTCGACGGGCAACCGGTCAGGGGCGGTGAAGCCCACCGCCGGGAAAGGGGCATCCAGCTTGTAATGCAGGATCCCTTCAGTTCGGTGAGCCACCGGTTGACAGTTTTTGAAGCAATTGCCGAACCGCTGGTGATCAATAAGATTTGCCCGCCTGCCATTCAGATAAAGCGGGTCAGGGAAGCGCTTAAAGCGGTCCAAATGCCGAACGAAGAAAACTTTCTAAAACGTTATTGCTATGCCCTGAGCGGAGGCCAGCGCCAGCGCCTGGCCATTGCCCGTGCCCTGGTCATGAAACCTGTTCTCCTGCTGGCCGATGAGATTACTTCAATGCTCGATGTTTCCACCCAGGCCAACCTGATGCGTCTCCTTAAGGGCTTGCAGTACAGCTTCGGTTTCACAATGCTTTACATCACCCATGATCTGGATCTGGCCCGCAAGGTATCCGAAAGAGCTATTGTCCTTCATGAAGGGGAGATCGCCGAAGAAGGTTCCATTCACCGGATCAGCCGACACACATGCTGTCAGCCGTCAGATAACCTTTTTGAAGCGGGGTTGCATATTCATCAATGAAAACACGCCTGCTTGAATATTTGATTACTTTCATGGTGATCATTACCATCAATTTCGCCCTGCCCCGGATGATGCCCGGGGATCCATTTTTACAGTTATATTCAGCCGGCGGCGAGACAACCGTTTCCTATACCGAAGAGCAAAAGGAATATTTCATCTCTTATTACGGTCTTGATCGCCCGGCAGGAATACAGTATTTCTCCTATCTCGGCGGACTTCTCAAGGGTGATCTCGGTTTCAGCTATTATTTCAAGGACTCGGTAGCGTCAATGATCTTCCGCCGACTGCCCTGGACCCTGCTGCTCATTACCGCGGCTACCGGGCTGAGCCTGGTTGCAGGCGTACTGCTTGGCAGTTTTGCCGCCTGGCGACGCGGGCAACGATCCGAACAGGCTTTATATCTCTTCATGGTAACAATTAGTGAAATCCCTGCTTTCCTGGTTGGGCTGGTCCTGCTGGTCCTTCTGGCCGCCGGGGCGGGCCTTTTCCCCCTCGCCGGAGCAATAACCCACTTTTCACGTTTCAATACAACCTGGGCTCAGATACTCGACATTTTGCATCATGCAACCCTGCCGGTTCTGACCCTGGCTGTTGCCCGGGCAGGAGGCTTTTTTCTGCTGGTGCGTAACAGTCTGGGCACAGTTTTAACCCGCGATTACATGCGCACGGCCAGGGCCAAGGGGTTATCGGAAAGACGGATTCGCTATCGTCACGCTCTGCGCAATGCCTTACTACCACTGGTTACCCGCACGGCCATGCAGATGGGAGCGATCGTCGGCGGGGCTGTCCTGGTTGAAAATGTTTTTGCCTATCCCGGTCTGGGACGCCTGATGTACGAAGCTGTCTTTGTCAGGGATTACCCGCTTCTCCAGGGCATTTTCCTGGTTCTGGCCGTAGCGGTGCTGGCAGCCAACCTGCTGGCCGATATCCTTTACCGGAAGCTGGATCCGCGGATTGTTTCCGCATTCAAGGCAGCTGACAGTCCCGCAGTGAAAAACAGATCCGGAAACTGATTGTCTGAAGGAGAAATTTTGTCATGCCGATCTTAATCAGCGGAATAAAGTCAAGCACTGCAGTGGCCTATCGATCCAGCAAAAGGATATGGCGCAATCTGAGTCTGATGGGGCGCACCGCCACTGTTATCCTGATCATCCTCGCTGTTATGGCTTTATTCGCTCCCCAGTTAACCTGGCATCCACCCGATGCCTCTTCAGGACCGGCTTTGGCCCCGCCGGGCAACACGCATTTGCTTGGAACGGATGATCTTGGCTATGACCTCTGGTCAATGATCTGTTTTGGTGCAAGGATCAGCCTGCTCGTTGGGCTGGGCACCGCCCTGCTGGCCGGCCTGGGAGGTGCATTTCTAGGTATTGCCGCCGCTTTTCGGGGCGGTTGGCTGGAGCGGATCATTATGCGCCTGGTTGATATAACGATCGTCCTGCCAGACCTGCCGGTTATGATTATTTTGGCCGCTTTTTTCGGTTCCAGCGTAAGAAATATCATCATTGTTCTGGTCCTTTTTTCGTGGGCCGGGCCGGCCCGCCTGATCCGCTCCCAGGCCCTGACCCTAAAAGAACAACCCTACATCAAAATGGCTGCTCATTATGGTGGCAGCTTTTTCTACCTGTTGAAGCGCCACTTTTTTCCCGAGCTGCTGCCGTTGCTTGCAGTAAGCATGATCCGCCTGGCCAGCATGGCTGTAATCACCGAGGCATCACTTTCTTTTCTCGGTCTCGGGGATCCTACTTCGCGTAGCTGGGGATTGATTATCAATCACGCTATTAGTTTCAGCGGAATTTACTTTACCCCCTTCTGGAAATGGTGGCTTCTTTACCCCTGGCTTTTCCTGACCCTGCTTGTCGTTTCCCTTGCCCTGGTGGGAAGGGAAACAGAGCGCCTTGCCGACCCCCGCCTGTAATTCTCAGGCGCTGCAAAAAAGTCCCAATTCAAAAAAACAAAATTTTAACATAATAAGATTATTGGTTTGTACCTGTTTAATTATACAATTAACAGGTATAATAAAATCGATGGCAATTGTTTTAGCCGGCTGAATAAACAGGTTTATTTCACCATTGCTGAAAAACGGCAAACCGGAGAGGAATTAGTTCCTTTAATAAAATCTGAAAGAGGCGATTCCAGTTGAAAGGTTACATGGGACAAGTCCTGACGGTCGATCTGGAGCAAAAAACCTGCAGTACAGTTAAAATCACCGATTCCGTCTATGAAAATTTTTTGGCCGGGGAAGGGTTGGGAGTATACTGGCTGTACCGCCATATACCCCCCGGGTCTGATCCCCTGGGGCCGGATAACATTCTCGGTTTTGTAAGCGGCCTGTTGACCGGAACGGGCAGCCTGGTTACCGGAAGGTGGATGGTTGTCTGTAAATCACCTCTCACCGGAGGATGGGGTGATGCCAACTGCGGCGGGAATCTATCTCCGGCTATCAAACAGTGCGGCTACGACGGCATATTTTTAAAAGGTATCGCTGAACATCCTGTCTACCTGGTAATCGACGAGGATGGGGCAAGGCTGGAAGATGCATCTTCCCTCTGGGGAAAAGATGCCGTAGAAACAGAGCTTTTGCTGGAAGAAAAACACGGCGGATCAAAGAAACCTTCTGTTGCCACAATCGGACCGGCAGCTGAAAGGCTATCCCTTATCTCCGGGATATGCAACGACCGCGGGCGGATCGCCGCCCGCTCCGGATGTGGAGCGGTAATGGGATCCAAAAAACTGAAAGCACTTGTTCTGAAAGGCAGCCAAAAAATCGACTGTAATGACCGGGAAGCAATGCACAGGTTGAGCAAACAGTATGCCGCCATGGTCAAAAAAGCGAGCCTTCCGGGATTTTTCAAGGGCAGCTACCTTCCTCTGCTGGGAAAGGTAGTGAGTAAACTGACTGTAATGACCGCCCTCAACGGGATGAAACTGATCATGCCCACGATGAAAAAATGGGGCACCACTATGAGCAATAGCCTGGGAGTAACTTCCGGCGACCTCCCCATTAAAAACTGGAAAGGCTCGGTTCTCGATTTTGACAGCAGTTACTATAAGCATCTTAACCCGGATTTGATTATCGAACGGGAGAAGAAAAAATATTACTGTTATTCCTGTGTAATCGGCTGCGGAGGTATCTGCAGTATCGGAGATATCACCGGCGGTGAGTTCGAAGAAACACACAAGCCGGAATATGAAACCTGTGCCGCTCTGGGCGGTTTGCTGATGAACAAGGACCGCGAAGCCATCTTTTATCTAAATGAACTGTTCAACCGGGCCGGCATGGATACCATTTCAGCCGGTAATACCATCGCTTTTGCTATCGAATGCTTTGAAAAGGGCCTGCTCACGGCAGATCAGACAGATGGACTGGAGTTAACCTGGGGCAATGCAGAAGCAATCATCACCCTGGCCCGGAAAATGATAGCCCGCGAGGGAATCGGCGATCTGCTGGCCGACGGTGTTAAAAAGGCGGCTGAAAAAATCGGGCCCGCAAGTATCCCTTATGGCATGCATGCCGGCGGGCAGGAACCGGGCATGCACGATCCGCGCCTTGATCCACTGATGGGGGTCCATTTCAGCGTCGACCCTACTCCCGGCCGCCATACCATCGGCTGCGGCCAGTACTACCTGCTAATGCATCTGTGGAAAAAGGTTTCCTGGGCCCCTTCTGCCGGACTCTATCCGAAAGCCAATGAATACAGGGCTTCCGACAGGGAAGCCCTGAAAGCGGTAGCCGGAGCATGTTTTAAACAGGTTTTAGACGGAGCGGGAGGCTGTCTTTTCGCCGCCATCTCAGGAGTAAAAAACTGGCCAATCTTTGAGTGGCTCAATGCCGCCACCGGCTGGGGGAAAAGTGCCGACCAATATATGGAAACAGGTCGACGTATCCAAACCCTGCGCCAGATGTTTAACGTCCGCGAGGGAATTGAACCGGTTGATTTTAAAATGCCCGACCGGATTGCCGGAAGCCCTCCTCTGAGTGAAGGGCCGCTAAAGGGCAAATCAGTGCCCATTGAAGAGATGATGCGACAGTACTGGAAACACTTCGGGTGGGACGAAAGTAATGGAAAACCGACCGGGGAAACGATCAGCCGTCTCGGCCTCGACGAACTGGACAGTTAATTTTTAAAACAGTGCAGACCGGCCTGGATAAAAACAAATTTTTCTTTCCTAATCATGGAGTCAGGCGGATGCTCGCCGCCAGGCTCCATGATTATGTTACACACAAATTGAGTAAGACGGCTGACCTTTAATGGGTTAACTGACCTACCGGGAATCGATTTTTTCCACCAGCAGTTCGTTGACCAGTTTGGGATTAGCTTTACCCCGGGTTTCTTTCATTACCTGGCCGACAAGAAAACCGATCGCTTTTGTTTTGCCCCGGCGATAGTTTTCCACACTATCCGGATTTTCTTTCAGGACCTTTTCAATAATCCCTTCCAGTTCAGACTGATTGGAAATCTGCAGGAGCCCTTCTTCCTCCACGATACTACGGGGCATTTTACCGTTTATAAAAGCCTTCTCGAGCACATCCTTGGCAATTTTCCCGCTGATCAGTTTTTCATCAATCATCCTGAGAAGTTCAGTCATATGTTCCGGTCCAAAAAGACAGCTGTCAATTTCGATTCCGGCGCTGTTGAGCCTGGCGCTCAGTTCACCCATGATCCAGTTGCTTATATTCTTCGGGTTGCCATAAGACTCAAGACAAGATTCGAAATAGTCGGCCAGCCCGCGTGAAGCCGTCAGCACAGCGGCATCATAGTCGGGCAGTTTATAGTCGCGAACAAAACGCTCCGCCCGTGCTTCGGCCATTTCGGGCAAGGCCGCCCGCGCTTCTTCCACTTCACCGGCAGTCAATTCAATGGGGGCCAGATCACAGTCGGCAAAGCAGCGGTAATCATGCGCCTCCAGCTTCCCGCGCATAACAATGGTTTCCTGGCGATCTTCTTCCCAGCGCAGGGTCTGGGAAATGACTGCCCTGCCGCTTTTCAAAATAGACCGCTGTCTTTTAATTTCGTGCTCAAGTGATTTTTCGACTGCCTTGAAGGAGTTCATATTTTTAAGTTCCGTCTTGCTGCCCAGGTTTTTGCTTCCGGCCGGCCGCAGCGATATATTGGCATCACAGCGAAGGCTGCCTTCCTCCATCTTGCAATCGGAAACACCGGCATACTGGAGAATAATCTTCAATTTTTCAAGGTAACATCTCGCTTCGCCGGGGGTTCTCAGGTCCGGCTCAGTAACGATTTCAACCAGAGGCACCCCTGCCCGGTTGTAATCCACCAGCGAGGCATCTCCGGCCGGGGAATGGATCAGCTTGCCAGCATCCTCTTCCATGTGCACCCGCCCAATCCGGACGACCTTGGCCTGCCCCTGATCATCGTCAATAGTTAATGATCCCCTGCTACCGATGGGTTCATAATACTGCGAAATCTGGTAACCCTTCGGGATGTCGGGATAAAAATAATTTTTACGATCAAACCAACTGCGGAGAGCAATCCGGCAGTTTAAAGCAAGTGAAGCAGTGAGAGCCAGTTTCACAGCTTCCCGGTTCAGGCGTGGCAGGGTACCGGGGAACCCCAGGCATACCGGGCAGATATTAACATTCGGCTCCGGCACAAAACAGTTGGGGCAGGAGCAGAAAAGCTTGCTTTCGGTTTTCAGTTCAACGTGTACTTCAAGACCGATTACTACTTCATAGTCCATTTATGCATCCCTCCCCGTCCGTTCCGCAATCGGCGGGATTGCCGCACCTTCTGCAATCCCGGCGGCAACTTTTAAAATTAAATCATCCGCCAGGGGCGGCCCAATCAGCTGCAGCCCCACAGGCATATTTCCAACCGTTCCGGCCGGCAGGGAAAGAGCCGGCAGCCCGGCTAAACTAACCGGGGCCGAGTAATAATCTTCTTCGTATTGATCGATAAAAACGGCCTCCCGTCCGATGAGAGGGGCATGGTTATTAACAACCGGCATGAGTAACAAATCGCAGTGTTTGAAAACACGGGCCAGCTCTTCCTTGAAAAGGCGCCGAATTTTAAGAGCCTGACGATAAAAAGGCTCAAATCTTTCTTTGCCGAGTAAAACGGTCCCGTAAATGCTGCGGCGCCTGGCCTCCTCACCGAAGGTCCGGCGCCGGGATTGTTCATAAAGTTCATCAAGGTTTCTTGCGGCATAGGCTTCTCCAAAGCGGATCCCATCATAGCGAGACAGGTTCGATGACGCTTCGGCGAAAACAACAATGTAATAAGCACGCAGGGCTTCCGGAAATAGCTCCAGGGAAATTTCGCTGATCTTAAAACCGTCCTGCTGTAATTTTTCGCCAGTCTGACGTATTAAATCCCGGTTTGCAGAAGACAGCCGGTCCCCGTCACCGTTCCAGACACCAATTGTTATCGCTCCTGGATCAATATTTTTCTCCTTTTCCGGCGGCAATTCCCGGCATAGAGCTGTTGACACATCTCGCTCGTCAAAACCGCTCAATACCTCAAGGACTGCCCCGATATCCTCCGGATTTGCAGCGGCAATGCCGACCTGGCTGAAAGAACTGCTAAAAGCGCTCAAACCGTAGCGGGAAATCCGTCCCGGTGTTGGTCGCAGGCCAAATATACCGCAATGAGAAGCACCCAGGCGTAAAGCCCCACCGGTATCGCTTTCCAGAGAAAGTAAACACTGGCCGGAGGAAACCGCTGCAGCACCCGCGCTTCCTGCCGCATGATCTGTGGACCAGGGATTTAACGACGGGCCAAAGGGAGATGAAAGGGTCGATGAGCCCATTCCCATATCGTCAAGGTTGGTCTTGCCAATTAAAACGCAACCTGCTTCAAGCAATGCTTCAACAGCAGCGGCACTGTAGGAAGGGACAAAATTCTTAAAGGCAGCTGAACCAAGGCTTGCCGGCAACCCGCTGCAGCAAAAATCGTCCTTTACCGCCAGCGGCACTCCGGCCAGGGGCAATTCCTCTCCTGCAGCAATCGTTTTATCCACTCTGTTAGCCTGCTCCAATGCTTCATTTTCAGCAATAAAAGTAAAGGTATTGAGGGATGCATTTAGATTTTTACAGCGTTTAAGCCCTTCTTCAGTGAGCCGGCAGGCGGTATTTTGACCGCTGCCTATTTCTCTGGCCAGCTGATGGGCACTTTTCCTTTTTGCTTCCACAGGAAACCTCCTTCAAAATTGACGGCAGAAGACCGTCGGGTTCTCCATTCGGATCAATTCCTGGCATGTTGGCTGAATAGAAACAGCATGTTATACAGGATGCCGGCAATTTCCTGTTGTGCTCAGTCAATAACCGGGGGAACCCTGTAAAACCCTTCATCAAAATCTGGAGCCGCCCTGCGCAGATTGGATATATCCGCCTTTTCAGGTCGATCCTCCCGTAAGATGTTGACCGCCCTGTGACTGAAAAGGGTTGGTTCAACATTTGCTGTGTTAATTTTTTTAACTGGTTCCAGCCAGCGCAAAAAATCTTTCAGTCCGGCCAACAGTTCTTCCTTTTCCGAATCACTAACTGCAATTTTAATTGTGCCGATCGCTTTTTCCAGTTCCGCCATATCCATTTTCCGCTCATGGCCCCTCTTTCCGTTATTTTTTATCACTCCAGGCCCCTTCGGGTCAGTTTCTTTTGATTAATCCCGCCAAAAGGATCAATTCCTTTTTTATTCTTGAAAAAAGGGCAAAACCCTGCCCTTTAAAAACACTTCAGTACACCGTTGCCTTGCACGCAACCACCATTTGAAGGTTGGATTAACCTTCAAGCACCTTTACCAGGTACCTTTCATGAACAGCCAGGGCATCGGAACCGTAAAGAACAAAACGGATCAGTTTCACTTTTCGAAGCGATAGTATTTCAGACCTGATTGTCTGAAATGCCATTTCTGCAGCCGCTTCCATCGGGTAACCGAAAACACCGGTGGATATGGAAGGGAACGCAATAGAAGAAATTGCATTTTCTTCGGCCAGTCGCAGCGCATTGCGATAACAGTCGCCCAGCAGTTTGTCTTCCGGTTTGTCGACCCCGTATACCGGTCCGAGGCAATGAATGATATAACAATTGGGCAGATTGTGTCCCCCCGTGATAACCGCCTGGCCCGGCTTGATTGGTGCCAGGGGCCGGCATTCTTTGTCCAGTCCCGGACCCGCCGCCCGGTGAATAGCCCCGGCTACTCCTCCGCCCGGGCGTAACTGCGCATTGGCGGCATTGACCACCGCCTCGATATCAGCCTGTGAGGCAATATCACCGCTTACACATTCCACCGTCACTCCGGAGAATTCGATTTTCATCAGCACCAGACCTCCCATATTTGCTTACTAGTCCTTCAAGACAGCAGCTTTTCTTAAATATTACAACAAAAAACCCGGGGTAATCAAACTCCCGGGCTTTGAAACGTTTTTGTTAACTCTGGATTTTTTCATGAACCGATTATTTTCGCATACCCTTCCGGATCAAAACCGATAACCAGTGTTTTACCGTCAGTAAACAAAGGCCGTCGCATGATCCGCGGATTTTCTTTGATAAGGCGGGCTGCTTCCTGATCGTTTATCTTATCAGCAGCAAGATGTAAATTTTTAAATCCCGCACTCTTCGGGTTGAGCATTTCTGTGATACTGATCTGCTCCAGGGAAACAAGCGCACTCAGTTCATCATAACCAGGCGGCTGCTTGAGAATATCGCGGTATTCGTATTCAACCTTTCGTTCCGAAAGCCACGCTTTCGCTTTGCGGCAGGTTGTTCAGGTCGGAAAGCAGTAAAACGAAAGTATCGTTGCGCTTCCCTCCCTTTATTCGCCCACTTTCCATACTTCCCATACCCTGCCTACAAGATCGGGGCCGGGCTTGAGAGTTTTCTTACCGGGCTGCCAGCCTGCCGGGGTCGGCCGCCCTGTTTCGCGGACCTGCTGGAAGGCCTGGACCTGGCGGACCAGTTCGGTGAAATTGCGACCCACCGGGGGGCTGAGAACTTCCATGGCCTGGATGACTCCATCGGGATCGATAAGGAAACGGCCCCTGACATTGATACCACCCGCTTCGTCATACACCCCGTAAAGGCTGCCGACGCGTCCTCCAGTATCGGAAAGCATGGGAAAGGGTACTCCTCCGTCGACCATTTTTGACAGTTCAACTTCCTGCCAGATCTTGTGGGTATACTGGCTATCTACACTGCATGAAAGTACTTCCACGCCGAGATCCTGCAAATCTTTGTACCTGGCGGCAACTGACGCCAATTCTGTCGGTCAGACAAAGGTAAAGTCACCGGGGTAAAAACAAACCACAACCCACTTGCCGTCATAATCTGAAAGCTTGATTTTCTTGAAGCCGCCGTCGACATAGGCATTTGCTTCGAAATCAGGCGCTTTCTGTCCTACCATTACGCTCATATTAATACCTCCTGTAGCTTATATTTGTATTTGTTATATTCACGATATTAATAACAATTCCTGCTTTTATTAAAAATTCTTATCGGGTATACTCTGCCTTTCGGTATTACGGCTCCGAAGAAACCTTCTTCAGACGGAGCGAATTGATCACCATGTTGAATGAACTGCGGGCTATCGTCCCAGCGCCGGGCACAGGAAACAAAGTGCATCCCGTTTATCTAGACAGTTCTTTTTTCCCATCTCTCGTAAACCTCGCTTTTAATAATCAAGCCGGTTATTTTGCTTTCGAAATCACTGCAGTATCAGTCACTGAACAGGGCAGTCGAAATGTACCGTTCGGCCAGATCGGGGAAAATTGCAACAACCAGCCGGTCTTCCATTCCATCTCTTCCGGCCACTTCAAGAGCTGCAGAGCAGGCAGCCCCGGATGAAATACCGACCAGCAGGCCCTCTTCTTTCATTAAACGGCGGTTAGTTTCAAGGGCATCTTGATCGGTTACCTGGATGATCTCATCGATCAGGTCAACCCTGAGAACAGGCGGGATAAACCCGGCTCCTATTCCCTGGATGCCGTGAGGGCCGGGAAGACCTCCTGAAAGGACCGGGGAAGCATCCGGTTCCACAGCAACAACGCGCAGACCAGGCTTCCTTTCCTTCAAAAACCCGGCTATGCCGGTTAAAGTACCCCCGGTGCCGACGCCACTGACCAGGATATCAACCTTTCCATCAGTGTCTGCCCAGATTTCCTCTGCCGTGGTCCGGCGGTGTGCATCCGGATTGGCTCCGTTGGCAAACTGCATGGGCATGAAATAACGGCGGTCAGCAGCAGCCATCTCTTCGGCTTTCTCCACTGCTCCTTTCATCCCAGCTGCACCCGAAGTGAAAATCAGCTCAGCTCCCAGAGCTTTAAGTATACGTCTCCTCTCCATGCTCATTGTTTCCGGCATCACCAGGACGCAGTGGTATCCTCTGACTGCGCTGACCATGGCCAGGCCAATCCCGGTATTACCGCTGGTCGGTTCAAGAATTATGGTATCGGGACCGATCAGATCCTCTTTCTCGGCAGCTTCAATCATGTTCAGGGCAATGCGGTCTTTTATACTGCCACCGGGGTTTAAAGATTCAAGCTTGGCCGCTATCTCCGCTTTGCAGCCTGCTGAAATCCTGTTTAAGCGAACCAGGGGCGTTCTACCAATTAGTGCTGTGACATCCGGGGCTATTTTCATTTTTAACCTCCCATCAGTGTAATATCATCCCTATAAATTTGATAGGAATTATATTAATTCCAGTTTACCCAACAATAATATTTCTGTCAATCGGCCGAGGAATCAATCGCTAAAAGTTAGATTATCCCATCGGCAGGAAAGCCCGCTTCTTTGTATAATATACCATGTATCATTTTAATTATAATAGATCAATAGCTGCGGAGCACATTACCGGGGCTGAAGGAAGGAGATGCTTGGATGGAGCACTACGAAAAACTGGGGGTTTTTTACCTGGGGCGTCCTTACAATCTGGAGGCCAAAAAGCCTGGAGAAGGTCTGCTTCTTTATGATTCCAAGGATCTGGTAACCCACGGTGTCTGCGTGGGAATGACCGGCAGCGGCAAAACAGGGCTCTGCATCACCCTGCTTGAAGAAGCAGCCCTGGACAATATCCCGGCTATTGTCATCGACCCGAAGGGCGATTTGACCAATATGCTGCTGACCTTTCCGGAACTGCGGCCGGAAGATTTCCGGCCCTGGATTAACGAAGACGACGCCCGCAAAAAAGATATGACTTCCGAGGATTATGCCGCCAAACAGGCTGACCTGTGGAAAAACGGACTGGCTGCATGGCATCAGGACGGCGAACGGATCAGGTTCCTGAAAAATGCAGCCGATTTTGTTATCTATACACCGGGGAGTACCGCCGGCATCCCGATTTCCATCCTTGACTCTCTGGCTGCCCCTACTCCGGCGATTATCAAGGATCTGGAACTTTTACAGGATCGGGTCAGTGGAACAGCCAGCAGTTTGCTCGGGCTGATTGGCATAACCGCCGATCCCATCAACAGCCGGGAACATATTCTGATTTCCAACATACTTTCCCAGGCCTGGCAGAAGGGACAAAACCTGGATCTGGCCGGGTTGATCCAGCAAATTCAAAGCCCGCCTTTCAGCCAGGTCGGGGTAATGAATCTGGAATCCTTCTTCCCCTCAAAGGAAAGATTTAACCTGAGCACTCAGCTAAACAATCTGCTTGCATCACCAAGTTTCGCCAGCTGGCTGCAGGGTGAACCACTGGATATCGACAGCCTCCTGCATACCCCGACGGGCAAACCGAAAATCTCCATCTTTTCTATTGCCCACCTAAGCGACAATGAACGGATGTTTTTTGTCTCCCTGCTCCTGAACCAGGTTTTAAGCTGGACTCGTTCACAATCGGGGACAAACAGCCTGCGTGCTTTATTGTATATGGATGAAATCTTAGGTTTCTTCCCACCGGTGGCCAACCCCCCCTCCAAAGCCCCTCTCCTGACTTTGCTCAAACAGGCCCGTGCTTTCGGAGTCGGGGTTATGCTGACCACCCAGAATCCGGTCGATCTCGATTATAAAGGCCTGTCCAACACAGGCACCTGGTTTGTCGGACGCCTGCAGACCGAGCAGGATAAAAACAGATTGATAGACGGACTGACCGGGGCAACGGCAGCCCAGGGGACCAAATTTGACCGTCAGGAGATGGAGCAGATTATCTCCGGCCTCGGGCAACGGGTCTTCCTGATGAATAATGTTCACCAGGATGCCCCGGTTATTTTTGAAACAAGGTGGTGCATGTCTTACCTTCGCGGACCGCTGACCCGAAATCAGATCAAACTGCTTATGGATCCCCGCCGGGCTGAAATGGCACAAAAATCCCCGTCCGGATTGGCGAAAATGGCAGGTGCACAGGCTGCAGTTGCTCCACCAGCCGGCTGGCCAGAACCATCGACTTATCAGACACCGCCAGTTTCCTCCACCAGGCCGGTTGCACCGCAACCCTCCCCGGAAGTCAACCACCAATCAGGAAGCGAAGCAGGAGCTCCAGTGCTGCCGCCGAGCATTAATCAGGCTTTTGTTCCACTCCGCAGCCGCCCCGGCCAGGGTGAGGCAATTATCTATCGCCCGATGGCACTGGGATCTGCACAGGTCGGCTTTATCAACAACCGCATCAATCTGCGCAAAAACAGGGATGTACTCCTGTCTACACCAATTACCGATGACGTGTTCCCTGTTGATTGGGACCAGGCTGAGGAATTGGATTTTGATATTTCCGATCTCCAAACCAGACCGACCGCTGGCGCCCTTTTTGAAGATCTGCCCGCATCAGCCGGCGATTCTCGCAACTATACTAAATGGTCTCGTGAATTTGTCGACTGGCTTTACCGCAACCAGACAGTTAACCTGCTGCAAAGTAAAACGTTTGACCAGATTTCCGAGCCTGGTGAATCGGAACGTGATTTTCGAATCAGGCTGCAGCAAAGCGCCCGGGAACAGCGGGACGAAGCAGTTGATAAATTGCGCAAAAAATACAACACCAGGATCGCCACACTGGAAGAAAAGGTTCGCCGGGCCGAACAAACAGTGAGGAGCAAGGAAGAACAGGCCAAGCAGCACAAGATGCAGACGGTAATTTCCGTCGGATCGACTATCCTTGGTTCTTTTCTCGGGAAAACCCTAAGCACCTCAACCCTTGGCCGGGCCACCACTGCCGCCCGGGGTGCCGGCAGAGCAATGAAGGGACAGGAAGATGTTAAAAGAGCGATGGAAACTCTTGAAGTACAGCGCCAGAAACTGCAGGAGCTGGAAGAGGAATTTAAACTTGAAACCGAATTGCTCAGCACTTCCATGGATCCGCTAACCGAAGAACTGGAGCAGTTTACGGTCAAACCCTACAAAAAAGATATCCTTTTGAAAACTTTCGCCCTGGCCTGGCTTCCCTATCGGCGCACGGCAACCGGAATTGCCGAACCAGCCTGGTAATAATGTTAACAAACAAAACACTGGTAAAGACAAAACTTTATTATATAGACAAAGGCATCCTTAAGGATGCCTTTGTCTATATCTATACTGCCTTATTGGGAAGCTCCCTGCTCACCTGGAACCGCCTTTTCTTTATCCTTCCCAAACCAGACCACCTGCTGCGGGAAGGGAATTTCAATACCGGCATCTTCAACAGCTTTTTTTATCTTCCAGAGTAGTTCCATTTTCGCCCGGTACCATTCAGATGAAGGGGCCCAGATTCTGACGGTTATATCCACACTGCTGTCACCGAGATTCTCAACAAAAATCTGCGGCTCCGGTTTAACAAGGGCCAGGGGGTGTTCCTCAATTAAATCCCGGATTACCTTCATCGCCAGATTGGCATCGGCAGCATAGCTTATCCCGACACTATATCCAAAACGGCGCACCGGGTTTCCAGTGTAATTGGTAATATTGGAGGTGAACACTGTTTCATTGGGAATACGGATAAAATTGCCTTCAAGTGTACGGATTGAAGTTGAAATAATGTGGATGTCTTCGACGATCCCCTGCTCACCCGAAATACTAACCAGATCACCAATTTTTACCGGCCGCTCACCCATTAGAAAAAGACCTGAAATAAGATTTCCAATTATGCTCTGGCTGGCAAAGCCAATTGCCAGGGCAACTATACCGCCGGCGACCATCAGGCCGGAAGGTTCAATCCCGATCATGGGCATAAACCAGATAGATGCGATAATGATAATACCGTATGAGACAACCTTGGCCAATATTTCCAGATGTTCTCTATCCAGCCTTTCTTTTAAAGAACGCCGAAGCTGAATGGACAAGAGGCGTGACATGATCAAGGCTCCGAAAAAGATCAGGATCGCAGCTAATAAATTCATCCACGTTACCTGACCATAAACAGCTCGATCCAACCAATCGACCATCTAATAGCCCTCCCCCATTATTGTCCGCCCCTGCTGGTTGAGGGGTTTGGGACTAAACTGACGCCACGCTTCAAGCATTCCTGACCGGATCGGCTTATCAATAAAAGTGGTTTCGGCTGTTTGATCACCGGCTATTTTCATCACCGCATTTAAGGTAACCAGGTTTGGACTGAAGTAAATTTTCATTCCATAGGCACTGAAAACAGCCTCATTTACCTCCGCCCATTTTGCAGTGCTGTTCTTGATCTCTATCTGCAAAATTCCCAGTTTAAAAGGATTGAACGGGGGTATGCTTTCATAAATTTCACTTTTCCAGTATCTACAGATCAAACCTTCTCTAACATTGCCGTAAAGAGTATACTTGCTTTTATTCAGGGAGAACAGGTCCAGCAAGTTGTCTTCTTTGCTGCGATTTTCAATGATCGCGGCAATTGACAGGGGGAAAAGGACATAAATACTTTTTTCCGCTCTTGGTTCCATTACCACCGGGCGGGCAAAATCAATTAGAAGATGAGCGCTTAGACCGGGTGGTTTGGGCAGCGGTTCAACCGGGCAGAGCCGCAGAATGCCTGGTTCGGCCACAATGATTTTATCAGCTTTTTCTCCTCCGCCTTCCCGCCGGTAAATATAGTTATTGCCCTTCTCTTCCATGGATATTTTTACTTCTTCCAGGGTAAGATAAAAGGGAGGCCTGAAAGGTCCCCAGGGGACACCCTCGTTCTGCGAATCGTCCTGATTAGACCAGACCAGCATCCCAGTTTTTTCGGCTTTTCTATTCTCTCCCGGGACCATAAGATTGCTCCTCTTGATAACCTGATCTGCCAACAAAGGCCGGCGGCGGTAATTCTATATAGAAACTTATTCTATCGTGGTAAAGGCAAATCCTTTTATTAAAATGATTGGCTTGCCCGGCTCTTCCCAAAAACATTGATTAAATCGGTCAGCAGCCCCGCTGAATTAAGGGGCCTATTTTCTGGCGGCTCGTTGTCTCTGATCGCGATCCAGTATTTTTTTACGCATCCTGATAGCTGTTGGCGTTACTTCTACCAGTTCGTCATCCTCAATATGCTCCATCGCCCTCTCCAGGGAAAATACAACCGGAGGCGCCAGGCGAATTGCTTCATCCGATGCTGCCGCCCTGATGTTAGTCAGATGCTTTTTCTTGCAAACATTAACATCGAGATCCACTTCCCGGGTGTTCTCGCCAATGATCATCCCCCCGTAAACCCGGTCGTTCGGTTTGACAAAGATAGTACCCCTGTCCTCAAGATTGTGAATGGCATAAGCTGTCGCTTCGCCGGTTTCGAAAGCAACCAGGGCTCCGTGCCGCCGTCCGGCAATTTCTCCACGCCAGGGTCCGTAGTGGTCGAAAAGATGGTGCATTATTCCTTCACCGCGGGTTTCGGTCAACAGTTCTGATCGAAAACCAATCAGACAGCGCGCCGGAAGTAAAAATTCCATTTTGACATTCTGTTCACCCACGGCCTGAATGGAAAGCATTTCCCCGAGGCGCCCGCCCAGATTTTCAATGATCCTTCCGGGACAGTCCTCCGGGATATTAAGAAAAAGCCTCTCATATGGTTCGCAGGTGACACCGTCAATTTCTTTTAAAATGGGCTTCGGTTTGGACACCTGCAGCTCATAACCTTCACGTCGCATCGTTTCAATTAAAATACCCAGGTGCAGTTCTCCCCGCCCCGATACCTGAAAAATATCCGGAGAATCAGTATCGGCCACTTTCAGACTGACATTTGTCTCGGCCTCTTTCCACAGTCTGCTCCGCAGGTGTCGGGAAGTTATGTACCGTCCCTCCTGACCGGCAAAAGGGCTGTCATTAACCATAAATTCCATAGTCAGGGTAGGCTCATCCACCGCCGGAAATGAAAGCGGGGCCGGATGCAGGGAGTCGCTTACCGTTTCCCCAATATTTACCTCGCCTAGGCCGGCTATAGCAACTATGTCTCCGGCTTCGGCATTGGCAATTTCTTTGCGCTTAAGCCCTTCGTAGGTCCAAAGCTTGCCGATTTTCAAAATTTCCACCCTGCCGTCCTGCTTACATAGAGCAATATCACGACCGCTGTCAAGACGACCGTTGCGAATACGGCCGATACCTATTCGGCCAACATAATCGTCATAATCAAGAGTATTGATCTGCAGCTGCAGGACACCTTCCGGATCAACTGCCGGAGGCGGTATTTCTTCAACTATCATATTAAAAAGTGGCTGGAGGTCTGTTCCCGGCTCATCGGGATCGGTGGAAGCCACTCCCCGGCGAGCAGAGGTATAAATGACGGGAAAATCAAGCTGCCAATCCGCTGCTTCCAACTCGACGAAAAGATCGAATATTTCATTCAGCACGGCATCGGGACGGGCATCGGGACGGTCAATTTTATTGATGACCACAACGATACGCAATCCAACCTGCAGCGCCTTACGCAGGACAAATTTTGTCTGGGCCATAGGACCTTCGAAAGCATCAACCAGCAACAGGGCACCATCGACCATTCTCAACACACGTTCCACTTCGCCGCCGAAATCGGCGTGACCCGGCGTATCAACAATATTAATTTTAGTTCCGCCGTAGTAAACGGCGATATTCTTGGAAAGAATGGTAATTCCTCTCTCTCTTTCGAGATCGTTGGAATCCATCACTCTCTCCATGACTTTTTCGTTATCGCGGAAAATCCCGGCCTGCTTTAAAAGGCCGTCCACCAGGGTGGTTTTACCATGATCAACATGGGCAATGATCGCGATATTGCGAATATCATCCCTTGTTACAACTGTCATCTCTTCACCTTCATAAATTCTTTCTACTCGTACATCCTGAGCATCAGAATGCCGGTTTACAGGATTTAATTAAAACATTATTACCCGGGAAATGCAAACATAGAAAGCGCCGTGATAATTTCCAGCGACACCATGCCGGCCTACCACCTGTAATAAAGTTGATCATTCGATCTGCTGATAACAGGAAACCCCTGTAATCATGCAGAATATTTTTAAAGAATATAAAACAATATTAATCGGGAGCTGATCGTGTGAAACCGCATTTCTGCAGTTTGCTGCCCGTACCCGATTTGCTCAAAGTTGAGAAACTGCTTGTAATTCAGCCTCACCCGGATGACATGGAAATTGGCGCCGGAGCCACTATCGCCCGCCTGGCCAAATCAGGCACCCGGGTAACCTGTCTTACCGTAACAGACGGTTCCGCAGGCACTACCGATACAAATGTCAGCCAGGATGATTTAATCGCTCTCCGGCATGACGAAACCAAAAAATCGACAGCCATTCTGGGCATAGAAAACCTGATCTGGCTAGATTTCGCCGATTGCGGTATCCTTTCGCTGGAAGTAATCCGTTCAGAAATCACCTGCTACATAAGACGGCTGAAACCGAATGCCCTCATGGTCTGTGATCCCTGGCTCCCCTATGAAGCACACAGCGACCATGTGCGCACCGGATTGGCAGCCGCCGAGGCCGGCCTACTCGCCCATATGCCATATTTTTGTCCCGCTGACATGCAGGATGGGCTGAAGCCTCATCCTCTTGAAATGATCGCCTTTTATTATACTGCTTATCCAAATACCTTTATCGATGTGACAACAACGTGGGGCAAAAAAATGGCGGCCATTGACTGCCACAGGAGTCAGTTTTCGGCAAGTCAGAGGGTAAAACTCAAACAGTACCTGGAGGCCAAAGCACGGGAAGAATCCGTCAATCAAAATTGTGAGCTGGTCGAGGCATTGAAGGTCCTGTCCACCGACCACCTGCACATTTTTGAACAGGCCTGGCAGTGCTGATACAGGGCAGGTTTTTCAAACCTGTCACCTATGACAACCTTAACCTCGCTGGGAGCTGAAGTAATGACAAAACTATTTCTTTTACGACACGGTCAAACCAGTTGGAACCGGGAAGAGATATTCAGGGGGCGGTCCGACATTCCCCTGAACGATTTTGGCCGTCGACAGGCCGGATTTCTGGCGGAAGCACTGAGCCGGGCCGGGTTGAAAAACCCGATTTTCCTTTGCAGTCCCTTGAAAAGGGCCCGGGAGACTGCAGAAATAATCGCTTCCCGGTTTACCGGTTCACAAGTTGTGACGGATCAATCATTTATTGATCTTTGTTTCGGCGAATGGGAGGGTAAAACACTCCGGGAAATCGAAAGTAATTATCCCGAACTCTACAGGATGTGGGTGGAAAATCCGGGCGAAGTAAATTTCCCCGGGGGTGAAAACCTTGTTGCGGTTGCCGATCGGGCAGAAGAAGGAATTATCCGGATAGCAAAGAACAACCGGGAAAAAGAAACTATCATCGTTGCTCACCGCGCCGTCAATAAAGCTTTGCTCTGTCGTCTGCTCGGTCTGAGCCAACAGGCTTTCTGGAAACTGCGCCAGGATACCGCTTGTCTGAATGAATTGGAATATGACGGCAACTCAATTATTATGGTTCGGTTAAATGATACCTGTCACTTAAATACAATGAAACAGGAGACCCGCGATTTTTAAACTTTGATTTTCTGCCTCTTCATCATATCCACAAAAGCTAAACCGCTACAATTTTACCGCGGTAAAAAAAGGAGGGTGACTTAAAAACGGACAATCTTGATAAAAATATTGCCGAAGTAAAAAGAAAAATCGAAGATGTAAAAAAACGGTGGCCCATGCATTCTGCGAAGCCTTCCATGTTCCGGGAGCTTGAAGATCTCGAGCTGGAACTCGAAGATCTGGAGGAAAAGAAAAGGAAGCAGGATTCTTCAAGAAGCTGATCATTTTTCTCAACCAACGGGGTTTCGCGGATTCCGCCCGGTCAGGACAGATTTGACATCTTCAGCAGCTATTTGCGCCATTTTGTTGCGGGTTTCCAATGTGGCACTGCCCAGATGAGGTAAAAGAGTTACATTATCGAGATCGGCCAGCCCCGGTGCCAGGGTTGGTTCCTGCTCATATACATCGAGCGCAGCACCGGCAATTTTTTTTGCTTTTAAATGTTCGACGAGGCTTTTTTCATCAATATGTCCACCACGCGCCGTGTTGATCAGGTAAGCAGTGGGCTTCATCATGTTGAGTCGTTCCCTGTTAATTAAATGCCGCACTTCGGTTGTATAGGGAAGGTGTAAGGATAAAAAATCAGCCTTTCCAATTACCTCTTCAAGCGGCATATATTCGGCGTTGTAACGGGATGCTTCCTCTGCCGGAAGAGGACAACGCTTATAATATATAATCTTCATCCCAAAGGCCTTTGCCCTCCAGGCCACCGCCGTACCGATGCGGCCCATGCCGATAATTCCCAGCACCTTGCCCTGCAATTCAGTCCCAACCAAAAGTAACGGATCCCAGCTGTTGAAAAGGCCCCGGCGGATGAAGCGATCACCTTCCGCCAATCTTCTTGCTGCAGCCAAGATCAGGGCCATCGTTAAATCGGCGGTCGCTTCAGTCAATACCCCCGGAGTATTGGTCACAGTAATCCCCCGCGCAGTGCAGGCCGGTATATCGATATTGTCCGTGCCAACAGCCAGATTGGCCAATATTTTCAAGCGTAGTGCACCGTCAAGCAGAGAATCATCTACCCGATCGTAGAGCATGGTGATGACAGCGTCGGCCTCTTTGAATGCCCTTTCCAGCTCGCTGCGGGTCATGGGCCTTTTCTCTTCATGGATCTTAATTTCGAAACCGGCTTTTTGCAAAATGCTGATTCCCACTTCCGGAATCAGCCTGGTGATAAAAACATGCTGAGACATGAGCAAATGGCCACCTCCATTATCGCCTGCTTCCGATTGTTGCCGTCCAGAGGGCTGCATAATCCTGCTTCTGACGGAAGCACCCCGGTCTTGTATTATAGTTCATACATCCTCTGGTCAAGATCCTGTTGATCAGACATGTAATATTTGGTCAACTCTTCCTTGAGATAATTAAAAGCATCGTCAACAGTGTCACAAAATTTAATCAGGGCTAGATCCTTTTCGCTAATCACACCAAAATTGACCATGGCCTTAAAATCAATGATCTGTTTCCAGTATTCAGTACCGTAGATAACAATGGGCATCCTTTTTTTTACCTTTTCAGTCTGGATCAGGGTCAAAACCTCGAACAGTTCATCAAGCGTGCCGAATCCTCCAGGGAAAATTACCAGGGCTTTAGCCAGGTATATAAACCAGAATTTACGCATGAAAAAGTAGTGGAAATCAAAATTCAATTCCGGGGTGATGTAGGGATTGGCATACTGTTCCATGGGAATACTGATATTCAAACCTATGGATTTGCCTCCCGCTTCGATCGCCCCTTTATTGGCCGCTTCCATCATACCGGGGCCACCCCCGGAGCAAACTACGAAGTGATGATCTGAATAGAGTAATTTTGACCACTCCGTAATTCTCCCGGCCAGTTCGACGGCATCCTCGTAGTAGCGGGAGAGGGAAACCTTGTTAGTTGCCTGATTCAATTCTTCCTGCAGGTCGGAATCAAGGTGTTCATCTTTCTTCGCTGCTTTTTCCTGCACTTCGGCAAGCTTTTTCTCGGCAGCTTTACGATCAGCAGTCCGCGCTGAACCGAAAAAAACAATAGTGTCATATATCTTGTATTTTTTAAACCTGGCCATGGGCTCTAGAAATTCAGAAAGGATACGTATCGACCGCGCCTCCGAGCTTTTCAGAAACTCTAAATTTTTATAGGCCTTCTCCGGCTTGTCTTTTTTTCTAGTCATCTTTTTCTCCTTTCCTGGCTGTAGTCGCCGTTTCTTGATGCTGTCTAATAATACCATATACGCCGCCGCTCCAGGGATACCTTTTCTCAATCTCTTTTTTATTGACATCAAAGGGAAAAGGATCCAAACTTCCTATTGTAAGCTCCGCTACTGATTGGTATACTGTCTGCAGCATACAGTCGCCCCTAATTATAAAAACACGGGCCTGAAATTGACAGGACTGAAAACACAATTTTAGAGAAGAGGCCTCGATGAAATTTTAAAAATATCTATTCCTGCTTTTTTTAACAGCGATCACGTCATCCTCTGTGACAGGCTCTGCAGCAGCAGCCAGCCCGGGCGATTGGCTAAACAGACAGACCGTTAAAAAGGAGAAAATCGATGAATGGAACTGTCGATGGGAGCAGGGTCCGGAGGCTGAATGAGAAACCGGTTGCCGGCGGCCCGGTCATCTACTGGATGAGCCGTGACCAGCGGGTGGACGATAACTGGGCCCTGCTGTATGCCCGGGAAATGGCTCTTGAAATGAAAACACCCCTCGCTGTTATATTCTGCCTCGTCCCTGAATTCCTGGGAGCAGGTCAGTTACACTACCATTTCATGCTTGAGGGATTGCAGGAGTTGGGAAAGAAGCTCCTGGGCCTAAACATTGGATTCTACTTGTTGGCCGGGGAACCTTCCGTGGAAATACTTCGATTATGCCGCAAGCTGCAGGCAGGAACTCTGGTTTGCGATTTTTCTCCCCTGCGCATTTGCCGCTCCTGGAAAAAAGCAGTGTCTGAAAAAATCAACATCGCTTTTTTCGAAGCAGACGCCCACAATATCATCCCCTGTCCGCTTGCTTCCCCGAAACAGGAATACGCCGCCTATACTTTCCGTCCCAAGATAAAAAAACTGCTCCCCCAATTTTTAACTTCTTTTCCCCGGGTCACCAGGCACCCTCACAGCCCGGCCCAGGATGACTCGACAGTCTCATGGGCCGGGGCCCGTTCTTTTCTCCGTCTCAGCAAAAAAGAAAAGGATATTCTACCTTTCCCACCGGGAGAAAAAGCTGCTTTGGCCGCCCTGAACTTTTTCATCAACGAAAAACTGCCCCATTACGAGCAAAAAAGGAATGATCCCACCGCCGGCGGGCAGTCGGACCTTTCACCATATCTCCATTTCGGGCAGCTCAGTGCTCAGAGGCTGGCCCTGGCAGTACAGGATGCCGAAGAACCGGGCATTCGGGGAGATGCTTTCCTTGAAGAGCTAATCGTTCGCCGCGAACTGGCCGACAACTTCTGTTATTATAATGAGCATTACGATTCAGTGGAAGCATTTCCCCGCTGGGCTAAAGAAACCCTGGAAATTCATGCTGCCGACCGTAGGGAATATATTTATTCTTTACAGGAATTTACGGAAGCAAGAACGCATGACCCCCTGTGGAACGCGGCTCAGAAAGAAATGCTTTTGAAAGGCAAAATGCACGGTTACCTGCGCATGTACTGGGCTAAAAAAATCCTGGAGTGGACTGAAGACCCGGCCCGGGCCATACAAATCGCCATTACGCTGAACGACGGCTATTCACTGGACGGGCGCGATCCCAACGGGTATGCCGGCATCGCCTGGAGTATTGGTGGTGTGCACGACCGGGCCTGGTTTGAAAGGCCCATTTTCGGTAAGATCCGCTACATGAGTTATAATGGTAGTAAATCCAAGTTCAATGTCGATGCCTACATCAGTAGAATTAACAATCTGGAAGATGGATCAAACATCACCAGTTAAGGCAAATGCACCGGGCAATTCTGCTTTGCCTTGCCCGGACAGGATAAGGGATTAATCCTTCCCCGTGTCATTGAGTTTTGCAATAAAGCTTCGCCACACTCAAATTTAATTTCCCAGGCTGTAAAGACAGTTTTCCCGGTATTTGAGATTGCGGTAAAAATCTTCAAAGTCTATGCGGTAGTTAAAATCGTCTCGTTCCTTGCTTCTCTGCCCACTTATATCGACATTCCTGATAATCAGCAGCTCCTCGTTGATATTCGAAGCCTGCAGGAGTTTCATTCCCGAAGGGGCCCAGATGCCGCTTCCTCCCCAGAAATATTCTTTGCTCCTGGGATGCAAGCCGACCCAGTTCGCCCCCAGGCTCCAGACCTGGTTATAAGCAGCCTTGGATGCATTCATCAGATCCCAGAGGTACCCGTAATAATGATCAGTCCTTGTATTCATTGAAACATATTCACGAACAGCCTGTGAATGCCAGGCCGCCATGGTCACAATAGCATCAACCCCGTCAATAAAAGCATACTGGCGGGGCAACTCCACAAAACAGAGATCGTAGCAAATCAGGAAACCAAAACGTCCCCATTTTGTTTCAATGCTCAATCGTTTATCCGTTCCTTGCTTAAAATAATCTTTTTCGACGGGTGTAAGAAAAACCTTGGCATAAATATATTCTTCCTTGCGGTAGTCGATCCCCGGATTAAGGATAAAGGTACAGTTGTAATAATTGTCCTCCTTACGGCGAACATTACCGTAAAAAATGTATTCCAGCCCACCCTCTCCCTCGGTGAGGCTATCCCTGACATTCTTTAACCAGTTCGCAATAGCACCATTTTCTCCGGCAGCAAGTAAATCAAGAACTTCCAGCCGCTCTTTCGATCTCCAGATATATCCAGTAATACTGAGTTCGGGAAAAATGAGAATGTTAACCTTCTTTTTATGGGCAATTTCTATGATTTGTTCCATCTTGGCCAGGTTATTTTCTACACTTGAAATATCATAGATATTGGCCAGGAGAATGGTGGGTAATTTTTCATCTTCGGAAAAAATCCGTTCTATAATTCTGAAGCTCAAAGGTAACCCTCCCCGATCATCTAAAAATAGAACAACATGCTTTGCAGCGTGTTGCTCTAAACTTTATTTTTTACAATATATTATACAACGTTTTGCTAAAGAAACTTAATATAATCGATATATTCGTCAAACTGCTGCAGCCCACGTTCCGCCTGCTCCGGGTTACGTGAAATATATTCCATTATAATTGCCTGCAGCAGAAGCATTATGGAACAGCCGGGATCGGAAAAAGAAGTATATTGCTGGGGGATAACCAGCAGGTGATCTGATACCGCTTTCAGCGGAGAGAGAATACTGTCGGTCACACCAATAATGGTCGCTCCCTTTTTTTTAAAAGCCTCGCCGAGAAGCTGCATCTTGCGGGGATAGCGGGGAAAAGAAAATATAAAAACAGCCGTTTTGCGGCTGCAGGATAAAAAAATGTTGAAGGCATCGGTACTATCCCGGCTTAAGGTAACCACATTCTTCTTGACTTTGGCCAGATTGTAACCAAAATACTGGGCCAGATAACCGGAGGAATAAGAACCGATTACAAAAACCCTATCACAGCTGCATATGGTATCAACAATTGTTTCAATTTCCTGTATCGATATGCTGTCAAATAAGCGATTAATATTGCGCAGGTCATTATTAACCACGGTTTCCAAAATATTTAGATCTCTGAGCTGATCAGCCCTGTAGGTATGGCGAATTGTTTCTACTGCCTTCAGCTCATACTGAACTACCGCCTGCAGGTCCTCAAGCATTTCCGGGAAACCGGTGTAATCCAGGGCGGTTGCCAGCCTGACTACGGTAGCCTCGCTGACGCCCGCTTCTTTAGCCATCTGGATAATCGTCTGAAATGCCGCTATTTTATAATTGTTGATCAGGTACTTGGCCAGCTGAGTTTGTTTGGGAGAAAGGGAATCTCCTTTTTCCTTAATTTTATCGAAAAGAACATTTTTCACTACCATCTTATTTTTCTTCTCCCGGCCGATTCAGAATGGGCAAAATAGAAACCGGAGCGATCATTAATTCAACAGGGGGACACTTTTCCCCTCTTTATAGACGATCTCGATTTTGTCCAGCAGCGAATCCAGAGATTTGACCAGATCACCGTTTACCACGACAAAATCGGCTATCTTACCTTTTTCCAGAGTGCCCACCCGGTCTTCTATACCGATCGCTTCCGCGGCAATCCGGGTTCCGCTACAGATCGCCTCCAGGGGAGTCATGAAACCCTCCTTGACATAGAGGATCAGCTCCATGGCGTTCAAACCGTGCAGGTTATAACTGGTCCCGGCATCAGAACCAAGAGCCACTTTAATCCCCGCCTCAACGGCTTTCCTTATACTGGATCCCCTGATTTTGCGCATGTTAACATTCTTTTGGATCATAAATTCGGGGACTTCATTACTCTGAGCATGCTCCAGGATATGGTACCCTGCGACAAATGTTGGTACCAGGTAGATATCCTTTTCCAGCATCAGTTCAATACCCCGTTCGTCAATAAAGCTGCCATGCTCAATAGTCTTTACCCCGGCCAGCGCAGCATTGATAATGCCCTGGGTGCCGTGGGCATGAGCAGCAACACGAAGTCCTAGCTTATCGGCTTCTTCCACAATTACTTTAAGTTCATCAAGGTTGTATTGGACAGCACCCGGTATACCTCCAGGATTCATATAGGCCCCGGTTGCCATGACCTTAATGAAATCTGCTCCAGCCTTGATCTGTTCTCTCGTTGCCTTACGAACCTCATCAACCCCATCCGCTTCCCGGTACATGCCTTTAAAGTAATCATTCCCACTGGCTGTCATGCTGATAATTTGCCCGGAAGTAAATATACGGGGGCCCCTGCACCAGCCGGATTCAACGGCATTTTTCACAGCAAAGTCTATTTGGCGAACACTGCCGGCGTTCCTGATTGTAGTAATACCGCGTTGGAGGGTTAGCTCCATATTATAAGCAGTTCTGATGGACCGCAATTTTTCTTCTACGTAGTTTTCATCGTTGGTGTCAGCCATGCCGTGCAGATCCATGTGGATGTGACAGTCTATTAATCCGGGAATAATCGACCTTCCTTCCAGATCGACGACCTGCGCCTTTTCGGGAATGCTATAATTATTGGCATCACCTGCGTAGATGATGCTTTCATCTTTGATTACAAGTAGCGCGTTTTTAATAGGCGTTCCGCCTCTGCCGTCAATGAGCGCCGCTCCCTTGAAAACTGTGATCATTGTCTGATGCCTTCTTTCTTTAAACCTGGCTGCAGGAAGGGAGCTATGCAGCCCCGCTTCCTGCAGCCCTCTGTAATATTTAGAAACTTACCCTCCGAGCAATGACATTACCGAGAGGATCCAGCTCGAAACCGTTGATATCTTTTAATACCACAGCCGTGTAATCGCTGTGCGCTACAGGCACAACAACCACATCACGGTGAGATATGACCTGCATTTCCCTGTAATGGGCCTCCTGTTCACTGCGATCGAAAGTAGCCAGGGCTTTGTCCGAAAGCTCATTTAGTTCTTCATTTTCGTACTGGTTATTTACCGCCCTCAGCAGCATCAAATTCAGGAAGTTGTTGGGATGCGGGACATCATACCAGCCGAGGAAACCAATTGAATGATCATAATTTCTGACCAGATCGCGATGAGTCCCCCATTCGTTTACAACCACATTTGCGTCAATACCGACCTGGCTAAGATCGCTCTTGAATATCTCAGCGGCATCAACCGGTCGCCCCACATAGCTTCTTGATTCGGCAAAAACATGGAGGTCCATGGTAAACCCATCTGGGTAGCCGGCTTCGGCCAGCAGCTCTTTTGCTTTTTCCGGATCATAAGCATACGGTTCAATACCATCATTAAAACCGAAAATGGTCGGCGGCATTGGATTAATTGCCCTGGTACCAAGTCCTTCATAAACACTGTCCACCAGCGCATCGAAATCGACAGCGTGCATTACAGCCTGCCGGACCCTGACATCATCGAACGGCTCCGCCTTATGATTAATGGCTGCATAGAATAGGTTTGATCCGGCTACCTGAAGCAGCTCCAGGTTGGCATCGTTCTGGATCGTCTCAAGCTGGGCCGGTGAGATAGATTTAATTGCATGAACATTACCCGACTGCAACTCCATCAACCGGGTTGATTCGTCAGGGACTACTTTCCAAATCAGAGTATCAATTTCCGGTTTCTCTCCCCAGTAATCCTCAAATGCAGCCATGGTAACATATTCGTCCCGTTTCCATTCAACAAACTTGAATGGGCCGGTTCCGACAGGATTCTTGAAATAATCCTCACCATATTCCGCCACCGCTGTGGGACTAACAATATACTGGGAATAAATAGCCATGTAGGTCATAAAAGGACCAAATACATCGTTCAGTTCGATCTCTACTACATAATCATCCACTGCTCTTACTTCCTTAATAGCATCGCCTAAAAGCCAGTCCATATAAGCCAGACCCTGATCGCCAAGCCCATAGTAGGGATGGCTTTCATCAAGGATTCTCATGAAGCTGAATTCGACCGCCTCGGCGTTAAAGTCGGTCCCGTCATGGAATTTTACACCTTCCCGCAGGTTAAAGGTCCATACCAGGCCGTCTTCTGAACCGGACCAGTCCAGAGCCAGGGCCGGCTCTATTTCCAGGGTTTCGTCTTTAAATTTAACCAGCCCATCATAAAAGTGATAGGCTAAATCAATTTCCCCTTCATGATACGAATAACCACAGTCCAGGGTCTTGGCATCGGTGCCCCGGGCAATGATAAATATCTTCTCACCCGATTCTTCAGGCAGGGTTTCTTCACCCTCTTCGCCCATCTCATCACCAGTATCAGCGCCATTCCCACAGCCGATCACAGAAAAAAGGAGGGAAACAGCCAGCACAAAAACCATAAAATATTTCAGCTGTCCGCGCATCATTCAAACCTCTCTTTCACTGAATGTCAGGCAAGCTACTACCTGCTTAAAAATTGATGCAGAGTTACCAGGTGATCCATATTTGCTTTTGTTACCCCTCTTTGAGGAAATCATGTGCTAATAAATTTTTCGTTCACCTCCCCATCTATTTTCTTTCTGGTTATGCAGAGAAGCTCTTTTATTGAACCCTTCTTTATTCTGCTTGCCCACCGTTTACTTAACCTGCGGGTAAAGGTGGCAGGCTACCTGATGTCCGTTTTCTTTCAACCGTCTTTCAGGAACAACTTCCCTGCAGATATCCATTGCTTCCGGACAGCGGGGATGGAATGCACAGCCGCTCGGAGGATCAATCGGGCTCGGCACTTCACCTTTCAGAACCGCTGCAGCAGCTTTTATGGTGGGATCGGCAACCGGAATCGCCTTAACCAGTGCCCTGGTATAAGGATGCATAGCATTGTTAAATAGATCATCAGTGGCGGCAATCTCAATAATTTTGCCCAGGTACATCACGGCTACCCGGTCGCTAATGTGTTTAACCACACTCAGATCGTGAGAGATAAATATATAGGTGAGATTGAGCTTTTCTTTTAAGTCTTTAAACAGATTGATCACTTGAGCCTGAATGGAAACATCCAGGGCGGATACCGGTTCGTCAGCAATGATCACTTTCGGATCGAGGGCAAGAGCACGGGCAATGCAGATGCGCTGTCTCTGGCCACCGCTGAATTCATGAGCAAAGTTGTCAATGTAACCTTCCCGGAGTCCAACCAGGGAAAGCAGTTCTTTTACTTTTTTTTCCCGGCTTCGGCGGTTGCCGATATGATGGATAGCCATCGGTTCAGCCACCAGCTTCAGGACCTTCCACTTGGGGTTGAGGCTGGAATAGGGGTCCTGGTAAACAGTTTGCACATTGCGCCTGTATTTTTTCAATTCCGTTACATTCATTTCAAATATATTTTTACCCTTATAACAAACTGATCCTCCGGTAGGCGGCTCAACATACAACAGCAGTTTGCGGGTGGTAGATTTCCCACAACCCGATTCCCCAACCAGGCCAAGGGTTTCACCCTCATAAAGCTCCAAATTCACTCCATCCAGTGCTTTCAGATAATCCAGCTTCGTAAAGCTGTCCATTCTTTTGATGGGGTAATATTTCTTTAAATTTTCGACCTTCAGTAAAGGCTCCATCATTGATCTCTCCGGTTTTTAAAGATATAACCAGCAGCGTACTTTTCGGCCTCCGGATTCAGTCAGGGGTGGTATTTCCACTGAACAACGCGGCATCCGTTCGCTGCAGCGATCATTGAAACGGCAACCCGGCGGAACACTGGACATGTTGGGAACTGTTCCCTTGATTTCTTCCAGGCGAGACTGTTTCTTCGATACCTGTGGGATTGTCTTCAACAGGCCGCGGGTATAAGGATGAAGGGGCGCGGCAAAAAGTTCTTTAACATCTGCATATTCCATTATCTGCCCTGCATACATGACAGCCACTCTATCGGCTATCTGGGCAATTACTCCCAGATCGTGGGTGATAAAAAGAAGGCTGGTAGAATGACTTTCCTGCAATCTTTTCATTAAATCAAGGATCTGCGCCTGGATGGTAACATCAAGAGCAGTGGTCGGCTCATCGGCAATTAACAGGCCGGGTTCACAGGCCATGGCCATGGCAATCATGACCCTCTGCCTCATGCCACCGCTTAGCTGATGAGGATAATCCCTGCTCCTTCGCTCAGGGTTGGGAATTCCGACCATGCTCAGCAGCTCGACAACACGGCTGCGGATCCCTCTTTGATCTTCGTTCCGGTGGAGCTTCAGGACTTCCGCCAGCTGATACTCAACCGTGAAAACAGGATTTAATGAAGTCATCGGCTCCTGAAAGATCATCGAGATCTGGTTGCCACGGATCCTGGCTATTTCGCTTTTTTTTGTTTTTAACAGGTCTTTTCCCTTAAATATAATTTGGCCGTTTACAGAAGCGTAAGAAGGAAGCAGTCTCATGATGGACAGGGCAGTGACACTTTTACCGCACCCCGATTCGCCAACCAGACCCAGGGTTCCAGATTGCCCCAGGCTCAGATCAACACCATCCACGGCAAGAGTTTTACTGCGGTCAGTTGTAAATTCAACCTTTAAGTCCTTTACTTCCAAAACCTGTGCTTCTGTCAAGAAAAAGCTCCTCTCTGCAAATCAATTCATTCTCAGCTTGGAGTCCACCGCTTCACGCAACCCGTCCCCAAAGAGGTTAAAAGATAAAACCGCCAGGAAAATCATGATCCCGGGGAAAAGGGTTATCCACCATTTGCCAAGAATAAGAAAATCCTTACCGCTGCTTAGCATTGCTCCCCATTCCGGCGTAGTCGGATCTATACCCACGCCCAGAAAACCGAGAGCTGCGGTATACAAAATGGCATCTCCGAGAAGGAGGGTCAAGTAAACAATAACCGGCGTAAGAACATTGGGCAAAACATGACCAATGATAATCCATATATTACCAGCCCCCATGGCCCGGGAAGCCTCCACGTAGGGCATCTCTTTCACCGTAAGTACCGATCCCCGGACAATACGGGCCAGGCTGGGGATATAGATAATGGCAATGGCAAGCATCGCCTTCTCAATACCAGTTCCCAGGGTAGCGGCAATAACCAAAGCCAGCAGGAGCGGAGGAAAAGCAAGGAGAATATCGATGAAACGCATGATAACAATATCCACCACTCCACCGAAGTAACCTGATACTAAACCAATAAAAAGACCGACAACCGCGGTTATGGCAATGACGGCATAACCGACCTTAAGCGAGATACCGGTTCCGTGAAGAATTCTCGAAAAAATATCGCGACCCAGGTTGTCAGTGCCAAGCAAGTTCTCGGTATTACCTCCCCAGAAACCGGGTTCGAACCTTGCCGATAGGTTAATCTCCACCGGATCATAAGGAGCAATGTAGGGACCGATTACAGCCAGAACCATCAGCAGAACGGCAATGAAAAATGCCACCACGGCCAGTTTGTTGCGCTTGTAAACCCGCAAAATCTGATTGAGCTCATTAAACAAAGGTTTAACTCACCACCCTGTTGCTCCAATTATTCATAACGGATACGGGGATCGAGATAGGCATAAATCAAATCGACAACTATGTTAATAGCAATGAAAGCAAAAGCAACAAAGAAGACCACACCCTGCACAACCGGATAATCCCGGACATTGATTGCTGTAACCAGCAAACGCCCGATGCCCGGCCAGGAAAAAACCGTTTCTGTAAGGATCGCTCCGCCCATCAGCTTGGCCAGCTGCAGACCAATCACTGTCACAACGGGAATCATGGCATTTTTCAGGGCGTGTGTATACACTACTTTTCTTTCTTGCATACCCTTTGCTCTGGCAGTGCGAATATAATCTTCACTTAGGACATCCAGCATGCTGGAGCGGGTTACTCTAACCACGAGGGCCAGTGAAACCGTGGCCAGTGAAACAGCTGGCATTAGCAAATGCCTTACGGAATCGATAAAAGAACCGATCTGACCGGCAATCAATGAATCGAGCAAGTACAAGCCGGTATAAGTAGGAACAGCGGTCCCCATTGACAATCGGCCTGAAACAGGAAGCCAACCGAGCATAACGGCAAAAAGGTAAATGAGCATCATCCCCAGCCAGAAGATGGGAATTGATACACCAAGGAGGGAAAAACCAATTAACGATTGGTCAATGAGGGTATTCCGGTAGCGGGCAGCACTAACTCCAAAGTAGATCCCAAAAAATACGGCAATCAAAAGAGCCACTACGGTCAATTCAATCGTGGCCGGCAGGCGGGTCAAAATTTCCTCCATTACAGGCTGGTTGCTCCTGATGGAAATACCAAAATCTCCATGCAGGGCGCTGGTAAACCACTGCCAGTACTGAATATGTAGCGGTTCATTTAACCCAAGCCTTTCTTCAAGCGCAAGGCGGACCGCTTCTGTAACACGATCACCAAGCATAATATCGATGGGATCGCCCGGGATCATGTGGACAAGTAAAAAAACAATAATGCTGACGCCAAGAAGAGTGGGGATAGTTAAAACCAATCTTTTCAAAAAGTATTTGTAAAGTGCCATTTGAATCCACCCTTGTACGGAAAAAAAAGAATAAAAGAAATATTTTTTACAATATACCATAATGATGAAAATATTACAACATATAATTATAAGAAATTTATTTTACATATCGAGCTTGGGCCAGCTCCTCAGGATTGGCGGGCCGGAGGATGAAAGATGAACCGGGGAGTAGACCTGCTAAGTGGAACCTTACCGGATTGCCTTGAGGAAATATTTTTTCAGGTAAAAAGTGCGCATCAATCTGGTTTCAAGAGGGTTTAGTGGACAGCCCCTGTCGAAAAGATAGGAAATGATCATCGCCAGGGCATTTTTTTCCATGATTATCGCCGCCGCCAGGGTGTCACCTTCCGAAGGGCCACAGCACAGAGCACCGCCGCCTGCCAGCAGAACAGCACTGCGTTTTTTCAACAACCAGGCGATCTGCCGGGACACCTTCATGGTAGATTCTGCCGGATCATTCTTTACCAGAGGAACATTTTCCCCTATGATCTGGGCAAAATCATCAATCATGGGGTACATTTTCTCGCCAGTCCGGGAAATAGCGAGAACGTTAGGAGAAAGCACGTGCATGATAGCCTTTACGGTAGGGTTGAAGCGGTAAACAGCGTGGTGAACGGATAAAACGGGATCTAATTTTCCCTCAGTCCATTCTCTAAAATCCCGTTCAAGATTGATCAGTACGGGGCGACCATCTCCTGATGACAAGGGCTTGTCGTTCTCAACAGTAGAGGGAAAAATGAAACCATCATCTTCCCTTTTACTGCTGTAAAATCTGCAGGGCTCCTGGCAGCTATAATCATTCCCCTTGCTTGATTTCCGGGTAATATAATAATTACGCAATGACAGCCAATCGGCAGAATCCGACTGGCTGATCTTCCTGTACTGTTTCAGTATGTAATTGGCACAGATCTCTTCCAGCCTTTCAGCAACCCGAAATGCTTCTTCACTGTCAACACCAAGGCAAAGAGCCCCGTGAGCAGTCATAATGTAAGCTTTCCCTTTCGAACGGGACAAAGTGGTGGCAACATTTTCAGACAACTTTTTACTGCCCGGCATTCCATAGGGAATTGACAGGACCCTGTCACCGATCAAAGAAGTATTTTCAACCCCTTCAATCTCGATGGCAGTCTGCAGGGGACTAAGAGCCGAAGCATAATACTGGTGAGTATGAACGATGAAATTAATATCCCGACGCTGCCTGTAAACTGCGGCATGAACTCCCTTTTCCGAAGATGGTTCTACGTTGCCCTCATAGCTCAGATCATCAAGGTTCATAACCACGATATCTTCCGAGGTCAACTTTTCATAAGGGCGTCCACTGGGAGTAATGGCAAAAAGGGTATCACTCAACCGGCAGCTAACATTACCCCATGTCCGGGCAATTAACCCTTCTTCCACCAATCGCTTTCCAGCCTTCACTACCATTTCTTTTGCTCTTCTATTGTCCAAAGACCTGTCACCTTCTTTTTTTTGTCTGCAAATAAGTTGATGCGATCAAGGCCGCCCGGAGAAAGAACCAGTCCAGCTCTATGAAGTTTTTTGAAATAATTAAACCGGGCCAATTAAAACGGCCCGGCAATAAGTTAATAAGTTAATACACAGGGTAGCTGTTTATTCTTCTTTTTCTTGTTCCGGGTTGATACCGTCACTAATGGCCTTGTTAACATCTTGCATAAGCTGATCAAAATTGTTGCGGGCCCGGGCATAGGCCTGGATGGTCAAATTGGCATCCATTTTACCTTTCGCCGAGTTGAATTCATCGATCTGCTCCTGGTTTGGCTCCACTCCCGATTGCTGAGAAAACTGAACTTGCTGCTGTAATTTTTGGATTTTTTCAATTAGCTGACCGGCTTCGGGATCGCCTTTCACATTTTCAGTGGTTCTGTTCAATTCATTAAATTCGTCGGTTTTACGGATTTCAGAACCAAGTTCTTTTGCTTTTACAAATATATCCACAAAAAATCCTCCTTATTTGGGTATGAATTAATGCCTTCTTGGTTCAGAACAGAAATTCCTTTAAAAACCGTCAATTTTTTATTTAGGCCGGTATTCCTTTACTGAATGGTAACGGCAAACCTTGAACCGTGGGGATTGACACAAATATCACATTTTTTGGCATAACCAGCAGCGCTGTAACCGGTCATTCCACCTGCAAGATGACTAATATCTTTAAAACCATGCTGCTTTAGAATGCTTGCTGCAAGACCGGAGCGAAAACCGGTGCTGCAGATCAGTATCATGGGCAGATCGGGGTCAAGTTCCCTGTACCGGATCCGGAGATCGGGGACCGGGATATTGATCGCCCCTTCAATATGACTGTCGTTATATTCGAGGGGGGTACGGATGTCTATTAGTGCTGTCGGATTATTTCCTGTGACCAGAGCATGTAATTTTTCAGTCGAAATCAACTGCACCGATTCAGTTTCCAGGCCGGACATTACCCAGGGGGGCATGCCTCCGGCAAGGCAGCCCTTGACCCGATCCATGCCTACTCTGCGCAGCCAGAGGGCTGCTAATACTGTTTCATTGTAGTTGTCGCCAACCAGGTATATGTCCCTATCCGTCGGTAAGACCCAGCCACCGAATGTGGGGAAATTCCCCCGAAGTTCAATATTGTATGATCCCCCAATGTTCATTCCGCCATAAGCGGAGTAACTGCGGATATCAACTACCACGGCTTCCGAATCAGCAATCGCTTCCTTGAATTCTTGCGGCTTCAACTCTTCAAGGGGCGCAAAGGATGAAAGCAGTCTCGGCCCGTGGCGGTTTATATCACTGCAGCGAAGGAAATGATCCGGTGCAGGCGGCATATTTTCAGTAAGCGAACGAATGAATTCCTCCCTGACCTTAATCTGCAAGGCAGGGTTATAGAGTTTTTCATAACCAAGGGTTGACAGATGTTTGGCCCCGATTGACCTGCCACAGAGAGAGCCTGCACCGTGAGCAGGGTATATTTCGCAGTGATCAGGCAGCTTCAGAAGTTTATTAAAAAGGCTGTCATAAAGTTTGCCCGCCAGTTCTTCCGCTTTATTCGGAAAGATATCAGGTCTCCCAACATCACCGACAAAAATAAGATCACCGACAAATATACCGACAGGCTCCCTACCCCGGGAAAGATCGGTAACTGTGTAAGATACGTGTTCCGGGGTATGCCCGGGCGTTTCAATGACCTCGAGACGCATATCTTCAAGTTTGATGATGTCTCCTTCGGAAACAGGCTTATGCTGAAAGGTACACTCTGCCGCCAGAGGCGCATAGATGTCCGCTCCACTTCTGTCGGCAAGATCTATATGCCCAGAAACAAAATCGGCATGAAGGTGGGTAAGAATAATCATGGTGATTTTAACGCCCCGCCTGCGCGCCTCCTCGATGTAAATATCAACATCCCGCTGTGGATCAATTACCGCACAGCTTCGGCTGCCGATGATCATGTAAGAACTGTGAGCGATTTTGTCAGTAAAAATATGTTTAATCAGCACAGGGCACACTCTTCCTTCCCAGTGTCAGAGACTGTGCAAATAGCTACAGCTCCACGGCCGGTATTTATTGCAACTGCCGCTGATACCTCCGTTACATATTCCGGTTCTTTTTGAAGCAAACCGGCAATGACCTGGCTACAGTTTTCTGCCAGTTCCGCAGCTCCGGCATGAACAATGCAGTAGCTGTCGATCGGCTTTCCATTGTTGATCTTTTTAACAGCGTTAACAATTTTATTGAGGCTTGCCCTCTGGTTTACAGCAACGGCAAAAAGCTTATCCCGGCCCTCTTCATCCAGGGTAACAAGAGGCTTGAGCTTAAAAAGGGATAATACAAAATTCTGCAGAAAGCTGAACCTGCCGCTGCGGGCAAGATATTTGAAATCAGTCATGCTGACAAACATTTTGACCCGGGATAGAAGGTTTTCAATGCTATCAACGATCTCTTCATAACTGCAACCCCGGGCAGCCATGCGGGCTGCTTTAAGAACCAGCAGGCCGTGAGCACCCGATTTTGTGTGCGAGTTGATTACATTAACAACCGTTCCATCATCGCGTAATTTCTCGGCTACTTTCTCAAATACCTCTCCGGTAGCGCTGAATTCTCTTGAAGCCGAGATCATGATCACTGATTGATAGTGTTCAGCAATAAAAGAAAGCTGATGATAAACGGCATTAAAGGAAGGCGGGGAATAAGAAAGGTATTCAGATGCCCGACCGGCCAGATCATAAATTTGTTCAGGTTTCACTGATACTTTATCCAGGAATGCGGATCCGTCTATGTTGATATTGATCGGGACAATGTTAATCTGATGTTCATTGATTAATTCAGGGGACAGATCTGCCGCAGAATCGGTCACCACCGCCACTTCGGCCAATCTTTTATGAACTACCTGGTACTGCCGGAGCATATCGTCAACTTTCTGGTTGGTTACGGTGCCGTACTCAAACAGACTTAAGAAAAATTTTTCAGGCTCGTTAGTATGCATGTGAACCTTTGTTTTCTCAGATGTGCCGGCAATAATTAACGAATCCCCGAGGCTCTCCAGCGATTGTCTGAGTTGGGTGTGGTCAATAGCTGTCCCAGCTACCAATCCTTCAGAACAATAACGGTACTCAATGTTTCCCCCCATGACTGCTGCCGGTTCCGCCACTGCCGCATCAGGAGCTTCTCCATACAGCAGCGTTTTTAAATCTCCGGTGTTAATAAGTTTGGCCACTCCCTCGAGGAAAAGAACGAAACCCTGTGCACCGGCATCGACCACCGAGGCTTCTTTCAACACTTTCAATTTATCCGGTGTTTCTTTCAGGGACTGCCGGGCCCGTTCAACCGATTTAAGGAATACCCTAACAAAATCATTGGTTTCTTTAGCCAACCGTTGAAATGTATCTGCCCAATCATGAAGAACAGTGAGCATGGTCCCTTCAACAGGGTTAGAAACGGCATTATAAGCATAAGGCACCGCCTTTTGGACCGATTGGGCAAAAGACCTTGTCGAAAGGCGCTTATGATGACCTGTTTCCCTGGAAATACCGTTTATAAACGAGGCTATGATGATCCCCGAGTTCCCTCTTGCCCCATTGAGTGAAGCATCGGCAATAGAACGAAGCGTATCGCTGATGCTCCGGGAAGGTTTCACTGAATCAACAATATGGTTAAAAGTTGCCGCGAGATTGTTACCGGTGTCGCTGTCATATACCGGAAATACATTTATTTTGTTCAGCCTTGCCTTATTCAGAACGACTTCCCTGGCTCCAGCCAGAAAAGCATAATATATTCTATCGCCATTTATATAGCTGATGGACATCTATTTCACCTGCACTTCCATACAATATTTTTAAACATACATGAATGTAAGATTCTTTATTAAATAGCTTTAGTCCTGCTTTTTCCCGGATCATTCCTGCTGCCTGATAATCATCGCCCGGTTAACCGCTCCGGTCAATTAATCGTCCTTTTATTTTGAAGCCAGAACATTACGCCAGAGACGTCTCGATTCCGGCAGTAAAATAACAAGGACAGTATACACCTCCAGGCGACCGACTACCATCATAATGGAGAGCATAACTCTGCCCACGGGAGGAATGACCTGATAGTTATGGAGAGGACCCACCCCGGCCAGGCCGGGCCCGACATTGCCAATAGTGGCCGCAACAGCAGAAAGAGAGGTTTCGAAATCCAAACCAAGCCCATTTAAAATCAGGGTGGCAAAAGCAGTCAGGGCAAAGTAAAGAAAACCGAAACCCATAATCGGGCGCAGGACTTCTTCAGATAAATTTTGTTCACCCAGCTTTATAGAAGAGATCGCCGATGGATGGACCAGGTTCGAAAGCTCACGGATGGAAAATTTAAGCATCAGCATGACGCGAACCTGCTTTATTGCCCCGCCGGTTGAACCTCCGCAGGCTCCAATAAACATCAACCCGAGGAGCAAAACACGGGAAAAATGATGCCAGGCGTCAAAATTGGTGGTGGCATATCCGGTCGTGGTTATTATTGAAACAACCTGGAATGATGCCAACCGCAGAGCTGTAAATATTTCTCCCTCGTACAGGTTGTAGATATCCGCAGTGATCAGAATAATCGACAGGGCTGTAACTGCTGTATAAAAGCGCAGCTCAGGGTTCCTGTGAATGCTGAAATCCCCCCGGATTAGACGGAAATAAAGAACGAAGTTGGCCCCGGCAAGAAACATAAACGACGTAACCACTATTTCCGCGGCAGGGTTATTAAAAGCAGCTATACTGGCGGTGTAAGTGGAAAACCCTCCTGTTGGCATTGTCGTAAAAGAATGAGTGAGAGCATCGAAAAAATCGAGCCCGCAGATCATTAACAGGATTATTTCAGACAGGGTCAGAGCTACATAAATCAACCAGAGCCGGCGTGCTGTTTCCACCACGCGTGGTACAAGGCGTTCGGCGATGGGGCCGGGCAATTCTGCTTTAAACATAGTCATACTGCGAAAACCAAAACGGGGCAGGATGGCCAGGAAAAGAACGATAATCCCCATGCCGCCGAGCCACTGCGTGATAGCGCGCCAGAGAAGCAGCCCCCGCGGTATATTTTCAATATCATCCAGCAGGGTTGCCCCTGTTGTGGTAAACCCGGAAACCGCTTCAAAATATGCGTCAATAAAACTCCCATTAAAGAGTCCAAAAAAGTGAAACGGCAGAGCACCAAAAATACCGGCAACAAACCAGGCCAGTGCTACCAGGGTAAAATTTTCCACCAGACTTAATTCTTTACGGGTAGCACCCGAAAAAAGCTTAAACAAAAAAAAGCCGACTCCGGCTGTTAACAGAATCGCTTTCAAAAAAGCCATTCGGTCCGGCCCCTGCTCGCCGAGAGACCAAAAAGAGGCGATAATCATCATCAGGGCCAGAAAGAGAAGCATGATCCCCAGCAGGTAAAAAATACGAAAACGGCTCATCTAAATCTCCACGCTCCGATCGGATCCAATTCATCAATTTGCAGGCAATTGTTATTCCGTGCCAGGGATGTCAACTGCTCGATGGTTACGGACTCCCCTGGTAGCGAGCGGAGCAAAATAGCGATCCAGTTTAACGCTGACCTGGGGAACAGCAAAAATAACCAGGTGGTCTCCGGGCTGTAACTTTGTCTTTCCGCTGGGAATAATCAGTTCACCATCGCGGACAATGGAACCGATCAGCATCCCTCGCGGAAGACGGGCTTCGGCTATTTTTTTATTAGCCACTTTGGCCGACTCAGGCAAAACCAGCTCAACGATCTCCGCCTTTTCATTCTGCAGGATTGAAAGAGCAACAACTTCTTCCCGCCTTGTGAAACGCACAATCTGGGCCGCTGCCAGTAAACGGGGATTGATTACACTGTCAATGCCGAGGGTACTGTATACGGAAACGTACTGAGGTTTTCTCACTTCACAAATAATCTTTTCAACACCAAACTGCCTGGCCATTAAAGCTGCAACGATATTGGAACGATCGTCGCCGGTTGCAGCAATCACTGCATCGGCTGTCTCCAGATCCTCTTCCTTGAGCATGGCGATCTCGGTAACATCACCCTGTAAAACAAGGGTTTTCCTTAATAACCTGCTGAGCTCTTCACACCGTTCAACTTTTTTCTCAATTATTTTCACAAAGAAAGGCTGGTTGCTCTCTTCCAGCATTTGCGCCAGCATGAGGGAAATCATCCCTCCGCCCAGGATGGTTACCTGGCGGATTAAGCAGCTTTCGTGATGCAGCAGGGTGCACAGATTTTTCAATCCTCCACTGCTGCCGAGCAGGTAAATTTTATCCCCTGGATTAATAATGTCACTCCCACCGGGGACAACGAACTCACCTTTGTTATTGCTAATCCCAACAATAATGGCCTCCTGATCTTGCATCTGTATATTTTTTATAGGCACACCTGCTATGCCAGCTTCCTTTCCTACGGTAACTCCGAGCATCATCACTTTACCCCGGTTAAAATATTCTATTTCGCTGGCTGCCGGGAAATGAAGCATCCTCGAAATCTCCATTGCGGCCACTTTTTCGGGGTTAATAACAAGGTCAATGCCGAGCTGCTTTGGTGTTAACACTGAAGTCTGATCGACATATCCTGAATTGCGAATGCGGCAAACAGTCAGTGGAACATCATATTTTTTGGCCAGCATACAGGCAATAATATTAATCTCATCATGCTGGGTCACCGCGATCAGCATATCGGCATTTTTAATATCCGCTTTTTCCAGGACAGAAGCGTTTGCTCCATTATCCACTATGACCATCACATCGAGGGCTTCCTGAAAGCGGCGGGCTTTGCTTTCGCTTTTTTCGATAACCACAACATCCTGGTGTTTCTCAGATAGATTGCGGCCCAGCTCATAACCAACACCGCCACCGCCTACAACAATTATACGCATTCCATCAAATCCACCTTCCCAGAGCAGCAGAAACAGATATTCTCATTCATATTAACCGAGAAAATATCCCAATGCAAATATTATTGACAGCCGAAACCTGTTTTCATTCTTCAATCTGAAAGGGACGATTAAAAACCGTCCCTTTTCGATTCGATCAATTCGGCTACATTATATAATAGAGGATCCTTTTTGTTAAGGTTTTTTTATTAAATATCAAAATCAATAAATTACAGTTGTCAATAACATGTTGAAATGTCACTTGACCCGGCTTTCCATAGGTGACATATTATCATGATAATTAATAAGGTGACATTATCACGTAATAACCACACATCAATAAATTACAGTTTGACAATACTTCGGCAGAGCATTATAATGCAAACAAGTAATTAAAACAGTTGTTTAAATTACTTGTTTAAAATAAACGTTAGATCCATAAATGTGCCGGAGAAGTAACCCATGCAGAAGTTGAGCCGTCTTATCGTTAAATACAGGAAATTAATAATCGCCGGCTACATACTTTTACTGATCCCGGCTATTATCGGCTACCTGACCACCGGAGTTAATTACGACCTGCTTTCCTATATGCCGGACAACCTGAATTCAAGGCAGGGGGAAGAGGTCCTGGAAGAAGAATTTTCTCTATCCGGACTCGGTTTGATGATGGTCAGGGATAAAAAAAATTTTGAAATTGAGCTTTTAATCAAAGAGCTGGAAAATATTGAGGGTATCAATAAAATTTCCTGGCTTGGCAGTTACAGTGATATATATGTGCCCAAAGAATTTATTGATCCTGTAATTAGGGAGAGATTTATAACAGATGACACTGTATTGCTGCAAATTCAGTTTTCAGAAAACGCCCGCAGTGGAGAAACTGTTGCCGCCGTTCTGGAAATAACCGATATTACAGAAGCGGATGATGATCTTTATTTCGGCGGCGAACCGGCTATTTTAACCGATATGCAGATGGCAATCGATGATGAGATGCTCCAGTATACAAGCGTTGCCGTAATTATGATCCTGTTGGTCTTGACCATGTCAACTTCTCTTTATCTGGATCCGATCCTGTTCCTTGCCGCTGTTGGAGTAGCCATTGTCATCAACATGGGAAGCAACTTTTTCCAGGGAGAGATCTCCTTCCTGACCGCTTCTATTGCCGCGGTGATGCAGCTCGGCATATCACTGGACTACGCCATATTTCTGATGCACCGGTTTGAAGAAGAAAAGGCAAAAGGGATTGGCATTGAAGAAGCGATGGTCAATACAATCAGTAAAACTGCTGTTACCATCGCCTCAAGCGCCCTGACTACAATTGGCGGTTTTGTCGCCCTGATGGTGATGGAAAATGGAATCGGCGGAGACATGGGCCTGGTCCTGGGTAAAGGGATTGTAATCAGCCTGATCGTCACCCTGACATTGCTGCCCGGCCTGATCCTGACATTTCACCCTTTCAGCAGCCGCTACCGACACCGGGTCCTTTTACCATCTTTTCAAACAACGGCGAAGCTGCTGCCTAAATTCCGATCGGTGATATTGATTGTATTTATCATTATTGCTGTGCCGGCCTATCTTGCTCAGGATAATGTAGAATACTATTATTCTAATGTTCATTATTTACCCCGCAATTCAAAAGCTGCAGCAGCTACTGACGAAATCATGGAAGAATACGGTGCTGTAGATGTAGCCTATTTAATTACTCCCGACGAAGGCCGGAAAAGGGAGAGCGATCTTGTTGACCTGCTGAGCAAAGTTGAACACGTTGATTCTGTAGTTTCTGTTTCAGAACAGGTTGACCCCGCTGTGCCGGATATGATGATCCCCGAAGAGATGATCAGCGAGTTCCAGGGGGGAGGCTACCGCAACATTATGGTATTCCTGTCACCTGAGGCAGAAGAAAAAGAAATTTTCATTACCATCGATCGCATCAGAGAAATAGCCGGCTCCCTGCACGATGAATATTATGTTGCAGGCCAACCTGCCCAGACGAGGGACATGGCAACCCTGTCCAAAGTTGATGCCCGCAATGTAGCCCTCTTTTCTGTTATTGCCATAGGCCTGATCATTGCAATCAGCTTCCGATCATTGTCACTTCCCCTTCTGCTGGTTCTGGCTGTTAAACTGGCTATCTGGATCAATCTCAGTTTTTTATATTACCAGGGAGAACCGGTATCCTCACTGACCCCTATCATAATCGGGTCCATCCAGCTGGGGGCAACTGTTGATTACGCCATCCTGTTTACGCTGAGATATCGCGAAAACCTGGGCATAATGGGGGAACGAATAAAAGCAGCCGGACAGACCATAAAGGATACCGGCCGATCTATCCTCACCAGCGCCCTGATCCTTTTTGCAGCAACCTTCAGTATCTCCCTGATCGCCGGCATAAAAACAACCAGGGAAATGACTTTACTCATCGGCCGGGGGGCATTGATCAGCATGGTAGTTATATTTTCCTTGCTGCCTGCTCTGCTGATAATTTTTGAAAAGGTGATCGAGCGTACTACAATCGGCTGGCCGGTTTGCTCTGACAGAGAGAAAAAGTAAAAGTTTTAATGGAGGGGTTCTTATGCTGCGTAAAATAATTGGCCCACTGGTAATTATGCTGATAGCTATGCTGGCTATCGGCGCAGGGGGTTACTATCTCGAAGAAGGGTTTCAAACAACCGGTGCGGGTAGCTATACCCCGGTTTTTGAATTATCACCGGAAGAAGATGAATCAACAGGACAGGATGAATCGGCAAAAACCTATGAAACACCGGCTTATAAAGACGAAACAGTATACGTGCTTCTCGATCACGACGGATCGGTTCTGGAACAGCAGATTGTCAATCGGCTTTACGGGCAGCACGATCCCGAAGCTCCCCTGGTTGCTGATTACGGAACTTATCTTTCTGTGGAGAACATGACATCTTCCGCCGAGCCGGTAATAGAGGAAAACCGCCTCCTCTGGAAAAGTGAACTGCTCAAGATCGACGAGCTCTATTATGAGGGAACCCTCGATAAAGAACTGCCCGTTGATATCAATATCTCCTATTACCTGGATGGTGAACCGGTAGCTCCTTCTTCCCTGGGAGGACAAGGCGGAAGGCTGGAAATTGTCATTCAGGCAGAAAATAATCTCCTCTATGATGGGACAGTGAGTTATCATGATCATGAAGGCACACTGGTCACAGTGGAAGAAGAAAATTATGTTCCTCTGCTTGTCCAGGGAACAATGGATGTTGATTTAAATCGCTTTTCAAATATTGACACCGGAGAAGGACTTGATATAGTCATTGGCCAGAGCGCCAGTATCAATTTCATGATTTTCCCTTACCCTGAAGCTGAAATAAAGATCAGCATGGACGGCGATGACATTGAGCTGGGCAGCATTTCTTTCATTGTTACCCCCCAGTTGCCCCCAATGAACGAGATCGATATAGAGGATGAACTCGTCGAGATGCTGGAAGGGTTTTCAATGCTTTCCGGAGGACTGGCTGAACTGGAAGGGGGAGCCGATCTTTTACTGCAGGGGATGAGGCGTTTTGAGCAGGAAAGCGATCAAATGACAGGCATGACAGCTGAATGGAGCGCTCTTATTGACGAATACAGCAAACAAAAATCCACTTATGACAAACTGATTACAGACTTCGCCGCGGGGGATTTGACCGAGGTCGTTTCATCCATGCAGGATCTGCTCGGTGAAATAGAAAATCTCCCTGATCCGGGGACAATCACTGACGATATTGCCATCGCGGCCGACAGTTCGGCAGAACTAAAGAATCATATTGCCGTTCTCAACAACAGCCTGGCCGCTGCTGAAGATACAGATACACGGATCAGGTCGGAAGCGGAACGCCTCGTTGCTGAAAACGAACCAGGGACGGGCTTACATGAACTGGGAATGCTCATCCTGTCGAGAGAAAAAACTCTCGACACCACTTTTGCAGAACGGCAAATTATTGATCGAAATATCGGTGAACTGGATGATGCCCTGCAATCGCTGGAAAGGTTCTGGCAGGAAGATTATCTTCCGGAAGTAGCTTTCCTGGAAGAATTAAGTAGTGTCACCGACAATGAATGGTATGAAGCAGGAAAATATCTCGAATTTGTAGCGGTAGAACTGGACAGCTTTGCTGATTACTACAGAGAAATTGACGACGTGATCTTAGAAGCGGAGGGCATGCTGGGGGATATATCCAGACTGCCCGGAGCATTAAAAGAGTTAACATATGGACAAACCAGGCTCACGGAAGGCCTGAAAGAACTGCGGGAAAGCGGAATCATGGCCATGGAAAAAGGATTAATTGAAGGAGTTAACGAAGCCAAATACGGCGCAGCCAAACTGGAACTGATGGAAAAGCTGGCTGATGATTATCGATCCTACGCCGACAATGTACATAACCGGCACAGTAAGGTCCAGTTTATTATGCAGACTGAGAAAATTACCGCACCTGCGGAAGAGGATCCGGAAGAAGAAAAAGAAGATACTCTACCGGAACCGGAGTACTTCTGGGCAATTGAATTCTGGAATAAAATGATCCATCTTTTCGACTTTCAATAAAACGAGGTGATAAACAGTGGCGAAAGAGAAGACCGACACCCGATCCAAGATCCTTGAAGCCGCGGCCGAGATAATCGGCAGGGAAAGAAACCTGAACTTTACAATCAGGGAAGTGGCCAACCGGGCCAAAGTGAACATTGCTTCAATAAATTATTACTTCCGTTCGAAAGAAAATTTGCTCGGTGAGATAGAAATGCTGCTCATGGAAAGAACCCGCCTGATTTATTCCTACCTGAGCGATGAATCTCTCAGCCCGCGTGACAGACTGATCGGCTGGGCAGACGAACTTATTAAACACCTGATTGAGTACCCCGGCATTATTTATCTTATTGGGACCAAAATCCTGGAAAGAGAGAGCACTTTTATCGGCCCGTATCTGGATTTACTGGAAACAGATCTCGCCCCGCTGGTGAAAAATATTACCGGCCTTAACCAGAAAAACTTAATTAACTTTAAAGTCCTCCAGCTTATTTCAGGTGTGGTTTATCCGGTTTTAATCTTTTCCAGCGCCGAAAATCACGGGGATATTGATATTAGAAAAAGTAATATGCGCCTTGCATATATAAATTCACTGATTGACAGCATCAAAGCGGCCTGATGTCTTTTGCGTAGCTAAAAAACCGCGTTCGTATTTTGGCTTTGCCGCACAGGGTAAAAACGGAGATTTGCGTTTGTGAAATAGTGGATGCGCTCGAAGAGTGTCAGTACAAAGTTTCCCGCAACCTGAAGGTGCTTCAGTAAGCCGGCCTGATTGTCAGCCGAAAAAAAGGCAAATGCAATTATTACCGCTTCAGTGAGACGCACGTTCCTTTCCAGAAAAAATTACTGCAAGCTATCCGTTATATTTCTTCAGATACAATAAACGAGGATTTCATACACCTGCGTAAACACCTTTTCATCCGGGTAAATAATGAATTCGTGATTGGAACCAGCAAGAACAATGATCAATTGTAAGCAGGTTATCAACTGTAACAACAGCAAAAAAGTTGGAGCATAAGAGTTAAATCAAGATTTTAAAAATACGGATCACCGAACGGGTTACAGTCTTCTATATTATTTTCATCGGTTGTGAAACTGGAAAGGAGGTAAATCCGATGATTAGTATAAGTATGGTCTGGCAAAGAGCTACCTGGAAGAACTCTGCCAGTATCATAAAAAGGTAAAATTATCGACATCAACCAAACCGCGGTCGGTAATTTTCAGCGAAGGGATTACCGGCAAGGCCATAAATGAAAGGGTGAGAAAAGGCTGCTGCAGATCGGTGCCCAGTTTGTGGGCAGAGGAAAGCACTGCAGACATTTTTTGGGCCACAATTTCCGCCTTTTCAGCTGTCATCAATCCAGCGACGGGAAGAGGCAGGCTCGCTTCCACCAGGTTATCCTCTCCGACAACTACAAAACCACCGCCAAGGCTGGCCAGCTCGTTTACAGCAGCAGCCATTGCCTTTTCCGAAGCTCCGACCACAATTATGTTATGGGAATCGTGGCCGACACTGGAAGCAATTGCTCCAGCCTGCAGGTTCAACCCTTTGATCAGGGCCGCAGTCATTCCTCCTCCTTTTCCATGCCTCTCAATTACTGCAATCTTGTTCAGCTCCGGACCTGGCCGGGCGGAAATAGTCCCGTCATCAAGGCGCGGCACCTGGATAAAAAGTTTTTCTGTGATCAGCTGCCCGGGAATAATACCAATCACCGGTACCTGTTCCGATGGATATGAAAGGGTAAAATCTTTTTCCTGCAGGGGCCTGTTCAATTTTACTGTGCAGCAGGCGGATCGGGGGAGTTCATAAGCAGCAACATCGGTTAACATATGTCCTGCCCGGGCAACCTGCCGGCCGTCTTTAAAAACCATCTGGACCGGAAATTCATTCAAGTCTTCGAAGATAACAAGGTCAGCCCGGTAACCAACAGCCACTGCTCCACGGTCATAAAGCCGGAAATGACGGGCGGCATTGTAGGAGGCAACCTTAACAACCGTAAGAGGTTCCGCCCCGAGCTCAACAGCTGTCTTCAGCAGTTCATCAAGGTGCCCCTTTTCAAGCAGCTCACCCGCTTCCCGATCATCGCTGCCGAACATGAACATATCGCTACTGGCAGGGGTGACAAGGGGCAGCAATTCGGCCAGGCTTGAAGTCGCCGAACCGTGCCTGATAATTATTTTCATTCCGTTCCGCAGCTTTTCACGGGCTTCCACGGCAGTAATCGATTCATGATCAGTAGAAATACCGCTACCTGTATATGCCTGCAGGGCACGACCACTGAGGGCGGGGGCATGCCCATCAACCACTTTTCCGGCTCTGCGGGCGGCAAATATTTTCTGCAGCACCTCTTCGTTCCCATTTAACACCCCTGGATAATTCATCATTTCACCCAGGCCAACTACCCGTGGATGAGCCAGAAGCGTGGATACCTGCTCGGCATTTATTTCGCCTCCACTAGTTTCCATCCCACTGGTGGGCACACATGAAGGAACCGTAGCAAAAAAATCACAGGGCAGTCCTGCAGAGGCCGCCAGCATCAGGGCTACGCCTTCCACACCCATAACATTGGCAATTTCATGCGGATCGTTAACAATGGCTGTTGTCCCATGCGGAACTATCAGCCTGGCCAGTTCCGGCGGTAAAAGAAGAGTGCTCTCAACATGCAGGTGAGCATCGATCAGCCCCGGTGCCACATAATGTCCTTCGAGATCAACGGTTTCTTTGCCTTTCGTATAATCACTGCCCACACCGGCGATTCGTTCTCCGGAAATGGCAACGTTGCCTTTTTCAATTTCCAGGGTAAAAACATTGATCAGACGCCCGTTTTTGAGCAGGAGATCGGCCGGTTCACTTCCCTGCGCTACAGTCAGTCTCTTTTTTTCTTCTTCAAGCATTTTCTTGTGATCTTGATCCATTTTAATTCCTCCATCAGACAGGCTTTACCTTAAATATTCACCCTTTTTATAAGATCATCCTTTTTCAGTATTCCTGTAAGGCTAAATTATTTACAGTGATGGGACAAATGACCGGGTCGGGAACCATAAGTGAATCCTGCTGGTCATCATAATAAAGCTACTTTTTTGAGGGGGACTAAAAATGTTTTGGGCAAAAAACCGGTTATACGCTGCTGTAACTATGGCTTTAATTGTTATGCTGTCATCCGCGGGATGCAGTTTGCCAGACCTGCCGGAAGGAGAAGCTGCCCCTGTAGAAGAACTCGATGAACGCCTGATTGAATCAAACAATGGATTTGGCTTCACTCTTTTCAAAAAGCTGCATCAGGAAGATAAGGGACGCAATTTGTTAATTTCACCATCCAGTATCCTGACCGCCCTGGCAATGGCCAGTACAGGCGCGGAAGGCGAAACACGAACGGCAATGGAAAAGACCATGTTCCTGACAGGAATGTCCAGAGAAGAAATCAACAAGGCTTTTGCCGATCTGCTTACTATCCTGCAGAATCCTGATCCGGAGGTCGAGCTGGTCGTGGCCAACTCACTCTGGACACGCAAAGGCCTGGAACTTAATGAAACCTTCATCAAGCAAAACCACGATTTTTATGACGCTGAAATAACGGATCTGGACTTTTCCAACTCGGACGCCGCCGGTGTCATCAACGACTGGGTCAGGGAAAAAACAAATCAGAAGATAGATGGAATAGTTGAACCGCCCATAAATCCGGAAACGATCCTCTTTCTGATTAACGCCCTCTATTTCAAGGGCGCATGGGCCGAAGAATTTGATCCGGATCAAACCCGCGAAATTCCCTTCAAACTACCCGATGGAACAACAAAGGAACATCCGGTAATGTTTAAAAACGGCGAGCTTGAGTACCTGGAAAATGATCTCTTCCAGGCTGTCCGTCTTCCGTACGGGAAAAATGAACGGATTGCTATGACCCTGTTTCTGCCTGCCGGGGATTTAACTCTGGAACAAATTTTAAGCGAACTGGATAAAAAAAGCTGGGATAGGTGGAACGAAGCCTTCGACAGCATGGAAGGCGAATTAGGACTGCCTCGGTTCAGCTTTGCCTGTGAACTGTCTTTAAATAAAGTCCTCTCAGATCTGGGTATGGAAATCGCTTTTGATGAAAATGCCGCCGATTTCAGCGGAATGCGTCCCATCCCGCCGCGCCTGTTTATAAGTAAAGTGAAACATAAAACTTACATCGACGTGACCGAGGAAGGCACAGAAGCAGCGGCTGTTACTTCTGTTGAAGTGGAAGTAACAGCCATGCCGGAGCAATTTTCGATGATTATTGACCGCCCCTTCTTTTTTACCATCAGTGATGAAATGACCGGGACGATCCTTTTCATGGGAACCGTTTTTGAACCCTAAATAAAAGTCAAGGCTTCTTTGTAACCCATAAAAAAAGAACGGAAGACAGCATGCCCGAGACATGTTTATCTTCCGTTCTTTAGTTCATAATTAAACTTCCTTTATCTACGCAAGGTGGTCACAAGGTGGTTTTTTGTTTATTCCCCTGCAGAAAGCAGGGATAAATAACACTACAACGGTTCCTGCTTCATCAGCTCTTGTGAAGCATACTGACGACCAGGGCAATGACCAGGCCGATGGCGAAACCACCAATCAGGCCATTCGTTTGGTAATACAGCACTCCCAGCAGAGGGAATACGGTAAATCCAATAATAACAATGATCAGATGGAGCGGTTTTATCCTAAAAATAATTAATCATCCTTTCTTGCAGTTATAGTAACCTGTCTTTTGGCCAAAATTGTACTGTTATTCAGAGCAAAAAAAAATTTGCTCTGTGCAAATACCCACGCTATTTTATTATATCTGCTTTTTGACCTGCAGGCAAAAAGGCTCAGTCGTTGCCAGAGATGCTGACAGCTGACCAGCCGGTCTGAGGACTGATTAGGAAAAAGATCCTGAAAAGTACGCCGGGTTAGGATACTGAAGCACTATAATTGCATTAAAGATAGTTGCTAATTGGTATCACTGCCTCCGGCCCCGCTGCTCTTAAGCATTTCTCGCATTCCATCAGTCTTTTTCATTTTCCCATCGGGTAAAATCCAGAGAGCTTCAAAATTGTCTAAGCTCTCAACCAGGGCATAACTTTGCTCGAAGGGAACCAGGAAAAGAGTTGTTGACATAAAATCAGCTACGGCGGCGCTGTCGGCCGCTACTGTAACTACTCGAAAATGCTCCGCCGGCATCAGCGTTCCAGGGTCAATAAGGTGATGATAAGCTTTACCATCTACCACATAGTAACGCTGGTAATCTCCGCTGGTATCAACGCTGCCGCCTGCCAGGTAAATAACATCGAGGAGTTTTTCTTCACCACCAAAAATCGAAGCATCGGGATCCTGCACTCCTATACCCCAACGATCCCGCTCCTCCTCCGGCGGTGTACCGATGAGGCGAACGTTCCCTCCTGCACTAATGACCCCTGCTGTCAGGCCGGCGGCCTCGATTTCTTCCGCCACTATCTCCGTGGCAAACCCTTTAGCCACAGCACCAACATCAATGCTCATCCGTGAATCGGCAAGAAAAACAGTATTTTTTTCTGCATCTACGATTACCTGATCCAGATCAGTGTAACTGGAGGCCTCAATTAGGTCTTCCAGCGGTGGGACTTGGGCACCGGCAGGGTCGTAATCGGCTTCAATGCGGTAGTGATGCCAGATTTTTAAAACCGATCCCATGGCTATATTGGTTATGCCACCCGTACGGGTATGCATTTGCTTACTGAAAAGAATTAAATCAATGATTTCCGGCGCCACTTCAACAGGTTTAATCCCGGCATTATCATTGACAGTTTTGAGGTTGCTAACTCCTTCGTAATTTAGATAAATATCATAAAGCCGGTGCAATTCCATATATCGATCATGGATCTGATCCAGGTATCGATCAAACTCTTCCTCGTTGTCCGCATAAGCGACCACCCTGACAAGGGTATCGAAAGTATCAAAAAATGAATCGGTATATTTATGTTTGACGGGTTGTTCCGCTCCTGAGCATCCGGCAATAAATAAGCTAAACATCATTATCAGTATGATTTTTTTCATGTTAATCCCTCGTAATATTAATTCGCCGTTATAAAACACTCCCCTGCCTGAACAGGGGAGTGTTTGTTTCCATCCACTTTTAGGGGGCATTATTACCTGGCATTTTCAGCCGCTTCAGCAACTGCGGCCAGATAACTTTCGACTGTAATGGTGACCAGGGTTTCCAGCTCGGGGACATCGGGAACATGCTGGTGTGCTTCATCCCTGGTTTTTACCGGCATACCGGTGATCTCATCTATTGTCTTGCCAACCATCCATTCCTCAAGCGAGGCAATCTGCTCATACCACTCTTTGCCTATTTCTGAGATATTACCCATACCGTAGTCATCACCGAGCTGCACTTTAGTTTTCGGCGCTGCCGACTTATCGGAAGTGACAGTACCTTCGGCATCATAGTTGATTCTGATCTGGGCATTGTCAATCTGGGCTCCGACAACTACACCTTCAGCATCAAAAGCCACTGCAGCCATAACCGTATCGACCTGGGCCAAGGGATTAACCTCAGCATCTTCATCAAGCCCCATAGACCTGGCTGTTGATATATTCTGCCCCAGGCCGGCTGTCACTGCGCCCTCAACTTCAATTGCATTGTTGTAAGCATACTCGACAGCGGCAATGTAATCTTCCACAGTGATGGTAACCAGGGTCTCCAGTTCGGGAACATCGGGGACATTCTGATGAGCTTCATCCCTGGTTTTAACCGGCATATTTTTGATTTCTTCAATAGTTTTGCCGATCATCCAGTTTTCAAGTTCATTCATCTGTTCATACCACTCTTTACCTATTTCGGAAATGTTACCCATTCCGTAATCATCGCCCCGTTCACGCTTCGTTTCCGCCGGCTGGGAAATATCGGTGGAAACCTGCATTCCTTCGTCAAAAGCAACGCGGGTCTGGGCATTGTCAATGGTCACGCTGACTACTTTCCCTTCTGCATCAAAGAGGACAGCTGCCATCACAACATCTGCCTGAGCTGTCGGATTGATACCGGCATCAAAATCTGCATCTGTCGATTTGGCAACAGATGTCACTACACCAAGCCCCAGTTTCTGAGTACCGTCTGTGCCGGTTTCTTCTTCAGGCTCTTCTTCCGGGGTTTCTTCAGGGGTTTCTTCCCCCGGTGTTTCTTCGACCGGAGCGTCCCCACAGCCGGCAACCAGGAAAATGGCCAGGAAAATAACCAGCAATAAACCTAATCCCTTTTTCATAAAATAACCTCCTCAATTTTTTGTTTAGCGTTACATAATAATATTCGTCCCTTTTAAGAAACGAATATAAAATAACTGTAATCCTATTAATTAGCTATCATTATTTTTATATCATTTTACATGGTTTAATAAAAATGATCAACCCCTTTTTTATAATATTTTTTCAAAGAGAGTTATAATAGTCTACGGGGGATTTATCCTGAACCAAAATTATTCTTATATTTCCTTCTTCAGGATATACCTCTAAAGCAACTGTAGGAAAAATCATTTTGGAGAACCTTGACTAACATTTGCCTATTATTATAGTATCATAATATATAAATAATAGCAATCTATGAACCATGTTAAGAAAAGCAGGCGATTTTGTGCCGAACTCTATTGCCATCATCAATTACAAACAATGCCACCCGGAACAATGCCCCGACGGTATCTGCGTCGCTGTGCTGGCCTGTCCGCTGAAGATCCTGGTGCAGGAAGATCCTTACGATATTCCATTTGCCAATCCTTCACCATGCAAGGGATGTTCGCGATGCGTCAATGCCTGTCCCCTGAAAGCAATCACTCTCTCCAGCTAGTTCCCTGTTGCCAGGGAAGATGATTGAGATCGACATTACCACCTGAAATTATGAGGCCGATCCGATTACCCCTGATTGCTTTTCGCCTGTTAAGCAAAACGGCTGCCGGCAGGACAGCTGACGGTTCGACAACCAGCTTCATTCTTTCCCAGAGTAATTTCATTGTCCTGATAATCACAGCATCATCAACCGTCAGTATTTCATCAACATATTTTTGGATGATCGGAAAAGTTAAATCTCCAAGGGAAGTACGCAGTCCATCGGCCACGGTATCCGGATCGCGAACAGGAATCAGATGCCCCGCCTTTAGAGAGCGATAAGCATCATCGGCGCCGGCAGGTTCGGCACCGTAAACAACCGTACTCCCTTTCAATGCAGACACGGCCAGCGATGTTCCGCCGAGTAACCCTCCTCCGCCAACCGGAGCAATAACGGCATCGAGAGAAGGCACCTCTTCCAGCAATTCCAGGGCGGCAGTAGCCTGGCCGGCAATCACCCTCAGGTCGTTATAGGGATGGATAATTACAGATCCGCTGTCCCGGGCAACAGCCTGGAGGGTTTCTTCTCTATCTTTCAGAGTAGAGCAACAGAATGTGATCTCTGCACCGTATTCTGCTACCGCTGCTTTTTTCACCGGTGCAGCATTTTCCGGCATTACAACAAAGGCTTTGATGCCCCGGCATCGGGCAGCGTATGCCAGGGCTGCGGCATGATTGCCGGAGGAATGAGTTGATACACCTTTCTCGGCGCTTTCTTCATCAATGCTGAATACGGCATTTACAGCCCCGCGGGCTTTAAATGCACCTGTCTTCTGTAAATTTTCGCATTTCAGGAATACTTCTGCATCGGCCAGCCGATTGACAGCCAAAGAAGTAAAGACGGGAGTGCGGTGTACATATGGATTAATTCTTGCTGCCGCCCTTTTTATGTCTTTTATTGTGGGCTCCTTCAATTTTTATCCCTCTCCTGATTATTCCGGAAAGATTTAACATAGTTACCAACCCGGGGAAAATATAAATTTACATGGAAACCACTGGCATCCTCTGCCAATCTTCCAGGTATTGCTAAAAACCTGAATTTTATAAAGAAGGTTATTGCCTGCTCCTGCCGAATTATTCTTAGTTAATAGGGAGGATGATAAAATGAAAATACTTGTCTGCACAGACGGCTCGGAAAACAGTGAAAAGGCTATTGAGGTAGCATCCGAAATGGTCGGTGATTGTTCGATTAACGAAGTGGCAATCATCCACGTGCACGAAAGTGCTCCTTTTTTCCCCGATTACTGGCAGGGGCAATATCCCTTTTCCCCGGAAGAAGAAGCCCATCTGAAAGATTTAGATTCAAGGCTTTTCGAAGAACGGAAACAATATTTTGCTAAAGCAGTTAAAGCCTTTGAAAAACATAATATACCCGTCCGGACAATTTTTAAGATGGGACACCCTCCCGAGGTGATTTCCCAGGTTGCCGCTGATGACAATTACAACTTGATTGTTATAGGCCGGCGAGGCAACAGCGGCATTAAAAAATTATTTCTCGGAAGCGTAAGCAACGCAGTGCTACAGGCTGCCAAAACCAACGTCCTGATTGTCAAGTAATCATCGGCAATAAAAAATAGGATAACACTTTTCCACTGACCGTCGCTTAGTTATTTTTCAGACGGCATTCGGCATCCCGTGACACGAAGTGCGGTTTACGAGCAAGGGTATGGGTAGCCCTAACATTCCGGATAGTCCCGGTCACCCCTCTCATCACCAGGGAATGAGTTTCCGCCGTCTGCCCCCGGTAACGGACACCGTCAAGCATATCACCATCGGTTATTCCGGTGGCGGCGAAGAAAAGGTCTTCCCCTTCAGCAAGGTCATCCAGCTGGAGCAACCTGGAGAGAGATCGTTGATCGGTCCTTTGCCGCTGTGCCTCTGCTCCAGTTTCCCTCGGAACCAGGCGAGCCTGCATGTCTCCTCCCAGGATTTTTAAAGCCGCCGCTGCGAGGACTCCCTCCGGCGCGCCACCAATGCCAAAAAGAATATCCACCCCTGAATAGTCTATAGCTGTAGCGATAGCAGCTGACACATCACCATCGCTGATTAGTTTGACCCGGGCACCGGCAGCACGAATTTCAGCCATTAGTTTTTCATGGCGAGGTCTTTCAAGAATTATTGCCGTTAAATCGCTTATCTCACGCTTTTTAGCCTTTGCTACGGCTTTAAGATTATCTTCGACGGTTGCATCAAGCTCGATGCACCCCCTGGCCTGTGGACCAACGGCTATCTTATTCATGTAGAAAATATCGGGAGCCTTCAAAAGACAGCCCTTTGGAGCGATGGCCAAAACTGCCAGAGCATTGGGCAACCCCTTGGCCACAAGATTGGTCCCCTCCAACGGGTCAACGGCCACATCAACAACCGGCTCACTACCCGTGCCTACCTTTTCTCCAATATAGAGCATGGGGGCCTCATCTTTTTCTCCTTCTCCAATAACCACTGTGCCGTTAATATTTACCGTATCAAATACGGCACGCATGGCATCAACTGCGGCCTGATCGGCCGCCTCTTTATTACCGCGGCCCATCCACCGCCCTGAAGAAAGGGCTGCCGCTTCGGTAACGCGAACAAATTCCAGCGATAGTTCTCTTTCCACAATATTTCCTCCAATCGAGACAAGTAATTATCCGTGAACTACAGAAAGGCTATCATCACCAAAAGTATAAACGGTCCTGACAGATAGTTTGTTCATTTTCAGACAGTGAATTCTTCTCTTTCCAGAGGCATGCTCATGCAGCGCGGGCCTCCTCTGCCACGCACCAGTTCCGAACCGTCAATCTCAATGACATCAACTCCATGCCGGCGCAATGTATCATTGGTCGCTTCATTGCGATCATAACCGATCACCAGGCCTGGCCTGACGGCCAGGGTATTGGTGCTGTCCCCCCACTGCTCCCTGGCAGCTGTTATTTCATCGTCCGCCCCGGAATAGATAATTTCGACATTCTTCAAATTGAGAGCTTTTCGCAGCGCACCCTGCAGGCTGTAACCATTACTAACTTCCACCCGGTTTTCGGATCCCTTTTCCATCCAGTAAACATTAATGTTATCTCGCACCCCTGGATACATAAGAAATTTATCTGCATCAACCATCGTTAAAACGGTATCAAGATGCATATAGGCTCGGCGGGTCGGAACCTGGACCACGATGATCTGTTTAATCAGTTCCTTCTCCACCAGGTACTTGTGGGCCACCCATTCAATGGCTTCTTCCGTAGTTCTCTCGCTGAGGCCGATCATCAGGGTATCACGATTTAAGACAAAAACATCTCCGCCCTCAATACCATATGGAATTTCTTCATGAAAAGCAAGCTCAACATCTTTAAACAGTGGATGATATTTCTGGATTATACGCAAAAAAATTGTTTCCAATCTGCGGGCCAGCAGGAACATACTGCTCACCTGCAACTTATTTCCAATTACCGAACCGTGATCCCGAGTAAAATACATGTTGGGAAGAGGAGCCAGGTAAAAAGGATAACTATCTGCAGTGAGGTCACTCAAGGTGCGATATTTCTTTAAATGCTGAACTTCGTGCTTGGAAAGTCCTGCGATGATTGTCGAAACAAGCTGCTCCGGTTCCTGTTCATAAAGGTAATTATAGATAGCATCGAGCACCTCAGGCTCGATCAAGGGGCTTGCTTTCAGATGCCTCTTGATAAGTTCACTTTTCACCTCCGGATCCTGCACAACATCAGCCAACATGTGATCCATGTAATAAACTTCGATGCCATTATCCTTCAGAGTCTCAGCAAAACCGTCGTGTTCAATCTGCGCTTTCGCCAGCCACGGTATTTCATCAAAAAGCAGATCTTCCAGGTAACGAGGAGTCAGGTTTTTCAACTCCAGGCCAGGTCTGTGCAGCAATACTTTTTTCAATTGCCCCACTTCGGACCAAATCTGAATTGGCTCTTTCACCATTGTCCCTCCCTCATATTAGTAGTATTTCCATATTCGCTAAAGTACTCTCGATTCCCTGTATTATGGAAGCCTGCTTTCAATTTCTTCAAATATTTTTGATAAAATGTAAAAATTGCTGTAATCGTGGCGCTTTGCCTGATTAATTAATTCTGCTATTGCAATGAGTTTCAAAGTATGGTAATGTTTATTCAAGTGTTAAAAAGATGTGAATAACGCAAACTGTCTTTTAGCCCTTGCTTAGAAAGAGATAAAGGGACGGAGGTTTGACGGAAATTCCTCTTTTTGATCTATTTCTAAGTGAAGGAGACTTAAAACATGCAGGGGAAAGTAAAATGGTTTAACCCGGACAAAGGCTACGGTTTCATTGAAACTGAAGAAGGTAATGATGTCTTTGTTCATTTCTCGGCCATTCAGAGTGAAGGATTTAAAACCCTCGATGAAGGCCAGTCGGTTGAGTTTGACGTGGTTGAAGGCGAACGCGGCAAACAGGCAGCCAATGTTGTTGCCATCTAAATAGGAAAACCGAAAAAGCATTGCCACAGAAGCATTCCCGGTAAAAGGGAATGTTTCTGTTTTTTATGCCAGTATTTATATTTAAATACGAAACAGGGAATGCCCGGATAAAAACATGGTGATGAAATTCTATAAAAATCACAGTCAGTTAAACATTTTGATAATTATTGCATAAATGCTTGACATTCATTTACTCCAACATATAAAATACTGCTCACGACATGATCATATTGTACAGAAAGGAAAATATTATGGCCAGATCCAAGTCTAAACAAAATCTCCCTGCCCCGGTAGAAAAAACGGTGCTTTACATTTCTTTGTTGCTGACTTTTCTTTTCGTGATCTGGGGAGCCGTTTTTCCGGAAAACCTTGATATCGTAGCCGGAAATGCTCTGAACTTTTTAACCGTCAATTTCGGCTGGCTTTACCTGATCGCCGTATTCTTCGTACTTCTCTTTGTCATCGGCATTGCAGTCTCACCCTTTGGTAAAATTAAACTCGGCGGTGATGATGAAAAGCCGGAATTCAGCACTCCGGCCTGGTTCGCCATGCTTTTTACCACTGGCATGGGTATCGGCCTCGTCTTCTGGAGCATTGCCGAACCAATTACACATTACATAAACCCTCCTTACGGAGAAGCAGGGACGGCCGCTTCCGCCGAACTGGCGATGCGCTATACTTTCTTTCACTGGGGTCTGCATCCCTGGGCTGTGTTCGCCCTTGTCGGTCTGGCCCTGGCCTATTTTCAGTTCCGCAAAGGTATGCCTGCCCTGATCAGCTCCATTTTTCAGCCCATCCTCGGCGAACGGGTACACGGACCGATCGGCAAGGCCATCGATATACTGGCCGTTTTCGCTACAGTCTTCGGGCTGGGCACTTCTCTCGGTCTCGGCACTATGCAGATTAACACCGGACTGAATATGTTATACGGCATTCCGGAGAACAATGCCATCAACATTTTGATTATTGCCGTCATTACCGGTGTGTTTACCCTGGCTGCCGTTCTGGGTATTGAAAAAGGAATCAAATTCATCGCCAACAATACCGTTCGTCTGGCCTTGCTGATTATGTTTTTTTTACTGCTCTTCGGACCGACACGGTCTATTTTCAACCTGCTGACCAGTACCATCGGTGATTACCTGCAAAATTTAATTTATATGAGCCTATGGACAGATCCGATTAACGAAGAAGGTTGGATAAACGGCTGGACCGTCTTTTACTGGGCCTGGTGGATTGCCTGGGGGCCCTTTGTCGGTCAGTTTATCGCCCGTATTTCCCGCGGTCGAACCATCCGGGAGTTCATTATCGGATCGCTGGTCGCCCCAACTGCTTTCAGCTTCATCTGGCTGGCCATTTTCGGTGGTACTGCCCTTAACCTTGATATCCTGGGCAATGCCGTTATCAGCTCGGCAGTCTCAGAAAATATTGCCAGCGCCCTCTTTGTCACGCTGGGCAATTTTCCGCTGAGCTCAATCACCTCACTTCTGGCCATCATTCTGATTGCCGCTTTCTTTATCACCTCGGCCGATTCAGGAACCTTTGTAGTAGCCATGCTTACCTCCGGCGGAAACCAGGAACCAGATCGTAAATTAAAAGCAACATGGGGCATTCTGCTGGGAGGTGTAGCCGCTGTTCTTCTCGTTGCCGGCGGACTCGGAGCTCTGCAGACTGCTTCCATTGCCTCGGCTTTTCCTTTCATGCTCATTATGCTGGTAATGTGTTACTCGCTGATGAAAAGTTTTGCCGGTGATAGAATAAAATAAATCGTATTCAGGCACATTTTAAAGCGGGGCAGGATATCCTGTCCGCTTTTCATATAAAAAGAATCTTATCGCGCATATGCCGACATTGATTATTATTACTGCCTGAATAATACAAAAATATAACAAAATAGGTTTACTTTAAAATCCAAACAATCTATAATATACGTGACAAAATATTTTCATCCTTTACAGGTGGCCGGACAGAATATGCTGCGAACCAAGTTCTCCCTTGCTGCAGAACCGGCACAAACCCCAGGGGAGTAGAAAATATTTTTTTACTAATCGATAACAAAATCGCCGACCAGGGGCATAAAACCGCAAACTGACTTTGCCGACGGTCAACCAAAAGATGATGCCGGATATGGCAAAGCATTAGCCTGATTTTAAAACAATCCGGTGATACATTATAAATATAAACCGACCTGAAAGTAGATAACGGTTTAATCAATCCAGACCAAAGGAAGGTTATCAAAGGTTATGGATAAACTGCTGACCGGACACTACTGTTCCACTTTTTACCTGGAAATCACTCCTGGCAAAAAGGAGACATAAATTGATGAAGCTGCTCTATGTTGAAGATAATGAAGCTGATGTTGAACTGCTAAAAAGAGCACTGGACAGATCTCCCCGGAAGTTCGACATCGAAGTGGCCGCCAACCTGGCGGAAGCGAGAACCTGTTTGCAGGAAACACAATACGAACTGGCCCTGATTGACCTCCGCCTTCCCGACGGCAGCGGCATCGAGCTGCTGGCGGAAATCCGGCAAAATGATCTGCCGCTGGCCACAGTTATTTTTACCGGTCAGGGAGATGAAGAATCGGCCATTGCCGCGCTGAAAGCCGGCGCCAATGATTATATGATAAAAAACGACTACTATTTCAGGCAGGCCGCCAGGGTGCTGGAAAATGCCCTGGACAGATTTCAATTATTTGCGAAAAGTGGTTTTTCTTCGATAACAGTCCTGTACATCGTATCTGATGCCGCCGATGTCGACCTTACCCGCAGGCACCTGGCACGTTATGCTCCGCACATCCGCATGCAAGTTGAGCAATCGTCCGATAAAATCTTCGACCTCATTTCGACAGGAAATATTGAAAAGTTATGCGATATCTGCTTGATTGATTACCGCCTGCCCGGTTTAAGTGCCCTGGAACTGCTGAAAGCTCTTCAGCAGAACAGAGATATTACGGTCCCGGCAGTTTTGGTTACCGACCAGGGTGATGAGGAAACCGCCCTGCAGGCCCTGCGGCTGGGAGCTTCTGATTACCTGGTCAAGCAGCCGGGCTATCTTTTTCAGCTGCCGGCGGCTCTTGAAAATGCTTATAATCAGGCCTGCCTTGCCCGTGAACATGCCAGGCTTTTGAAAAGTGAAGAGAGGTTCCGGGTCGCGATCAGGAATTCCCAGATCACCGTGGCCCATGTCGACCGCGATCTGCGCTACACCTGGATCCATAGTCCCCACCCTGATTTTGATCCATCTGCCGTTATTGGCAAAAGGGATGATGATCTGTCAGATAACGCGGGAACCAGAAAACTGATGGCCTTAAAAAAGAAAGCCATTGAAACCGGAGCAGCACAGAGAGAAGAAATATCCTTTCCGGTATCAGATGGAATTCATATCTATGACATTTCCGCCGAACCGTTAAAAGACAAACAGGGTGGCATAATCGGAGCGACCACGTCGGCAATTGACATTACCGAACGTGTTGAAATGGAACACGTTCTTAAAAGGCGCCTGGGCGAACTGGAAGCGCTGTACAGCGTCTCCTCCTCCCTGCGATCAGCAGAAACAGTTGAAGAAATGCTTTCCATGCTCCTTGATGAAACACTGAAGGCTTTTGAAACCAATGTCGGAGCAATCCTACTCTATGATGATGACAGAAAATTACTGCGTCATCTCGTCACCCGGGGGTGGTTCCGGGAGCTGCAGGATATCAGCTTGAAACAGGGTGAAGGAATCACCGGTATGGTTTTTAATACCGGGGAACCTTATGTATCCGAAGAATTCTCTACCGATCAAAATTTCAAGTACCCAGATCGCGTCCCTGAAGGATGGGGAGGAGCTTCCATTCCCATAAACGTCGACCGACAGATAATCGGCACTCTTACCCTGGCCGTGCCGCTGCCGCGAAAAATTACTCCTGATAATCTGAAGCTTCTTTTGTCCCTGGGAGATATGGCCGGAACTGCCGTTCACCGGATCACCCTGCATGAAGAAGCGGTAAAAAGACTGCAGAAAATGCAGGCAACAAGGGCAATCGATGCCAGCATTATCGCCAGCCAGGATATGAGTTTAACTTTAGATATTCTCCTTGAGCACCTTGTCAGCCAGCTTTCAATAGACGCAGCTGGTGTATTCCTGCTCAATCAAGATCTGAAGGTTCTCGAATTTGCCGCGGGTAAAGGATTCCGCAGCAAATCGCTTGAAAAATTTTCCCTGGACCTGCAGGAGTCGATGGCCGGAAGGGCGGTACGCAAACGGCAGACTATCCATGTCTATGATATCAATGACCTGCCTAATAAAGAGGGCCTTTTCCAGTGGCTGAAAGGAGACCAGTTTTCCGGTTACATCTGTATTCCATTGTCGGTCAAGGGGGAGGTAAAAGGGGTTTTGGAAATCTTTGGAAAACGGCCTTTCCGGAAGGAATCCGACTGGCTCGATTTCCTGGAAAGCCTGGCCCTGCAGGCAGCCATCACTATCAACAACAACCAGCTTTTTGAAGATATCCAGAGGGCTAATCTGGAACTGACCCTTGCTTACGACGCCACCCTTGAGGGATGGTCCAGAGCTCTGGAATTGCGTGATCACGAAACGGACAATCACAGCAGAAGGGTAACTGATATGACCATGAAAATTGCAGAAGCTGCCGGTGTTTCCGCCTCTGAAAGAGTACACATCCGCCGCGGAGCGCTGCTCCACGACATCGGCAAAGTGGGCGTTCCCGATTCCATTCTTCATAAACCGGACAAACTTAACGCCGAAGAATGGGCCATGATGAAAAAACATCCCGTCTTTGCCTACCAGCTTCTATCACCGATCGAATATCTGAGGCCCGCTCTCGATATTCCTTACTGCCACCATGAAAAATGGGACGGCAGCGGTTACCCACGGGGTCTCAGGGATTCGGAGATTCCCCTGGCAGCCAGGATTTTTGCCGTGGCCGATGTATTCGATGCCCTGACCAGCGAGCGCCCCTATCGGCCGGCCTGGGACAGAAAGGAAGCCCTGAAATGTATCCGCGAGGAAAGCGGTAAGCATTTCGACCCCAGGATAGTTGAAATATTCTTCAGCCTGGTTGAGAAAGGAGAAGTCTAAATAAAACCCCTTCCAGCCACTGCCGGTGCCAGGGTATTCACAGACGCGGTGCAATTTTTGATCAGAAACTCGCAACAGGTATCCCATGGATACAAGAACAGGATTAATATATTGACAAAGTCAGCTTCCGGTAAAAATAGCCCGGATTTTTTCACTGAAGCAGCAGGTGTGAAAAAGATTACCGGGTTTATACCAGCAAAACCGCTTTCCCGATATCGTCGAAAAAATATCATAACCTGGAAATGAGGAGCAGATTAATATGAAACATGAAGAAACTTCCTGGTTGACTGAAGACGGTGTTAATCTTCTGGCCCGGACGTGGGAACCTGAAGAGCAGGTGAAAGGTGTAGTCTGTCTTGTCCACGGCCTGGGCGAACATTCCGGCCGTTACGGTCACTGGGCTAATCTGCTGGCCGGGGCAGGTTATGTGACTTTGTCTTTCGATCTCCGCGGCCACGGCCTTTCCGATGGGCGGCGCGGCGATACTCCTTCCTTTGACCGTTATGCCGACGACACCACAATCATGATTGAAAAGGCAAGAAACCGTTACCCCGGAAAACCGATCTTTATCTACGGACACAGCCTTGGAGGACTACTTGTCCTTTATTACCTGGTACAGCGCCACCCGCAGCTGAAAGGAGCGGTGGTAACCAGCCCTGGTTTGAGAACCATGGTCAATGAACAAAAGGGGAAAGTCCTGGCTGCTCAAATCCTGGGCTCACTTATTCCCCGGGTAAGTATTGCCAACGGTCTTGATCTGAATGGACTTTCCCGGGATAAAAATATAGTTGAAGCATACAAGCAGGATTCATTCGTTCATGATCGGATTTCCCTGCACGCCGGCAAGGAAATGTTAAAAGCGATATCCTGCGTTTTCGAAAAGGCCTCTTCCATCGATCTGCCTTTATTAATCATGCACGGAACCGCTGATCGTATTACTTACGCGGCAGGCTCAAAAGAACTGGCGGCTCTTCTTCCCGGTCGGTGCACCCTGAAATTATGGGACGGTTACTTTCATGAATTGCATAATGAACCGGATAAAGAACAGGTCTTTACATTCCTCCAGGAATGGCTGGAAGATAGGCTTAAGGAGAATTCAGAATCTCCGGGTGGGAATAACTAGTTTTTAAGCACTCGTTTTAAGGTTCTGCAGCAAGTTATCATTAATCATTAAGGTTTTTCTTCTCACCCGTAACCAGAAAGATTACCTCCTCGGCAATATTCGTGGCATGATCAGAAATACGTTCGAGCCAGCGTCCAACGAAAAGAAGCTGGGCAGCCTGGGTTATCGTTTTCGGATTCTCCATCATGATCGTCAGCAATTCTCGAAAGATTTGACCAAAAAGGTGATCAATTTCGTCATCGTCAGTTCCCACAGTCAAAGCCAGCTCTACATCTTCGCGCACATAAGCATCAAGGGACTGCTTAACCATTTTCTGACTTAAGAAAGCCATCCGGGGAATGTCCACAAGGGGTTTAATAAAGGGCTGCTGGCCGATCCGTATGGTAATTTTTGCAATGCTGGTCGCGTAGTCAGCCATTCTTTCGAGATCATTGATCATCTTAAAAAGAGTAGCTACCCGACGCAGATCCCTGGCCATAGGCTGCTGGGTGGCGATTACTTCCAGGCACTTCTCTTCAATCTCCTGCTCCAGGTCGTCAATGCAATCATCACCCTCGATAACTGCCCGGGCCAGGTTCGGATCCTGTTTTTTTAAAGATTCGATAGCGTGGGCAATCGCCTCTTCGACCAGGCTGCCCATGTACTGCAATTTCTCCTGGAGACCATTCATCTTCTCCTCGAATACCACTTTCCGTTCAGTAAATTCCGATTTATCCATGTGCTGCAATCTCCCCTTCTGCCGGCTTATCCGAACCGGCCGGTGATATAATCTTCAGTGCGCTGATCCCGGGGTTTGGTAAAAATACGGCTGGTTTCACCCCATTCAATTAGTTCTCCCTGGAGGAAAAAACCGGTGTAATCTGAAATTCTGGCGGCCTGCTGCATGTTGTGGGTAACAATAATGATGGTATAGTCACGGCAGAGCTCCCGGACCAGGTCTTCGATCCGCTGGGTAGCAATTGGGTCAACGGCCGAAGTGGGTTCATCCATCAGTAAAATTTTCGGCTGAACCGCGAGGACTCTGGCAATGCAGAGCCTCTGCTGCTGCCCCCCGGAAAGAGAGAGCGCCGGATCATAAAGACGATCTTTGACTTCATCCCATAATGCCGCTCCCTGCAAGCTTTTTTCAACGATTTCACTTAACCTGTTTTTATTCTTTTCTCCGTGAATGCGGGGCCCGTAAGCAATGTTATCAAAAATGCTTTTCGGAAATGGATTAGGCTGCTGAAAAACCATCCCCACCCTTTTTCGCAGCTCGACAACATCGGTTGCAGGATCGTAAATATCCCTGCCCTGGATGCAAACCCTGCCTTCGAGATGTGTATCCGTAACGAGATCGTTCATTCTGTTCAGCACCCTCAAAAAAGTGGTTTTACCACAGCCCGACGGGCCGATTAATGCGGTTACCCCTTTTTCCTGTGCTTCAATATTAATATCAAAAAGAGCCTGCTTCCGGCCATAGAAAAATTGCAGGTTTTCTACCTTAACCTCAAACTGATCCTTTCCTGTTAAAGCGCTTTCTTTACTACGATTATTGGTTAAAGGGGGATGAAGCTTATTTTCATTCTTTAGAGTGTTAACAATTTGCATCATCATTCGGTTCTTAATAGCGAACCTGTCTCACACTCCTTCCTTATCGATAGATTAAATCTCCGGCCAGGTTTTTCCTCAGTATTCTTTCTATAAATACTCCGAAATTAAATTACATCAGAGTCCTTTAGCCGCCCTGCTTCTGAACCGCCTGCGCAGAACAACCGCCACCAGGTTGAGAAAAAAGACAAGGACAACAAGGACCAGGGCTGTTCCATAAGCAATGGGCCTGACTGCAGCAATATCATGGTGCTGCGTGGACATGATGAAAAGATGATAGGGCAAAGCCATGAACTGGCTGAAAACTGAGTCGGGCAGGTAGGGCAGAAAAAATGCTGCGCCTGTAGCCAGTATGGGAGCTGTCTCTCCAGCCGCCCTGGCCAGGCCAAGAATTGTCCCGGTTAAAATCCCGGGCATAGCCCGCGGTAAAACAACCGTCCGCACTACCTGCCAGCGGGTCGCCCCCAGGGCAAATGAGCCCTCCCGGTAGGAACGCGGGACGGTAGAGAGCGCTTCTTCTGCAGCGGTAACAGTAACCGGCAGAGTCAGCAACCCAAGAGTAAAACCGGCAGCAATAAGCGAAGGGCCGAAACCGAATAATTTAACGAACACCGCCATTCCAAAAAGCCCGAATACTATGGACGGCACACCAGCAAGGTTGCGCAGGGCCATCCGCACCAGCCTGGTAATACGACCCTGCACTGCATATTCATTGAGATAAATTGCCGCCGCCACTCCAAAAGGCACAGCAAAAGCAATGGTAATCAGGGTAACATAGAAAGTCCCGATAATAGCGGGAAGAATACCTCCCTCGGTCATCCCCACCCTGGGTGGTTCGGATAAAAATTCCCAGTTAATAACCTCCAGACCTTTACTCACCAGGTCATAGACGATAAATCCAAGAATTAAAAGGACCAGAATGAGAGAAAAACGCAGCAACCAGCAACCGGCCAGTTCAGCACCCTTCCATTCCCGGGCGCTATTGATATTTTTATTTCTGTTCATCTGTTCACCTCCGGTTTACGGTGAATAAGAATATCAGCCATTAGGTTAACGATAAAAGTAATCAGAAAGAGAACCAGGCCGACGACAAAAAGAGCATGAAAATGTAATGAATTGAAGACCACATCTCCTATTTCTACTGCAATATTGGCGCTCAAAGTCCTGACCGAATCAAGGTAAGAACTGGGCCTGGCAATCATGTTTCCGGTAACCATCAGAACAGTCATCGTTTCGCCGATAGCTCTGCCCATCCCCAGCATAACAGCAGCTGATATACCGGAGAAAGCAGCCGGTATGGTTACTTTCCAGATGGTCTGCCAGCGGGTAGCCCCCAGGGCCAGGGAAGCGTGCCGGTATTCTCTGGGTACGGCGGTTATGGCATCCTCGGCAAGGGTGATTATAGTCGGCAAAGCCATTACCCCAACCAGAATAGCCCCGTTCAGAGCATTGATGCCGCTGGGAATATTAAAGACAGCGGCAAGCAGGGGAGCAAGGACAACCAGGCCGATAAACCCGAGAACGACAGAAGGGATTCCGGCTAAAATTTCAACAATGGGTTTAAAAAATTCTCTTTCCCACGGCGAGGCAATTTCGGAAAGATAAGCAGCGGCAGCTATCCCCACAGGCACAGCAAAAGCCAGTGCCCCGGCAGTGACCATGAAAGTACCCAGGATCATATTAAGCAAACTGTAGGTCGGCTCAGCAAAGGCTGAAGGTCTCCAGACCCCATCAGTGAAAAAAGGTTTCAGGCCAATCTCTTCGAAAGCCGGAATACTGTTTGAAAACAGGGTAAACATAATCCCCGCCAGGAAAAAGATAATAGCCATTCCGCTGAGCCAGAATATAATTTTCATCATTTTTTCAGTTATAGCAGGCAACAGGATCCTCCTCGCTATTACTTATTCTTTATTGCCAGATTACGATTGGTGCCCTGTATACCGCCAGGTCAGAATGACAGTATACAGGGCTGTCCTATATTCCACTCCGGTAAATATTTTACCGGATGTTACTGTAAAGCATCTTTGTTAAATTCAATATCAGAGGTGGTAATGGGATAAAAACCTTCTTCAAGTACTATATTTTGACCCTGATCACCCGTTTCAAAAAGGAAGAAATCGAGGATTGCTCCACCCGGTTTTCCGGCTACATACTGAAAAAGCGGCCTGGTGAGGGGATAATCTCCACTCGTTACATTCTCCAGGATAGTAGGATCAAAAGCCTCTGAACCTGTATCTGCAGCAACCAGAAGAGCTTTCATCCCTTCGCCGGCGGCATAACCGATGGCGCAATAACCAATACCTCCAGCATCATTTTTTACTGCTTCCACGATATCGGAATTGCCGGCCAGGTTACGCATTTCCGGCGAATAGTCCCCCTGAACCACCTTTTCCATGAAGAATACATAGGTTCCAGAGGTGCTCTGACGGCCGTAAATTGTAATCTCGCGTTCTTCGCCACCCACTTCCGCCCAGCTGGTAATTTCGCCGCGGTATATGGCTCCGATCTGCTCGACTGTCAGCTCGGCTAATGGATTGCTCTCATTGACAATTACCGCTACACCATCAACAGCAAAGCGAACGGCATAAACATCCTCACCACTGGTAGCTTTAAGTGCCTCAACTTCTTCGTCTTTCATCGGCCGGGAAGAATTAGCTATATCTATATTCCCATCGATCAGAGAGGTAATGCCTACTCCGGAACCGCCGCCGGTAACGGCAATGGAAACCCCTTCATAGGCATTCATATATTCTTCAGCCATCCTTGTCACCAGGTTAACTTCCGAATCGGAACCGGCAATCATGATCGAAACTGTTTCTCCATCATTTCCCTGGCTCTCTCCGTTTTCTCCAGCCGGCTCTTCACCGGGATTCTCTCCCTGCCCGCAGCCTGCCATAACCAGCGAAAGTGCCAGCAGAGTTATTACAAATACTGTTAGCCACATTCTCCTGTTCATTTTTTCCCTCCTAAAATAAATTTAACCTTGCTCATAATAACTGAACAAGGTTAAAAATAAAGGAGTTTTATGTAAAATTAAAGTTAAATCTCTGTTAAACGTTAACGTCCGCAGCACGGCAGGGAAAAGCGAAACACTGTTCCTTTCCCCTCGGTGCTCTGCAGCTGATAATCTGCGCCATGCGCTTCCATGATATGCTTAACAATGGAAAGGCCAAGACCGGTTCCTCCACTTTTTCGGGAACGGGCTTTATCAACCCGGTAGAATCGCTCGAATATATAAGGCAGATCGCTCTCCGGAATACCGGGACCGTCATCGGATATTTCGACAAATGCCGTCTGCTGGTCACAACCCAGTTTTGCGATCACCCTGCCTCTCTCCCTACCGTGCCTGATACTGTTTTCCAGGATATTGATCAGGGCCTGACTGAGCCATTCATAGTTCCCCTCCACGGCAATTTCATCATCAGGAAAATCTATTTTAAGGATTGCCCCTTTTTGTTTCCTCAGTTCTTCAACATTCACAACTGCCTCTTCAATCAACGCTTTTAGATTGACTCGTTTCTTCCTGACAAACCCTTTTTCGTTTTCAATTTGAGCAAGGTCAAGTAAATTATCAAGAAGCTCGGCCAGCCTTTTTGTTTCCCGATCAATAATCTGTAAAAAATCCGTTAGTTCCCGGCGGCTCAAATTTTCATGGATGATCGTTTCTGTGTAACCGCGAACTGCTGTAAGAGGAGTGCGCAGCTCATGGGAAACATTGGCCACAAAATCACTGCGCATCTTTTCGATGGTCCGCAGCTGAGTCACTTCGTGGAAAAGAATCAGTACCCCGATTATTTTGCTGGCCGGTCCGGACACTGGCAGCAGGTGTGTTTCAAGGACGGCGGCCCGTGGATAATAAATGTCCAGCTCGATCACCCTGCTTAGACCGTCATCGTGAACCGCTTTTAAAGACTGGGATAAGTTGAAATAGCGTAAGCCTTTTCGGAGGGGGACTCCGATCATTTCACTGTCTTTAAGATCAAACAGCATTTCAGCCGCCGGGTTGATCAGTTCAATTTTCATCTCCCGGTCGGTTAGAATTATACCGTTACTCATCGAGTTAACGACGGTTTCCAGTTTGTTTTTTTCAGCAGTCACTTTTTCGATCTGACCTGCCAGGGAGCGGCCCATTTCCTTAATATTGGAAGCCAGTTCTGCCAGTTCATCCTGGCCTTCGATTTCGAGTGGAGGATCGAAATTGCCACCGGATATGGCTTTTGAAGCATTGCTAATTCTGCCGATGGGTTCGGTTATTCTACGGGAGAGAATCAATGCAACACCTGAAGCAAGCAGAAACGCAGTAAAAAGAGCCACCAGGATAAACAGGCGCAGGTTACCCATGGCCTGGTTAATAGCCGAAAGTGGAAGGGCAAGCCGAATAATTAAAAAAGGATTGCCTTCCCCTGACTCATCATCTCCTCCCTCAAGGGGCACTGCCAGGTAATACATATCTTTTTCAAGCGTTGCACTGTAACGGCTGGCGATACCCACTTCCTGCTGTAACACTTCAATAATTTCCGGACGATCAATATGGTTTTCCATTATGGTTGGATTTTCGTCAGAATCAGCCAGGACAAAACCCTCCCCATCGATGAGGGTCATCCTGATGCCCAGTTCCGCCCCGAGATCTTCATAAAGGCTGTCAATAGCAGTCGGGAAGGTCTCCTCTTCAATCATTTCCTCTACCAGAGCAGCGGTGAGACGAGCCTGTATATATAGATTCTCGCGCAGGGTTTGCATATAAAAATAATGCAAAAACCAGCTGAAAAAAAACCCCATTACAGCAACTATAACAGCTATAACAGCCAGATTATAAAATATCATGCGACGACGGATACTTTTAAACAATTTAAGACTGCCTCCAGACTGCCGCCCCGTTAAAAATGAGCTCACTCATATTATACCTTCTTATGCATTCATCAAAACTGCAAGGTAAGCTGCAGGCGCATTAACTCAGAATACTTCTCCGATTGCTGTTCATCGCCGCCAATGTCATTGATGAAAGAAGCTGTTAGTTACAGAACCGGTTAGTTTAAGATCAGATAAGAGAATTTTTAAATTTACAGGGAAATCCATAAAAGCTTCTTCTCAGCGATCGGCAAAGCGATAACCGACACCACGGACAGTTTCAATATAACAGGGACGGGAAGGGTCTTCTTCAAGTTTTCGACGCAATGAACGGATATGCACATCCACTGTCCTGGTATCTACTCCCGTTTCATAACCCCATATTTTATCCAGGAGTGTCTCCCTGGTCAGGACTTTTCCGGCATTGGCCATGAGCAACTGCAGCAGAATAAACTCTTTATGGGTTAAAGCCTGCTGTTCATTTTTAACTGTAACTTCATAGCGCTCAGGGTTAAGGACAATCGGCCCAATACGGATTGGTTTTAATTCGGGGGTTACTTCTTCGGACATACGGTTTTGGTCCAGCCGGCGCAGCATCGCCCTGACCCGAGCAACCAGTTCACGGATACTGAATGGTTTGACCATGTAATCATCCGCCCCCAGTTCCAACCCCAGCACTTTATCCAGTTCTTCCCGCCGCGCAGAAAGAATCAAGATGGGCACTACTGCAGTGAGAGGGCTGCTGCGCAGACGGCGGCATACCTCAAGGCCGTCCATTTCAGGAAGCATGATATCAAGGATGATCAGATCAGGTATATTCTGCAAGGCATAATCCAAAGCCGCCGGGCCACTGCCGACACTGTAAGTTCGGAACCCTTCCTTTTCCAGATGAAAAGTAAGAAGCCTGACGATATCTTCTTCATCTTCAACTATCAGTATAAAGCGCTGTTTACGATCCAGGTCATTGTTCATGTCATTATTTTAACATAAGTTTGATCTTTGCCGGGTCCGGATAAACAATTTTGGTGGGAATTAGATAAAATCTTCTAAAAAATGAGGGCAACAAACCATGTAAAAATAACAGAAATTACATTGAACCGGCACCATCTGGCGACGGTTCGAACTTGTCAGGAAGACAATTAAATGCTAATATGTAGCAGGATCGTAAGCCGCTGTATTTGTAAAATCAAACATTTTCAGAACAATCATACATGGAGGTGTCCCTGTTGACAAAACGAGTAGAAACAATGGACGGCAATACTGCTGCAGCGCATGTCGCCTATGCAATGAGCGATGTGGCAGCAATCTACCCGATTACGCCGTCGTCATCGATGGGTGAAATATGTGACGAGTGGGCCACCTACGGCCGCAAGAACATTTTTGGTCAGAAAATGCGCGTCGCCACTATGCAATCAGAAGCCGGAGCAGCGGGAGCTGTTCACGGTTCACTGGTAAATGGGGCTCTAACCACCACCTTTACCGCTTCCCAGGGTCTGCTGCTTAAAATACCGAACATGTACAAAATTTCCGGTGAGCTGCTGCCCACCGTCTTCCACGTTTCGGCCAGAGCGCTTTCAACCCATGCCCTGTCAATCTTTGGTGATCATTCAGACGTGATGGCGGCCAGGCAGACCGGCTTCGCCCTGCTATCTTCAAACTCCATTCAGGAGGTAATGGATCTGGGCCTGGTTGCCCACCTGAGCACCCTGAAAACAAGGGTTCCTTTTCTTCATTTCTTTGACGGTTTTCGGACGTCGCATGAAGTCCAGAAAATCGAGGTAATCGACTATGATGATATCAAGAAGATTGTGGACTGGGATGCTATCAAAGCTTTTCGGGGAAGAGCCTTGACTCCGGAAAAACCCCACCAGCGAGGCACCGCCCAGAACCCGGACATTTTTTTCCAGAACCGCGAAGCGGCCAACCGCTTCTACCTGGAAACACCTGAAAAAGTGGCCTCGGTTATGGACCAGGTCTACGAACTGATCGGACGCCGCTACCACCTCTTTGATTACTGCGGTGCCCCCGATGCTGAATCAGTTATTGTCTGCATGGGATCAGCCAGCGAAACAGTTGAAGAAGCAGTCAATTATCTCGTTGCAACCGGCGAGAAAGTTGGGATGATCAAAGTACGCCTGTACCGGCCTTTCTCGAAAGAGCACTTTTTTGCCGCCCTGCCCGAAACCTGCAAGCACGTCGCCGTTTTGGACCGGACCAAAGAGCCGGGATCCTTGGGCGAACCTCTTTATGAGGATGTTTGCACCGCCATGTTTGAAACAAACCGCAATCCCCTGGTAATAGGCGGGCGATATGGCCTGGGTTCGAAAGAATTCAACCCCTGCATGGTTAAAGCAGTTTTGGACAACCTCAACAATGAAAATCCAAAAAATCACTTCACCGTAGGCATAAACGACGATGTAACCCATACCTCTCTTGAAGTACCGTCCGGTTTTACCACTTCGCCTGCGGGCACTTACCGGGCAAAATTTTTCGGCCTCGGTTCTGACGGCACCGTCGGAGCCAACAAAAACAGTATTAAAATCATCGGTGATAACACCGAACAGTACGCCCAGGGTTATTTCGTATACGACTCGAAAAAATCCGGCGGGATCACAGTATCTCACCTGCGTTTTGGCCCCCATGAAATTAAATCCACTTACCAGATTGATCAGCCGGACTTTGTAGCCTGCCATAATCCTGCCTTCGTCACCCGCTATGATATCCTGGAAGGGATCAAAGAGGAAGGCACTTTCCTGCTGAACTCTTCCTGGAGCCTGGTGGAGATGGAAGAACACCTGCCTGCAAAAATGAAAAAGATTATTGCCGGCAAAAAGCTAAAATTATACAATATCGACGCTTTTAAGATCGCCGAAGAAATCGGCCTGGGCGGAAGAATCAATGTAATTATGCAGACCGCATTCTTCCAACTGTCCGGGGTAATCGATCCTGAGTTGGCTTATAAAGAAATTGAAAAGATGATTCAGAAATCATACGGGAAAAAAGGCCCCGAGATAGTCAAGAAAAACGTCGCAGCCATTTATAAATCCCTGGAAGCCCTCGAAGAGGTCAAATATCCGGACAGCTGGGCTGAAGCAACAACCGGCGCAGTCTACACTCCGGAAGAAGCTCCGCAGTATGTATACGATATTGTTTATCCAATGATTGAACTTAAAGGTGATGAACTGCCGGTTAGCGCCTTTAATCCCGACGGCACCGTCCCTACGGGAACCAGCCGTTATGAAAAACGGGGTGTAGCTATCAAGGTGCCAGTATGGATTCCTGAAAACTGCATCCAGTGTAATCAGTGCTCATTTGTATGCCCTCATGCGGCAATCAAACCTTACCTTGCCAGGCCTGAAAACCTGGATGGAGCTCCCGAGGGATTCGAAACCGTAGAAGGGAAAGGCAAAGACATTGCCGGTTTCCGCTATAGAGTGCAGGTTTCTCCCCTTGATTGCACCGGCTGTGACAACTGTGTAGATGTCTGCCCGGCGAAAGAAAAGGCTCTGGTGATGAAACCTTTATCGGAAGTTGCCGTTACTGAAGATGCCTGCTACCGCTTCGCCGAAAAACTACCTGAACCGGATATTGAAATCTCACCGAACACAGTACGCGGCAGCCAGTACCGCAAACCCCTGTTTGAGTTTTCCGGCGCCTGTGCCGGATGCGGGGAAACTCCTTACATTAAAGTGATTACCCAGCTCTTCGGCAACCGAATGGTTATAGCTAATGCAACCGGTTGTTCCTCCATCTACGGCGGCAACGCTCCGACGACCCCCTACACGGTCGATAGCAAAGGCCGGGGACCTGCCTGGGCCAGTTCTCTCTTTGAAGACAATGCTGAATTCGGATACGGTTTCTGGCTTGCTGTCACTCAACAACGCGATAAACTGTTAGATCTGATCAACAACCTTATGGAAACGGGCATTTCAAGCAACCTTAAAACAGCCCTCGAAGAATGGCTGGCAGTCAAGGATCTGGGTGAAGAGTCTCTGAAAACCGCAGACAAGATCAGCAAACTTCTGGAAACTGAAAAACCGCAGAAGGACAATGTTAAACTGCTCGAACAGATCAAGGAAAGAACCGGTCTTTTTCCCAAACGTTCTGTATGGGCTTTCGGAGGAGACGGCTGGGCTTATGACATAGGCTACGGGGGACTCGATCATGTTATCGCCTCCGGTGCAGATGTAAATATCCTTGTTCTAGACACAGAAGTATATTCCAATACAGGCGGCCAGTCATCAAAATCGACACCTACCGGAGCAATCGCCAAATTCGCCGCCGCCGGCAAGGATATCCGTAAAAAAGACCTCGGCTTGATGGCAGTTACCTACGGTTATGTTTATGTAGCAACTGTGGCAATGGGCGCCAATAAGAACCAGTTCCTGAAAGCTCTGATTGAAGCTGAATCGTACCCAGGCCCTTCATTAATTATTGCCTATTCTCCCTGCATCGCTCACGGTACAAACATGAGCAGAAGTCAGAGAGAAGAAAAACTGGCTGTAGATTCAGGATATTGGACTCTGTTCCGCTATAATCCTCTGCTGGCCCGCGAAGGGAAAAACCCCTTCATTGTCGATTCCAAGGAACCGAAGATAGACCTGCGCACTTTCATGATGAACGAAGTCCGGTTCCGGGCTTTAACTCAGGAATTCCCCGATCGGGCGGATATTTTATTCGATAAAGCAGAGAAAGAGGCAAAAGAAAGACTGGAAATGTACAAACAGATGGCGAAAGTAAAAATGGAATCGGAAAGCTGATTTTGAATTTCATCCTAGAACAAGTAACAAGTGTCACATTTTGTTTTGACCGGGAACTGAAGGAGGCCTCTTGAAAGAGGCCTCCTTTTCATGTGCGGACTTTTTACTACACTTTAAGATTATTTTAAAAGCTTTTTAAATGTTATTCCCCCGAGATCTTTACCCCTTTGTTCCTGCGCAGCAACCTGTTTGCTAACGCCGATTTTTCCTTTTGCTAAACCAGCGGGCAATACTGCTCTGTTTTTTCGCCAGATCGATATTGCCCAGCATTTTTTGCGCTGCTTCATAACCTCGCTCCATGATCAAATCAACCCTTTTAATGTCCCACATGGTTATATCCCCCAGTTCAGGTTCGATCATTATGTCCGCTATATCGTGAGCGGATTTATCCCGCTGGCGTTGGATTATGTCAAAAGCCTGGATCAAGATTTTAAATACACTGTCCGGCTCAGTGGTAAGCGGTTTCTGAGCCCCCACATCAACGGCAATAATATAATCAAGGTTGCGCTCTTTTAGAAGGGCGGCAGGAACATTATCCAGCAACCCGCCATCTACAAGCAGTTTATCCTTCCACTTCACCGGGGTAAAAATACCCGGTATGGAACAGCTGGCCTGAACTGCTTCGGAAACAGGACCATCTTCAATAATTATCTCTTCCCCACTCAGCAGATCAACTGCATTGATGATCAGGGGATTTTTTAAATCCTCAAAATTTATGTTTCCCAGATGCTCTTCCAGCATCTCTAAAAGTTTTGAAGAACTTATTAAACCCTTCCGGGGAAGAGATAATGTGACTAGATCTTTCCAGGATAATTTGCGAGCTATCTGTTCAATTTCTCCAATGGTTTTCCCCGCGCTATATAGAGATGCGACAATACTGCCGGCGCTTGTCCCGGCTATTAACACAGGTTTTACATTACGTTCCTCAAGATATTTCAAAACGCCAATGTGTGCTATCCCGCGGGCTGCTCCACCACTTAAAGCCAGTCCAATTTTCATAGCCGGTATCTCCTATTTTAAATTTGTTTAAGCCAGTCAGCTTGATTAAGCGGTTCTTGTTTCCCCTTTTCGTAAATAGTCCTTCCCAGGAAGATAACCGATCTCAGTTAATAAAACGGATCCCTGAAGCCCCAAATAAAATTCCGGCAATCAACAAAAGGCGGAAAGCCTGCCAGAAATTGATTTCCCTTAGAGCAAAAACCTGGGGCATTGTTATATTCCACAACCACTGCAGGATAACAGACACAAGAAAGAACAGTGCCACCACCAGGATCGGCAGCAAAATAAAGTTTGCCAGGGCGAAACCGTACATGAACACACCTCCTTTGCAGAATTCTTCATTTTTTATTTTGTAGCGTTTAACCTGGTGATTATCCGCAATCCTTCCAGGGTAAGAAGAGGATTGACCTCCCGGATTGTTTCCGATTCACGGGCAATTAAGTTGGCAAAACCACCGGTAGCTATTACCTGGGGATCTCCTCCAAGCTCTGCAGCCATCCGATGAACAATTCCGTCGACCTGGCCGACAAACCCGAAGACAATGCCCGACTGCATACTGGAGATGGTGTCTTTGCCGATAACTCGCTGGGGCCTTACTATTTCCACCCTCGGCAATTTGGCCGCTCTTTCAAAAAGGGCTTCCATAGATATTCCTATGCCGGGAGCGATAGCCCCGCCGAGGTAATCACCCTCACCCGAAATGGCACAAAAGGTGGTTGCAGTTCCAAAATCGACTATAATCATCGGCCCACCGTAAAGTTCAATTGCCGCAACGGCATTGACGATACGATCGGCACCCACTTCACGTGGATTATCTGTTACAATATTTAAGCCGGTCTTTATTCCCGGCCCAATAATAAGGGGATCGACATTGAAATATTTTGTAGACATACGGCCAAGGGAATACATCAATGGAGGAACAACAGAGGAAATTGCGATAATATTTATTTCCTTTAAGGTTATATGGCTGTTGTGAAGTAAATTTTTAACCACCATACCCAGTTCATCTTCAGTACTCGATTTACGGGTAGCCAACCGCCAGTAAACAATGATTTTATCTTCGCGGTATACCCCGAGCATAATATGGGTGTTGCCAACATCAACGGCCAGTAACAAGTTGCATTCCTCCCACTGATAGATAAGCCTGATAAGCAAGTATCAGGTAAATAACACTATAGCAGATTACGTTATTTTTGCAAAGAACCACTCTACAGCTCAATGGTAGAAGCTTAATAGTCTTGGAGGAATCCGGATCATCCCGTCGAAGTACAGAAGGGCACTTTGACAGCATGATTCGCACAAGGAGGAGCAGTCTTGTTAAAGAAAATATCGGGTAAAAACTACTTCGTCGCCCTTGTCCTCTTGATAATTGTCGCCGTGCTGCTTGTCATTACGGCTTTTACAATAACAGCATTCATCCCGGATGCTCTGGGGCACAAACCTTATCAATATGAAATCAATTCCGTCTGTCAAACAGAACCATGGTCCATTGAAACAGAAAATCTGACGGTAATCCTGCCATCCGGTGGGACACTGGTCAACCTGAACGAAACTGATCATGACAAAAGCTTGCTTCTTCTGGGCAATGGCATTTACCGTCAGAACGGAATCAAGCAGGACGATGAAACAATCGGCGGCTTGTTCATGGTAATCAGCCACGATTTTTTTGATCAGATCAGGGGAAATAACATTTTTACACCGGTAACCGATGAATCTGAACTGGAAACGGTTTATCGGACCGTTGAAAAACAGATGGGGATACCGATAATATGGCAGGATACCATACCGATTATTTTTCACCCCCGTGATAGCCTGGTTTATTATTATTTTATTTCGCCGACCGGAGAACCGCAGCTACCTCCCCAGGTAAACACTTCCTGGCCCAACATTGCCGGTTCTTTCATGATTTACAGCATCTTTGTAGCTATCTCACTGGTGATAATGACAATATTTTCTCTGGATCATCATTATACTCGATACTGGCAAAAAATAAGGGAGACAAGGCCCGGATTTCTCAGCATGCTCATGATACCGCTGCTGGCTGTACTGATAACAGCAAGCGAAGTCATAATTAAAATAAACGGATTTCTTGACTATTATACTTTTTTCGGCTATGCTGCAGCTGTTATTACCCTATTTGTTCTTTGGAAATTTAACAAAATTTACTACCTTGATTTCGGTTTGCGCCGCGAAAGAGCAGGCCGTGGATATTTCCTGGCTTTGATTGCTGCCGTCCTGGTAATCGGGGCCACCAGGGGACTCCCCGGCGGCATAAATTTTGCCGGCCTGAAAACTGTGGTAGATTTTGTGCTTATTTTTCTGTTGATCGGGTTGCCGCGGGAAATGTTCTGGAGAGGTTTCATTCAGACCTTTTTATGCCGGCGATATGGGCCTAATATCAGCTTAATATTAACTGTTTTACTGGTAGCTGCTGCTCGTCTGGCTATCATTATAATTACCGAGCCGTGGATGATTGATTATCCTTATACATATGTGGAGGTGGCGGTTCTTGTCCCCGGTGCTGCGCTGGTTCTCGGATTCCTTTACCAGCGAACTGAAAATTCACTTGCCGGTGCCTTCCTGCACAGTATTATTATTTTTTTGCCGGAATATATTTTTTATTAGGAGAAAGGCGGTATACTCGTGGATAAAGTAAAAATTGTCAGGGCAGTAGAAATGATCCTGGAAGCGGTCGGTGAAGATTTAAACAGGGAAGGCCTGGTGGGTACACCAAAACGCATAGCCAATATGTACGAAGAATTGTTCAGAGGCCTGGAAGAAGATCCAAGGAAACATTTAAAAACATGTTTTGTAGAAGACGGTCATGATGAAATCGTCCTGGTTAAGGACATATCCTTTTATTCCATGTGTGAACATCATCTGCTCCCATTCTATGGGAAGGCTCACGTTGCCTATCTTCCTTCCGGGGGAAGGATCGTAGGATTAAGCAAATTAGTCAGGGTTATCGAAACCGTATCAAGACGCCCCCAGCTGCAGGAACGTTTAACCAGCAATGTAGCCGACATAATCACTGAAGAACTTAAGCCTAAAGGGGTCGTTGTGGTTGTCGAAGCGGAACATCTCTGCATGAGCATCCGCGGTGTAAGCAAACCTGGTGCTTTTACGGTCACTTCTGCCGTCAGGGGGTTGTTCAGACGCAATCCCAGCTCCAGAGGTGAAGTGTTCAGCCTGATACAGGGAAAAAGATAACGATAAACGAGAACGGATAATGAAAAATAAAATGATGGAGCGAGTAAATAGAATACTTACCAGCCGGGAATATCGTGATCATTTAGAGCGCAATGCCCTGCGTGAAGAATCACGCCCCTTCTGCCGGCATCACTTTGAACATCTTCTTACAGTAGCCAGGCTAACCTACCTGCTGCTGCTCGAGGAAGGGTGCCCTTTTATTAACCGGGAAACGGCTTATGCAGCAGGCCTGTTGCATGATATCGGCCGCTGGCAAGAATATGATTATGGAACTGATCATGCTCTTGCCAGCGCCGAGATGGCCAAAACAATCCTTAGAAAAGTAGGCTTCTCCAATTCAGAAACGGAACTGATAACCCGGGCTATTGCTCAGCATCGTCTGAAAGACCATGAACAACCACACCAGTCTTCATTAAGCAGGGCTCTGGCAAAAGCGGATCAATATTCCCGCCTCTGTTTCAACTGCCAGGTCCGTAGCGAATGCCTGGCCCTCGACAGACAACCCCATAAAGAGGAGCTGATATATTGAAAGAATTAAATTCTTCAGCCCAGATCCTCATCCTGGAATCGGGAAAAACTGTTGCAGATCTCACAGCGATGGGTTTTTCTCCAGAGGTAAGCGAACAATTTACCAGGCAGGTTGATTCCATTTTTATCAGATTAAAAAATGTGCCACAGGAACTCATCCCGGTGCTCAAAAATGTGCCGGCTTTGGAAAATAACAATGTGATGTTCGGTAAAGTTGACGACCGGAAACAAATATTTGAAGCGGTTATTGCCGGTACCAAAAATGAACTGAATGATCTTTGTGAACAGCTGGGACACGGCGGAGAAAAATCAGCGAAGCTGGCTGCCTTGCTCCACAGCACTCTGGCGAAAAGCAGCAGAAAGAACCGTTTACCTTTTTCCCTCGGGCACCACCGCCTCCCACTCGGTCAAAGAACATTAATCATGGGTATTCTTAATGTGACTCCCGATTCATTTTCCGACGGCGGCCGTTTTGATCAACTTGATGAAGCTCTCACCCAGGCGTTCCGTATGGCCGAAGAAGGCGCTGATATTATTGATATCGGGGGAGAATCGACCCGACCGGGCCATCTGAAAGTTAACGCCGCTACCGGAATAAGTCAGGTTATGCCGGTAAATGCTGAAGTCGAACTGAACCGGGTTATGCCGGTTATCAAAGCTTTAAAAAAAGATCAATCTTTCAAACTGCCACTTTCAATAGATACTTACAAAGCAAAAGTAGCGGAAAAAGCTCTAGCCTCCGGAGTTGAAATGTTAAATGATGTCTGGGGTTTAAAAGCTGACCCGCACCTTGGAACAGTTGCCGCGCATTTCGATGTGCCGATCTGCCTGATGCATAACCGAAATAGCACAGATTATGACGATCTTATTGCCGATATTATTGCTGAAATCGAGGAATCAATTGCCCTGGCTCAAAATGCCGGTATCAAAGATGAAAAAATCATTATTGATCCCGGGATCGGCTTTGGCAAAAATCTGCAGCAAAATCTGGATGTGATGCTGCATTTGAATACATTCTGCCGCCTCGGGTATCCCCTGCTCCTTGGCACTTCCCGGAAATCAATTATCGGAAAAACGCTGGATCTTCCCACTGATGAACGTATGGAAGGCACAGCAGCAACCGTAGCCTACGGAATTGCTGCAGGAGCTGATATTGTCAGGGTTCACGACGTTTTATCGATGAAAAGGGTGACAGTGATGACTGACGCCATGATTCGGAGGTGATAACCACTTGGACCGTATAATTATTGATGGTTTTACCTGCTATGCCTACCATGGAGTGCTTCCTGAAGAAAACAGCCTCGGGCAGGAATTTCAGGTCAGCATAGAGCTGGGCGTCGATCTGGCCGGTCACAACGATGACCAGATCGATAAAGTTCCCGATTACCGTAAAGCGGTAATGGCTATCGAGGAAGTGATGTACGGCGACTCCTGCAGGCTTCTCGAAACGCTTGCCTGCCGGATAGCCGACAAACTGCTTTCTCTTCCCGGAGTACTGGAAACAACTGTTGAAGTTCGCAAACCCAGTCCTCCCTTGCCCGGTGTGCAAGGAGGAGTAGGAGTGATGGTCAATCGCCACCGGCAATTATAAATAAGGAGATAAGGCGGAACTACCAGACAGTCAAACCTTGCTAAATCCGCCCTGATAATTTAATGATCACCGAAAAACATGCTTATATCGGGCTCGGTTCAAACCTCGGCACTCGTTTGAGCAATTTGCGACAATCGTTGACTTTACTTTCCCAGGTTCCCGCAATTAAAATTAAGGAAGTTTCGCCGGTTTATGAGACTGAGCCGGTGGGAGGTCCTGCCCAGGGATATTATCTCAATGCCTGTGCCTCCCTCCTGACCACCCTCCCCCCGGAAACCCTGATGCGGGCAATGCTTGATGTGGAAAACCGAATCGGCAGAATTAGAATAGAAAGATGGGGACCCAGGACAATCGATCTGGATCTGCTGGTTTATGAAGATGAGGTAATAAACACTCCTCTGCTTAACCTACCCCATCCACGCCTGTGTGAAAGATGTTTTGTTCTTATTCCCCTGGCAGATATTGCCCCCAATCTGACTATCCCGGGCCTGGGCATAAACATCCGCAAACTTTTATCAGAATGCCTGTCTGACGAGGATGTCCGCTATTACCTTCCTGCAAACTGGTTTATTAATAATTCAGTTTAAAATCCTCTCTCCACTAATTGTTAGCCAAACCGGAATTTTGCCCAAAAATCTTTAAGGTTTCATTTCACGGCACAGATAATGCCCCTGAAAACGGTTTTCTCTGCTATTCTCAAAGCCCTTCAGCACAGGATTAACTCCAGCAAATGGCGCAATTAAAACGGGACACCCTCGCGGGCGTCCCGTCGTAATTAAGCAATGCTAACTTGATGCAACAGTCAAATAACCTTCTACTTAGAACAGTCCCTGAACCTTACCGGTCTCCACGTCTACATCAACTTTGCGGTAAGCCGGATTGGCAGCAGTCCCCGGCATCAACGAAATTGCACCGGCAACCGGGACAACGAAATCGGCTCCTCCGTAGGTAAGGATATCACGAACGAAAAGCTTCCAGTCTTTCGGTACACCTTTCAACATGGGATTGTCGGTTAAACTAAGGTGAGTTTTAACCATGCAGGTGCCCATTTTCTGGAATTTAGGATCTGCTTCCATTTTCTTCGCTTTTTCAAGGGCTTCGGCAGAGTATTCCACACCGTCTGCACCGTAAACTTCCCTGGCAATAAGATCAATACGATCCCGGAGCGGGGTATCGAGTTCATAGAGGAATTTAAAATCATTCTTTTCTTCGCATGCTTCAATAACGGCATCGGCGAATTCAAGAGCACCCTCGCCTCCGTACTGCCAGTGCTTGGAAAGAGCAACCCGGGCACCAGCTTCTTCAGCCAGACGGCGGACAAGCTTGATTTCGTTATCAGTATCGGTGTGGAAATGATTGAGGCAAACCACCGGACTGATACCAGATTTTTTAATTGTCTTGATATGGTGAATAAGGTTTTCACAACCTTTTTCCACCCACTTGAGATTTTCCTCGTTGTAAGCCGGATCAAGCGGCTGTCCTGGCAACGGCAGTGGAGCACCACCGTGACATTTCAGTGCTCGAATGGTAGCTACGAGCACTGCACATTGGGGAGTAAGGTTAGACATACGGCACTTCAGGTTCCAGAATTTTTCAAAACCGATATCTGCGGCAAAACCAGATTCGGTAATATGGTAGTCACTTAATTTTAAACCGATTCGGTCGGCAATGATTGAAGATTGTCCGATAGCAATATTGGCAAAAGGCCCGGCATGCACCAGGACCGGCTGCCCCTCAATTGTTTGCAGGAGGTTTGGATTAATAGCATCAACCATCCAGGCAGTCATCGCGCCGGCAACATCCAGATCCTCGGTAGTGACCGGTTTGCCTCTCTTGTCATAGGCAACAACAATCCTGCCCATTCTTTCCCGCATATCTTTTAAGTCCTTTGCTACAGCCAGTATGGCCATCACCTCTGAGGAAACAGCAATAGCAAAGCCTGAGCTCATCATTAAACCGTCTTTTCTACCGCCCAGTCCGATAATAATATTACGGAGTGCCTGAGCACAAAAATCGATAATCCATTTCATTTCCACATTGCGTGGATCGATATTTAACCTTTTTACATTGTTTCTTTCCAGGAAAGCATCGGTAGAGTTAAATTCATGCTGCAACCGCGAGGTCACGGCAACCATAGCCAGGTTGTGGGCATTCATGATCGCATTTATGTCGCCGGTCAAACCGAGTGAGAATGGTGTAAGGGGAATACACTGTGAGAGTCCTCCACCGGCAGCTGAACCCTTTACATTCATGGTTGGACCACCGGAAGGCTGGCGGATAGCCGCCATAACTTTTTTCCCACGTTTGCCCAGGCCCTGAGTCAACCCCATAGTCGATGTTGATTTTCCTTCTCCAAGCGGAGTTGGAGTAATCGCCGTTACGTCAATATACTTTCCGTCAGGTTGATCCTTTAATCTCTCCAGTACTTTTTTGTAATCAACCTTGGCCACGTAGTGACCGTGAGGAAGTAGTTCCTCTTTGTCGAGGCCCAGTTCCTCAGCTAACTGATAAACATTTTTCATATTTGATTCTGCGGCTTCAGCTATTTCCCAGTCAGCATGTTTTGTCGGATCCAATGGCATACAAAAAACCTCCTTAATGTTTATACTTATACTCTCATTTCACATTTCCCACAGATAATAAGTTTTATTCAACAAAACGACTTTAATTCCTGCTCCGTTCCGTTTATATCTTGTACTTAATTGGTTAAATTGAGGAAAAATCAATTATGGTAACTCTTTGCAACGGCAAATCAGGGATATCCGGCTCCTGGAAAGTTATTCTGCCAGGTCACAGAGCGCCGGTATGCCCAGGAGAGAAGATGCCTTCTGAACAGCCCTTTCTATAGCCATACTTACTGCTTCTGCAGCCATTATGCCCACCAGACTGACATCAGCGGAAAGATTGCCTTCTGAAATGGCAAATACGGTATCACCATCCCACATTGTATGAACCGGCCAAATCGATCGGGCAAACCCATCATGGGCAAGCTGGCAAACTTTGGTCAGGGCGGGTCCGTCCAGGGAAGCATTAGTGGCTACAGCAGCGAGGGTTGTATTGTCTCCGCTTCCAACAGCGCCAGTTTTTTTTAAAAGTTCTGCTGTATTTTCCATTGAACCGCTTCCCGGGTTTCGAGGACCGGCCAGCAAACGCCCGTTTCGATCGTATATATCCCCGAATGCATTGACTATTACCAGGGCAGCAACGATGAGAGGACCGCTACAGACTGCAGCCGAACCCTGGCCGGACTTTACTGCACCAGGCATACCGTAGTATTTGGCTACTGTAGCGCCGGTTCCGGCACCCACCGAACCTTCCGGCACGGGACCAGCTGTTGCAACAACACAGGCCTGGTAACCCATTTCGGTATCCGGACGCACGGTGCCGTCGCCAAGGAAAAGGTCAAAAATTACGGCTGCCGGGACAATGGGAACGCGAATGCCGCCGACCGGAAATCCTTTTTCATGTTCCTCCAGATACCTGACCACACCTGAAGCGGCATCAAGCCCAAAGGCACTCCCTCCGGACAGCATAATCGCCTGAACAGATTGAACGAGTCGCCCCGGCACGAGCAGGTCAGTTTCCCTGGTTCCCGGAGCCGACCCCCGTACTTCCACCGCCGCCCTCGCTCCTTCTTCAACGAGAACAACGGTTAACCCGGTAGCTGCTTCATTGTTGGAAACCACTCCTACTTTAATACCCTCTATATCCGTTAATCCGCCGGTCATGATTTTATCTTTCAACACCTTGTCCTGATAATAAAAAGGAGCTTTTAAAGGCTCCCTATAATTCTTCTTCCTGTTTTTCTTTCTGATCGCCGGGCTGCTGTTGGAAAGAAGCCCGATTCTCTTTATTTTTCTTTAATATTTCTGTTTTTGCCACATCGGAAGAAACCCTCTCACCAATTGATGAAGTCTGCTTGGTCCTGGTATTCTCTTGAATAACAGACCTCGTCGCTGCCACTTCGTCATCATCACTGTCAGAAATATGTTCCTCTTTCTGCGGCTCATTAAGCTTCAACTCTTCCTGATCTCCCTGATCTTCCTGATCTCCCTGATTCTTCTGATCTTCTTCAACCGGCAATTCTTTCCCCTCAACCAGGGCTTTTATTTCCTCGGCATCAAGAGTCTCTTTTTCCATTAAGGCTACAGCTATCTTCTCCAGCTTATCCCTTTCTTTTTCCAGGATATCCTCGGCAATCTGGTAACAATTATCCATGGTTTTCCTGACTTCCTGATCGATTGCCTTGGCAATTTCTTCGCTGTAATCACGGTCCCTTGCCAGATCTCGGCCCAGGAAAATCTGATCGTGCTTCTTGCCAAGGGTAATGGGACCGAGGGCATCACTCATGCCGTATTCCATGATCATCTGCCTAACTATTTGAGTAGCTCTCTCCAGGTCATTCTGAGCACCGGTGCTGATGTCATTAAGCACCAGTTTCTCGGCTACCCTTCCGCCGAGGAGAGTGCTTACCCGATCCAGCAGTTCGGATCGGGTCATATAGTATCTATCTTCTTCTGGAAACATCAGCGTATAACCACCGGCACGACCGCGCGGGATAATCGATACTTTGTGCACCGGGTCAGTATGGGGCAGAAGATAACCGACCAGGGCATGTCCCGCCTCGTGATAGCCAACTATCTTTTTCTCAAAAGCGCTGATAACCCGGCTTTTTTTCTGTGTTCCGGCTACCACTCTCTCCACAGCTTCTTCCATTTCTGTCATACTTATCTGTTTTTCGGAAATACGTGCCGTCAGGAGGGCCGCCTCATTAACAACATTCTCCAGATCGGCACCGGTAAAACCTGGTGTGCCGCGAGCGACTACTTTTAAATCTACTCCCGAGGCGAGCGGTTTATTCTTTGAATGCACCTTCAATATTTCTTCCCGTCCCCTAACATCCGGCAGTCCGACCGTAATTTGACGGTCGAATCGACCGGGACGAAGAAGGGCCGGATCAAGAATGTCAGGCCTGTTGGTAGCGGCAATAATAATAATACCTTCATTGACATCAAAACCGTCCATCTCGACCAGGAGCTGGTTCAGAGTTTGTTCCCGTTCGTCGTGCCCGCCGCCCAGGCCAGCGCCTCGCTGCCGTCCCACAGCATCAATTTCATCAATGAATACAATGCAGGGTGAATTTTTCTTGGCATTTTCGAACATATCCCTGACGCGTGAGGCTCCCACTCCAACGAACATTTCAACGAAATCAGATCCACTGATACTGAAAAAGGGAACACCGGCTTCGCCGGCAACAGCACGGGCCAGCAGTGTTTTACCAGTTCCCGGTGGTCCAACGAGCAGAATTCCTTTGGGGATACGGGCACCAATTTCGATATATTTACGCGGATCTTTCAAAAAATCAACCACTTCGGAAAGCTCCGCCCTTTCTTCGTCAGCACCGGCTACATCTTTAAAAGTAACCTTCTTTTTCTCCCCCTCCTGCAGGCGGGCTTTGCTCTTGCCAAAATTCATCACCTTGTTACCGCCACCCTGTGTCTGCTGCATGAAGAAAAAGAAAATACCCATTAACAACAGAAATGGAATCAGATAGGTCAGGGCGCTCTGCCACCAGCTTGGGCCGCGTGCCGGATTGGTAGCATAAACCACTTCATTTTCCAGCAGCAGTTCGGTCAGGTTGTGGTCATCGGGACGATAGGTGGTAACAACAGTCCCATCAGTAAAAACCGCTTCAACTTCATTACCATACATATCAACCTTTTCCACTTGACCGCTTTCCAAATTGCGGACAAACAGATCATAACTTATTTCTTCCGGTGCAGTACCGGTATTGAACGTAGAAAGTAATACAATTACTACCAGGGCTATGACAAGGTAGAATGTAATTTGTCTCAAAAAAGGGCTCAACATGCACCCTCCTCTCCATACAAAGCTCACAAAGCCTAACCTTGATTTTAACATACCGGCTGGCCATAAGCAATTAAAACATGATCCTGCGAATAAATAATATCTGGCTCATTTATTCTTGATCAGGCTTTCAAGATACACAGATCGGCTAGCTGACGATAGTCCTCGTTATAATCCAATCCATACCCGATGACAAAACGATCGGGGATGGTAAATCCGCAATAATCGGGATCAAAAACTACTTCACGGCGTTCCGGTTTATCAAGAAGAGTTGCCACTTTCAAAGTTTTTGGCTGACGGCTGCTTAAATTTTCCTTGAGATAGCTGAGTGTAAGGCCGGTATCGACAATATCCTCAATAATCAAAACATCCTTATCCTTGATACTCCGATCAAGGTCCTTTTGTATGCGCACTACACCTGAGGAAGCCGTATCGGCACCATAGCTTGAGACAGCCATGAAATCAATTTCCACCGGTATATCAAGGCTACGGATCAGATCGCTCAAAAAGACCACCGCTCCTTTTAATACCCCGATCAGGAGAGGTTTCCGACCTTTATAATCAGCTGAAATTTTGGAGGCCATTTCCCGGACTCTGTTCCCAATTTCTTCTGCACTAAGCATTACTTCCAACCTCTCTTCTGCCATCTAATTGCCACCTTTCCCATTTTTTTACCCGGGGCAGCCCCGGGGCCTGCAGCAGAAACAGCTTCCAAATCCAGGATCCATAAAACCGATCTGTTCCACCAGAATTACTTCTTTTCACCTTTTAAACCGCCGTTTTTTAAAAACTCTGTATTCCAGTAATAAAACCCGCTCTGTTTCTTTCGTGATTCGATATGGATGGGCAATCCTCTTTCCAACTATCCAGATTATTTCGCCTCCAGCCGTCAGGAGCGGTACTGAAGACCTTTCCGGGGCCGGTATTTTCTGATCAATAAAAAATTTCTTCAGCTTTTTGCTTCCGGAAGCACCCTGAGGATGAAACCGCGCCCCCGTCCAGCGGAATCGAATGGCCAGCTTTTTATGGACAATCTTATCATAATCAAGATAGGCCAAGCAGGATGGAGGCGGCCAGGTAAGCTGATCCGGCTTAACAATGCGAGCTGTTACCGAGCCCTTTCCCGGTATCACTGTACGCCCGGGAAGAACAAGCTGAATCCGGGCCGATGATAATTGTTGCGGTTCGACTTTTTTGAAAAACCGGAGGAAACGGCCGTCATGATAAATATGGACCGCTCCCGGGAGCGTATAGATCCAACCTCTCCTGCCTTCCTTTAATGTACCAAGCAGTGCTTCAGTGTGCTCTCTGCCCGGAGCTTCTGTCAGACCGCTTTTTTCCAAAATCCTCCGTAATACCCGACCGCGCAGGGCTTCCGGCAAAACCATCAAAGCGTCTCTCTCAACAGCCGTTTTATTTCCTCCACCCCTCATCAACCTGAGGCTGTACCTTTCGGTCATATTTTCCATAAACAATCGATCTTTTAAAGCAAGCGAAGCCAGGCCTGAAAGAGATTCACGTATGCGGGGGTTGAATTCACTTTCCAGTCTTGGTATCAGTTCAAGGCGCAGTTTATTGCGGGTATAATTGGTCTCCAGATTACTACTGTCGGTGCAAGGCTGAAGACCTTTAGTGGTACAATATGCTTCAATTTCCTTCCTGGTAAGGCAAAGAAGGGGCCTCAGGAACTTTAGCCCATCCTCATAGCGGCAGGGCAGGATTCCGGCTAAACCGTCAACCCCGGTACCCCTGATTATATTCAACAACACAGTTTCGGCCTGATCATCGAGGTGATGGCCAAGAACTATAGCAGTTGCATGGTATTTTGCCGCCACCTCGCGGAATAAATTATACCTCGCCAGGCGTCCCGCTTCTTCTTCCGAAATCCTGCGCTCACTTTTTAGGGCACGAATATCAATTGCTTTCATTTCGAAAGGCAGAGACCAGTCGACGGCAATTTTTTCAACAAATGAAGCTTCTTCGACTGCCTCGGGCCTGAGGCAGTGGTTAAGGTGGGCAACAACAATATTGAGTTTTAATTCAGGAAGAGCTCTGCTTAGCATATGAAGCAGGCAAAGCGAATCCGGCCCCCCCGATACAGCAACAACTACCGTTTCCCCACCGGTTAATAATCTATGTTCTTTGATAAAGCTCTTAACTTTTCCCAGTTGATCCAAGAGCACTCACTACCTGTCTGTCGATAGGTGAAGAGTCATATTAGAAAGATAAAAAAACACCCTGATCCAGAGTGCCTTTTGATTAAACACTGAACTGACGTTATCCTATCTAAAAAGCTTCCCTGAAAGAACCACGGCCGCCTCTTTTCGATTCTGTATTGCGTTTCAGATCAAGCAGGCGTTCATCGCTTTCCTTTAGAAAACGGCTCATTTTGTCTTCAAATGAAACCTTTTTTACCGTATCGGGTTTATTCCGGCTGCTTTTTTTATTCGGCGTGTATCCTTCCACCGCCTGTCTGATTGAAAGACCTATTTTCCCATTGCTTTCTACCGAAAGAACCTTAACTTTCACCTTGTCCGCTTTCTTGAAAAAATCATTGATGTCTTTTACATACTCGTCCGCTATTTCGGATATATGGACAAGGCCTGTTGTTCCACCAGGCAGCTCCACAAAGGCTCCAAATTTTGTGATCCCGGTAATCACTCCCTCCAGAATACTGCCAACCTTTATTTCCTTCTTAATGAAAAACTCCTCCTTGCGTTATTTTTAAATCATAACTAAAGATATTATAACGATTATAGTGCTATTGTCAATCCTCCAGTTGAAATATAACCTCTCCGGGCTTTACCAACCCAAGCCTGTCTCGAGCCATCACTTCAAGATACCCGGGATCCTGAAGCCTTTCAATCTCTTCTTCCAGCGTATCCCTGCGGATTTCAAGTTTATCAATATGTGATTCATATTCGGCCAGTTCATCTTTTACCAGGCACTGCTTGATATACTGGGCACCAATCATCAACAACAGGGCAACGATCACTAAAATACCAACTGCACTCACCAAACGGTAAGAGCCATAATTGGTTTCCCTGTACTGCCGGGGGAAATCTGACACCTCTTTTCCCCCCGCCCTGTTTTTAGCTTTCATAGTGTTCGCACCGTCTTACAAACGTTTATTTTTAATGAACTTCGACAGGAAAAACCAATTTCCTGCTCTTGCAGAATAATAATAACTTATTTTGCCATTTAAAGAAAGGTATGATACATTAAAAAGAAAATCCTCCAGTGGAGGATTAAAGACGGTAATAATTTCCATATCTAAAATAACTGTTAGGTTATTTTACTTTTTCCTTTAATGCTTTACCCGGTTTAAAAGCAGGAACCTTCAAGGCTTTAATCTTAATTTTTTCTCCCGTAGCCGGGTTGCGTCCTTCTCTTGCCTTACGATTGCGGACCTCGAAAGTTCCAAAACCTACCAGCTGCACTTTATCCCCACCAACCAAACCGTCAGTTATGCTTTCCAGTACCGCTTTAACCGCTTTTTCACTATCCTTTTTGGACATTCCCGCTTTCTCTGCAACCAGATCAACCAGTTCAGATTTGTTCACTGTTTAAAGCCCTCCTCATACAAAATGGAATACCTGATTAGTTTATCATTATTCGCTCTTATAGAATGGATCCCTTCTTTATTTGCCGATTTTCCTTATTTTTTTAGCCTCTTCCCACCATTCATCCATTTCTTTCAAGGTAAACTCCTTCAGCGGACGGTTCCTTTTTTCTGCCTGATCAGAGATGTATTGAAAGCGTTTCATAAATTTTTTTATGGTCTTACCGAGAGCCATTTCAGGGTTCACCTTCAGAAAACGGGCAACGTTAACTATTGAAAAGAGATAATCGCCGATTTCTTCTTCAATCGCAGCACCGTCTTCATCCCTACAGGCTTCCTGGAGCTCGGAAAGTTCTTCTTCGACTTTATGCATAGGGCCGTCAAGATCAGGCCAATCGAAGCCGAACTGGGCAGCCTTCTTCTGCAGTTTATATGCTTTCAGTAAGGCTGGAAGGCCGTAATCAACTGAAAGAACTGGACTGGTTTTATCTTCGTGGCGCTCTTTCGATTTGATTTTCTCCCAGATGACTTTAACCTGGGCTGGATTATCCGCTTTCTCACGGCCGAAAACATGGGGATGGCGGCGGATCAATTTTTCGGTAATTCCTTCAATTACATCAAAGATATCGAACCGCTTTTCTTCCCTGGCAATTTCACTGTGAAAAATAACTTGTAAGAGCAGATCGCCCAGTTCTTCTTTAAATGATTGATCATCCCTTTTTTCAATAGCGGAAACCACTTCATAAGCTTCCTCGATCAGGTACTGACGCAAACTGACGTGGGTCTGCTCTCTATCCCAGGGACAACCATCCGGGGCACGCAGCCTGGTCATAACACCAAGCAGATCACCAATTATCTTTTTACCGGAAGGCGGCAAATATATTGTTGAATAATTATCAAAAAGAGGCTGTCGATCAAGATCATAAAGCGATCCTGTCCAACTTTTTTCAAAAGGCGTGCCCGCCGCCCTAATCACTGTTACCGGATAGTTTTCCGGGTATATTTCCATCAATTTCAATTTTACCTGCGAAGCGATGAAATTATTGTATACCTGGGCCAGGATAAGATGATTGGGCGATGGTTCTTTTAAAGAATCGAGAGCCAGGGCATCATAGATGTTGAAACCCTCCAGAAGATCGATTTGAAGAGCATTTAAAAGGGGCTCGATAAAACTTATTCCGGATACAAACTGCAGACCGATGCCCAGCCGCGGGCAAATTTTCCGCAGTTTTTTAACAACCATTTCTCCCACATCAGGATGCCCGGGGACAGCATAACATACAGTCCCATGTCTTTTGGCAGCCTTGATCAATTTAAAAGTTATCTTTCTGTAAACGTGAGAAAAATCTTTTTCATTTTCGTAGAGATAATCAAAAGACTGTCCTTTTTTACCAAGCGCCGCATAGCGCCTGGCAGCAGGATGCCTGAGAGTACGATAATAAACTAAGGAGTCTTTTTTTAACCAGGACAGCGCCTCTTTGGTTACATCCCGTGGAGACCCCGGCCCCAGCCCTATGATAATTATTCTATCCATTCAATTACCTCCCCGAAAACCACAATTGCTAGTTTGTTAAAGCTTTAAATAATGCAGAAACAGAAAGCTGCCCGGGCTTTATTAATCCGAGCCAGACTTTTTCCTGACGCGTATTGCCATTGCAGCAAATTTCCTGCCAATGAATGGTAACATCTGCAGTTCTTCCCCGGTAAAACCACCGGATAAAAGGAGAACAGCAAAGTATACAATGATCCCCAGGACAATTGCTGTCAGGGTGGCAACCAGGTTAAGCAGGCCGCCGGATAAGAACCCCCCCGTAAAACAGGCCATAGCAGTATAAATAAGGTACGCAGTCAGGGCCATAGCTGTGCTGGCTATGCCCGGCAGAACAAGCAATTCCCACACTTTTCCCCGCCATCCTGTGAAACGGCGGACATAATAAAGGTTCAATGCTGCCGCTACTGCAAGACCGATTACAGAGGCCAGGGCAGAACCGCCCACATTAAGAGAAGGAATAGCCGTTAGGTACCAGGCCAGGATTGTTTTAACAATCCCCCCGTATAACATATTTAGAGCAGGGACGATCGCTTTGCCAAGGCCCTGGATTAAACCGGTTGTCGAAACATAGATACACAGAGGGATCACTGACCAGGACATCCAGGCAAGGGGATAACCGGCTTCGGCATTATTAAACAGGAGAACAGTGATCGGCTCGGCCAGAACGAACAAACCGACAGCCGAGGGAATGGAAAACAGGGCTGTTAATTTCACGGCAACAGCCGATCGGCTGCGAATAAGGCCGTCATTCTTCAGGATATAAGCTTCAGAAATGGCCGGTACAAGGCTCATACTGAGGGCTAAGGCCATTACATTGGGGAAGTAAACAACAGAACCGGCCATGCCAGTAAGCTGTCCATACAAAGCGCGTGCGCTTGCAATATCGAAGCCGGCCGCCTGCAGCTGCCGTGGAACCACCGCCAGGTCGATCAGCGATATAAGAGGAATGACCAGACCACCGATGGTTACCGGCACCGCCAGGCTCAGAATACGACTGATTATCCGGCTTACGGATTCGGGATTACTGCTTTGGCTTTTCTTTTCTTGCCATAAGGAACGGCGGGTTCTCCAATAAAGGAACGCCAGGAATAGAAGACCGGCCAACCCGCCGGCCGCCGCTCCAGAAGTTGCCCCGGCGGCAGCATATTCAATGCCTACCGGCAAGTACAATAAAACCAGGCTTAAAGCAAATCCGACCCTGATCAGCTGTTCTATAAGCTGAGAAAGAGCAGTGGGCAGCATATTCTGTTGCCCCTGGAAAAACCCGCGCAGCGAGGCCATAGTTGTCACAAAAAAAATAGCCGGTGAAATTGCCATCAGGGGATAAACTGCTTTCATATCCCTTATAACCGTAGCGGCAATAAATTCAGCCCCCAGCAGAAGGACAAAAAAGATAGCAAGGCCGCTTAGCATAAGAATGACAAAAGCAATGCGAAATGCTCTCATCGCTTCGCTGTATTCGCGTATGGCTATTTTCTCGGCCATTATTTTGGAGAGGGCAACGGGAATTCCTGCGGTGGATATCACCAGCAGGGTTGAATAGATGGGATAAGCATACTGGTAAAGGCCGATTCCTTCATCACCCAGGATTGCGGCCAGAATTATCCTGAAGACAGCTCCTACAATCCGCGCGGCGATACCGGTTACAGCCAGAATGGCTGCTCCTCTGACAAACGATGAATTGCTGGTGCCCAAAATAAATTACCTTCTTAAAGTTATTCTGACCTGTATTATAACAGGTTGGAAACCCCACTGTCAGCAGTCTGTTTCTTCTGTCCTTCTTGCATAATGATCAATTCTCTGAACAGGGCAAGCAAACCGTCGACAACAGATCCCTGCAATCCGTCAGGTTTTATCCTGATTGAAAAAGGTTCTTCCCTCTCTTTGATAAGACTCTGTCGGTCAACCGTATTGGCTCGTCCAAAACAGTTTTCATCCACAGATGCCTCTGGAGTGAAGCGGATCTGAATTGTATTTTTCTGCTGGACAGAAACCACTTTGAGCCGGGCTGCGAGGATGCGCAGCTCTCCAATCTTTAATAAATTATTGACCGGTTCGGGGGGCGTTCCGAAACGATCGATCAGTTCTTCACCCAATTCCAGCAGTTCTTGCAACGAATCGCTTCCGTAGATGCGGCGGTAGAAATTAACTTTTTGAGCCTGGGCCCCAATGTAAGAGGCGGGAATATATGCATCAACTGATAGATCAAGTCTAGTGTCAACTTTTGGTGCGCGTTTTTCATTTTTCAGTGCGACAACGGCCTGATCGAGTAACTTTACATATAGATCATAACCCACTGCAGCAATAAAACCATGCTGTTCGGCACCGAGGATATTGCCCGCGCCTCGAATCTCCAGATCCCGCAGCGCTACTTTAAACCCTGAACCCAGCTCGGTAAATTCCTTAATCGCCTTTAACCTCTTGCGTGCAACTTCAGATACCACTTTGTCTCTTCGATAAGTAAGATAGGCATAAGCCAGACGATCAGAACGTCCTACCCGGCCCCTGATCTGATAGAGCTGTGCCAGACCGAATTTATCAGCATCACAGATTATTAATGTATTAACATTGGGAATGTCCAGGCCTGATTCAATAATCGTTGTACTGATCAGGATCTGGTGAAAACCGGCCTGAAAATCAGTCATAATCCTTTCAAGATTTGCTTCCGGTATCCGACCGTGTCCAACAGCAACAGATGCTTTCGGAAAAATTTTCTGAATTCGTTCCGCAAACCTGTTAATCCGATCAATCCTGTTGTAGAGAATGAAAACCTGCCCACCCCGGCTGATTTCACGCTGAACTGCTTCACGCAATAATTCTTCAGAGTACTCCAGGACATAAGTTTGGATAGGGAAACGGTTTTCCGGCGGGGTTTCGATAATGCTCAGATCCCTGGCCCCGGTCAGAGATAGATGAAGAGTCCTCGGAATAGGTGTGGCAGTAAGAGCCAGTGTATCTATTTCCAGGCGCATTTTCTTCATTTTTTCTTTCTGGAGCACTCCAAAACGCTGTTCTTCGTCTGCGACAAAGAGTCCCAGATCGTTAAAAGAGATGTCCGCAGACAGAAGACGATGGGTCCCAATTACAATGTCGATCTTGCCGGTCGAGAGATCTTCAATTATTTCTTTTTGCTTGCTCTTCGCTACGAATCTGCTCAGGCAGGCAATTCTTACCGGAAATCCTGCAAATCGTTCCCGGAAAGTATTGTAATGCTGCATAGCCAAAATCGTAGTGGGGACAAGCACAGCGACCTGTTTTCCTTCTATGACTACTTTGAAAGCAGCTCGCATGGCTACCTCGGTCTTCCCGTAACCAACATCACCGCAGATCAACCTGTCCATAGGTTGTTCCTTTTCCAGGTCGGTTTTTACATCAACAATAGCGCGTTGCTGATCCGGAGTTTCTTCGTAAGGAAAATTTGCTTCGAATTCTTCCTGCCAGGAATGATCGGGACCAAAGGCATACCCTTTCACAGCCTGCCTGGCAGCGTAAATAGATAAAAGCTCCCGGGCCAGTTCTTCTATTGAGAGGTTGACCCTGCTCTTAATGCGCTGCCATTCTCCTCCTCCCAGGCTGTGCAAACGGGGAGGAGGCCCCTCTCCTCCCGAATATTTCTGAATCAGCTCTACCTGGTCAATTGGTATATAAAGGCGATCAGCACCCCTGTAGCGCAGCATGAGATAATCACGCATTGTCCCCCCAATTTCAAGAGTGCTGGTCCCCTGATACCTGCCGATACCATGCTGTTCGTGGACCAAGTAATCACCCGGCTTCAGTTCACGATAATCGCTGAGCCGAATACCGCTTTTGGAAGCAGCTCTTTTTTTCTTTTTCCGCTTTGGCAACAGATTTTGTTCGTCAAGAACCGCCAGTTTCAAAGGGGGAATAACAAATCCTTCCTCCAGGGCACCGGTGAGAACCGCTACCTGTTCCGGATCTAAAAACGGTAAATTTTCTTTCTGCAGCAGCCCGGGCTCTTCGGGATCAGCCAAAAATTCTCTCAAACCCCGGCCGCGTTTTTCAGTCTCAGCGATCAAATAAACGCGGTAGCCATTTTTTAGCCATCTTCTGTAATCGTTACTGAAAAGATCCCGCTGGCCGTGATAAGACGGGGCACTTTTAGCATCGAAATGATATGCCGGCAAATCACCGGCTGTTTTGTTGTCTCCGGGGAAAAGAGAACAAAAGAGCAGGGAGCTGCGTATCCGCTGAAAAAGTTCTTTTTCATCCCAGAGCTGCTGGTGATTATTAATTATTAGCTCGGCATTGATCAGGACATTGCTCAGATAAACAGCCAGCTCATGCCGCAGGTTATTCCCTTTTTCGATCAGCGTAACCGGTTCTTCAACAACCACCAGGTAATCCGGAGAGAGGTAATCAAGCAGTGAAGCACCGTCACCGTAAAAGAATGAAAAGTAAGGACTTAGCATATCAAGGCCGTCCGGCTGGGACAACCTTTCCAGGTGACGGTTAATTTGCTCTTTTAAAATAACCGCCGCCTTTTCCTCCCCTCGCCGGCGCAGACCGGCAAAAGCGCTCTCGAGTTTCTTGAGTATCAACTGTCGCCCACTGGCATAAACCTTCGCCGGCAGGGGCAGTTCTCTTGCCGGCAGGATCACGGCTTCATCTACCATCTCCGTCGAACGCTGGGTAGAAGGATCAAAATATCTTATTGATTCAATGACGTTGTCAAAAAGATCCACCCGGTACGGGGAACTACCTGAAGGCGGATATATGTCAATGATGTCTCCTCGAGCACTGAACTGGCCGGCATTTTCCGTTAAAGCGCTTCTTTGATAACCGGTTTCCACAAGACTGTTGATTAAAACCTGACGATCGACAGTAATGCCCTGCGGCAGCCTGATAATCAGATCCTCCCATACTGCCGGAGGCAGTACTTTTGAAAGCAGCGCAGCGGCAGTCGTAACATAGATACCACAGCCTCCGCTGTACAGCCATTCCATAAAGCGCAATCTCATCCACAGGTATTCTTCACTGCGTGATAATATTTCCGTACTGACAAAAAGCTCTCGCGGTGGAAGCATTTTTACTTCACCGGGGAAATATGCAGAGAGATCGGCAAAAATGCTTTCAGCCCGGCCGGTATCACCGGCGACTACCAGAACCGGCCGGCCGGCATGCCTGGACAGGCCGGCAACAAAGAATGATCTGGCACTGCCGTCCAGGCCGGTTACCGAGGCCCGGTAAGACGGTGCATCATTTATGCCGCTGATGATCTTTTTAAAAGCCTGATCTTCTGTCCATAAATTAAGAAGCCTCTCGGGCATGGTAAATACTCCTTTCTCAAAAAACCTGTTCGTTCGGTACAGCACAAAATGGGAGGACCTTCACAATCCCCCCGTAATAAAAGTTAATTAAAATTATAACCGGCCCGGGGTAAGGCGTCAACAGACCCGGCTAATTCACGATCACTCTATCTGCAAAGACCATGGGGTAACCATTATTTACTACTAACATGATATGGAAATCAGGTCGCTTTGTTTTTAAGTTCGCAAGGGGACCGGGGATGAATAAAGCTCTGGCAACAAAGTGAAGTTGCTTTAAATTAAAAAAAATATATGTTATTATCGGTTAAGTTAGATATCCAAATTTTTAATGAGGGATTTTATATGTCAAAGGTAAATTTAACTATTGACGGCCAGAAGGTTACAGTACCGGCAGGAACAACCATCCTGACAGCAGCAAGACAGCTGGGTATCGACATCCCCACTTTGTGTTACGATCCTGAACTTCCACCAAACGGAGCTTGCCGGCTATGTGTCGTGGAAGTAGAAAAAGCAAAAAATTTAACGGCATCCTGTGTCACTCCGGTTGTGGAAGGAATGGTTGTCCAGACTGAGTCGGAAAGAGTGGTCAGTGCCCGAAAAAGTGTTCTCAGCTTAATGATCGCCAACCATCCGCTGGAATGCATCACCTGTGAGCGGACGGGGAACTGCAAACTGCAGGATTACTGTTACCGCTACGGAATCTCTGAAAGCGAATTTGTTGGTGAGGTTAAAAAGTTGACCCCGGACGATACCAACCCATTTTTTATTCGCGATATGAATAAATGTATTTTATGCGGCATCTGCGTGGGCAAATGCCAGGAAATTGTGGGAGCGGGTGCTATTGATTTCGTAAACAGAGGATTTGATACGCTTGTTGCGCCCCCTTACAGAGATCCAATCGAGAATTCCTCCTGTGTATTCTGCGGAATGTGTGTGGATAGTTGCCCGGTAGGTGCATTAATTCCTAAAGCTGGCCTGGGTCAGGGCCGTCCCTGGGAAATTGAGAAGGTAAAAACAATCTGCCCCTATTGCGGAACCGGCTGTTCGGTATATCTGCACATCAAAGATGGTAAAATAATCGGCGCTTCTCCTGATCCTGACAGCCCGGTCAATCGTGGTCATCTTTGTACCAAGGGGCGTTTTGGCTGGGACTATATTCAGAGTGAAGATAGACTAACTAAGCCATTGATAAAAAAAGAGGGCGTTTTCGTCGAGGTCGAATGGGACGAGGCTCTTAATTGCGTTGCGGAGAAATTTAACACAATAAAAGATAATTACGGGGCAGATGCTATCGCTGCTTTGAGCTCAGCAAAAGCGAGCAATGAAGATAACTACCTGATGCAAAAATTGATGCGTTCGATCGGGACCAATAACATCGATCACTGTGCGCGGCTTTGACACTCTCCAACTGTGGCCGGTCTGGCCAAAGCATTCGGGAGTGGAGCAATGACAAACAGTATTGAAGAAATCACGCACTGTGACACAATTCTTGTGATTGGCTCCAATACTACCGAAACCCATCCGGTGATCAGCTACAGGATCCGTCAGGCGGTTGCCAACGGCGCAACCTTGATTGTTGCCGATCCAAGAAATATAGATCTCGTTAAAATTGCCACTGTCCACTTGCCCCTGAGGCCGGGCACCGATGTTGCCTTAATTAACGGGCTCGCTAATGTAATTATAAGTAACGATCTTATGGATAGTAATTTTATCTCTGCCAGGACGGAAAACTATGAGAAATTTAAACAAACAGTTGAAAAGTATTCCCCTGAATATGTCGCAGAGATAACCGGAGTAAAGGCAGAAGATTTAATCAAAGCCGCAAAACTGTATGCCCGGGAAGGGAAAGCCAGTATTCTTTACACCATGGGTATAACCCAGCATACTACCGGCACAGACAATGTTCTCTCCCTGGCTAACCTGGCCATGCTCACCGGTAACATTGGACGCCCATCTACTGGTGTAAACCCTCTCCGCGGCCAAAATAATGTGCAGGGTGCTTGTGACATGGGTGCTCTTCCCAATGTATACACAGCCTATCAGCAAGTCGGCAATAAAAAAGTGATGGATCAACTATCAACAACCTGGCAGGTTAAACTGAGCTCTAAACCGGGCTTACAGGCTACAGATATGTTTCAGGCAGTGCTCGAAGGATCCATAAAAGGGATGTATATAATGGGCGAAAATCCCAACCTCAGTGATCCCAACTCTTCGCATGTAACTAAAGCACTTGAAAAGCTTGATTTCCTTGTTGTCCAGGATATTTTTATGAACGAAACATCAGCTTATGCCGATGTTATCCTGCCCGCTGCCGCTTACGCAGAAAGATACGGCACATACACCAACACCGAACGCAGGGTACAGCTGAGCCACCTCGCAGTTAAGGCCCCCGGTGAAGCACGCCCTGACTGGCAAATAATCACTGGCCTTGGACAAAAGATGGGTTTCCCCTGGAGCTATAAAAGCGCTGAAGAAGTTTTTGCCGAAATTGCTGCTGTGACACCCAGCTATGGCGGATTGAGTTACAAACGCCTGCAGTCCAACAGCCTGCAGTGGCCTTGCCCCAGCCCTGAGCATAAAGGAACCTGCTATCTGCACAAAGATATTTTTGCTCGCGGTAAAGGTTTATTTAGCGCTGTCGAATACAAAAGACCGGCCGAAGAACCGGATGAAACTTATCCCTTTATACTAACCACCGGCAGACATCTTTTCCACTATCATACGGGAACAATGACTCGCCGCTCAAAGGGCCTTTCCAGTCACCGCCCTGAAGAATTCGTTCAGGTTAACCCACAGGATGGTATTGCTCTCAGTCTGCATGATGAAGACCTGATTGAAATTACCTCCCGGCGAGGACAGGTGCAGGCAAAAGTAAAACTAACCGAAAAAGTTGCTCCGGGAACGGTATTTATGACCTTCCATTACCGTGAGACTGCCACAAACCTGCTTACTAATGATGTTCATGATCCCGTTGCCGGTATCCCCGAGCTAAAGGTCTGTGCGGTCAATATCAGAAAGCTGACTCGCTAATGGAGAAATATCAGGGAGCCAGCCAATACTATCATGCACGAACCTTTTATCGAGTAAAAGAAAAATAGGCAAACCGAATTCCTAATCACAGGAAATTCATTCAACATTGAAATTGTTGCACGGATAAGAACCAAGAAGTTTAAAAAAGGATACCTCCTTTTCGATCTCTTCCCAGAGCTCTTTTCTTCCGTGATCAAAACGGTGCCCCTCACAATCAATAAAAAAGAGCCAGTCTCCGATAATTTTTCTCGAAGGCCTCGATTCAATACGGGTTAAATTTATTGCCCTTCTGGCAAAGTAACCAAGGATTTTATATAAACTGCCTGGACCGTCAGGAATGGTAAATACAAGTGATGTTTTATCTTTTCCCGTTGGTGGATGATCAGCCCCGGCTAGAACAACAAAGCGGGTGTAGTTATCCTGATTATCCTGAATGTCTTCCGCCAGCAATAAAAGATTGTACAGCGCAGCCGCTCTTCCCGGAGCAATGGCCGCTGCGCCTCTATTTTGTGATGCCAGCGCTGCGGCCGCCGCTGTGCTTTCCACCGGGAGACATTCTGCATGGGGCAACTGATGATCAATATAATCAGCGCATTGACCAAGAGCATGGAGGTGAGAATAGACAATTTTAATTTGCGCCAGGGGCAAATTTTCTCTGGCCATTAGACACTGTCTCACGGGGCGTGTTAATTCGTACCGTATAAAAAGGCCTTCCTGCCTGGCCAGCTGGTCAAGAGTCGCTCCAACTCCACCTTCCAGGCTGTTTTCAAGCGGCACCAGGCCTTCGTCCGTCTCCTTTTCACAAACAGCCCTGATCACTGCCGCTATTGTCGGATACTCCACCAGCTGCCGTTTGTATGAAGCGCTGTAGTAGAGTGCCGCTTCTTCCGAAAAAGTCCCTCCCGGACCAAGGTAAGCCAGCCTTTTTTTCTCCTGCACTGATATCATTCCCCCAATTATTTACTGGTTTTTTGTCGCTGCCTGCGGTATGGTGCGATTAACCGCCGCTGCAATCGGAGCCACCACTTCAATAAGGCGGTTAAAGTTTTCCGGAGTCAGCGATTGAGGACCATCGGAGAGTGCTTCAGCCGGTTTATGGTGCACCTCAATTAACAGGCCGTCAGCTCCGGCAGCTATTGCCGCTCTTGACAAAGGGGCAGCCAGACGCCAGTTGCCGCTTGCGTGGCATGGATCGACGATCACTGGCAGATGGCTCAATTCCTTGGCCTGAGGAATGGCACTGATATCAAGGGTATTACGGGTGGACGTCTCAAAAGTTCTGATGCCACGTTCACAGAGCATTACCTGAAAATTGTTTTCGTTGAGGATGTATTCCGCTGCCATCAGCCATTCTTCAAAGGTGGCAGCCAATCCCCTTTTGAGTAAAACCGGTTTTCCACTACGCCCGGCTTCCCGCAGAAGCGAAAAGTTCTGCATGTTACGCGCTCCGATTTGAAGAATGTCAGCGTAGCTGGCAACCAGTTCCACCTCCTGGGGATTTAATACTTCCGTCACTATCTTGAGACCGGTTTCCTGTCGTGCCAGATCTAGCATTTTAAGACCTTCCAGTTCCAGCCCCTGGAAGCTGTAAGGCGATGAACGCGGTTTAAAAGCTCCACCACGGAGGATCTGAGCTCCCGAAGCTTTTACCTGACCGGCTATGGTGAGAAGCTGCTCTTCATTTTCCACTGCACATGGACCGGCCATAAAAACAATTTCCTTTCCGCCAATTTCAACATCGCCCACCTTGACAATGCTGTCACTTCCCTTGGCCTGGCGGCTGACCAGTTTGTAGGGAGCAGTAATCGGAACCACCTTTTCTACACCGGGCATTACTTCCAAGCCGGTTGGTAAAATAATTTTCTGGGCCCCAACCGCCCCAATAACCACTCTTTCAGTCCCCTGAATCCTGTGGGGGGAAAACCCCATCTCTGTCAGTTTTTCTTCCACTTTTAACACTTCTTCGTTCGCGGCAACCTGCTTCATAACAATTATCATCGGTCTTGCTCCTTTCTTTTTGTGCCCGTTAAAGGCATGATTTACCAACAGCTGCTGAAAGGAACCGTTTGATGCAAAACCAATTGCTTCCGTGCAGCTACTACAGCCACCCCTGGTACTTTTGCAACCAGGGATATGAATTAAAACCAAATTATTTCAATAAAAAAACCGCCCTTTAAGGGACGGATGTTTTCCGCGGTACCACCCAAATTAATATGATATCCACTTTACAGGTACGGGCAGTTCCTGACTCACTACCGATACCCTCTTCCGATAACGGGGAAGAACCGTTGACGCCTACTTAACCCGGGAGGGTTTTCAGCGGAAAGCTTCGAAGGGAACTTCAGTCGAGGACCTACCCGGCGGACTTTCAGCCTGCGGCCCAGCCTCTCTAATGGGGCGGCTTTCCCGGCTTACTTTCCTTCTGCATCGCTTTTCTATTACCTGTATTTTGAATGAGTTTATCACATTACTCTGCTTCCGGCAACCCCTTATTGTAAATATTCATTGCTGTTTCAATATCACTCTCAATGTAGCAGACTACTGCTTCAGCCGCCCTATATACGGCTTCACCGAGCAATATTTTGTCATAATCCCCTGGAGGCTCCAGAACATATTCACTGCTATCCGTCTCCCCGGGGGGTTTACCTATGCCAATGCGCAGTCGACAGAATTCTGTTGTTCCCAGAGCATCGATAATCGACTGCAACCCGCGATGTCCGCCACTTCCTCCCTTCTTTCGCAGTCTGATGGTCCCCGGAGAAAGATCAAGATCATCGCATACAATCATCAGATCGGGCAGCTCGATATGCAAATTGGCAACTAATTCTGCCACCGCTTTCCCACTGAGGTTCATGTAAGTAAGCGGCTGAGCAAGGACTACCGTTGTTTTCTTATGTCTGGCCAAAGCATAAAGAGAATGAAATTTTTGGGCAAAACTGCTGCTATTCAAACGGTGCGACAGGGTTTCGATTACCTTAAAACCAAGATTGTGCCTGGTACCGGCATAATTTTTACCGGGATTACCGAGTCCGACAATGAGATTCATATTTTACACTCCTGCTGCCTTAACTGCTTAGAATATGCCGATGCCCCTTTTGAAAGGGGCATCGTAAGAGCGAAACCGTTAAAGCAAAAATCAGTTTTCTTCTTCTTTCTCTTCTTCGGCGGAAGCTTCTTCTTCAGCGCCTTCTTCACCAGCTGCCTCTTCACCTTCTTCGAGTTCTTCCTCAGCAGCAGGCTCAAGTTCCTCTTCAGCCATCGGTGCCAGAATCTGAGCCAGCGTGGTTTCCGGCGGGGTGATCAATTCAATTTCCCCCTCAAGAACCAGTGTCTCAGCAGTAATGCTGTCTCCGATGCGCAGCTCGGAAATATCAACATCAAACTGTTCGGGGATATCAACGGGCAGGCATCTGACAACAACTTCCCGGGTCACAAGCGAGAGAACTCCGCCATCGGATATTCCGGCCGGTTCTCCAACAAAATTAAGATGGACCGAGATGTCGATTTTATCAGTCATCGAAATCCTGATAAAATCGACATGCAGAATTCGATCCTGAACGATTATATCCCGCTGGATATCTTTAAACATGACCGTTTCCTGCCTTGTTTTCTTTCCTCTGGATTTTACTGATAGATCAACCAACACGTTGCTGCCGCCGGAAGACAATACCTGCCTTAAGGCACGGCCGTCCACAGCCAGGGGCAGACTGTCGTCACCCCGGCCATATATAACTGCAAGGACTTTGTCCTCACTGCGCAGTTTATTGCGTTCCCCCTTGGTTAAAGGCGGGCGAGCCTGTGCTTCCAAAACCATTCGTTCCATTCATTCCAGCCTCCTTCTGCAATAGTATACTGCAGGAAGCAGCGAAGATCAACTTAATCAAAAAGCTCACTGACAGAAATTTTATTTTGAATACGGATAATTGCCTCTCCGATCAAAGGAGCCACTGAAAGGACCTTGAAACAATCTCCCAAACCTTTCAGCTGGCCTTTATCTACAGGAATGGTATTGGTATAAACAACCTCAGTAATACAGGAATCACTGAGTCGTTTCAAGGCCGGGCCTGAAAAAACGGGATGTGTACAGCAAGCATACACATCTTTTGCTCCTTCTCTCATCAGGGCTTCAGCTCCAAGAGTAATAGTCCCACCGGTATCAATCATATCATCGATAAAAAGAGCCGTTTTCCCTTTTACATCACCGATAATATGCATAATTTCAGCCTGATTGGGAGCGGGGCGTTTTTTATCGATAATAGCGATGGGCATCATCAGGCGGTTGGCGAGATCACGAGCCCTGGTCACACCACCCAGGTCGGGAGATACAACAACTCCATTATCGATCTGCTTATTCTTAAAATATTTGGCCAGAATGGGCAAGGCAGTCAGGTGATCAAGGGGTATATTAAAAAATCCCTGGATCTGGCCGGCATGCAGATCCATGGCCACTACCCGGTTTGTCCCGGCGGCTGTAATCAAATCGGCCAGCAGCTTGGCTGTAATCGGATCGCGGGCCCTGGTCTTGCGATCCTGCCGGGCATAGGCATAATAAGGGATCACTGCATTGACCGCTTTGGCCGAAGCACGTCTCAATGCATCTATCATTATCAACAACTCCATGATACTCTCATTAATCGGCCCGCAAAGCGGTTGAATCAAATATGAATTGGTTCCGCGAACACTTTCCCTGATGCTGATGGAAATTTCACCATCACTGAAGCGACTGACATCACAATCACCAAGGGGAACCCCTACATAGTCGGCAATCTCTTCGGCAAGTGCCCGGTTGGCACTGCCGCAAAAAATTTTTAGTTCCTCACCGTTTGCCACCATTAACCCTCCTGCCAGTAGTCTGTCCCTGTTTTTTGATCTCGGCTATTCTTAGCTAATTGCTGTATGTTGTAGATCCGATCCAATTCGCATATATTGGATTGCCCCTGTCATAATTTCATTTCTCTTCGCAGGTTTTGATTTCCTGCCTTGCAACCCTTTTCGCAACATTAATATTGATCATATTTATCCCGAAGCGCCGTCCAGGAAAATGTAAGGGCCCACCTGTCTCTCATCTTCAACAACACAAGCTTTAATAACTGCATGCTGGATAACGACATGATGGCCAATTACCGCTTCAGAAAGGTGAACACCGGGACCAATACGGCATTCCTCCCCAATTGTAGTTCCTTTTTCAATTACACAGTTAGGCCCGACGATAGTATCCTGACCTATTTTAACATCGCTATCGATATAAACTGAAGAGGGATCAAGCATGGTCACTCCCCCTGACATTAGCCGCCTGTTTATTCTGGCTCGCAAAATCATTTCCGCTTCCGCCAGCTGGATGCGATTGTTAATGCCCAGACCTGCCCGGAAATCATCGACTAATTCGGCCCCCACCCGATAACCTTCATCTTTTAGCAGGGCAACAATATCTGTTAGATAGTATTCTCCCTGGGCATTATCCCTGCTCAGCCGTGGAAGAAATTTCTTGAGCAGGGCCAGGTCAAAACAGTATGTGCCCGTGTTTACTTCATTTATTTCTTTCTCCTGTTTCGAAGCATCTTTTTCTTCAACGATGCTTTCAACCAGGCCTTCATCACCCCTGATAATTCTTCCATAACCATGGGGCTGGGGCAATTCCGCCGTGACAACTACCCCGGCCAGTCCCCTACTCTGTTCGACCAGATTTTCCAGGCAGCCCGACTCCAGTAGGGGTGTATCCCCGCAAAGCACCAGAACTTTTCCGGAAGCCGGGAAATGGTCTACAGCCTGCAAAACTGCATGACCGGTTCCCAGCAATTTCTTTTGGCGAACATAGCACCACTTGCTCCCCACAGTCTGACGAACGAGCGAAGCGCCGCGGCCGACGACGATTATAATATCCGGCGTCAGAGCAGCGGCGCTTGCCAGAACATATTCAAGCATCGGTCTGCCGCAAAGCCGATGCAGCACTTTGGGCAACCGCGAATGCATTCTTTTGCCTTCTCCCGCAGCCAGAATGACAGCCCTGAGCTGTTCCATCGGCAGTCCCTCCTGTTGTTTATGATCCTGGTGTAAATATTATACTGCAGATGACCCGGAAGAGGCAAAGAAGCGGGTTGGAGATCATATTTCGGAAACTGAATTTTCCAGTTCCCTGGTGTAAGCAGTTAAAACGGAATACTGGATCTCCTCTCTGGTTTCGGAATTAATAGGATGGGCTATATCACGAAATTCACCGTTGGGAATTCGTTTGCTGGGCATGGCAACGAACAATCCGTTATTGCCCTCGATAACCCGAACATCATGTACTACAAACTGATCGTTAAACGTAATTGATACTATGGCCCTCATCTTACCTTCCTGGGCCATCCTTCTGATGCGTACATCAGTCACCCTCACTCAAACCACACCCCCAGGATCACAAAATGCCAAACTAATGTATTGTTTTCAATATAGTTTCGACAACTTACAGGTAACCCCTGCCTTGTTATCAGGCAAGCAGACATAAATATGAATTAATACCCAATAATAGCGAAAATATATATCAAAACATGGATATCTTGTAAGGGCTCTGCGAAAAAGCAGCATCGATCAATACGGCGAGCATTGGGCAAGGGAAAAACTGAGCGAAGTTATTCATTTAAAGTCAAACCAGCCCGGCAGGTTGGAAAAAGGAAAACGAAAATACCTGGACAACAATACTCTGCATCTGCTGGCAAAATGCTCCAATTTGACCAGCCTTGAAAAACTTGAATTTATGCTGGCAGCCGTATTCGCAGAGTTAAACGGGGCTTCCGCCAATCGGGTCAAGTCCCTTGCAGACTGGCCTGAAAAAAGCTTGGTTCGAAATACAACCGAACCACAGGAATAAATGATTTAATCCTGCATAATTTTTCTAACCAGTTCCAGATCGCTAATTTTGTCAACATCAATGCCCAGTTCAATGCAATCACAGAGCACTGCTTTAGCATTAAAGCCCAGGAGGTGGGAAAGGTAATTTTCCAAATCACGGACAGATAGGATCCTGAGCAGATATTTCATGATCAGAACAAGAGGGAAAATACGGAATAACTGTAGCGGTTTTTTGCGATAGGAAATGAACAGTTCCAGACGATCTTGATTCTGAAGATACCAGCCTGGCTTGATCAGCACCGCATTTCCCCCCGTTACCTGCCCCTCTTTCAAGCGAACATAGGTACGAATATTTTCCGGGTATTTCTCAATACAGGTTTCCCGGCTCAGGATGGGATAGTAGAAATCTGCCTCGTCAGGATCACAAAGAGAAAGAAATTTCTCAACTGTATCTGCCGTGAGCAGGGGAATATCAGCTGTCACCACCAGGCATAATTTTTCGGGATCCATGGTTTTAAATGCAGCTGCCAGGTTGGCCAGCAGGCTCTCCTGCTGACCAATTATTTCGAAAGTCAGGCACTCGCTGCCACGCAGGAGTTTCAGGTCGGCAGTCGGTCCGACGACAGTAATCTTATCCAGGGTCGGAACATCCTGCAGGGCTCGCAGAACATAAGAAAGCAGTGGTTTATCTTTAAGTAAAATAAAAGCTTTATTGGACACTCCCTGCATCTCCGCAAGCAACTCCGGTTTACTGCTGCCGGCCAGCACTACTGCATTAAACATAAGTCCACTCCTTGTTTTCGGCCTCCGTCCAGCAGAGGTAAGACCTGGCGCCGGTTTCTTCCACAGCCCGGGCTGCTGCACTGGCCGAATTGTAATGGTCAAAAAACATAAACAAGGCCGGCCCACTGCCGGAAAGGGCCGGATTTAACCCGCAAGACTGAAGTTGTTTTTTCAAAAGCCCCGCTTGCTGCAAACCGGGCAACAGAGCAGTTTCCAGGGTATTGGTAAACTCCCCGGCCATCCATTTTTTTAGACCTTCTCTTGATCCGCTGCGCACAGCATCAATTAAAGGGCCGAGTTCCGGTTTCCCCAGGCACCTTCGGTCAAAATCCCGATATGCAGCGGCAGCCGATACTCCCGCCTGCCGAGGTAAAGCCAGAACAACCCAGTGAAAAGGAAGAGAAGGAAGTTTTTCAAGTACTTCACCCCGGCCCCGCACCAGAACTGTTCCACCCTGAAGACAGAATGGCACATCAGACCCGAGAACGGCAGCACAGGAAAGAAGTTCCTGACGGGTCAAACCAAGCTCCCAGAATAAGTTCAAACCGAGCAGAGCGGCTGCTGCATCGCTGCTCCCGCCGGCCAGGCCTGCTTCAACAGGAATATTCTTATGAAGAGTTATCTTTACTCCTTCCTGATGACTGCCAAAACGGCTGCTTAGAAGCTCGGCAGCCCGGAAAATCAAATTGTGAGGACCGGATAATCCTGCTTCTGTACAGCTTAAATAAAATCCTTCTCCCTCTATCGATTCAAATAAAAGGGAATCCGCCAGAGAAATTTGCTGCATTACCGATTCCAGGTCATGATATCCGTCGGACCGCTTTTTCAAAACAGTCAGGCCAATATTAATCTTCGCTGCTCCCTTGATCAATAATGTTCTATTCATTTCAGGTCATTTTAATCAGTCGTGGATTTTCGGTTATACCTGGTATCCGTCCCCGTTTAGCCAGTGCCTTGCCGCGGACTTCTTTAAGATCCATGGTCATGTCGATAGCAGGGGACCCTGAAATATAACTTCCCACCCCAAATATATCAGCTCCGGCATCAGCCAGGGCAACAATGCGCTCCGGATTCAGCCCGCCGGAAACAACAATTTTAACATGTCCGTAACCGGCCTGATTGAGCCTAATTCGTGTCTCTTTGACCAGGGCGGGAGTAACCCCTCCCCTTTCACCGGGAGTATCGAGTCTTATCCCCTCCAGCTGTTTGCCCAGCGCATCAGCCACTCTCAGCGCTTCTTCCGGCTCATCTTTAAAAGTATCAACCAGGATAATGCGGGGAGAATCCTCGGGAACAAAACGATCATAAGCCTTAGCCAGTTTCACCGTATCGCCAACAATTAAAAAAGCGGCATGGGGAACAGTCCCTACAGGGCTTTTCCCCAGCAGCATGGCTCCGAGAATACAGCTACAAGCATCAACACCTCCAATTACCGCTGCTCTTTCCATCACCGATGACACAGCGGGATGAACATGCCTGGCTCCATAACAGATAACCATGCATTCACCAGCTGCTTCTTTGCAGACCCGCGCTCCCGTTGCCCACCCGCTGGAACTGGACAATATACCAAGCAGGGGAGTTTCATAAATGCCAAAATCGCCATAACAGCCTTTGATGCGCATGACTACTTCTTTTTCAGTCATTTCAGTTCCTTCAGGAAGAGACCAGATCTCCAGATCCCGCCCTCTCAACAGGTGAAGAGTTTCGTCAATTCCGGCCAGCACTCCCGGGCGTGAAGTAAATATTTCCGCTGTTACCTTAGTCTCCGCTAGACCCATTGATTGAAGCAGGTCCCTGGTGCGGACAAAGTAAACATCGGAAGTTAAACCCTGTTCAATTTCGTCAAATGTGGCCGAAAAAAATCTTTTATCTACCTGCGCTTCTTTTTTAGCAATATCTTCCAGGTTAACAAAATCCAATGGTTTCATCAGCAGCCTCCAGATCTTTAAACCAGGGTAACCCCCAGTGTTTTTTCCATTTCCTGCAGGGCAAAACGATGTGCCTCAGGGTCAAAACCGGCTACTGCAGCAACAGGTACAGTAACATTATAACCGAGCATACGAGCATGGGCAGCCGTATATAGAATACATATATTAGTTACGCAACCAACCAGTTCAATATCACTGATCTCTTTCTCCCTGAGGGTTAGATCAAGATCGGTCCCAAAAAAGGCACTGTAGCGCCTTTTATAAATCACCCTCTCCCCGGCCAGCAAGGCCAGGTCGGGAATTATCTCGGCACCCTTTGAGCCGCTTAGCGAGTGAGGGGGGAACATGGCAAATTCGCTGTCATCTTCAAGGTGGTGATCACAGATAAAGATGATCGGCTGCCCTGCTGAGCGGAATTGAGCAAGCTTGGCCCTTACTGCGGGGACAAGATCTTCCCCCGACGATCCGATATAGAGTGCTCCCTCCGGATCAATAAAATCAACCAGCATATCGATAACCAGCAGTGCTTTCAAATTCACACCTCCCCTCGGATCATCAATGAAGTTTGCATTGGCTATTCTACAAAAGACCCGCTAATCCTGCCGGGGATCAAAACAACGGCAGAATAAAGAAAAGTAAAAAACCGGAATCAAAGTGATCCGGTTTTTAATTCCCCACTTAAAAGTTGTTTCCTGTTATCTCGCCTGATTTCCGACTGAAACAGGACTTTTTCTCCAGACCTCGTTTCATGATAAACTTACAGACCGACGGTACGACGCAACTTGCCCTCGTTAAAGCTCAGTTCGACCGTTTCCGTCAGGACATCGGCATAACTGAACGAAAGCCGCTGGTAATAATTATTTTCATCGACCCTGATGATGAAAATTGAAGGATAGGTACTCTCAAGGACCCCTTCCTTCTCAAATGTTTTACGCCGACCTCTGTTGGCCCGTAATTTTATTTTTTCACCGAGGTGTGATTCAATCTTTTTACGGATTTCAAATAGCACATCTTTGCCCACCATTTAAAACCACCTTATTATTATTATACGTATAATAATAACATAATATATGACAATATGTCAAGAAAGAACAAGCATCGTGGCGTTATTAGAAGAAGAGCGTAAATTCCCAAAGTAAGTTCTACAGTGGACTAAGGTGTAGCGTTTAGTTTGGGAAGTATTTTTTAGTAGAATTAAGTCTGGGAAGTTTTCCTTAAAAGAGAAGGAGAGAATGAATGAAATGACAGACTTAAACTCTACGAAATTCAAGCATCTTACACTGGACGACCGGATTGAGATCCAAATGTGCCT
>CAZDKY010000004.1:0-28909 GCA_964506505.1 uncultured Syntrophomonadaceae bacterium
CACCGGCCCTCAAAACAATAATTTACCTCTTCCTCTTTTTTGAGGGTCGGGCCGAGACCCGAAGACTGAGTGTTGAATGTCGAGGGCAGCCCTGGCGGAATCCCAAAGGGGAGCCGCTTCACTTCTGCGCGAGCGATCATGAGCGCTACCTCATTGTTTGTCCTTCGACTTGATATGGTCATAGAAGGTGAATGAAAAGCGCGGCCAGCCGTGTTTGACTTAAATGTTAGATCATCTTGACAAGATAAAAGAAATAATAAACAAACGGTGCGGTAATAATAAGGCTATCGAAACGGTCAAGGATACCCCCGTGGCCTGGAATGAATCCGCTTGTATCCTTCACCTCTATCTGACGCTTAAAAGTGGATTCAAGCAGATCACCGAATTGTGCAAAAACAGCTATTCCCAGGCCCAGAATCACAGCTTCAACTGGATTTATGGAAAGTAATTGAGGATAAAAAATGGCTGCCAGGGGAAAAACCAGTATCGTTCCTACTATACCGGCAAGGGAGCCTTCAACTGATTTGTTTGGGCTGATAGAAGGGGCAAATTTATGCGATCCCCATTTCGTACCGATAAAATAAGCCAGAGTATCGTGCATCCACACTCCGCCAAGTAAGCAATAAAGATAGATCATCCCTTCAGGTTGCATCCGCAAGATAAGTAGGAAACCAAGTAAGGGGCTGAGGTAAAGCACCCCAAAAATTGAAACGGCTGCATCAAAATAACTTTTATTATCAACATTAATCAAAATATAGATAAAATAGGCAAAAAGAATGATGAGCATCATTGGAAACATGAAAACATGTAACTCCAGGTAAAAGACAATTAAAAAAAGATTCACTGCCAGATGATTTAAAAAGTGTGGGGTATTATATCCACGGCTGTTTAGGAGGTTATCATACTCATAGATGCCCAGGTTGGCAATTGTCAACAGAAGGAGTGTATAAAATATTCCTCCAAGGTAGACCATTCCCAGTATCAGAGGGCCGAAAATTAAGGCGGATATGATTCTTATTTTGAGCATTGTCCTCAATCCTGTTTATCTGAAGTTATTAGCTGTCGATTTTGCCAAAACGGCGCTTTCTCTGTTGATAATCAAAGATTGCTTCCAGTAGATGAATTATTTTAAAATCCGGCCAGTAAACGTCGGTAAACCAGAATTCGCTGTAAGCAAGCTGCCAGAGCAAAAAATTACTTATTCTGATTTCACCGCTTGTCCTGATGAGTAAGTCCGGATCTGTTAGTCCGGCCGTGTAAAGATAATTGGAAAATATGTTTTCGTCAATTTTACTTTTTATTTTATGCTGTGTTACATCGCTAATAATGTTGTTTACTGCCTGCAATATTTCCGAACGGGACCCGTAATTCATGGCGAAGCTTAAAATCATTCCAGTGTTTTCTTTTGTCTTTTCCACGCCATCCAGTACTGCTTTTTTCACTCTGCCGGGCAATCCGTCGCTTTCGCCAATCAGTTTGACCCGAATATTTTTTTCAATCAGTTCTGGCAGATCTGAATTAAAATATTTCTCAGGCAAGCTCATCAGGTAGTTGACTTCCCATTTTGGGCGCTGCCAGTTTTCAGTGGAAAAGGCAAAAAGAGTGAGAACCTCGATATGCAATTTGTTACAATTTCGAACTGTCTCTTTAATGGTTTCCATACCCTGCCGGTGCCCTTTTTTTCTCGGTAAGCCTCGTTCTACGGCCCATCGTCCGTTACCATCCATAATAATAGCTATGTGGCGGGGCAATTTATGATAGTCTATAGCCTTCAGCAGCTGCTCTTCATGATGATCATCCTGCACTTTGCTTCACCACCATTTAATAAAACAGTTCCCCCTTCCCATACAAAAAGAGAGAACCGCCTCTCGTGATTTTCTGCTCTGTACTTATGATGTCGATCACGGGTTTAATGGGCTTTAAGAAATAATTAAACTTCCATCATTTCATTTTCTTTTTGTGCCATGATTTTATCAATTTCTTCTATCTTACCGTCGGTTAGTTCCTGGATCTCGTCCTGTGCTCGCCTGCGATCGTCTTCGGATATGTCACCGGATTTTTCAAGCTGCTTTATACCGTCGTTTGCATCACGGCGTATATTGCGAATTATGACCTTGCTTTCTTCTGCCTTTTTTCTGACATATTTAACCAGTTCTTTGCGTCTTTCTTCAGTCAACTGGGGAATGGACAGTCTAATTACATTGCCGTCATTTGAGGGAGTTAATCCCAGATCTGATTTTAAGATAGCCTTTTCAATTTCCGGCATGGCCTGCTTATCCCACGGTTGAATAACCAGCAATCTTGATTCAGGGGCAGTTACACCGGCAATCTGGTTTAAAGGAGTTTGTGTCCCATAATAATCGACTTCGATTTTATCGAGAAGTGATGGTGTTGCCCTGCCTGCCCTTAGCGTGGAAAGTTCACGTTTGAATGCACTTATCGCTTTATCCATCCGATCATCGGCATCAATATAAATTTCTTCTACCATAATCACCCACCCTTGATCATTGTACCAATATTTTCGCCCATAATCACCTTTTTAATGTTGCCCAGGTTTAAACCGAACACTATTAATTTAATTTTATTGTCCATGCACAGCGAGGCCGCTGTGGAATCCATTACCCCGAGCCCCTGGTTAATAACCTCTATATAATTCAATTCACTGAATCGCTTGGCCGCCGGGTTAATAAGGGGATCTTCGCTGTATACCGCATCAACTTTTCCCTTGGCCAGCAAAATAACTTCTGCTTCTATTTCCGCCGCTCTCAGGGCAGCAGTGGTATCAGTTGAAAAGTAGGGATTGCCTGTACCCCCGGCAAAAATAACTACCCTTCCTTTTTCAAGATGGCGCAGTGCTCTTCTTCTTATGTATGGTTCAGCAACCTGTTTCATTTCAAGAGCAGTTTGTACTCTCGAATCAACCTCGTGCCTTTCAAGGGCATCCTGCAGGGCGAGAGCATTGATAACTGTAGCCAGCATACCCATATAATCAGCAGTAGCCCTATCCATGCCTTTCTTGCCGGCCTGGGCTCCTCGCCAGATGTTCCCACCGCCGACTACTATTGCTACTTCAACTTTAAAAGCAATTACTTCTTTAATCTGCAGCGCTATGCTTTCCAAAACTTCTTGATCAATACCAAAGCCCTGCTGACCGGCAAGCGCCTCTCCACTTAATTTCAGAACAACACGTTTATAAGCCGCTTGTCCCAAAGCGCACCTCCTGATTTTTATTTATTCGACAAAAATCAGAAACACCCTCCCCTTAAAGTATTATTTTTACTACAACAGTGGCAAAAAAAAGAACACTTAAAAGTGTTCTTTTTTCGTCCTTCCCGTTTATAAACAGGATTCTCCGCCTTCAAGGCCTTCGCCGACCTCGAATCGACTGAAGCGCCTGATCACAATATTTTCACCGATCTTGGCAACCAGTTCCGTCAGCAGTTCACTGATTGTCCTGTCTTCATCTCTAATGTAAGCCTGCTCTAGCAAACAGTTCTCGCGATAAAACTTATTCAGTCGCCCTTCAATGATTTTTTCAATAACTTTCTCCGGTTTACCTTCATTCAAGGCCTGTGCTTTGATTATTTGCGCCTCTTTATCGATAATATCTTTGGGCACATCTTCCTTGCTCAAATATGCAGGATTGGCTGCCGTCACCTGCAGGCATATGTTTTTCACGAAATCACGGAATTCATCATTTCTCGCCACAAAATCGGTCTCGCAGTTAACTTCGACCAGGACTCCTATTTTACCGCCAAGGTGAATATATGAATCAACAATCCCCTGGTTGGCTGTTCTATCAGCCCGGCGGGCTGCTGCAGCCAATCCTTTTTCCCTGAGGATATCGACTGCTTTTTCTTCGTCTCCTTCAGTTTCCTGCAGTGCTTTTTTGCAGTCCATCATACCTGCTCCAGTTTTTTCCCGTAGAGCTTTAACCGCTTTTGCATCGATTTGCATCGTTTTACACCCTTTCATTACAACATTGTACTATTATTCATCTTCCCGGTTCTTTGCCGGTCTTATTCATCGTTTTTCCCTGCTGAAGCTTTTCCTTCATCTCCTTCAGGGCTTTCCGGCTCTGCTGCTTTTTTATTTTCCGTAGACGGTTTATCTTCCGCCTTTACTTCTACTGATACTGTCTTTTCTCCGGCTTCTATCTCAGTTTCTTGTTCAGTTTCTTCCGGAGCTTCGCTGATCAGTTTACCTTCAAGAACGGCATCAGCCATAATTGAGGTGATCAGTTTGACAGCTCTGATGGCATCGTCATTGCCTGGAATCTTATAGTCTATTTCATCGGGATCGCAGTTTGTATCAACTATGGCAATTACCGGAATTTCAAGCTTCCTGGCTTCTGCGACCGCTATCTTTTCTTTTCGAGGATCAACAACATAAACAGCATCTGGCAGGGTTTTCATTTCCCGGATTCCATTTAAGAACTTCATTAATCTTTCATGTTCATGTCTTAAATTTAAAACTTCTTTTTTGGTCAAACGCTCAAAAGTCCCGTCGACCTCCATTTTTTCGAGTTCAATCATCCTGTTTATTCTTCTTCTTATTGTATTAAAGTTGGTCAGCATACCGCCGAGCCAACGGTGGTTAACATAGTGAGTGCCGCACCTTTCAGATTCGACCCTTATCGATTCCTGGGCCTGTTTTTTCGTACCAACGAAAACTATGCTACCGCCATCGGCGACAATATCGCGGACAAAATTGTAAGCGACATCCATTAGTTTTACAGTTTTCTGCAGGTCAATAATGTAAATCCCATTACGTTCTGTGAAGATGTAATTTTTCATCTTCGGATTCCAGCGGCGAGTTTGATGTCCGAAATGAACTCCCGCCTCCAACAGCTGTTTCATACTTACTCTGGCCAAATCGATTCCTCCTTGTTGTTTTAACCACCGCCCGCATCATTATCTGGAACCGAGCTAATCGCCAACCGGCCCCGACTAAACGGACGTGCGTTTTAAGTACCAGAGGTAGTATAGCACAGTTCAGGGCTTCAGGCAATGCAAAACGCCTTTTTAAGGTTGCAAATAAGCTCCTGTTAATATAGAATCAATACGTTAAATCACAGCAGCATTCCCTGAAACATTTTTGGAGGAAGATAATGGCAGAAATCAGACCATTTAAAGGAATTCGTTTCAATCCCGGCAAGATTAAAAACATGGCTAATGTTATTACCCCACCTTACGATGTTATTGATCCACTGGAGCAAAATCGCCTGTATAAACTGGATACCCACAATATAATTCGTCTGGAATACGGCTTAACCAAAGCCGGAGACAATATACATGACAACCGTTATACTCGCGCCGCTTCCACCCTTGAGCAATGGCTCTCTAATGATGTCCTGCGGCTTGACAATTCTGCAGGTTACTATCTTTACGAACAGGAATTTGTTTTCAACGGCCGGGAAATGAAACGGCTTGGCATTATTACCGCTCTCAAACTTGAGCCGTACGACAGGCAAAATGTTTTACCTCATGAATTGACAATGAAAGGACCCAAGGAAGATCGACTGGCCCTTTTAAATACAACCAGGAGCAACATTAGCCCCATCTTTACCCTTTTCCCTGATTCAGAAGGTTTTATGAGCAGTCTTTTTAAATACGCTAAACCCGAAGAAGCTCTTTTTGAAACCAGGGAAGATTCCGAACAGATTCACCGCCTGTGGCAGGTTCATGAGCCTGCCGTGCTCGAGGAGATCACTGAATATTTTCGGAAGCGGCAGATACTAATTGCCGACGGCCATCATCGTTACGAAACGGCACTGCACTATTCACAGATAAAAGCACAGACTGGAGGCAACAGTGGAGCTTCCTTTGTTCTCTCTACCATGGTAAGCATGCAGGATGAGGGGCTTTTGACTCTTCCGACCCAACGTCTCCTAAGGGGATTAAATAAAGATATAAAAAAAGAACTTATGGCCAGGTTGCGGGAAAACTTCGTCATTACTGAATCAGGGATGCTGGACAGCCTGGATCTTGAAGTATTCAGGGGAGAACTCAAAATAGTCGGCGATGAAAAATGTGGATTTGGCCTTTTCTGCTCCGGTAAGGCCTATCTGATCCAACCAAAATTCAACATCCGCAGCGGTGATCTGGCCATTTCCCTGCTGCATGAATATATCCTCGACAAAAGTAAAAATGTTTATGGTGCTTTCCCGGAAGAGGAAAATGCTCTTTCCATATCCTTTGAACATGATCCGGCTAAATGTCTGAGCGAAGTAAAAAACGGAAAAGCCGATTGGGCTTTTATCCTCAATGAAGTTTCCGTGGAAAAAATATTTGAACGTTCGAAAATGGGCCTGGTCATGCCTGGAAAGTCAACTTACTTTTTCCCCAAACTGCCTGGTGGGTTGGTCCTTTACCATATGGATTTAAGTTAACGAACGTTTTAATAATCCCTTTCCCCTGTTTACAAATCCCAGTATTTATTTTGAAGGTGCAATATTTTCCTGAGCATTTGTTGAACGTCATCTCCAGGTTCTCTTTCTTCTGATTCTTCGCTGATTTCCATTTCCCATTGGCCCAGGGCGTTGAGGACTTGAAGCACCGCACCTGCCTGTCCATCCAGGTGATATCCTCCTTCGAGGCATAGCATCAACTTTCCTCCGCAGTAGCGCTCTGAAAGATCAACCAGCGTTTCAGTCATCCTGTAGAAACCGCTATGGGTAACAAGCATTCCAGCCAGTGGATCTTTGCTGTAAATATCCTGTCCGGCTGATACAATGATCAATTCCGGTTCAAACTGGTCGAGGACGGGAATAATCAGTTGATTGAAAAACATGAGATATTCGGGATCTCCACTTCCCGGTGGAAGCGGTATATTGATCGTATAACCCTTACCGGGTCCAAGCCCCACTTCGTACATATCTCCCGTTCCGGGATATGCAGGGCTCTGATGGATTGATATGTATAAAACATCGGGATTGTTTTCAAAGCTGTGCTGGGTCCCATTACCGTGATGAACATCCCAGTCAACAATTGCAATTTTATTCAAACCATAAGCATTCCTGGCCACAGCTGTTGCTATAGCCACGTTATTAAATAAGCAAAAACCCATTGCCCTGTTGCGTTCAGCATGGTGGCCGGGCGGTCGGTTAAGAGCAAAAACCCGGCGTGGTTTGCTTGAAAGAGCACCTTGCAGGGCAGCCAGGGCTCCGCCCACTGAAAGAAGTGCAACCCGATAAGACTCTGGCACAATGTAAGTATCCATATCCAGGTAGTTTTGTCCGGAGCGACATGCTTTATCGATCGATCTGATATATTCCGAATCATGGATCAGGGCTACTTCTTCAATTTTAGCCGGTTCAGGTTCAATCATTTCTATCCATTCAAGAACCTTTTTTTCTTCGAGCAGATCAATAATCTTTTCCAGCCTCTCCATGCGTTCTGGATGATCGCTCCTGGTGTGCAATAGATAATCGGGATGGTAGACAATGCCGATCTTTTCACGTTTTTTATTCATCTCTGTCCCCTGCTTTACTCAGATTTTTTTTCAAGCGCCATGCAGAGTCTATTCCAGAGAAAAGGGCTGGTTTTTCGTAAAACCACCGGCCTTCCGGCTTCATTTATAAAAGCGTGTTCGGTGTAACCCGAGGCCAACAGTTTACCTGTTTTTTTGATTTCGTAATTAAAAGTAATTCTTATGTTTTGGGCGCTTTCCAGCCTGGTAATTACGCTCAAATTATCATCATAACGGGCTGGCTGTTTATATTCACAATATGCTTTTAGAACCGGGAGGTAAAGATTGCTCTTTTCAAATTCCTTGTAAGTAAGACCGAGATTGCGCATCAGCTCTGTCCTCCCGACCTCAAACCAAACCAGGTAATTGGCGTAATATGCCACCCCCATCTGGTCTGTTTCTTCATAGCGCACCCGGATTCTGGTTTCATGATTGTTCGTAATAATCAGCTCCAGTTTATTTAGAGAACCTTGGCCCGACCGCGGTAAATCAAGCCCCGTGTAGCATCCACGGTAATAATTTCTCCTGTTTTTATTGTTTCCTCCGCTTTGCTTACACCCACAACGGCCGGTTTGCCAAGGCTAATAGCCACAATAGAACCGTGGGAAGTAAGACCGCCTTCTTCAGTTACAAGGGCTGCCGCTTTTCCCATTGTTGGCAAATATTCTCTATCTGTTGTTTTGCTGACCAGGATCATCCCTTCCTTGAATTTTTTCAGTTCACTCACATTTTTTGCAATAAAAGCTTCACCGCTGACGGCGGATTTTCCGACACCAGTTCCCCTGGCAATAATCTCACCCACCGTCTCAACCCTGAGCAAATTGGTGGTTCCCGATATGCCAACCGGCACACCGGCGGTGATGACCACCAGGTCACCATTGTTGATCAGTTTTTTCTGGAGGGCATATTGCATGGCATTGGAAAACATTTCGTCGGTTGATTCTGCAGGTGGGCAAATAACTGAGACAACTCCCCAGGATAAAGTTAACTGTGATGCTACTCGTCGGCGTGAGGAAATAGCAATAATAGGCGACTTTGGCCTGTACTTGGAAACCATTCTGGCAGTAGTTCCAGATTGAGTTGCCGTTAGAATAGCATCAGCACCCAGTTCCTGGGCTATGGAACAGGTGGCATAGCTGATAGCATCTGTAATCGATTTTACGATTGAATTACTCTGTTCATCCAATATTTTACGGTAATCGATGCCCTCTTCGGCCCGCTCGGCAATTCTGCTCATTGTCTTCACCGTTTCAATGGGAAAACGCCCCACCGCAGTTTCTCCGGAAAGCATTACAGCGTCAGTACCGTCGAAAATTGCGTTGGCCACATCACTTGCTTCTGCTCTTGTGGGACGGGGGTTGCGGATCATACTATCCAGCATCTGGGTCGCGGTAATGACAGGTTTGCCAACCCTGTTGCATTTTCTGATGAACTCTTTTTGCAGAAGTGGGACTTCCTCCGGGGGAATTTCCACTCCCAGATCGCCGCGGGCTACCATTATTCCATCGGCAACTTCCAGAATCGCATCGTAATTTTCAATGCCTTCCCGGCTTTCGATCTTGGCCAGGATCATAATTTGCGAATTCTCACTTTCAACCAACCGGCGTATTTCAATAATATCCTCAGCTCTGCGTGTAAAAGAAGCGGCTATAAAATCTATCCCATGTTCAAGGGCCAGTTTTATATCTTTTCGGTCTTTTTCTTCCATTGCCGGCAGGTCGATCCTGGTTGTGGGAGTGTTCAAGCCCTTGTAACTGTACAGTTTCCCTCCGTTTATTACCTCGCATACAATATCTTGACCTGATATCCTGAGCACCTGCAGAATTATTAAACCATCATCAATGAGCACTGTCTCACCTGGTTTTATAACTTTGTGCAGCAGGGGATAAGTTACCGATACTTTCTTTTCGTCTCCCGGGTAAGGGCATGTAGTCAGAACAAATTCCTCACCATCCCTGAGGGTGACCGGCCCTGAGGATAGATCTCCCGTGCGTACTTTAGGACCCCGTGTGTCAAAGAGAATCCCTACATTTTTGCCGGAGTCTGCGGCTACTTCACGGATCATTTTAAGCATTCGGAAATGATCTTCCTGCTTGCCGTGTGACAGGTTAAGACGGGCTACATCCATTCCCGCTTCGACCAAATTGTCAATCAGCTTGGGGGAATCAACACTTGGTCCCATGGTGCAAACTATTTTTGTCCGCCTCATTTAGTTATATCCTCCGGATCATTTTATTTTTTTCCGGCAGGGAAACCTTATTTTTCGGTTTTGAACTGTTCAATTACCGATCCTGGACCGAGCAGGTTTTCCAGCCTTTCAAGACATGTTGGGTTATCACGCACCCAGTATTCTTCCTGCAGAACCAGCGTTTTTTTATCTTTCTTAAAATAAAGACATACCGGGGTTTCTCCGTTTTCAGCAATCAGCGTATTCTTCAGATGTTCCAGCAGACTGCGGTCGTGCTTTTCATCGATAATCAACTGCAGATATTTTTGTTCCTTACTAAGTGGACTGAGTGATTCGGCAATAATTTTTGGATCTTCATCTTCTTTCAGATCAGTTCTACCGGAAATCAGGACAAGGTTGTCTTCTTCAAGCAAAGCTGATCGCTTCTCAAACAAGTCAGGAAAGATTACAATTTCTACCCCACCTGTTAAATCTTCCATGCGGATAAAAGCCATTTGCTTGTTTTTCTTGGTGTAGAATTTGCGGACTACTGTGATAATACCACCCATTCTGACCTGGTTATTGTCTCTGCAGTCTTTAAGTTCAGCACATTTGGTAAGGTTTTTCATATTTTCTAAGATAAGCCTGTAAGGATCCAGCGGATGCCCCGAAATATATAATCCAAGCATTTCTTTTTCCAGCGATAATCTTTCCCGATCGCTGAATTCTTCTATCTCTGGCAAATTATCAAGCAGAAGATCTTCCCTGGTCTCATTGTCAAAAAGCGTAAACATAGATATTTGTCCATTTTCTCTTTCCCGTTGCACACACTGACCGTGCATTAGAATATCGTCAAGCGTTGCCAGGTACTGGGCTCGATGTCCTCCCAGTGAATCAAAAGCACCGCATTTAATCAGACTTTCCAGGACCTTTTTGTTGCAGAGATGTATATCTACACGTGAAGCAAAATCGCGCAGAGAAGTATAGGGTTTTTCCCGGCGAGCCTGAATTATTGACTCTATAGCACCCAGGCCAACATTTTTTACGGCAGCCATGCCGAAGCGAATTCTTTTATCGCCTACTACTGTAAAATGCGTTTCACTCTCATTTATATCGGGAGGGAGCACTTCAATAGACATGCGTCGACATTCGGCAATATAGAGGGCAACCTTATCGCTGTTGGAATAGTTAACAGTCATCAGGGCAGCCATAAACTCGATAGGATAATTGGATTTGAGATATGCCGTTTGATAGGCAATCAGAGCATAAGCGGCAGCATGTGATTTATTAAAACCGTAAGAGGCGAATTTTAAGATCAGGTCGTATATTTCAACAGCCAGATCCCTGGAATAGCCATTTTTAATACAACCATCAATGAACAACTCTTGTTGTTCATCGAGAATCTTTTTTTTCTTTTTGCCTATTGCCCTGCGCAGAAGGTCGGCCTGACCAAGAGAAAAACCGGCCATCCGAGCTGCTATTTCCATGATCTGCTCCTGATATACTATAACTCCGTAAGTTTCATTTAGAATCGGTTCGAGTATAGGATGGGCGTATTTAATTTTTCGGTTGCCATGCTTGCTTTTAATAAATATAGAAATTTGATCCATCGGTCCTGGCCGGTAAAGGGCAACCACAGCAATTATATCTTCAAATTTATTTGGTATTAGTTCACGGAGTACGTTTCTCATGCCTGAACTTTCTAGCTGAAAGGTGCCAGTTGTCTCTCCGCGGGAGAGCATTGCATAAGTGGATTTATCGTCAAGAGGAATATCCTCTATCTTTATATCAATATCATGTCGTCGATGAATGTTATCGAGAGCTTCCCCGATTATACTAAGTGTTTTCAACCCCAGGAAATCCATTTTGAGAAGTCCAAGATCTTCAATCGTATTCATGGGAAACTGTGTAACAACCGCACCATCGGCAGTGCGGTAAAGAGGGACATAATTGACAAGCGGTTCCCTCGCTATAACCACTCCAGCAGCATGGATCGAAGCATGACGGGGCATGCCTTCTACCGCCATTGATGTATCGAGCAGTTCACGATATCGTTCTTCTTTATACAACTGCTGCAATTCTTTGCTTTGCTTCAATGCCCTGTCTATAGTCATCTTTGGTTCCGTAGGAATCAGCTTTGCTATACGATCAACTTCGGCATAGGGAATGGCCATCGCTCTGCCTACATCTCTTACAGCTGCTCTTGCTGCCATGGTCCCGAAGGTAATGATCTGGGCGACCCTTTCCTGGCCATATTTTTCTGTTACATAGTGGATAACCAGGTCTCGCTTGTCATCACAAAAATCAATATCAATATCTGGCATTGAAATGCGTTCGGGATTCAGAAAGCGTTCAAATAGGAGGCCATGCTGAAGAGGTTCAATATTGGTAATACCGAGGCAGTAAGCCACCAGGCTGCCTGCAGCGGAGCCACGGCCCGGGCCAACTATAACTCCGGCTTTTCTGGCGTATTTAATCAGATCCCAGACAATTAAAAAATAATTGGCAAAGCCCATCTGCCGAATAACGGAAAGTTCATACTCGAGACGTTTTTTCATATCCAATGTTATTTCCAAATATCGATCTTCAATGCCCTGGTAGCAGAGTTCCTTTAGGTAATCATAAGGATTTTTGCCTTCCGGAAGGTCGAATTCGGGCAGATGACGCTGCGAAAAATCCTTTTTTACATTGCATCTTTCAGCAATTAAAACAGTATTGGAGATCGCATCGGGGAAATCTTTAAACTTTTCGGCCATTTCCTCGGCTGTTTTAAAATAAAACTCTTCTTTTTCAAAGCGCATGCGGTCTTCGTCGTCTATGGTTTTACCGGTCTGGATACATAGCAAAACGTCATGCACAGCAGCATCATCACGATTCAGATAATGGACGTCGTTTGAAGCTGCCAGGGGAATTCCTTCTTCTCTGGAAATCCGGACCAGCACTTCGTTGACAATCTTCTGTTCCGGCAGCCCGTGATCGTGAAGCTCCAGGTAAAAATTATTTGGTCCAAAAACATCCCTGTAGTATATGGCAGTCTCTCGGGCTTTCTCTATCTGCCCCTGCAGAATTAAAATTGGTATTTCTCCTGCCAGGCAAGCACTCATGGCAATTAATCCTTCATGATATTTTTCCAGAAGTTCTCGATCTACACGCGGTTTGTAATAGAAACCTTGCAAAAATCCCGCTGAAACAAGTCTCGTCAGGTTCTGATAGCCAGTGTTGCTTTCGGCCAGCAAAACCAGGTGATACTGGCTGTCATCACGGCGCGCTTCTTTTTGAAATCGCGAACGGGGCGCCACATATACCTCACAGCCGATGATTGGCTTAACACCTGCTTCTTTTGCCGCCCGGTAAAAGTCAATCACGCCGAACATTGTCCCGTGATCGGTAATAGCGAGGGCCGGCATTTTATTGGCGGCCGCCTTCTTAACTAAATCATTGATCCTTGCTGCGCCATCCAGAAGACTGAACTCCGTATGGCAATGTAGATGAACAAAATCAGGCATTATAACTTTCGATCCTCCGCTTTTCTCAGGTGTCAGAATGCAGTGAAGACGGCGAAAAAACAAAGCTGAAGGATTTTCCGCCTTTCCTGTGGCATCTAAGATCCAACCTTTTATTCTTCGCCGTTAAATATTCTTTCGACCTGACGATATGCTAATCCTTTGCGCCCTGTCACTTTTTTTACTTTCTGTTTTATGCTAAAATAAATAATATATAAACTGATTCCTGATCATAATGAAAGGCTTTCCAGCCTGTATCAAGGGAGTCATGACGTGTTCAAAGATCACGAAGTCCGACTGGCCTTGAAAATTGCCCTGGTTGCTGCCGCAGTTTATATCCTCTTTCACGTAATCGTTAAACTGGCGCCTGTTATCTCGATCATTGTTATCGCTCTCTTTATTGTCTACACGATCAGCCCCCTTGTTAATTTTTTAATTGGCATTAAAATCAAGCCTCTTTGGGCAGGCATGATAGCCTCTATTTTGATCCTTTTTGTGGTAATAATGTTCTTCTACCTGCTTATCCCTGGTTTAATCATTGAACTTCGCCAGATGATTGTTTTTTTATCCTCTGAATTTGTCCATGAAATGCCCACTTTAATTATTCAGCTTGAAGAACTGGATCAGCGTTTTAACCTTCAGCTTACAGAAATATTTGTCGAATATACCGACCAGTTTATACGTCAAGCCCCTGGGAACATTCAGCAGCTGCTTCGCAGTCTGACAACCATTTCCATGGGAGTATTCTCACAGATATGGGTTATATTTGCTCTGGTATTTATTGTCTTTTATATGGTTCGCGATCTTGAAAATGTAAAAAATAACCTGACCCTTCTTTTCCCCCGCATCTACAAGGAGAACGTCGTCCATATTATAAAAACAATCGATGAAAAAGTTGGGGCTTATATCCGGGGGACATTGCTGAAATGCCTCTTTGTCGGCATCCTGACCTGTCTTGGCCTTTCCATCCTCGGGATGCCGTTTGCCCTTATTCTTGGTATGCTGGCCGGAGCATTAAACATTATCCTCTATGTCGGCCCTGTCATGGCTGCCATCCCTGCCCTGATGATTGCTATAATGCCCGACACGCCTAATTTCTTTTTGATCCTGCTGATTTATGTCATTGTACAAATCCTCGACGCTTTCGTTTTTACTCCTTTTTTCCTTGGCAAAGCAACAGACCTGAGCCCGCTCACTGTTATCGTTATAATTCTGATTGGTGCTCATCTGATGGGCCTTTTCGGCATTATTCTGGCCATACCCATAACTGCCACACTTAAAGTGCTCCTCTTTCACCATTATCTCGAGAGTCGGCGGAACGAATCAACAGACAGCAGCTGAGCTAGTGGAATCATTTTTATCCCTGCACATCAGGTTATAAATACCTTTTACATTAATCTCCCGCTTACCACTTCTATCTGATTGACGGACACGTGCTGCAAAAGGCTTTATTCTGTTTTTTTTGACCGGTTATATTCTTAAAATCAGGACAGGGAATTAAACACTACCCTGGCAGAAGCAGGGCCAAACAAAACCGGGCAGCGCGAACTAAAGTGAGCACAGATTAGAAGTGTAGAACGATCCGTGACCACGTTCGCAGTGTTTGGCTCCCGGTGTCGTATACATTAAGAGATCAATGATTGTTACCGCAGTGGTTTTTAATCCCTGCATGGATGTTGCACGCAAAAGGCAGTCGGGCATTGCAGCGTTTGTTTGTGTAAGAATATTTAGGGCTTTACCCATCAGGGATGCCGATCTATAATAATGTATGCCCAGCAAAGAAATGAAAATCCTGGAAAAAGAACGCATAAGGCTGATTTTAAAACTTCTTGCCGAGCATTATCCTCTGGCAAAAACAAGCCTTGTTTTTAAGAACAAGTACCAGCTTTTTGTTGCCACAGTTCTCTCCGCCCAGACAACAGATGAGCAGGTCAATAAAATTACAGTAAAACTCTTCGATGATATATCCTCATTTTCTGCAATGGCGAAAATGACCCCTGAAGAGCTGGAACAGTATGTCAAAAGTTGTGGTTTGTACAAAAATAAAAGCCGCTCACTGGTCAAGGCCAGCAAGATTATAGAAAAACAGTACGGGGGAAGTCTGCCGGAAAGTTTTGACGAACTTGTTAAATTGCCCGGAGTAGGACGTAAAACAGCCAATATTATAATCAGCGTCGGCTTTAAGAAAGCAGCTCTTGCTGTTGATACGCACGTATTCAGGGTATCAAAGAGGCTTGGGATTGCTGACGGCACAGATGTCATATCAGTTGAAGAACAGCTGAAAAAGGTTATACGGAAGGAAAATTGGATTGATCTACACCATCGTTTGATTGCCCACGGCAGGGCTGTTTGTTCCGCCCGCAATCCGAGGTGCGACCAGTGTTTTCTGGCAAGTTTATGTTTTTATGTCCAGAAGAAAGGAGAAATATAATGGCCTGGAAAGAATTAAAAGCTGCCGAATTAAGAAAATCCTGCAATCTGAACGAAATACCTTTTGAAACCACCGAAAGTGTTCCTCCGCTGGAGGGCATGGTTGGCCAGGAAAGGGCAGTTAAAGCAACCGAATTTGGCCTGCGTATAAAGAAACCGGGATATAATATTTTCATGACCGGACTGACGGGAACAGGCAAGTCAAGCTATGCTCAATCGATCATAAAGAAGATTTCCAGCAAAGAACCGGTTCCCGACGACTGGGTTTATGTCTATAATTTTGAACACCCCGGTGAGCCAATTGCCATGCGCCTACCGGCCGGGAGAGGCTATGCCTTCTGCAAACAGATAGAAGAACTACTTGATGATTTAAAACAACATATTCCCAAAGCTTTTGACGGTGAAGATTACGAAAGGCAGAAATCAGTTTATGTAAAGGAGTTCCAGGAATCCCGCAGTACTCTTTTGGAAGAGCTGAATAAGGTCGCCCAGGATAATGGTTTTACCCTGAAAAGAACTTCTTCCGGATTCGTAACAATCCCGGTCCAGGATGGAGAACAGATAGGCGAAGAGGAGTACGCCAAGCTGGAACAATCTAAAAAAGACGAACTGGAAAAGAAATCGACAGATGTACAGCTTAAAGCGATGGAAATCATGCGCCGGGTACAAAAATTCGAAAAAGAGCTGAAGGAAAAACTTAAAGATCTGGATCAGAAAATCGGACTGGCAGCCATCGGTCACCTTTTTAATGAATTAACGGAGGATTACGATGATTATCCTGAAGTAAAGAAATATCTGCAGGCTTTCCAGGACGATGTACTTTCCAATTTGAGTGATTTCAGGGGAGAAGAGGACGAACAGCAGAACCCCATGCTCTGGCTGCGCAGGCAGAGTAAGGAACAGACCGAACAGCGTTACACTGTAAATTTGCTGGTAGACAACCGCGAGACCAGGGGTGCACCGATGGTTCATGAGACCAACCCCTCTTACTATAACCTGCTGGGCAGGGTTGAGTATGAAAACAGGATGGGGATGGTGGTTACCGATTTTTCAATGATTAAACCTGGAGCGCTGCACCAGGCTAACGGCGGTTACCTGATTCTGCAGGCACGAGATGTTTTAACGGCCATGCAGTCCTGGGAAGTGCTCAAGAGGGTCCTGCGCACCAATGAAATTAGGATTGAAAATATCGGTGAACATTTTGGTTTAGTAGCCATGGCCACCCTTCGCCCACAGCCAATACCGCTGAATATCAAAGTAGTCATGATTGGCAATCCATATCTTTATCACATTCTTTATCATTTTGATGAAGATTTTCGCAAACTGTTTAAAATCAAGGCCGATTTTGATGTTGAAATGGAACGGAAAAAAGATAATGTCCTAAAAATGGGTGGTTTTATATCGTACCACTGTGCCAATCAAAATCTGCATCATTTTAACAAGGAAGCAGTAGCCGAAATAGTTGAATACAGCGGCAGGCTGGCCGAAAATCAAAAAAAGTTGAGTACTAGATTTAATGAGATTGTTGATCTCCTTTTCGAAGCAGATGCCTGGTCCGAAATGGACGGAGTAGATGTGGTTGGTAAAAAACAGGTTGAAAAAGCCCTGGAAGAAATGATCTTCCGATCAAATAAATACGAACAGAAAATTATTGAATCAATTCGGGAAGGTACCACCTTGATTGACCTTGAGGGCTCGAAAATAGGACAGATCAATGCCCTTTCAGTACTCGACCAGGGAGACTACCAGTTCGGTAGACCATCAAGGATTACCGTATCTACATATCTGGGCCGCAAAGGCATTATCAACATCGAAAGAGAAAGTGATATGAGCGGCAACATCCATAATAAAGGAGTGCTTATTTTAAGCGGCTTTATTGGCAAACGATACGGTTCACTGGTTCCGATTAACCTGACCGCCAGCATCTGTTTTGAACAATCATACGGCGGTATTGACGGCGACAGCGCTTCGGCGGCCGAGTTGTTCTGCCTGCTTTCAAGCCTGGCCGATGTCCCACTGCGCCAGGATCTGGCAGTAACCGGTTCCTTAAACCAGAAAGGGGAAATTCAGCCCATAGGAGCTGTAAACACCAAAATAGAAGGTTTCTACCTGGCCTGCAAAGCTGTTGGATTGACCGGCAGCCAGGGTGTGGTAATTCCCGAACAGAACCGCCGCAACCTGATGTTGAAAAAAGAAATTCAGCAGGCGGTTGAAGAAGGCAAATTCCATATTTACTCCATCAAGAATATTGATGAAGGACTGGAGATTTTATCGGGGCTCAAGGCAGGAAGGAAGAAAAAAGACGGCTCTTATACAAATGGATCATTTAATGACAAAGTTTTGGATAAACTGAAGGAATTTAATGAGACGATGAAAGAGCAAAAATCGGAACAGGAAAAACCTAAAAATAAGAGGCAGAAATAATGCATGTTGTGCTTGTAGAACCGGAAATACCTCCGAACACCGGTAATATTGCTCGAACATGTGTAATGACCGGAACAAAACTGCACCTGATTGAACCGCTTGGCTTTTCCATCGACGAAAAGAAAGTGCAGCGTTCAGGACTTGATTACTGGCCCTATCTCGATTTGGAAGTCCATCAAAATTATAATGCTTTTAAGCAAGCCTACGACAATGCACGGCTGCTTTGCTTTTCGACCCACGGTGAAGATCATTATCACCGGATCCTTTACCGGCCTGATGATTTCCTTGTTTTCGGTTCTGAAACAAAGGGACTTTCTTCCGAGGTACTGGCTAAAGCTGATCATGTGTTACGGGTACCCATGGTTGAGCAAATACAGCGCTCACTTAATCTCGGCAATACAGTAGCGCTTGTCTTATACGAAGCCCTCAGGCAGCTCACTTTCCCCGGTATGAGGTAGATGAACCGCCTTATCTATTTCTAACTGGAGACCAAACACTGCCGGAAGCATATAATACAAATTAATACCTCTGTGCAGTTTTAAATTAACATTCTGCTCAACGGTGAGTATAATGCGGCAGAAGCATAGGGCCGACCCGGTCGTCCGCCGCTCCCCTTTCATCAAGTTCGCGGTGATAGGCTTCTACATGCTCAAGGCTTAACTTCTTCGGAACCGGCAAATTTTGGCTGTCAATAGCTGCATTTCGGCCTGCCCGGCGGCCGAAAACAGTGATATCAAGCAGGGAGTTACCCATTAGCCTGTTGGTACCGTGAATTCCACCTGCTGTTTCGCCGGCCACATAAAGATTTTTAACAGTACTCCTGGCATTAACATCAATCTTGAGCCCGCCGTTTTGATAGTGAAGAGTAGGATAAATCAACATAGGCTCTCGTCTGATATCAACACCAAAGTTTTTGAACTGGCGGAGCATGGCCGGCAGACGATGCTCAATAGTTCCCTCTCCGTGAATCATTTCGATCAACGGCGAGTCCAGCCAGACTGCACTCATCCCTGTTGGAAGAGGAACGCCCAGGTTGCGACCATGGCATTCGCGAATGATCGACGATGCTTCGACATCTCTCGTTTCGAGATGATATACAAATTGTTCACCCCTGACATTCAGAGGTGTTGCTCCGAGACTGCGAGTCTTCTCTGTTACCAGCATACCAAGCAACTGCGGCGGGTAAATACCGCCTGTTGGGTGATACTGGATTGAATCGGCATAGAGTGTTTTCGCCCCAGCCCGGTAACCCATAACAAGACCATCTCCGGTCGCCCCATAATGATTACTGGTGGGGAACCCCTGGTAGTGAAGACGCCCTGAACCTCCTGTGGCAAGAACTACAGTTTTAGCACGGGCAACATGGTATTGTTCTGTTTCCAGATTGTATAAAACCGCTCCGGCGGCCTGGCCTTCTTCATCCAGAAGCAGCTCAACGGCAGGGCAAAATTCAATAACTGTAATCTGGTGATTGTAGACTTCATCGCGAAGAGTTCGCATAATTTCCGCTCCCGTGTAATCACGTGCAGCATGCATACGCTTGCGTGATGTCCCACCGCCATGGCTGGTGATCATCGTTCCATCCTCTTTTTTATCAAACATTGCCCCCAGATCTTCAAGCCATTTGATCACCAGCGGAGCATCCATTACCAGGGCTCGAACTAATTCAGGAACGTTATCAAAATGTCCTCCGCCCAGGACATCGAGATAATGAATAGTCGGAGTATCGTTTGCCTTATCAGCAGCCTGGATGCCTCCCTGGGCCATCATTGTATTGGCATCACCAAAGCGCAGCTTTGTTGTTACCATCACCCGGGCTCCGGCGGCATGTGCTTCCAGTGCCGCTGATGCCCCAGCTCCACCTCCACCGATGATCAAAACATCTACATCATAGTCGGGTTCTGCATTCAGGTCCAGAGTCACATCCCGCAGACGGCTCCATGATTCAAAAACATCGGCCATTTCAACGGGCATTCGTGCTCCTTTGTCTACGCCGACTTTTATTTTTCGGAAACCTTTATCAATATGATCGGGGTGAAATTTTTCAAGGACTTCCTGTTTCTCCTCCGGGGACATTCTGGGATAGTCCTGTCCTATACGCGAAGTTCTTGTTTCCTCAACTTTTTTTATCAGCTCTTTGAGCTGTGGTGTGTAGGACACTGATCTGCTCCTCCTCTCATAGCCTACTTTTCGATCTCGCGGTTGTTATATAGTTCTATCAATTTATCCTTATCCGCACTAATCAGAGCATCGATTTCGGCATCCAGTTCACCTGTTTCGATTGCCACCACTCTTTCAGAGAGAAATGCATCTGGTTTGGCAATGTACCGGCTGTAGAGGCGTCGGGAGGCCAGAGCTGCATTGTAATGGACAATATTTACCGGGCATCTTGAAGAACACAGACCGCACATCACGCAGTCAAAGGAAATATCTGCTGCTTTCTCAAATTCACCGCGCTGCAGGTAGGCCACATACTGCATAACATCAATATCCTGCGGACAGGCCTTGGTACATGCGCCACAGCCCAAACAGCGGAAAACTTCCGGATATAATTGGGCAAAATCGGCAACCGATGGTTTGATTTCTTCAAGGTTGTAAACAGCTTTTCTTCCTGGGAAAAAAGGAATTTGGGCCAAATACATGCCGTCTTCCACCTTGGTCTGGCATGCCAGGCCCACTTTTAATTCAAATTCGCCGGCTATCCGGTAAACAGTAGCACAGGCACCGCAAAAACCGGCCCGGCACCCGCATCCCCGCTTAAGTTGATAGCCGGCGTATTCCATTGCGTCAATAATTGTGAGCGTTTCCGGTACCGTATAACGCTTACCCATTATATAAATGTCAACCATCGTAATCTCGTTATTGCTATCGTTGTTGATTCCGTCGCTCATATTAATCTCCTCGCTTATTCAGCCGGGGGAGCTGGAATATAACCCTTCTCCATGGACGTTTTAGTCTGGGCCTGAGCTTTTTTAATTGTTGCTTCAGCTTTCCTGAAGACCTCTTCACGGCTTGGCTTAATTCTGGCCACCCCTTCTTCGATAGCTTTCATTGCGGTAGCAGTCGCTACACGGGGATATACTTCCGGCATATCCATAGTCGGCAGTATACTATCCGGATCTGTACCGTTATTTGGTGCACAGGCAGCCAGTTCTTCGGCAGCGGCAATGCACATGCTATCTGTAATTTCAGTGGCTTGGACATCAAGGACGCCGCGGAAAATAGCCGGGAATCCCAGTGAGTTGTTAACCTGATTCGGGAAATCGGAACGTCCGGTCGCGACAATTTTCGCTCCAGCATCCTTGGCTTCCCATGGCCATATTTCAGGCAGCGGGTTGGCACAGGCAAAAACAATGGCATCTTTAGCCATGCTGGCAATCCATTCTTTTTTTACTGTGTCAGGGCCGGGCTTGGAGAGAGCAATCATCACGTCTGCTCCCTTGCATGCTTCAGCTGCTCCACCAACTACTCCTTCAGCATTGGTTTTTTGTGCCAGATCCCACTTGATGGGGTGCTGTTCTTTCAGTTCAGTTCTTCCTTTGTGGAGTGTGCCCTTGCTGTCAACCATGATCACTTTATTCGGATCTACACCGGCAGCCATCAAGAGCCTTATGGTGCAGATATTGGCTGCGCCGACTCCATTCATTACTAATTTTATTTCATCGATTTTCTTGCCCACAATTTTAAGGGCGTTGATTAAACCGGCCAGGTTAACAAGGGCTGTTCCCTGCTGATCATCATGCCACACAGGAATATGGCATTCTTCCTTCAGCCGATCGAGCACATAGAAACATTTCGGGCTGGCAATGTCTTCCAGATTGATCCCGCCAAAGCAGGGCTGCAGCATTTTGACAAACTTGATCAATTCTTCACCGTCTTTTGTATCAACACATACCGGAAAAGCATCGACCCCGCCCAGATATTTAAAGAGCAGCGCCTTTCCTTCCATAACCGGCATACTTGCTTCGGGTCCGATATCGCCGAGGCCGAGGACCCTGGTTCCGTCCGAAACCACGGCTACGAAGTTGCCTTTATTGGTGTACTTATAAACATCTTCCTTGTTTTTCTCTATGGCCCTGCAGGGCTCAGCCACCCCGGGGGTATACCAGATCGCAAAATCGTTTACATCACGAACACAGCTTTTCAGGGCCACCTCAATTTTCCCCTTGTAAAAGGGGTGCAAACGCATTGCATCCTCCGCCGGTTTTTTTGATTTGGCCAGCAACTCTTCTTTATTGACAGACATAACCTTTTACCTGCTTTCTTTTTTTTTTTAATCATCCTTCGGGAGCATCATTTATTTCTTCCAGAAACCGTTTGAGACAATTTTCTCACTCAACTTTCAGTTTTCATATATCGTCGTTATAAATTAATTCTCGGGGAATATAAAACTGAATTAATAAACATTTCTTTGCAATAAATGTTCCGCTATTCTTTTAAGTCACCGCAGAAAATTATTGTGCTACAACTACAATTAAAATGCATTTACTGTAAGATGTTTCTACCGGGCGTATGCTTTTGCTCCTTCGACATAAAGATCGTTTCCGTGAACATCGTTGATTACAGTTGCCGGGAAATCTTCAACTTCAAGGCGCCGGATTGCCTCCGCGCCAAGTTCAGGATAGGCAACCACTTCGCTCTTTTTAATTCTCTTTGATAGCAAAGCTCCTGCTCCCCCGACAGCAGCCATGTAAACGCCTTTATATTTAACAAGCGCGTCCTTGACCGCCTGGTCGCGTTTCCCTTTACCTATGCAAGCTTTCATTCCATGTTCAAGCATCTGCGGTGTATATGCGTCCATTCGACCGCTGGTTGTCGGCCCGGCCGATCCGATAGCCTGTCCTGGTTTAGCCGGAGCTGGTCCAACGTAATAAATAATCTGGCCCTGTAAATCTAAAGGAAGAGGTTCATTCTTACTCATCAGTTCAACCAGCCGCTTGTGTGCAGCATCGCGTGCGGCATAAATTACACCGCTGATCAGAACATTATCACCGGCTTTCAGGGCTGTTACATCTTCATCGGTCAGGGGCGCTTTAATTTTTTTTATTTCCATCGTTTATGCCTCCTTTCTTATTTTTTTGCTTAAATTATTCTTTCCACGTGCCTGCTGGCATGACAGTTAATATTAACTGCTGCTGCCATACTGGCAATATGGGAAGGATAAGTTTCGATATGGACTGCCAGGGCAAAGGTACTTCCGCCAAATCCCTGCGGTCCAACTCCCAGGTCGTTAATTTTTTTAAGCAATTTCTGTTCTAGCTCGGCGAACCTTTTATCCGGGTTGGGCTGGCCAACCGGCCTTAGAAGAGCCTTTTTAGCCAGCATGGCTACTTTTTCAAAAGTACCTCCGATCCCCACTCCTACAATGATAGGTGGGCAGGGGTTTGGTCCTGCTTCCTTGCAGTGTTTGACGACAAAATCAATCACTCCTTCTTCACCATCAGAAGGTTTCATCATCCGAACTGTGCTCATGTTTTCGCTGCCTCCGCCTTTCGCGGCAAAGGTGATCTTGACTTTGTCGCCGGGGACAAGATCGGTATAAATTACGGCCGGTGTGTTGTCACCCGTATTTTTCCTTTCGTAAAGAGGATCTGTGGCAATTGATTTGCGCAGGTACCCTTTCTCATATCCGCGTCGGACACCTTCATTGATAGCATCTTCAAGCGATCCTCCGGTCAGGTGAACTTCCTGTCCCCATTCCACAAAGAAAACAGCAAACCCTGTATCCTGGCAGATAGGAATTTTTTCATTCTTTGCGATCTCCACATTTTCGATTAGCTGCTTGATTACTTCTTTACCAACAGGCGATTCTTCCGTATCCAGAGATTTTTTTATAAGATCAAATAAATCTTCGGGCAGGTAAATGTTTGCCTGCTGGCACATTTCGTCTACATTTTCAGTAATAACTGAAGCGGCAAGTTCCCGCAAGATAATACACCTCCCTGATATTTTTTTTGAGCATCACTCTTTATTTATTTTCTTCTTAGAGCTAAATATTCCTGCTGACAATTATAATATTTATTATAATTCTAAAAATTATTCTCCACATTGGATTATTCGTTGGGTTATTCGTTTCATCAATATTTCCCAGTCGTGATCAACTTCTTTCTGAAGAGCCTGCATACGCTCCGGATCCATGCCCCTGAAACGCTTCTGACAATTAAGGTATTCACTCAGAGGGATCCGTTTTTCTTCCTGAACAGTCATTCTCCACAGTGAACCGTTGCTAATTTCATAAAGGGGAAAAGCACCCGTAGCAACAGCAAGCCGGGATAGATGGATCGTTTCTGAAGATTCGGTGCCCCATCCCGGAGGGCATGGCGATAAAATGTGTATAAACCTGAATCCCTTTATGGATTTTGCCTTTTTAAATTTTTCGATCATATCATCAGGAAAAGCCACTGTTGCCGTGGCCGCATAGGGGATACTGTGTGCAGCCATGATCTGCATAATGTTTTTCTTCTGACCTTCTTTAAACAGAGGATAGGGAGCAGTAGCAGTCCGCGCTCCAAAGGGGGTGGCTGAACTGGACTGCATTCCGGTATTCATGTATGCCTCATTGTCATAGCAAACAAATATTAAGTCTTCATTACGCTGTGCCGCCCCTGAGAGGGCCTGTAACCCGATATCAAAAGTACCTCCGTCGCCGGCCAGGACCACCACTGTTGTGTCTTTAAAACCTTTTATCATAAGCCCACGTTTCAGACCGCTGCCCACTGCTCCGGCGCTGGGAAAGGGACAGTGTAAAATGGGACATTTAAGCGCCGTCAGAGGCGGCACACCGGCTATAATGCTCCAGCAGGAAGCAGTCAGAACAATGGCCAGGTTGGGGCCCAGCGCTCTGGTCAGATAGCGTACCGACAAAGCTGCAGCACAGCCCGGACAGGCATTGTGCCCTGAGTAAATCATTTCCTGATCCCTTAAAAAATCTACCGCTCTCACAATTTATCCCCTCCCCACTTTTCTGTAACTGTTCCCTGTTTCACTGCCAGCCGGCAAATTTGTTCCAGCATCGTACCGGTCAGATCGATTCCCCCGGCTAAAATCAGATTGACCAGTGCCGGCTTCTGATCCATGTCGTAGAATGCAGCCTTTAACTCCTGCCCCATAATCCCGCCAACACCTGCAGAACAATTGCGATCAATGGCAATTACCTTTTCGATAGACTTTTCTTTAATAAGTTTACTAATTTCTGCAGCGGGGAAGGGTCTGAACATGCGCAGCTGAATAAGGCCTGTCTCAGGCAGCTCCGGCAGCTTCCATCTTACAGTCTCGGACATCGCTCCGGCTGTGACAATGACATTTTTCGCTCCCCGGGGGATCAATGTTTCAATACAACCATAACGTCGGCCAAAAGTGGCGGCAAATTGATCATTGATTATTTTGTAATGATCCGCCGCGGCGAGCATATCATTATGGGTTTTGCCGTTTAGCTGGTGCAGTCTTTCCGAAGTGGTCAGCCCGTGAATGTTGGCGGGGCTGCCGGGAATAACCTGGCCCCTGAAGGAAGGCTTGCCAATGAAAGAAGCGACCGTTTCGCTGTCCGGGACATCGATCGCTTCATAAGTGTGGGATATGTAAAAACCATCGAAAACCACCATACAGGGTAAAAGTATTTTTTCCGCAAGGACAAAAGCCTGCAGAATGGTATCAAACACTTCCTGGGCTCCGGCACAGTAGATCTGTATCCAGCCGGTGTCTCTCTGGCTGAGACTGTCTCCCTGGTCGGGATCGAGGCACCAGGGCGCACCGATGGCGCGGTTTACATTGGCCATGACAACAGGCAATCGCGCTCCGCAGCACCAGTGAGTCATTTCATGCATGTAAGCAAGCCCTTGCGAGGCAGTGGCCGTGAAGACCCTGGCTCCTGCCGCTGCCGCTCCGTTACAGCAGGAGAGCGCCGAATATTCCGATTCGACACTGACAAATTCACCTTTTAACTGTCCTTTGGCAGCAAAGTTAGCCAGAGCTTCGACGATAGCAGTCTGAGGAGTAATAGGATAGGCGGCAATGAGGTCCACCCCTGCCTTTAGCACTGCTGTCGCTGCAGCCTGGTTACCGCTCATCAGTTCAAAAGCCATCTTCATCTTCCTCCTTCCATTACCAGGGCCCTGGAGGGACATTCTTTTTCACAGATGCCGCACCCCTTGCAGTATTCAAGATCAAATTCACAGCGCCCGTCGACTATCCTGACCGCCAGGTCTGGACAAAAGAGGTAGCATATTCCGCATGAAGTGCAGGTGCCACATCCCAAACAGCGGTCTGCTTCATCTATCGGCGACAGCTGCTTTCCAAGGGGCTGAAAATATGTCCCGACAGCCAAATTTAGTTCTTCAAAAGCAACCGCTGCAGTTTCTACTTTATATATCGTCGGTCCGGTCAGTCCTTCCAGGTCTGCTTTAATGCTTAAAGCCGCTATCCGCCCCGCTTTGATCGCTTCAGCTACAGTAGAGGGCCCGCTAACCAGATCTCCTCCTGCAAAAAGGCGCTGATGATCTTTCAGGTTTTCGAACAGGGAATAATCAGCCTTTTGTCCCAGGGCCATAATCAATGTGCCGCATTGCCTGGTGGAAATACGGGTTTTATCGATGTGCAAACCCTGGCGGCTTGTTCTGCTGTAAGCAAAAACAACTTTTTTGATTTTCCCCTGTTCACTTTTTATTTCACAGGGCACGGCATTAAAGTTAAGCTCGACTCCTTCCTTAACCGCTGCTTCAACTTCTCCCTGTTCGGCCGGCATTTCCAGCCTGCTTCGTCGATAGAACAGGCTAACCTGTTTGACTCCGTCGAGCCTCAGGGCCATTCTTGCACTGTCGACGGCGGCATTACCACCACCGATAATAAAAACCGGCCCCTCCAGATCCGGTTTTCCCCCTCGATTAACGGTAGAAAGGAAATCCAGGGCAGTCCATACTCCCGGAAGATCTTCACCTTTTATGGACGACCGGCGGGACAACCAGGCTCCCGTGGCCAGAAATACCCGATCATAGTCTCTATATAGCTCCTCAAGGCTCAGATCGCTGCCGACCCGGCAACGACAAAAAAACTTTATTCCATCCTCCTGGAGAACGGCAATTTCTTTCTGCATTATACTTCGCGGCAACCTGTATACGGGAATGCCAAGGTTAAGCATGCCGCCAGGCTGCTCCTCTCTTTCAAATACTGATACATCGTAACCTGCTTCATTGAGATAAAAAGCGCAGCTCAGCCCGGCAGGTCCGGAACCGACCACCGCTATTTTTCCCAGTGTCGGCGAAAGCTTTTGTCGTGGCCGGTAATTTCTCAGACGCCACAGTCCTATTGCTTTTTCCACTTCCGGGATTGCTATCGGCTCGTCCAGTTGACCTCGGTTGCAGTTATCAGTGCAGGGATGAAAACATACCTGACCGGTCAGGGCCGGAAATGGGTTTTTCCGTTTCATTATCTGCCAGGCTTCTTCCCATTTTTCCAGTTTCACTGCTTCCAGCCAGGAGGGCACTTCCCCGTCAAGCAGGCAGTCGAGACTGCAGGGAGAGGCCCTGTTGCCCCGGCGCGGTGTAAGAATACTCCACTCTCCTGTTTTGTTGGCTGTGCTTGGTTCACAACCAACCAGATAGGGCGTTGCATCAACCTTCGTTTCAGTTGACAATCCGTTCCACCTCCTTAACCATGGAAAAACCTTCTTCAGCCGCTTTTAAATTGGCGGCGATACTGGTGCTGACCCTCTTACGGATAGCATTAAAGAGATTTTCCATGGAAGAAAATCCGCTGATCCTGACCATCGATCCGAGCATAACTGTATTAACAAGAGGAAAACTGCCGATAGTTAAATTGTATTTCCAGGCAATAGCAGTAGCATCCACGGTATAAACAGCGGCTGCTCCTTTTAGCTCAATCTCCCGCCGAAGATCTTCTTCTTCGGCGGCAGCATTGACGATCACTATGCTTTTTTCCGTAATCCCGGCCGTCATATTATTTTTGTTCAGAGTAGCATCAAGCATGACAATATAATCGGGTCTGTAGATCCGGCTTCGTGGCATCAGCCTTCTTTCACTGACCCGGATAAAAGCAGTTACCGGCGCACCGCGGCGTTCGGCACCAAAAAGTGAGAAAGCCCTTGCATATTTACCGGTTAAAAAAACCGATTCGGCAAAAATTGAAGCAGCCACAACGATACCTTGTCCGCCCCGGCCATGCAGTCTGAATTCGCTCATCCTTTCCAAAGCCTGTCCACCTCCCTGCAATATATTGCACAGGGCAATTGTTTGCCTGCACAATAGTGCATTATTGCTTCCAGATCATTGACGCCATTCTTAACGACAGTTTCTCTTCCGCCAGCCTGGCCATGAAAATTGACATAAGCAACCCTCCCCGCAACTGATTCTCTTATATAAATATTCGCAATTTTCATACCACAACTTGCTTCTAGCTGCCACGGCGCACTTAATATCCATATCTTTCTTTCAAACACCGCATCATCACTCACAGGTTGCCTCCTGCATAACACCACACGCTGGCTTTGTATCAAAGTATTGAAGGTGCTCGGATTTTCAGGCTGCGTCAGAACTCGCCCGCCTGCCGCTCGCTCAGACAACTGCCGCAGGCATTCTGAAAATCCTGTGCTCTTCTCGTTTCTTGCAAAGCCTGATGCGCATATGTGTTATGCAGGAGGCTTTATCTTTTGCCTTCAGCAGAGGGTTGCCAGGTACCGGATCTGCTGCCCATAACCTTTTTTTATGCCAGTATTTATTTGATGCCGAAAAAGTTCATCTGCTTTAAAGAGCAATCCGGTGGTGAGCTTAGTGGATAGTTAAGATAGGCTTGGCAATTATTGACTGCCGGTTGAAGAAAGTTTCCGGCAGAAAGAGGGCCAAACAATACCGGCAACGCGAACTAAAGCGAGAAGCTCAGAAGTGACAGTGAGCCAAGGGGAGGA
>CAZDKY010000005.1:0-101278 GCA_964506505.1 uncultured Syntrophomonadaceae bacterium
GGATTCACTCCCGAGGAATACCTTGAAGGAATCAACATAGAACTGGAGCATGGGACTGTTGATCCCAACACCGATGTAACCGGTGATGATCCGCTCATGACCGGTAAAATTGCCCTGGCTCATTTGAATGAAGTATCAACATATTATAATCAGGATATAGGTTTAGAAGCCTGGGAACACGCAATCGAAAATTTTAAGGGTAATCCAAAAGATAAAAAAATTAGAATAGAATAAAAAAGCCAGGTGAAACAGTGTTGGTCTGAGCACACCAGATACCAGGCCAACACTGTTTTTATGAAAACACAAAGGGTTTAGTAATTGTGCATTGAACACCAATGAACAATCGTCTGATTCATCCTTCCCCTTGCCTCAGCAGTGCTACAATACCGTAGTTGTCAATGTTCATTAATAAACAAACTCATAGGATCTTTTAATCGGTTATTCCCTGAGAATTACAGGCTTTTTAACATGTGTTAATGTATGAGCCGGCACAGATCAATTTTTTCGTTAGATTATGCAATTATTTACCCCCTTAAACCACGAAGGTTACCTTCTATTCCACTTGTGAAATAGTCAGAAAAATGTTAACATATATTACATAATAGGCTCAATATAATGTGTGCAGGCAGGCCTACCAGGAGGAACTGATCTGAACAGGCAAGGGAGCCAATCTCTTATCGAGCCACGAGCAGAAGTTGTTATAGAAAGGACTCCTCTACCTCCATCTACAGATAAGTTATAATCCCCCCTGTTACAGGCACATAAAAGGTTTTTAAAGTGAACAACAATAAAACTCGGCACAGCTGTGCCGTGAAACTCGCAGGTTAAACAGCAAGGCAAGGTAATGCCGGCCGAGAGGAAATGAGATCATGAAAGAATCCTTCAGTAAAACTTACAAACCGCCAAAATATCAAAAATTTGTGCCCTATATTGCACTGGTAGTTTTGCTTGCCTTTTTCATTTTTGCCTGGCAGTCTTATAAAAACATTGCTATGCAGGAAAAAGAACGCCAATACAATCTCAATACTGATAGCATTATTAAAAAAACCACTGAACAACTTCACCATTTCGAGATGATTCTCCAGAGCGGTGCGGGAACCTTCGTTATTTCTGACATAGTTACCAGAGAAGACTGGCAGGCCTATAACCAATACTGGCAAAGCAATGACCTTTTCCCGGACATTCAGGGCATAGCATTTTCCAGGGTTGTCCGGCCCCCGGAACTGGCACAGCACATCGAAGAGATCAGAGAAGAAGGTTCCCCTGATTATACGGTCTGGCCCAAGGGGGAACATGAGTTATATACCCCTGTTGTTTTCATCGAACCCTTTAATGCTATTAACCGCCGTGCTTTCGGCTATAACGGGTTTTCTGAACCGGTGCGCCGGGCTGCCATGGAGCGGGCGCTTGATACCGGCGCTGCTTCGATCACCGGCAAGGTAAAGCTGATCACGGAAAATGAACTGAACAGCCAGCCCGGATTCCTGATGTATATTCCTGTTTACAGCAAAAATATGCCGCTTAACACTCCCATGGAGCGGAATGAAGCGATCAGGGGCTTTGTCTCGGGTGGCTTCCGTATGCAGGATCTAATCCAGGACATTTTTCAGGAGCCTTTTCAAAATATCAGCTTTCAAATATACGACGGCACTGAAGTTTCTATGGATACACTGCTCTACAATAGCCAGATCTCCTCCGGTACAGATAATGCAGATCATAAGCCGTTGTTTACCAGCAGTAAAACCATTGATCTTTACGGACATCAATGGACCTTTACCTTCGAACCCTTGCCGGCTTTTGGGTCTGCTGTTGATCAATACGCGTCCTGGGGTATTCTCGCCATCGGCCTCCTGGTCAGCTTCCTGATCTTTTTTTACCTGAAAACGCTGCATACTACCGGCGACCGGGCTCTTTCGCTGGCCAAAGAGATGACCTTTGCTTTAAGTGAAAGCGAGCGGAAATATCGGTACATGACTGAGAACATTGCAGATGTCATCTGGACGATTGATCTGGAAGGTAACATTACCTACATGAGCCCGGCCATTGAGAAACTGATCGGTTTTACATCTGAAGAAGTCATGGCTATGCCCAAAAGTGATTTCACTGTACACGAAGACTTCAATGCCCTTCTGACGAAATTGGCAGGAGAACTGGCTAAACCTCCGGCGGAACGGGACAGCACAATAATCATACCTGTTCGCCATATAACAAAAGACAAACACATTGTGCATGCCGAATTTAGCGCCTCGTGGCTTTTCGATGAGCAGGGTAACTTAATTGGTATCCAGGGCACGACCAGAAATATTACTGAGCGAAAAGAGGCAGAAAACGAAATACAACGCCAAAGGGACAGGGCTGAATCGCTGTTGAATGTGGCCTTCAATCTCAATGCCAAGCTGGATCTTGAAATGATTCCCCGGACCATTTGCAAAGAAATTGTTACTGCCCTCAAAGTTCCCTTAGCAGCCTTTCAACTTTATGACAAAGATAAACAGGCCTTCTATCTCGCCGATAGCATTGGTTTGCAGCCAGAGTTTGCCAGACTAATAAAACCACTTCCTAAAACAGTCTATGATGAGTTTATCAAAAAGTATGGCAAATCCGGATTAATCACCGATCTTGACTCCACTGTGGATATACCCTTTATAGAGCTCTTACGGGAATTTGGTATCAAAAGCTATGCCTTTGCTGTCCTGGAGAGGGAAGACAGTCCCATGGGTATCCTTCTGGCCGGTTCCACCAGTGAAAAAGTAATGCTGGCAGATGATGCCCCCAGTCTTCTGTCAGGACTGGCAGATCTGGCTGCTACGGCCATCGATGATTCACTGTTGTTTCATGAGTTAGAAAATAGAAGCCTTGAATTACTGCAGGCTTATGATGCGACTATCGAGGGCTGGGCTCACGCACTCTCTCTAAAAGATGAGGAAACCGAGGAGCACAGCCAGCGGGTTACGGAGTTAACACTGCGTATTGCCGGATTAATGGGCATCAGTGATGAAGATCTGATCCATGTACGCCGCGGAGCCCTGCTGCACGATATCGGGAAAATGGGCATCCCCGATGATATTCTTCTCAAACCCGGCCAGTTGAGCGAGGAAGAGTGGAATATTATGCGCAAACACCCGGTTTATGCCTATGACATGCTTTCTTCCATCGATTACCTGCGTCCGGCACTCGATATTCCCTACTGCCACCATGAAAAATTTGACGGCTCAGGCTACCCCCGCGGCCTAAAGGGTAAAGCCATCCCCCTGGCGGCACGCATATTCACCGTGGTTGACGTCTACGATGCTTTAACCAGTGACCGCCCCTACCGTAAAGCCTGGAGCAGGGAAGAAGCACTGGAATACATCAGGGGAAACAGCGGCAGCCACTTTGACCCGCAGGTTGTAGAGGTTTTCCTAAAAGAAATTGACAACGAGGTTTTATAACTGCAGATCGCTGAAGGGAAAACACTATGAAATCGAAGTCTAAAATATATCGTCTTTTGTTTGAGAATCTGCCCGACGCTTCTGCCTGCTGCCAGATCATCTTCAACGAAGGAGACACCTCAAGCGATTGTATATTCCTTGAGATGAACACTGCCTTCGAAAAAATGATGGATCTGAAACGGGAAAAAGTGATCGGTCAAAAGGCGTCTGCAGTACTATCAAAAACCGGAGAATCAGATCCTTTCTGGAACAGGATCTACGACAAAGTAACTTCGAGTGAAGAACCGGTTTGCTTCGAAAGCTATTATGAACCACAGGGGCGCTGGTACGATGTGAGCCTCTACAAAATTGAACCGGATAGTTTTGCCGTGGCCTTTCACGATATAACAGAACGCAAGCAGGAAGAAAAAGCCCGCAGTCAGAGCGAGGATATTTACCGGCAAATCCTTGATAATGTTTCTGATGTTATTTGGACTACAAATATGGATATGGAAACCACTTATGTAAGCCCTTCGGTTGAAGTCATGCTGGGAGAATCAGCCAGTGAACATATGAGTAAAAGCCTGGACCAGAAATTTCCCCCGAGTAGCCTGGAAAAGGTAATCTTAATAGTGCAGGAAGAAATTGAAAAAGAAAAAGAACCGGGAATCGACAAAAAACGGACCTTTCTATTTGAAGCAGAACATTACCGGGCGGACGGAAGCACTCTCCCGGTGAACATGCATTTAACTTTTTTAAGAGACAACATGGGAAACATTTCAGGCTTGCTGGGCGTTACCCGCGATATCAGCAAACTGAAAAAAGCAGAAAAAGAATTGCGGGAAAGTGAAATGCGCAGCAAGGCTTTGATCGAGGCGATTCCAGATTTGCTTTTCCGTGTTAACCGGGACGGAGTTTTTCTTGAAGCCATTGTCAAGGATGAAACGATGCTTCATGAAAAGGCACGCAGTCTCTACCGGCAGAACAAGCTACTTGGTAAAACCATTTTCGATGCACTACCCGTTGAAATCGCCACCAAGTTTATGGCCAGCCTCAAAAAAGCTCTTGTTAGTGGCAAGGTACAGCTTGTAGAATTTAGTTACAAAGAGAAATGCTCTGATCATTGTATCGAAGCCCGCCTGGCCCCGATTGGTGATGTTGAAATAGTTTTGATCGTTCGTGACATCACCATAAAAAAACGCCATGAGATTGAACTACAATATATCAGCTATCACGACGAACTGACCGGCTTTTATAACCGGCGCTATTATGAAAACGAACTGGAGCGGTTAAATAGCTCACGCGAACATCCGATTGCAATTATCTCGGCAGATCTGGACAACTTGAAAAAAATCAATGATTCCCTTGGTCATAATGAGGGTGACCACTATATTCAAGCCGCAGCAGAAGTTCTAAAAAGCTCCCTGCGTGAATCAGATGTCCTGGCACGGATTGGTGGAGATGAATTTGCAGTTATCCTGCCCCACACCACGCTTGAGGCAGGCCGGGAACTGGTCGAAAGAATACGTCACCAGATTGAAATATACAATCGGCAAAATACCAGCAGCCCAACCTTAAGTATATCAATTGGCATAGCGGTGAGCACATCTGGCAAACAACCACTGGAAAAAATTTTTAATAAAGCTGATGACGCCATGTACGAAGATAAAAAACAGCACCGAAAGTAACTGTGGTAACATTTTTCATTTAAAATAATAACCATTTTTAGGCTCTATAGCCTAAGGTTTTTTGATTATTATCAGCAAATTCCCTGCTTAAAATCGAAAAGGGGCTTTTGAGTGCGTCCACCTTAAGCGGATGCCTCAAAAACCCCTTTAAAATCATGGTGGGCGAAGCAGGTTTTGAACCTGCGACCCCCTGCTTGTAAGGCAGGTGCTCTCCCGCTGAGCTATTCGCCCAAAAAATGGTGACCCCTAGGGGATTTGAACCCCTGTTGCCAGCTTGAAAGGCTGGTGTCCTAACCGATTAGACGAAGGGGCCAGGGAAATTGGTGGGCCCACCAGGACTCGAACCTGGGACCAACCGGTTATGAGCCGGTAGCTCTACCAGCTGAGCTATGGGCCCGTTTCGCTAATCACAGCATTTTTAAGAGCACTTATCTTACAGCTATATGAGTTTAGCATAAGGGCAAGTAAGTTGTCAAGAATAAGAAAAACGGTTACAATAAAAATTGGTGTTTTACATTAGGGGGAATAGGAATGTTTAAAATTGTCGATGAATTTGATATCAAGCTCACAACAGAAGATATTTTAAAAGGGCAGGGCATCGATCCGGGCAGGGCTTCTGAGCGCCTGCACAAACTATCCGAATCTATAATAGAAGAAGCCCACAGCTTGATTAAGCCTGTGGCAATCTATACCCTGCGCAATGTCAATGCTTTTGAAAACAAAAAAATCGTCTTTGACGGCGGTACTTTTGAAGGATCACTCGTCGCCCGGTCCACTGCCGGCGCGGATGAAATCTACATTGCCGTCTGCACAATCGGCATGGAACTCGAGGAACGGGTGGAAAAACTGATGGATGAAAATCCGGTCATGGGCGTCACTCTCGACGGGGCTGGAGTAGCTGCCGTCGGTAAAGTTTCACAAACGGTAGAGGATTTGATCTGTTCCGAGGCTTATAAGCTTGACCTGAGCCTCGGCATGCGGGCTGAGCCCGGCCAGGAAGGATGGCCCATCGAGCAGCAACGCCAGGTCTTTTCCATTCTACCTACCGATAAAATTGGCGTTCACCTGACTAAAAACTGTCTGATGATGCCCCGGAAAACACTTTCTTTTGTCATTCCGCGGGGCAAAAACCTGGATAACAGTATTGCCCCCTGCGACATCTGTTCAAAAAGGGACCGCTGCGGCTGGCGAAATTAGAAAAAGGCCACTGCTCAAAAATAGTGACCCACCGGCATCATGGCCAAAGATCTTGATAGATTTTTAGAAAGGATAAATAAAGGCAGGACTTCGTTGTATGAAGTTCTGCCTTGATTATTCTGGCTCCCCAGGCAGGACTCGAACCTGCAACCTACCGGTTAACAGCCGGTCGCTCTGCCATTGAGCTACTGAGGAATCTTCAATCAGCACTAGTATTATACAAAATGGAGAGGAACCCGTCAAGAGTTTGCCCAACCTGCGGGACAATTTTCCCGGCTATTTTCTCACGTTGTTTATTCCAGGTAATCGCGCAGGCGCTTGCTGCGCATTGGATGGCGCAGTTTGCGCAGGGCTTTGGCCTCAATCTGACGGATCCGCTCACGGGTCACCCCGAAGTACTGTCCTACTTCCTCAAGGGTTCTTGAACGGCCGTCGTCAAGCCCAAAGCGCAGTCGCAGGACTTTTTCCTCCCTGGCAGAAAGGGTTTCGAGCACATCTTCGAGCTGCTCTTTCAGCAGTTCGAAAGCGGCTGCATCTGCCGGAGCCTGGGCCTCGTGATCTTCAATGAAATCACCGAGGTGGCTGTCGTCTTCTTCACCAATTGGTGTTTCCAGCGATACCGGTTCCTGGGCAATCTTGAGAATCTCGCGCACCCGATCTTCGCTGATGTTCATTTCCTCGGCAATTTCCTCGGGCAACGGTTCCCGGCCCAGTTCCTGCACCAGCTGACGGGAAATCCGGATCAGCTTGTTAATTGTTTCGACCATGTGGACCGGAATGCGGATTGTCCGGGCCTGGTCGGCGATAGCCCTGGTAATGGCCTGGCGGATCCACCAGGTAGCATAGGTGCTGAACTTGTATCCTTTACGATAATCAAACTTCTCGACCGCTTTAATCAGGCCGAGGTTCCCTTCCTGTATCAGATCAAGAAAAAGCATCCCTCTCCCGACATACTTTTTGGCAATGCTAACTACCAAACGCAGGTTTGCTTCAGCCAGGCGGCGCCTCGCTTCGTCACTGTTCTGTTCAATCGCCTGAGCCAGTTCCACTTCTTCTTCAGAGGTCAGCAGGGGAATTTTCCCGATCTCTTTCAGGTACATACGAACCGGATCGTTTACGGCAACCCCGTCCGGAACGGTAAGCAATTTGCTTTTCGATTCTTTGCTATCGTCATCGTCATCATTGTCATTATCATCTGATTCATCGACATCTGCCGATGTATCGTCGGTAATATCAATGCCATTTTGGATTAAACTGTCATAAAAAGTGTCTAGTGCTTCTACCGATAGTTCGTAGGGCTGCAGGGTTTCAATGATCTCCTTGTAGCTGATTGAACCCTTGGTTTTGCCATGTTCCATCAGTGCATGCTGAGCATCTTCCAAAGAGATCGTTTTTTCGGTATCCTTAGTCATTGAAATCCCCTCCTTTCCCATTACGGTAAGAGCCGCTGTCTTGATATTGCAATATATTCCGGTTCTTACGCAAAAATTCCGTTATTTCTTCTTCAGTTCCGCTGGCTTCCAGCTCTTTAAGCTTATTCACAAGTTCCGTTCGCTTTTTATTTTCCCAGGACTGCTTCAGTTTCCAGAAACAATCTTCTGCCATACGTTTCGCTGTCCGGGAAGACAAATCCTGCATTGAAGGATCAGTCGCCGCTTCGGTGATCAATTTTGTCGTCTGCGGATCAGAAAACCGATTAAGCAGTTTTTCTGCACTGCAGGTCACTTCTCCTGCTGAATAATGCCAAATTGCTTCAACTATCTCTCTAATTCGTTCATCTTTGATATATTCAGGTTCTAAAAGATTTCGCCCTCTCTCTGCAATTTCCTTGCTCTGGATCATTAAAGATAGTAATATTTTTTCCGCCCGATCTATTTTATCCCTGCCCGGAAATGTTTTAATTCCCCCCTCAGGTTGTTCCCGGCGACGAGCTCCGGTTCTTCTCCTCCTTTTCAGTTCCTGGCGCAGGGCTTCTTCTTCCACATTCAAAACTTCGGCCGCTTTTTTCAAATAGTGATCCTGTTCCACCTGGTTGACAGCAGCATTAAGGAAAGTCATTAGCTCTTCCGTGTAATCGATCCTGCCTTTCTCGGAAACAAGATCGTATCTCTTTTTAAGAACGGCCAACCGGTATTCCATAAGCGGCCTGGCCCTGTCGAGCAAGGTCTTAAATGAATCGGCCCCTTTCTCCCGGATATAGCTGTCGGGGTCGCTCCCGGCGGGCATTTCGGCCACCCTTACCAGGCAGCCAGTGCGCTGCAGAATTGCCAGCCCCCGCCAGGTGGCCGCTTCTCCCGCTGCATCAGAGTCGTAAGCGGTAATTACCGTTTCGGCCTGATGGCGAAGTAGGCGTCCCTGTTCGGCCGTTAAAGCGGTGCCCAGGGAAGCAACCACATTTTTTATGCCGGCCTGATAAGCGGTGATCATGTCGGTATATCCTTCCATGACCACGGCCGATTTCAGCCTGCGGATTTCTTCTTTGGCCAGATTTAATCCGTAGAGCATGAGCCCTTTTTCAAAAACCGGAGTCTCCGGCGAATTGAGGTATTTAGGGCCGCTCTTATCCCCTTCAGAAAGCGTGCGTCCGCCAAACCCGGCTATTTTTCCACTGATATTGGCTATTGGGAAAATGAGTCTATCCCTGAAGCGATCGTAATACCCCTTTTCTTTCCCCGGAGAAACAAGCCCGGCTTTGACCATCATTTCGGGAGCAAATCCCTTTTTGCGGGCAAAATTAAAAAACCCGGTCCAATCAGCCGGAGCATAACCCAGCATAAACGTTTCGATAGTAGAACCGTTAATCCCTCTTTTTCGCAAATAATCAAGCGCTTTTTTACCCGTATTCGATTTTGTCAGGCAGTATGCATAAAAACTAGTTGCCATCAGGTTCAGCCTGTAGATCTTTTCTTTATAGTTTTCTTCACCGGAAGTCCTTTTCTCGGGTTCCGGTATGCGCACCCCGGCCCTGCGGGCCAGAAAACGGGCGGCCTCGGGAAATGTCATCTTTTCCATCTGCATGATCAGGCTGAAGACGTTGCCTGAGGCTCCGCAGCCAAAACAGTGATAGAGCTGCTTGTCCGGTGATACGGTAAAGGACGGAGTCTTCTCGCTGTGGAAAGGACAGAGGCCAACCATGTTTTTTCCTCTGCGTTCCAGCTTGATATACTCTCCCACCAGCGTGACAAGGTCAGTGTGCTGCCTGATTTCATCGATTATTTCTTCCGGTATACCCTGCGCCATCTTCACACCCTCTGTACGGCAAAAATCTTTTTACCTCGTCCTGCGGCGATCTCCCCGGTAAAGATAACAAAACCTCATCTCCGCAGTGAGACGAGGTGATCCCGAATCCTTCTTTTTCGAAGGCTATTGAAGTAAATGCTGCTGCAGGAACCTCCCCTTATCTCATTGACTATTTAAGGCATTGAATAGTTCTATTCGACGAGATCGGTCCCATTCCTGCTTAAAAAACATATTTTTCAAAAAAACGTAGTAAATCTATAGAAATACAATCCAAACAAACAGGGAACAAATAAAACAAGCCCCGGCCCAAATATCTTACCGGGGCTTGCGGCAACTCATTTATAATAATTTTTTAAGAAACAGGTTCTTTCAGCTTCTCAGCCATTTCAGCAATTATTTCGTCAATACGACTGATTTCTTCGCCGGGTAAGGTCGTGTAAGTAACACGATCCCTTCCCATCCCCAGCATTTCCAGCAAATCGCCGAGATGACCGACCTTTTTCTCCGTCCAGTAATCGACATCTTTATACTGGCAGGCGAATTTTCCAGTTTCGCCACAGCCGACGATAACCACTCCGTCAATGCCCAGTTCGAAGGCCTTCAAAACATCAACCGTGTCCAGTTTACTTACACAGGGGTAGCGAACATTTGCAACATTTTTGGGCCACTCTTTTTGGACAAATTCAGGCAGAGCAAAAGCACCATAGGCACAGGTAATGGCCAGTATTGCCGGTTCTCCGTTGCGGTGAGCCAAAACTTCTTTTACCGCCGGTTCGATGGAGTTAACAGCCTCTTCCACGTACGAAGCGTGAAACTTGATGGCATATACCGGGCAGATGCTGAGGCAAAGTCCGCAGGCCTGGCATTGTTCGTAGCGAATGGTCACTGTGCCGTCCTTGTTCACTATGGGTACATCGTAGGGGCAAATCCTGACGCAGCTGAGGCAATTGGTACAGAGATCTTCGTCCTGGACGGCTCCGGCGCCACATGAAAGGCAGCGGCGTGCTTCAAGTATCGCCGTTTCGACATCAAAACCCAGTTCGGCCTGTTTAAAATGACGGACCCTTTCCTCGGGAGTCATGATCGGTATGGTATAGCGTTCGCGGTGTTCTACATTTTCGCCCACCGCTGAATCAAGTTTATCCAGGACCGGCACTTCTTCCAGTTCTGCCTTTTCGAAGGGTTTCCCTTCGAGGTAAGAAGCAACTGCTTCTGCTGCCGCCCGTCCATCACCCATGGCCTGAACGGCGGTGCCGGGGCCGGTTACAACTTCACCGCAGCTAAAAACGCCTTTCCTGCTGGTAGTCATCTTCTGCGGATCATAAACAATCCGCCCGCGCTCGTCAATCTCGACTTCACCGCGCACCGGTTCGGGATCTCCTCCCTGACCGATAGCAAAAATGACAATGTCTCCATCGAGCACTTCTTTGCATTCTTCATTCATGGTCGGGTTAAAACGGCCCGCATCGTCAAAAACGCAGGTGCACTCGATCAACTCGAGGCCGGTGATTTTACCGTTTTCCCTGACTATTGCTTTCGGACCCCAGGCAGGATTAACTTCGACGCCGTCTTCTTTCGCTTCTTCAATTTCCCAGGGGAAAGCGGGCATTTCATCGGCGCTTTCGAGGCAGGCCAGTTTCACTTTACCGGCACCGGATCGAACAGCTGAACGGGCCACATCCATCGCCACATTGCCTCCGCCGATTACAATCACCGTGGGACTACCTTCAAATTTAAATCCCTTGCGCTTTACATTTTGCAGGAAAGGCAGGGCGTTGAGAACTCCGTCTCCTTCGCTGCCGGCAATATTAAGACCGCGACTTACCGGAAGTCCCATGGCCAGGAGAATAGCTTGATAACCTTCTTTTTCCAGGCTATCGATGGTAATATCTTTCCCCAACTCAACGCTGTACTTAAACTTAACACCCTGTTCAGCAATTTCTTCAATATCCTTGTCAATTACTTCATCCGGCAAACGGTAAAGAGGAATATAGTGCCGGGCGGCTCCGCCGGCAGCCTCTTCTTGTTCAAATACAGTCACATCAGCACCCAGGCGAGCCAGGTCAAAAGCAGCAGTCAGGCCGGCCGGACCGGCGCCAATTACAGCCACTTTACCGCTTAATTTACGATCGCCGGAAGGAGGTAGCATTCCGGCTTTGCCGTGCTCCACGGCAAAACGTTTCAAACCGCGGATGGAGAGCGGTTCGTCCACGTCGTTGCGGCGGCAATCATCTTCACAATGATGAGCACAAATAGTACCGCAAACAAAAGGCAGTGGGTTCGTTTCTTTAATTATCGCCAGCGCCTTGTCAAAATCACCGGTGGCTATTGCCAGCAAATAATCGCGGCAACCCTGGTGCAACGGACAGGCTGACTGACAGGGAGGATAGGTATCGGTCAATTTTAAACCCTGGTTCTCAAGCTGAATCAATTAGATCACTCCTTGCAAAAATTTAAACTTAAAGTACATTCGTCATTAATAACAATTTTCCTTTTTATATCAAGTGACTATTTAAAGATTGAATCTTAAAAATAATTTATATTCAAAGGGCTAAAGCGCAACCCTTGCTGCAGCCAGCCGGGCGATGGGCAACCGGAATGGTGAACAGCTGACATAGTTGAGGCCGGTATCATGGAAAAATTTGATGGAAGCAGGATCTCCACCGTGCTCACCGCAGACTCCCACTTTCAAGCCCGGCTTGCTCTGCCGGCCTTTGGCGGTAGCCATTTCGACCAGCTGGCCTACCCCATCGCGATCAATTTCAGCAAAGGGATTAGCCTGCAGGATCTTTTTCTGCAGGTAAAAGGGTAAAAATTTACCTTCTGCGTCATCGCGGCTGTAACCAAGGGTTGTCTGAGTCAAATCGTTTGTCCCGAAGGAGAAGAAAGATGCGATCTCAGCCAGCTGATCGGCAATTATGCAGGCCCGGGGCAGTTCGATCATTGTTCCTGTAAGATAGGCAATTTTTTGGTTTTTCTCCTTGAATATTTCTTCGGCTGTGTCGTCCACCAGTTTTTTCATCAGTTCCATCTCTTCGCAATGACCGACCAGGGGAATCATAATTTCAGGCTGCAGATCGGCGGCGGGAATATTCTCTTCCAACAGCTCAAAAACGGCCAGGAATATAGCCCTGACTTGCATCCGGTATATTTCGGGGTAAACCAACCCCAGGCGGCACCCGCGATGCCCGAGCATGGGGTTAAATTCGTTAAGGGAATTCACCTTCTGGAGAAGATTTTCTTTTTCCTGCAACAGTTTGGCATCTCCACCCTCACGCTGCAGACGATCCACTTCTAACAGCAGTTCTTCCCGGTCCGGTAAAAACTCATGCAGAGGTGGGTCGAGAAGGCGAATGGTCACCGGTAAACCGGCCATTTCTTTGAAGATTCCCTTGAAGTCTTTCTGCTGCAGAGGCAGGAGATCGGCCAGTGCTCTTTCTCTTTCCTCCAGGTTGGAAGCAAGAATCATTTTCTGAACCAGGGGCACGCGGTCGGCAGCCATAAACATATGCTCCGTCCGGCAGAGGCCGATGCCCTGGGCTCCCAGTTCTACGGCCCGGCGGGCATCTTCCGGGTTGTCGGCATTGGCTCTTACTTTCAGCTTTTTAAATTCGTCTGCCCAGCCGAGCAGCTGGTGAAATTCATCGCTGAACTGGGGTTCAATGAGGGGCACATCGCCCAAAATCACCTGGCCCGTACCGCCGTCAATCGATAATATGATTCCTTCCTGATATTCCTCACCCTTGACATAAAAGCGGCCTTTGGATAAATCGATTCTTAAATCTTCGCAGCCGCTGACACAGGGTTTGCCCATACCACGGGCGACAACAGCAGCATGGCTGGTCATCCCACCCCGGCTGGTTAAAATCCCCTGGGCGGCAATGATGCCGTGGATATCATCGGGAGTGGTTTCCGGCCGGACCAGTAAAACCTTTTCACCGTCCTGGGCCATCTCCTGGGCCCGATCGGCATCAAAGACCACTTTCCCCGAAGCAGCGCCCGGCGATGCGGGTAGTCCTTTGGCAATGACATTCTTTTTGACGTCGGGGTCAATCCGCCAATGCAGGAGCTGATCCAGTTGATCCGGTTCAATGCGCTGCAGAGCTCTGGGCCTGTCAATTAATCCTTCCCGAACCATGTCAACGGCAACTCGAACAGCCGCTGCAGCGGTTCTCTTCCCGGTTCGGGTCTGCAGCATGTAAAGTTTGCCCTGTTCAATGGTAAATTCAATGTCCTGCATGTCGAGGTAATGTTTCTCCAGTTTTTGGCATGCCTCGAGGAATTGTTTGTAGACCTCGGGCATATCTTTATCCAGATCGCTCAGGTCCCGGGGCGTGCGGATCCCCGCCACCACATCTTCTCCCTGAGCATTAAGGAGGTATTCACCGTAAATAAGCGGTTCACCGGTGGAGGGGTTGCGGGTGAAAGCAACTCCCGTCCCGCTGTCATTACCGAGATTGCCATAAACCATGGCCTGAACGTTGACTGCGGTGCCCAGGTTGTCGGGAATACGATTTGCCTGGCGGTAAACCACGGCCCGGTTTGTGTTCCACGATTTGAATACTGCTTCTACGGCCAGGAAAAGCTGCTCCTGCGGATCCAGGGGAAAATCTTTGCCCGTCTCCTTGCGGACAATCTTTAAAAATCGTTCTGCAATTATTTCCAGATCGGTTTCCTCCAGCTCGGCATCGCTGTGAATTTTCTTTTCTTTGCGGGCTGCGGTGAGGACGTTTTCAAAATGATGGCTGCTTACTTTTAGCACCACATCGGCAAACATTTGAATAAAGCGGCGGTAGCAGTCAAGGGCAAAGCGGCGATCGCCAGCTTGTTCGGCCAGGTATTCTACCGTGGTCGGGTTTAAGCCGAGATTGAGAATCGTATCCATCATCCCGGGCATGGAAATTACCGCTCCTGACCGAACGGAGATAAGCAAAGGTGGTTTTTCACCAAATCGCTTGCCCGTTTTCTCTTCGAGCAGACTGAGATTCTCGAGAATCTCTTCTTTCAGTTCGGACCAAAGATTTTTGTGTTCCTTTAAATACATGTTGCAGGCTTCGGTGGTAACGGTAAAGCCTGGCGGAACAGGAAGGCCAATGCTTGCCATCTCCGCCAGTCCTGCTCCTTTACCGCCAAGCAGGCTTTTCATTGACATGTTACCCTCTTCAAATGGATAGACATACTGCTCGGGTTTCATTCTTTTTGTCCTCCTTTAATTACCTGAATAATCCTGCTGGCCACTTCTTCGACCGCCTTGGTTGAAACATCGAAAACAGTGCAGCCGATTTTTTTCATCACCCTGCGGGCATAGGCCAGCTCTTCTTCAATTCTTTCCACCGCGATATAATTGGCATCATCTTCCAGACCAAGAGCTTTAAGCCTTTCTTTCCTGATTGCCCGCAGCTGGTAGGGGTCAATTATCAGGCCGATAATTTTCTGTGGACCAATCCAGAACAACTCCTCGGGCAGCTCAACTTCAGGGACAAGCGGCACATTGGCCGCTTTCAGGCCCTGGTGAGCAAGATACATGCTAAGGGGGGTTTTTGAAGTGCGGGAAATACCGATCAGAACCACATCGGCTTTCAGCAGGCCACGCGGATTTTTACCGTCGTCGTTCTTGACAGCAAACTCCACTGCTTCTACGCGACGAAAGTAATTCTCATCGAGACGCCGGACCTTTCCAGGCTCGAAAACAGGCTGTTCATTGGTGATCCGGTTAAAAGCCTTAATCAGTGAACCGAGGATATCGGCCGTCGGAATATCTTCATGGGCGGCAACTTCTTCCACCATGGCCTGACGCAGTTCAGGGACAATCAGGGTATAGGCAATGATTGCTTTGCTGTCTGCAGCTTCCCGAACGATAGAACGAATCTGTTCCCTGTCTTCCACAAAGGGGACCCGGCGCATCTTTACTTTTCCCGTGTCATACTGGCTGGCTACTGCTTTGACAACAAACTCGGCTGTATCGCCAATTGAATCGGATACCACATAGACAATGGGTTTTTCTTCATTGCTGTCCATCTGATGACCTCCAGAAAACTGGTATGGCAACCACCTGCTACTATCGTAAAGCCTGTTTATATATACTTTACCCGGTACTGAACTTCCTGCTTCTATGATTCGTTTTGCGACACTGGCAGTTTAGAAAAGTCAGCCACCTGATTGAAAAGCTCTTTCAGGGCAAAAAGCAGGTTTAGCCTGTTGGTCCTGATCCTGTCATCGTCAACCATTACCATTACATGGTCAAAAAAGCCGTCGACAGATTTCCTCAGGTGCTGCAGCTCTTCAAGACAGCGTGCCAGATCCTCCGTGCTGTCAAAAGCCAGTTTCGCTTTTAAAAAGGCATGATAGAGTTTCTTTTCCGATTCTTCCTGCAGGAGAGCAACATTAACTTTTTCTTCGGCCTCTTTTGGCGCCAGATTGGCTACCCGGTTGTAGGCCGTGATCACGTCGTCCAGGAGGGGCCCCTGTAGATATTCGGTAAGGCTGATGGCACGTTTAAAAAGGGCCGAAACTGTATTGACAGGCACTCCCAGCACCGCTTCAATAACCTCGAAGGTGATTTCCATCTCCTGCATGGCAAAGCGGATTCTCTGAGCAAAGAAGTCTTTGAGATCGGCTGTCAATTCAACCCGTTTCTGTTCTGTCAGGTCTTCTTCCAGGGTCGTAGCAAGCACATCAAGCGATATTTTAATATACTTATCCAGAGGCAGGTTTAGATCCAGCCGCTGCAGAATGGTCACCGCACCCTGGGCCTGGCGCCGCAGAGCATAAGGATCCTGGGAACCGGTGGGCTGAATACCGACGGCAAAACAACCGGCCAGGGTATCGATGCGGTCAGCCAGCGAAACAATAGCCCCCTGCAGCGTTTTAGGAATTCTGTCGCCGCCAAAACGCGGCAGGTAATGCTCGAAAATGGCTACGGCTACTTCTTCGGGCTCACCGCTGATCCTGGCATATTCCCTGCCCATGACCCCCTGTAGTTCGGTGAATTCCCTGACCATGTCGGTAACAAGGTCAGCCTTGCAGAGATGGGCTGCCCGGGAGGTCTTTTCGATTTTCTCGTTCGGCATTCCCAGTTCACGGCCAAGTTCTTCAGCCAATTTTACCAGGCGCTGGCGTTTCTGCTCCAGGCTGCCCAGCTTTTCGAGAAAGACAACTCCGTTCAGCTTCTCAACATAATTTTCCAGGTGCTGTTTGCAATCTTCATCAAAGAAGAAACGGGCATCGGCTAAACGGGCCTGCAGCACCTTGGAATATCCACGCCGGATATTTTTGTGAAACCGGTTATTGCTTATTCCCACAAAGAAGGGCAGCAGGTCACCGTTATCTTCTCCGACCAGAGGGAAGTAGCGCTGATGATGTTGCATGGTGGTAACGAGAACTTCCGGCGGCAGGTCAAGATAAGCTTCATCATAATAACCATCAACTGCTACCGGGTATTCCACGAGATAAAGAACTTCTTCGAGCAAATTATTGTCTATGAGGGGCCGTCCGCCCTTTTCAGCGGCCTTTTCAGCCAGCTGCCGGCGGATTATTTCAAGACGGCGCTCCGGATCAACTATGACGAATTTTTCTTCCAGTGTTTTGTAATAATGCTCAACACTGTTTATGACCACGGCCTCCGGGGCAAGGAAACGGTGCCCGAATGTCTGGTTGGCAGAATTGATCCCCGCATAGCTGAAAGAAACGGGAACCCCATCATACAGGGCCATGATCCAGCGGATCGGGCGGGCAAAACGGATTTCCCTGCTCTGCCAGTACATAGGCCGCGGGAAATTCAACTTTTGTATCAAACGGGGCAGAAGTTCCGGCAGGACATCCGTCGTATCTTTCCCGGTAACCTTTTGATGGAGAACAATATAAAGAGCCCCTTTTATGTCTTCTTCTTCTATATCACCGGCCGCGGCATTCCTGCTTTTCAAAAACCCTTCCAGGGCTCTAGTCGGGCTGCCCTCTGCATCATAGGCCCGATCAACAGGTGGCCCCTTGATAGTTTCAATCAGATCAGGTTGCCTGTCAGCAAGCTCACGCACCACCAGTGTCAGACGGCGGGGAGTGCCGGCAGTATCTATTTTTTTGAATTCAAACCGTTTTTCCGCCAGCATGGCTTTTGCTTCAACAGCCAGCTGCTGCAGGGCACCTGACATGAAACGAGAAGGGATCTCCTCACAACCTATTTCCAGCAACAAATCGTATCCTGTGGTCATCTGGCTTCACCTCCAGCAAGCAGGGGATAACCGGCTTCTTCCCGCTGTGTTAGATAACATTCTGCACACAACCTGGCCAGAGTGCGCACCCGTCCGATATAAGCGGCTCTTTCAGTTACACTGATTGCACCCCGCGCATCAAGGTTATTGAAAGTGTGCGAGCATTTCAGGATATAATCATAAGCCGGGAAAACCAGGTTCGCTTCCAGCAGCCGTTTGGCTTCTCTTTCATAATCGGCAAAGAGCCTGAAAAGAAGCTCCAGATCGGCATAATCGAAGCTGTAGCTGGACTGCTCCCACTCTACCCGCTGAAATACTTCGCCGTAGGTAATAGAATCGGTCCAGTTCAGATCAAAGACATTGTCACGATCCTGTAAATACATGGCAATTCTTTCCAATCCATAGGTCAGCTCTACCGGCACCTGTTCAACATCAAACCCGCCGACCTGCTGAAAATAGGTAAACTGGGTAATCTCCATACCATCGAGCCATATTTCCCAGCCCAGGCCCCAGGCCCCGAGAGTGGGCGCTTCCCAGTTATCCTCAACAAACCGGATGTCATGCTCGAGAGGATCAAGCCCGAGATAGGCCAGACTGTCCAGGTATTTCTGCTGGATATCGGCCGGGGCAGGTTTCAAAATAACCTGGTACTGCAAATGCTGGTAGAGCCGGTTCGGGTTTTCGCCATACCGGCCGTCAGCCGGCCGCCGTGAAGGTTCCACGTAAGCAACCGACCATGGTTCGGGTCCCAATGATTTTAAAAAGGTAGCCGGATTCATCGTCCCCGCCCCTTTTTCAACATCGTAGGGCTGCCAGATGAGACAGCCTTTTAAAGCCCAGTATTCCTGGAGTTTCATCATGATTGTCTGCAGATTCAAATTTATACCTCCCAAACGTGACTGATCAACAGTCATTCTGTCACGAAAAATAAAAATCCCGTCCCCCTGGTTCATGACCATAGGGACGGGACATGTTCCCGCGGTTCCACCCTATTTGGCTCCACTTAATAAAATAAATAGTAAGCAGAACCCTCTTCTTTGTTCTTCTAAAGCTCGAGAACGCCATTCACCGGATTCCCGGCCGGGCTTGCACCATCCCCGACTCGCTGAATGCTCCCAGAGAACATCCCGGCTACTTCTTTCTTTCATTGCTCCACTGCTATTCGATTATTAGAATATTAACAATCGGCCACGATTTTGTCAAGGACAGAGAGGGACACGACTCAGGAGGACGGTTCTTTTGTACCCTTAAAATAGCAAATACATGATGCAAGAATGTTTACCGGGCACCGGTAAAAGATGCAAGATAACCGCTCTGCCCTTCAAACCGCTCCCGTTTTTTAACAAAGAAAAGATGCAAAAGATCGAGTGGCTCAGGGGGATTCTATTTCTGCGCTCTCACAAAACCGGATGTGGACCTCTCGATGTGACACACAACCGTCCCCTGTGTCATACTAAGACGGGAACAGTTTGCTTAAATTGGCTAAGGCTTCATTTATTGACTGTTCGCGACGGGATCCCGCCCAGACGACAATTTTTGACCCCATTACCCTTGCTCCCCGTAATTCAGATTCCTTCTTCATGAAAGAGATGGCCCCGGTCCCACCCAGCCACAAAACTGGAATCTGCTTGGTAACAAAAAGGGCTATTTTTTTACCCTCCATTTTCGGAAGGCTTCGCATATACTTTTTCATGACCGGGTTCAGGGAAAAGGCCTGTACCGGAGCACCGAAAATTAGGGCATCGTAATTGTCAACTTCCGGAGCATTAATAATCTCAAATTTGCCGGGCTGAGCGGGAATTTTGCCCTCAATGGTTATCTCTTCAATAGTTACCTGGTGGCCTGTTACTTCCACTTCAACGGCCACCGGAAAAACCTCATAATTACCCCTGTGCTGACCATCAGCAACACTGTGAAGATCAATTTCTCCCAGAGGTTGTTCAGAAAGCTGCTCCAGGTTTGATTTTACATTGGCCATTGCAAACCGGACCGCAAATATAACGATCATGACGATGACCGCCAGCACTATGAGGATTACCTTTGTCTTCTTTTTCATTAACAAAATCCGCCTTTGTTTTAAATCATCTGCCGCCCGGTTAATCGCCTGAAGAACAAACGTCAGGAAAGTTCTTCCGGAAATAATCATCCCCATGAGTTACAGTTCAAAATATTTTAGCGCTTCGTAAATCAGGAAAGCCGGCCAGACCAGGGCTTTCAAAAATCCAAGCACTCCGATCCAGAATGTTGTAGCCTGCCCGATAAAATAAATTGCCGCCCCAATAAAGCCCAGCCCGTATACCGCGCTGGCGGCTCCACTACCATGGTAATCTCTGGCCATCTCCATAATCCCCTTTCAATAAACTGGAAATGATAGCAGCGATAAAAGTCCACTTATTATGAGTATACTACTTGCAAAAGTATGGAACAATCAATTTTTGTTTAATCACACCGGAGAACATAAGGAAACAGTTCTTTGCTGTTGAAACCTGATGATAGGTTCATGCCGCTTCTATGACGGATGCTGCCTGAACAGTTCACACATTCTATATTAATGTGCCTCGTGGCACACAACCGGCCCTGTATAGTCATGAATCCTTCAAAAATTGCCTTGATTTGATTTCGCCAAGGTCGAGATGATAGGTTAAGAAACCGGCACTCACGGCTGCCAGTTCCTTTTTCTGATTGGACAGCGGGCGAAGCAGGCCAACCTGTGAAAGGGGCGCTTCCACTAACCGCCTGATCAGGGCCAGGGTACCCCGGTCAATATTAATTGCATCGACGGTGCGGCAGCGGCTGCAGAGCATGCCGCCCTGCCGCGGGCTGAAGGCGGTCACGTGATGCTCACCGCAATTGATACAGCTGACAAGGTGAGGGCTGTAGCCGGCAGCATGGGCAAGCTTAAGCTCGAAGGATCGGCTGAGAAGAAAACGATCTGTGTCCTCCCCGAGCAGGCTCCAGGCTTCCATGAGGTGGTCAAAGATTTCAGGGCACGGCTCCTCGCCTGAAATGAGGCGGTCCGTGAGCTCGGAGAAGTAAAGGCCGTAGGCATAGAGATCGGGGTTTTCCCTGAACCAGTTGAACCGATCGATGGTGTCCTGGCCGGTAATTATGGGCCATGTCTTACCGCGATGAAAAGTGTAGCGGCCGTGGGTGAAGAGATCCACGCCAGCGGCCAGCTTGCTTTTGACCCTGCGGGCACCGCGGGCAACTGCTTCAAATTTGCCCTCCTCCCTGGTCAGCAGGGTAATGAGCCTGTCTGCTTCTCCCAGAACCCGGGTGCGCAGAACAAGGCCTTCTGCCTTGAATAGCTTTTCTTTCAATGAACATGCGCTCCTTCGATCCGCTCTTGTTTACCTGTACCCCAGGCGGTGCAGTTCATCTTCCCGGTTGCGCCAGTCTTTTTTCTCTTTAACCCGCAGATCAAGGTAGATATGACGGCCGAGTATAGCTTCCAGTTCCTGCCTCGCCATTATACCAACCTGTTTAAGTTTGCTCCCCTTTTTGCCAACGATGATGCCTATTTGTGATTTTCGCTCAACAAAAATTTCGGCGCGGATGTCGAGTAAATCTTCGTTTTGGCGCAGCGACATCTCTTCAACCACCACGGCGATGGAAAAAGGAATTTCCTGCCTGGTAAAATTGATGATCTTTTCCCTAATTATTTCGGCGGCAATGAACTTTTCCGGTTGATCGGTCAGCATTTCAGGAGGGTAGTACTGCGGCCCTTCGGGCATTATTGCCAGTGAAACATCAACAAAACGTTCCAGGTTGATTTTCTTCAAAGCAGAAAGGGTAAAATGATCATCGAAGGAGTAAAGTTCTTTATAACGGCTGATGTTTTTAGCCAGAGGTTCGGGTGCGACCAGATCTACTTTATTTAAAACCAGGAAAACCGGGCTTTCAATCATCTCGAGAAACTCTGCAATATAGGCATCGCCCCTGCCGGGGGGGGCGTTTGCTTCCACCACGAAACAGATCAAATCAACCTCCTGCATGGTTGCCCTGGCCATGTGTACCATCGCCGAACCCAGCAGGTGTTTCGGTTTGTGCAATCCTGGAGTGTCGATGTAAATGATCTGCCCTTCCGGCCTGGTCAAAACGGCCCGAATCTGGTTCCGGGTGGTCTGGGGCCGATCCGATGTGATGGCTATTTTTTCGCCAACCAGGCTGTTGAGCAAAGTCGACTTGCCCACATTGGGCCTTCCAATCAAAGCGGCAAATCCCGATTTATGCATACAATACCCTCTTATTTTTTCTAATTGATGACCGTTTTTAGATCGAGTACCGGTGTCCCATTGATCAGGTCCAATCCCCTGACTGTCAGCCGATTACGATCCACCGCCACAATTTCTCCTGTTGACTGGGCAATGGCATTGGGACGGTGCGGGGAGTGGCAGGCAAAGATACCATAATTTTTGTTTCCCCTGCCCCTGCGCCTGTCTTTAAGGGTAAATCCACGGGATAGATGCAGATAAGCAATAACCGTTATTTTTTCCTCTTCATCGACCCGGTAGAGTCCTTCTTCCAACTCAGGATCAATTATTACCTGCGAAATCAGTTCCCGGTAATTATCCGGTATATCCTTCGGGTTTTGAAAATTATTGACCACATAACCGATGGGGGCAAACGATACCGGCAGGCGCCATAGATCTTCTTCTTCCTCCTCCCGGTTCCCAGCCACAGGGTTGTCGGCCCATGCCGACCCTCCGAAAGGCTCCGGCAGGAGGTCGAGAAGGGACATCACCGTCGTTTCTCCCGCCAGGTTACCCATGATCACTTCAACGTTCCCGGCTGTTTCCCAAATTACCTGCCGGCAGGCACCGCAGGGAACCGGCGGAGGAGTACAATCGGCAATAACGGCAATTTTACTGAATCGGCGATAGCCGTAATGAACAGCGGTCCAGCAGGCTACCCTTTCGGCGCAAACAGTTAATCCCAGTGAAGCATTCTCGATGTTGCTGCCGGTTATAACGCTGCCTTCCTCCGTAAGCAAAGCCGCTCCCACCAGAAAGTGTGAATAGGGCGCATAGCCTTTCAGGCGCGCCGCCCGCGCAATGGCCAGTAAGGTTTCTCTTTTCACCGGGCAAAGCACCTCTCTTCAATTTATTCGGCATGCACATAAGCCGACAGTTTGATAAAACCGGAGTGGCTGATACTAAAAACAAGGCCTCGTTTATCTTCAAGTTCTTCGATGATAATGCTCAGGCCGCTGATCAGCAGATCCGGATCGCCAACGGCTTCAATGGTAACAGGGTTAGTGGGGATCTGCTGATAATTAACCATAATTAAAGGCCCGGCACATCGAATGGCACTGGTAACCGTCAGTCTTTGGCCACCAACAGTAACCCCGCGCGCTCCCGCACTGAAAAGTTCGTTTACGATGTCCCGAATATCAGCATCGTGCACAAGAGTACTGCTTCCCCCGGATTCCATAGCATCGTAAATTTTCAGGATGATCCCTGGTCCGACAAGCTCCGTCAGACCGGCCTGAGCCCGCAGTTCATACAACCTCATACGTAGTGAATTTAGATCTTCGTTGAGAGCTTCCATTTGTTCTTCTGTTGTCTGTGGAATTACCATGGCGGCAGTACCATCAACAATTTCAAGATCAATACTCTTTTCGTCAAAACAGCGTTCCCGGGTTAAAATTGTATTAATTTCCTGAACGGTATAGGGTTCCAAAAATTGATCGGGGTAAATATTGACCTTACCTTCGGTAACTCTAATATATAAATGCGTTTTGTCCACAGTTCCCTGAACCGTAGCATCTTCATTAACAGCAGCCAGAACCTTCTCCTTTGACAGCTCGTCAGCTTCCCTGATAATTATTTCCCGGGCACAACGGCCCTGGTTGAGGATAGATTGAATCAGATCATCACTGGTTACAGCCAGATCCACGGCATAATTATATTCCGCCAGAGCTTCCCTGACCTCGGGGACATTGTATACTTCCATATCATTGGCCAGGAGATGAATATAATCTGATAAATCATGGGCCAGTTCCTGTTTGTAAGAAAAAAGGTTATCGGCAGCTCTGACGCTGGTAATGATAAAATAGTAACCGAGACCTATGAGGATGGTATTGATCAGAACAACAATCAGGATTACCATCTGCACCTTACCGATGCTGGAAGAACGGCGACGGTCCGAATACCCGGACATACTTAAGTCAATCCCCCTGTATAATTTATTGGTTCTTTAAAACCCTCCAACAATCGACCATAAGGGCGGCCCCAGAACAGCAATCCCCACTGCCACAGCATAGACAACGGCAAGTAAAACGGCCCCTGCAGCAACATCTTTGGACTTTTGAGCCAGGTGATTTCGCTTTTTTGTATGAAGATCAATCGCCTTTTCAACGGACGTATTAAAGGTTTCGGCAACCAGGACCAGCGCTACTGCAGTAATCAGAAAAAGCATGTTCGTAAGTCCAACCCTGAAAATTAAACCGGCTGCCAGGGCAAAAGCCCCCGCCAGGCTGTGAATGGTCATATTCCGCTGTGTCCTAAAACAATAAATCAGGCCGATACAAGCATTTTTCAGGCTTCTTTGGATCTCTCTCATTCTCTTTATTCCTCCGACCGGAAATCGGCATACTGTCTTAGCAGTTCCTGTTCCTTCTTCCGCATCAAGGCGGCATCCCTCTCTCCTTCATGATCGAATCCCAGCAGATGGAGCATGCCGTGGATGGCCAGCAGCAAGATCTCCTTTTCCAGCGAGTGACCGGCTTCTTCTGCCTGTTCACGGGCTCGATCTATGGAAATATAAATGTCTCCAAAGGCAAAATCTTTTTCATCCTCCTGATCAAGATCGTCCTCTGAATCATAATATGAAAAGGAGAGAACATCGGTCGAAATATCCCTGTCTCTAAAACGACGGTTCAGATCATGAAGATAGTCGTCGCCGGCTATAATCACCGCCGTTTCACCGCTCTCCAGATTATATTCTGCCAGCAGCTCGCTGACCATCCTGTTCAGATTTTCGGTGACGGCCTCAGCGAGAACCTCGTTCTCTTTTAGAACGGTTACGGTTACACTCATCTGGTAGCCCTGCTCCTTTCGATTTCCGCTTTCAGCTCTTTTTCCGGATATTCAATCCGCGAATGATAGATGCCGGACATGATATAAATAAAAACATCGGCTATGATATCAAGATCTTTCAGGGTCAGGTCACTCTGGTCAAGCTGTCCGTCTTCCAATTTTTCCTTAATCATCCGCCGTATCATCACTTCGATCCGGTTGCTTGTTGGTTTGATTAAAGAACGTACTCCCGCCTCCACGGTATCAGCCAGCATAATGATGGCCGCTTCTTTGGTCTGCGGTTTCGGCCCTTCGTAGCGAAATTTTTCAGCTGCAATCTTGTCTGCTCCATTTTGCTCACAAGCCTGCTGGTAGAAAAAAGAAATCATGCTGGTACCGTGATGCTGCCCGGCTATATCAATAATGGGCTCCGGCAGACGGTATTTCCGCCCCATCTCCATCCCATCTTTGGGATGAGCCCCGATAATCAGGGCGCTGAGATTGGGCGACAACTTTTGATGAGGGTTCTCTCCCGAAAGCTGGTTTTCAGAGAAGAAATAGGGCCGCTTCAATTTGCCAATGTCATGATAATAAGAGCCGACCCGGGTTAGAAGAGAATCGGCCTTAAGCCGGTCAGCTGCCGCCTCGGCCAGGTTCGAAACCATCATGCTGTGATAATAAGTACCCGGAGCCTTGAGAAGCATTTCCCGCAGCAAAGGATGGTTGGGGTTTGACAACTCCAGAAGGGTAATGGCCGTAGTCACCCCGAACAGGCTTTCCAGGAAGGGCAAAAGACCGATGGCTACCACGGCGGAAAAAATACCGTTGCCCACCCCGGCAATGGCGCTGTAGCTAAAATTGATCAGCGAATCCGTTTCCATGCTCATGTTTCTGAAAAAGAGATAAACTGCCAGGATCAAGGTAAGATTGGTGGCCGATACATAAAATCCAGCTCGGGCCAGGTCACTGCGCTGGCTAAGCCTGGTCACTGCATAAATTGAGGCCAGCCCACCCATCAAGGCCACCAGGATGTAAGAAAATTCACCGCCGGTGATCAGTCCGACCATTAAAACAAGAGCCAGGTTGTTGATCAGAGCTAGCTTATAACCAAATAGAACTGTGATTAGAATTACACCCATAGCCACCGGAATAAAAAATCCCGAAAAATAGGAAGCCGCTACGGAAAAAACGAGGGTTACGAAAAACACCAGTCCCATCAACAAAAGTAAAGAGGGACTGTTAAAGACATCGTTGACAAAAATGTAGATGTAACCTCCAACCAGGACAAAGACTACAGCCAGCAGCATAAAAAGACCGATATAGGCCAGGTAATCGGCCTGCTGACCCTTGATCAGGCCGAGATCTTCAAGCAAGGCATACTGATACTCGGTAACCGGTTCTCCCTCGCTGATGATGAGGGTATCGCGGAAAACAATCACCGGCTCAATCTGTCGTCTGGCCAGTTCGCGGGCCTCTTCAGTAGCTATGTCATTATAGAACATATTCTGTTCCACCAGAGGTTCAACCAGTGTTTCAGCAATTCTTTTTAAATCGGCGCTGACCGGGTAAAGGGCAATTTCCTGATCCAGCCGGCGGCGAGCCAACGCTTCTTCGTTTTCTTTGATTCCCTGTTCAAAAACGTCACGGACCGAGTTGTTTAATCTTTCCTGTAGATCTCTCAGCGTATCTGTATCGGTTAGCAAGGCCTCTATCGCTGAAAGGGGAAGATCATTGCCGACTATGCTTTCGAGGATTTCCATTTTTTCTTCGCGTTCCAGCTCCGGATCTTCTGTAATATCGAGGACATCGTCAAAAAAAACGCCGATTTCATCCAGAGCTCGATCAAGGACTTCGGAATCGTAATCGAAAACTTCTTCCACTGATTCAGCAGCATTCTGGCGGCGTTCTTCAGTGGCATATTCGTCGACAGCATCGCGGGGGGCAAAAATCGTCTGCGGGCTCGGGCGGCCCACATTGATGTCCAGGCGGGCGGGCATGCTGACAAAGGCCAGCAGTAAATAGATAGCCGCAAAAAGGATTACGACGAGGAAAAATTTCTGCAAACCTTTACTGTCTCTGAAAGAAATGGCGCGGGTAAATGTCTCTTTCCAATCAGTCTTTTTCTTCATAGCCGTTCCTTTCTTTACCTTTCCGTTCCTTTAAAGCTTCATATTCTTCATAAGCTTTTATGATACTCTGGACCAGCGGGTGCCTGACCACATCTTTTTCAGTCAGGTAAACCAGGGCAATCCCTTCGATACCGGCCAGGATACGGGATACTTCTTCCAGCCCGGAATAACGACCTTTCGGCAGATCAACCTGGGTAATATCGCCGGTAATTACCGCCTTTGAGCCAAAACCGAGCCGGGTAAGAAACATTTTCATCTGTTCAGAAGTAGCATTCTGACCTTCGTCAAGAATAACGAAGGAATCATCCAGGGTCCGACCCCTCATGTAGGCAAGGGGAGCAATTTCGATCACTCCTCTTTCCCGATATTTTTGGAATACATCGATTCCCAGCAAGTCATAGAGCCCGTCGTAAATGGGACGCAAATATGGATCGACCTTTTCCTGAAAATCCCCGGGCAGAAAACCGAGATGCTCGCCTGCTTCAACCGCCGGCCGGGTTAATATGAGGCGCTGGACCTGCTTGTTTTTCAAAGCATCAACAGCCATGGCCAGGGCCAGGTATGTTTTTCCCGTTCCGGCCGGTCCGATTGAAAGAACTATATCGTGACGCCTGATCGCTTCAAGGTAGTGCTTCTGTCCTACTGTTTTTGGTCGAATCTGTTTCCCGCGTGGTGTCACCAGGAGTAAATCGCTGAAAACGGTCCGAATTGATTCAACATCTCCTTCTGACGCCAGTTTTAAAGCATATTCAAATTCCCGGCCCGTCAGCAGGTGCCCCTTCCGTATATGTTCCAGCAATTCCTGAAACATGCGGTAAACCTGTTCCACATCTTCGGGGGAACCTTCAATGGCCAGTTCGTGTCCTTTGGGAATCAGGCGCACCGCAAAACAATCTTCGATCAGGCGGAAATGACGGTCATGTTTTCCCAACAGCTGAACTGATTCGTCACCACCCTTTAAAACGACGGTACGGCTGCTTTTAATTTCAGACAAATTGAAACTTCTCCCTTCAACCTCGTTCAAGATTACTTCCTCTACGGCGGCCCAGGTCCGTCAAGCCGACCCGGGGGAAAGGTGATTTTATATTTTATAAAATAGGGTACTTCGACGATATTTTTGATAATCCTTTAATGAAAAGACCGCCGGATAAGCGGTCAATTTTTGCTTCATATCAGTCAGTAATACTGTTCCGGTTGCTAAAAGACATCTTATTTTTTCAACGCCTCTTCCGCATGGAAACCGGCGTACCGATTAATTCGTGAAATACAATGGCCGCCACCAGAGAATCTTTATCCGACAGGACCTGCCTGAGGCTACCTGGAAATGCTGGAGACTCTTTAATTTCTTTATCGGGCAGTTCTGTTTCCTCGCCTGAAGATTGCTCTTCCGGCATTACCACCCTTTTACCGAAATCCCCATTGGCAGGCTCATCAGCGTCCTCATCTTCCTCATCATAAACCCATTCGCCATAGGGAGTCCGCTGATTTATCTCCTCCCCGGCAGCCTCTTCCCGCGGGAAAAGGTTGTAACGATCCACCGATTCCGGGATCTCGCCCGGTTCTGACAGGCCAACTCGTTCCCCGACGGAAGCCCTCCCCGAAACAGGGGGGCTCTTTCTGTTTTTCATAGCTTTCATCAGGATGCTGAACAGGTTATAAAGGACGATTAGCACAATCAGGAAAATTATCCCGTCCATGATTATATCCAGACCTCCGTTTTACTTCTTATCGTCCTGCTGGTCCTGCTGCCCCAGTTTGCTTATACTCTTACGCATATCCGTATCAGCCAGCACGTTTTTCAACTGGTAGTAGTCCATCACCCCAAGGTTGCCCTCACGCAGGGCCTCAGCCAAAGCCCGGGGAACTTCCGCTTCTGCTTCGACCACCTTGGCCCTCATTTCCTGGACCGAGGCAATCATTTCCTGCTCCTTGGCCACAGCCATGGCCCGCCTTTCCTCGGCTTTAGCCTGGGCTATCCTCTTGTCGGCTTCAGCCTGATCGGTCTGCAGCTGGGCGCCTATGTTTTTACCCACATCGACGTCGGCGACATCGATGGACAGGATTTCGTAGGCAGTTCCCGAATCGAGACCCTTGGCCAGGACGGTATTGGAAATCTTATCCGGATTTTCAAGGACCATTTTATGGTTATCTGAAGAGCCAATAGTGGTGACGATTCCTTCGCCAACCCTGGCGATGATCGTTTCTTCGCCGGCCCCTCCTACCAAACGGTCAATGTTAGCCCGCACCGTTACCTTGGCCCGTGCTTTTACTTCGATACCATCCTTGGCTACCGCCGCCACGACCGGAGTTTCAATTACCTTTGGATTAACGCTCATCTGCACTGCCTGCAGGACATCACGGCCGGCCAGGTCAATGGCGGCAGCCCTTTCAAAAGGCAGCGGTATTTCAGCCCGCTGGGCGGCGATGAGGGCGTTAACCACCCGGTCTACGTTACCCCCGGCCAGAAAATGGCCTTCCAGCTTGTTAACGCTTAAATCGAGACCGGCCTTGGTAGCCTTGATTAAGGGAACCACAATTTTAACCGGGGCTACCCTGCGCAGGCGCATCCCAATCAGGGCAAAGATCCCCACGGGAACCTTGGCCGCCAGGGCTGAAATCCACAGTCCCAGGGGAACAAAGCTCAAGATCACCGCCAGGGCCAGGATAATTAAACCGATAGTTATTAGAAGAGTAATAATTTCAGGCATTAGTTAGTCCTCCTTCTCATTTTTTTTCAAAGCTTGGACTATCACCCGCACTCCTTCAACCCGCTGGACGACAATCGGTTCATTCGCGGGTATATATGATCCGTCGCTGACGACATCGATCCGCCTGTTGTCAAGCAAAGCCGCACCGGAGGGACGCAGGGCAGTAATGGTTACTCCTTCCAGACCGAGCAGGCTTTTCTGATCGGGGGGAGCTACATAACCGAGATCCGCTTTTTCTTCATCGGACAGTATAATGTGGCGCAGCGCTCCCCTGCGGGCAAAAAAGCGGAAAGCGAGAACGGCGAAAAGACCGGCCAGAACAAAAGATACGATGAGCATTACCAACCCGGTTTGAATCGACACGGCAGCCAGCACAATGGCCACCACCATGGCCACGATTCCCCCGATGCCGAATACGCCAAATCCGGGCATAAAAGCTTCCACCAGCAGCATGACAATACCGAAAACAAAAAGGATTAGGACCCAGTAGTCAGCCATTCCCGCTGCTATATTGCCGCCAAAATAAAGGGCAAAGGCAACTATGCTAACAATGCCGGCAATACCGAAACCGGCCGAAATAATTTCCACGATCAATCCACCCAGTCCGATCATCAACAGGATCGTGCCCACAACAGGATTGGTAGTCCAACCCACTACGCTGTCTACAGCCCGTTTTTCCACTACAGTCCAGGCGGTTTCAGGTAGACCTGCTTCTGCCAGCAGTGCATCATAGTTCTCGACCGTGCCTTCACTGTAACCGACCGCCAGGGCCTCACCGGCAGTGAGAGTGAGAAGGTCTCCTTCTTCCGACAGGCCCTCAACGACCCGATCCCGCCGGACCATGGCCGAGGCAATGCCAGGATCCCGGCCCTGCCGCTCGGCCATGGCGACCATTTCCTTCTCCCAGTAAGAAAGGGATTTTTCATCAACTTCGCCCAATCCAAGATAGCTGGGCTCAGCAGCACCAATGGTGGCACCTGGTACCATGTATGTAGAATCGGCAGCCAGGGCCAGGTAAGCGCCGGCTGAAATGGCGTTAGGTCGCACAAAAGCATGAATAGGCCTGTTAAATTCGTCCATCACCCGCCTAATTTCTTCGGCCGAATTGATATAGCCGCCCGGGGTGTCAAGTTCAAGAATGACGGCAGGAGCATCATTTTCCCTGGCCATGTCAAAAGCATGCCGGGCATAGCTTACCGTCCCGGGGTTGATTGCCCCTTCTATCTTGACAATTGCTACCCTCTGGCTGGGTGCCGCCTCAACGGCAATGATACCGCTGGCGAGCAGTCCGCACAGGATGCAGATGATCCAGAAAAAACATCTTATTTTCCTGTTCATTGCCTGATCTCCTTAAAGGAAAACCCGGCCACGAGGGCCGGGCCTCTACTCCAGAATATTTTCCACCATTCGTCTGACAAGGTTTCCGTCGGTCTTTCCTTTAACCCGGGGCATTATCAAGCCCATTACTTTGCCCATGTCCCGCTTAGAAACGGCCCCGCTCTCGGCAACCGCATCACGAATCATTCTATCCAGCTCGCTCTCGGAGAGCTGTTCCGGGAGATATTTTTTCAAGATTTCAATCTCCCTGGCCAGATCATCAGCCAGATCCTGCCGCCCGGCCTTTTTGAATTCATCCAGAGCTTCCTGCCTTTTCTTTGCTTCTCGAGCCAGCACGGCAAGCTCTTCTTCGGCCCCGAGGGTAGCCTTTTTGGCTATAGCTTCGTTCTGCAGTTCAGAGCGCACCATTCTAATCACAGAAAGGCGAAATCGGTCTTTGGCCTTGGTCGCTTCTTTCTGTTCTTCATATAGTTCTTCCGTTAATGTCTTATCAGACACAGACTAAACACCTCCGCCCGGGCTCCTTAATGGCGCCTCTTGCGGGCAGCTTCAGCTTTTTTCTTGCGGCGAACACTCGGTTTTTCATAATGTTCGCGCCGCCTCGCTTCGGATAAAACGCCCGAACGGGCGCATTGTTTTTTAAACCTCTTTAGAGCCTTATCAAGGGTTTCATTTTTCCCGATTTTGACTTCTGCCATGAATATACTCCCCCCTCTCCTCGGAAACCATTGTCCATGTGCAGCCGGGATAATTCAAAAAACAATTTAAACACCCCTGCCTTTGGCAATGGTTTGTAACAAAGGTCTACCACCAAGGAGGTGGAGATGAAGGTGAAAGACTATCTGTCCCGCATCCGGTCCGCAATTGATTACTACCCGGTAACCTTTCCTGTCAAGTTTAAATTTCCTGGCCACCTCATTGGCCACAGTATGCAAATGTCCCATGAGGGGTTCGTCATCTTTCTCCAGGTCAAGAAGGCTGGGGATATGCTTGCGCGGTACGATTAAAATATGGACAGGGGCCGCCGGATTAACATCCTTAAAGGCAACTACCTCATCATCCTCGTATACAATATCGGCATCAAGCTCCCTGTTTATGATCTTGCAAAAAATGCAGTCTGCCGACATATTGATACCTCCTGACGGGTATTATAACACAGCCAATTTACCTTGAAAAGGAAGTTAACATAAATAAAAGACCTCTTTCACAATTAAATTCGCTAAAGGAATCTTTATTACCTTTCTGTCAGAAAAAGTTTTTACACCTTTGAGGGAATACATTATAATTATTATATAACTTTTATTTAAGCTCCTGGAGCTAATTTTATAAATGTATTATCATTTGAGAGAGGGGAACTGATGGAGATCGATATCGAAAAAGCACTCGAGCGCAGCGATCTGCAGTTTATCGATGTCCGCTCCCCACATGAATACAGGGAGGCATCCATACCTGGCTCCCTGAATATCCCTCTTTTCGACGATGCCGAACACAGCCAACTCGGTTTGCTCTACAGGGAAAAGGGAGAAATCGCAGCCAGGCGGGCCGCCCTGCAGATAGCCGCCCCCAAATTGCCTCACCTTGTTGAACAAATAAGCAGCGCCTGCGAAGGCAAAATCCCTCTCCTTTACTGCCAGAGGGGCGGCCTTCGAAGCTTCAGCCTTTATCAGATTCTCAACCTGTGCGGAATGCCTGTTTTCCGCTTGCAAAAAGGGTACCGTGGTTTTCGGCAATACGTTGTCAAACGTTTAGATGATTATCAGTTGCAAAGCAGATTAATCGTCCTCCACGGACTGACCGGGGTAGGGAAAACAGCGGTTCTCAAAGTGCTGGAAAAAGAAGGATTGCCGGTTATAGACCTGGAAGACCTGGCCGGACACCGCGGTTCTGTTTTCGGAGCAGTGGGACTGCCTGAACAGCGAACCCAGAAAGAGTTTGATACCCTGCTGCTGCAGGAACTGGATCGCCACCGTGAAAATCCATGGATAGTTGTTGAAGGGGAAGGCAAACGCATCGGCCGTGTCAGTCTCCCGCCTTTCCTGGTCGAAACCATGGATGAAGGTTTCAAGGTTCTGATGACCGCCTCTCTGGAAACAAGAGTGCGAAGGATTGTTGACAGCTATATCCCAGCCGAGCCATCACCTGAACTGCTAAACCAGCTTAAAGAAGCGGTAAATGCACTACGCCGCCGCCTTGGTAATAAAAAAATCGATCTTTTGTTGGCCGAGCTGGAACGGGAAAATTTTGATCGGGTTGCCGCTTCCATGTGCGCCGATTATTACGATCGCCTTTACAGTGATTCGCGAACGGAATGTTCCCGTTTCGACAGGCAAATTGACGCCGAAGATATAAACGCAGCAGCCGGACAAATTAAATCTCTGCTGAAAAAAGTGGAAAAGACAACTACCCGTCCGGGTACCAGCCAAAAGTGAACGTGTCCCCGCTGCGCTTATAGATCGTAAAACCACCCGTCCGGGTACCGGCCGAAATGATTTAGAATAAAGGATCTTTTTACAACTTAAGAATAAAAAGGAGTGACGGATTAATGAACCCTCATGACGCAGCTCATATTCTGGCCAAAGCATTACGGGAATCAGAAGAATTCAAAACTCTCAAAGAAATACAGAAAAAGCTAAAAAGTGAGGAAACAGCACGCAATATGCTGCTCGATTTCCGCAGGCAGCAGTTAGAACTGCAGAAGCAACATTTAACGGGAGTGGAAGTGTCATCGGAACAGGAAGAAAAGCTGGAAAAACTCTTCGAGGTAATCAACATGAATACCGACGTTAAAAATTTTCTGGAGGCAGAATACAGGACCGCCGTTTTAATGCGGGATATCCAGAAAATAATCGGAGAGGCAACCGAAAGCATTATCGATACCGAGCTGACACCTCTGGACGAAGAACTGGAAAAAGAAGAATGACAGCAAAAAATAAACATAAGTACAAAGCTCTTTTGCTGGACCTGGATGGAACCCTGCTCACCCTGGATATTGAACAATTTATCCCGGCCTATATTGACGCACTCTCCCGGCGTTTTAAAGAGCTGGTAAACAAAGAGCTGTTTGTCAGGCATCTGTTCGGGGCCACAAACAAAATGGTTGCCAATGATGATCCTGATCAAAACAATGAAATTGTTTTTTACCAAGAATTCTGCGGACGCACCGGCCTAACTTATGATCAGATCAAACCGATCATCGATGATTTCTACAAAGACGATTTTCCAAAACTCAGCTGCTGGGGGCAAGAACACCCCCATGCCCGGGAGCTAATAAAAACCGCCCGACAGAAAGATATGCAGCTGGTTCTGGCAACAAATCCCATTTTCCCGGCTATAGCGGTTTATCAGAGGCTCGCCTGGGGCGGACTTGATAAAAATGATTTCCATTTAATTACGGCTATGGATAACATGCATTTCTGTAAACCGAATCCCCGCTACTATCTGGAAATATCATCCAAGATCGACTGCCCGCCTGAAGAATGTTTAATGGCCGGTAATGACACCCGGGAAGATCTCATCGCTGCAAAAGCAGGAATGGATACCTATCTGGTTGAAGATCATATCCTGAACCGGACCGATGGAGAAACAAACAGTAACCACCGGGGCAAATTGGAAGATTTGATCGGCTTAATTAAAACTCTTGATCACTGATCAACTTTTACGGTGAAAATACTTTAATAGAACCGGCAGTAAAAGTTTAACATGGAGGTGTTTCCTTATGAACAGACGGGGGACAGGAACGATATTCTGTTTTATCGCCGCTTTTCTCTACGCAGCTCGGAATATCAGCGCTGCCATATTCGGAGCCGGGGTTAGTTCATGGAACAGGGAACTCTTTCAGGCTATGCTGGAATACAGCGGCAGTATGCTGCTCATCTTAAGCATAATTTCCCTGGTGATAGGAATAGTTTACCTCGTGGCCGGCGAAATGGAAAAACAGTAGCGAAGCGGCTATAAATTACCTGGTGCTAAAGGCCCTGATTATCGAGCCTTCTTCTTTTTCGAGCCGAGCCCTGATCACATTACCCCGCCAGTGTAGACCTTTGATTTTGGTGTCAATTTTAACCCGCAGGTAATGGGGGGTTAACCCTTCGGCCCATTGATAAGGTTCCACTTTCTCCACCAGAACAGGCTGGTTAGTGCCGAGAAATTTCCGCCGGTAATTGGAGGCCATTTCCTCTCCGAGAGCAATCATCTCTTTACTTCTTTTCTCCTTAATCTCACCGGGTAATTGGCCGGGCATTGCCGCCGCCTTAGTCCCGGGCCGGGCGGAAAATCTAAAAACGTGAAGGCGGCTAAAACCGATCTCGGCAATCAGTTCCATGCTGCGCCGGTGATTTTCTTTCCGCTCTCCTGGAAACCCGACAATTACATCGCTGCTGAGGGAAAGATCGGGTATTTCCTGCTTGAGCCACCGGGCTAAATAGAGGTATTCCACTGCTTCGTAAGGCCTGTTCATCATCTTTAAAATCTCGCTGTCCCCACTCTGCAGCGGTAAATGCAGATGGGGACATATAATTTGCGAGTCAATTATTTCCTCCACCAGTTCAGGCGTTATATCCCATGGTTCAAGCGAGCTGAGACGCAATCTTAACAGTCCCGGCAATGCTTTCAGTTCCCTGAGCAGTGAGGTCAGATTTGTTTCGCCAAGATCTACACCGTACAAACCAAGATGTATTCCGGTCAGGACGATCTCCCGGCAGCCCGATTCGATCAGGGCCTGCGCTCGCACCAGCACTTCGGCGGGAGGCAAACTGCGCAGAGGGCCCCTGACGTAAGGAATAATGCAGTAGCTGCAGTACTGATTACAGCCGTCCTGAATTTTGAGGAATCCCCTGGTTCGCCCTCTATGTTTCACCTGAGGCAGCATTTCAAATCTCGTTTCTCCACTGTATGGAGTTACTATTTCCAGAATTGAGTTATCGCCAAGCGAATCGATGATCGCGGGCAAATTTTCGCGATCACGGTTGCCAATGATTAAATCGACCTGCTCCATATCTCTGAGCTGATCCGGTTTCCCCTGGGCATAACAACCGGTAGCTACTATCATTGCCTCCGGCGAAAGACGTTTTGCCCGGCGGATTGCTTTACGAGATTTATGTTCACTGTTTCTGGTTACGGTACAGGTATTTATAACATAGACATCAGCCTGATCATCGAAGTCCACAATCCGGTAGCCGGCCCGTTCAAAGAGCTCCTGCAGTCCTTCTGTTTCACAATAATTGACTTTGCAACCAAGGGTAAAAAAAGCAGCCGTTTTTTTCAACTGGAAAATCCTTTCCCTGACAGATCGCCCCATGCCGTCTGAATCATAACCATAGCGGTAATTGCCGCCGTTTCTGTCCTTAAAATACGCGACCCCAGGTGGACTGTTTCGGCACCCGCCTCAACTAAAGCTTCAATCTCGGCATCGCTGAAACCGCCTTCCGGCCCGATATAAAGCAACACTTTCTCTCCTTCCGACAGAGGCTTCTGCAGGGCGTCGGCCAGAGCCAGATTTTTTTCGTTTTCCCAGGGAATAATGGTCTTGAATTGTTCTACCTGCTTAACAATGGAGGCAAAATCACGAGGCATTTCAACGGAAGGTAAATCAGGTCTTCGACACTGGGCTGCCGCTGAGCGGGCAATATTCCTCCAGCGCCTTACCCGCTTTTCTTCCTGCCGGTTTTTGCGGTTAGGGATACTGCGTTCCATAATTACCGGAACAATACTTTGAACGCCGAGCTCAACTGCCTGCCTGACAATCAGGTCAAATTTACCACTTTTTGGCAGTGATTGGAGGAGACTTAGCTTAAGAAACGGTTTTGCAATAGTCAAGGGGCATCGAAGGACTATCTCAACTTTATCAGGCCGGGCGACAGTGACCTCGCCGCTGAACGCTTCGCCCCTGCCATCAGCGACGGTCACCTTTCTTCCACATTTCAGGCGCAGAACTCGATAAGCATGATTGATGTCATCATTGCTGAGAACAATTTTTCCCCCTGCGAAGAGTTTTTCATCTTCTTTAAAGAAAAATGGCATATCTTTCTCCGGTCCTTTACTGTCCTCCGCTGAAAGCATCCTTCATGCGATCGATAAAACCTTTGTTGTCCAAACCGGCTTTTTCTCCGCTCAGGCGGGCCAGTTCAGCCAGAAGTTCTTTCTGCTTAGGGCTGAGGCGCCTGGGGACTTTTACTTTAACTGTTACCTGCAGGTCTCCTCTTCCGGACCCCTGCAGGTAAGGCATCCCCTGCCCTTTCAACCGGAAAGTAGCCCCATGCTGAGTTCCTTCCGGTATTTTCAACTCAGCCGGCTCTTTCATGGTGGGTACTTCCATTATTATACCGAGCGCCGCCTGGCTGATGCTGATGGGTACCTCCAGAAATAGATCGCTTCCCCTGCGTTTGAAAAGTTTATGCGGTTTAACCCTTATGACGACATAAAGATCACCAGGAGGGCCTTCGCGCAGCCCCGCTTCTCCCCCGCCTCTAACCCTCAGCTTGGAACCGTTTTCAACACCGGCAGGAATTTTTACTTCAATATTTCTTTCCTTCACTATCCTGCCCTGCCCGTTGCAGGTCGTGCAGGGATCATTGATAATTACGCCTTCGCCGCCGCACCTGCTGCAGGTCTGGGTGGTAACGAAACGGCCGAAAGGGGTACTGCGCGTATACTGCTGCTGGCCGGTACCACCACAGGAAGGACACGTTTCCGGCTTTGTTCCCGGCCTGGCCCCGCTGCCCTCACAATCAGGACAGGTTTCCGTACGCGGGATATTAAGAATCTGCGTTTTACCGCTGAAAGCTTCTTCCAGAGTTATCTCCAGGTCATAGCGCAAATGGCTGCCCTGTTCGGGACCCGGCGGCCGGCGGCGACGGCCGCCCATGCCGCCGAAAAATTGCTCAAAGATATCATCCATTCCGCCAAAGCCAAAACCTCCAAACCCGCTTCCTCCGAAACCTTCGAACCCACCGGCCCCGCTGAAATCAGCCTGGTGACCAAAACGGTCATATTGTTCCCTCTTTTGAGGGGTGCTCAGCACGTCATAAGCTTCTTTTATCTCCTTAAACTTATTTTCTGCTTCGCCATCATCCTTGTTAAAGTCAGGATGATACTTTTTAGCCAAGTTGCGATATGCTCTTTTTACTTCATCGGCGGAAGCATTTTTCTCCACACCGAGAACTTCATAATAATCTCTTTTACTCATTCCCCGATATCATCCCTTTTGAAGCCATTTTCCGATAAGTTTCTTCGGTGTCATTATTCTTTCTTTTCTTCTGCGTCTTTTCCATCTTTTTCATCTTTTTCATCTTTTTCATCTTTAACATCATAGTCGGCGTCGACTACATTATCGGCATCACTTTCACCGTCAGTTTTGCCGCTGCCTGCTTCACTGCTACCGGCAGTGCCGTTGGATGCTGCATCCTGCTGAGCCTTGGTCTGTTCGTACAGCTTGGCCGAAAGCTCATGCATGTAGCTGTTTACCTTTTCAGTAGCCTGCTTGATCTGTTCAAGATCTTCTCCTTTGGCTGCCTCACGCAGTCCTTCAGCCGCTTTTTTAACTTCTTCCGCCCTGGCCGTATCGACTTTATCTCCCAGATCTTTCAGCGCTTTTTCCGCACTGTAGGCCAGACTGTCGGCCTGGTTGCGCGCTTCAGCCAGTTCCTTGCGCTTGTTGTCCTCTTCGGCATGCTTTTCAGCCTCGTTGACCATTTCATCAATCTGATCTTTTTCCAGACCGCTCGAAGCTGTTATAGTAATGCTCTGTTCCTTATTGGTAGCCAGATCTTTAGCTGAAACATTGACAATACCGTTAGCATCGATATTAAAGCTTACTTCAATCTGGGGTATTCCCCTCGGTGCCGGCGGTATCCCGTCCAGCATAAACCGCCCCAGTGTTTTGTTGTCTGCAGCCATTGCTCGCTCTCCCTGCAGAACATGAATGTCAACACTGGTCTGGTTATCTGCAGCCGTGGAAAAGTTCTGTTTCTTTTCCGTTGGAATAGTGGTATTGCGTTCTATTATTTTTGTAAAAACTCCACCCAGTGTTTCAATACCAAGTGACAGAGGGGTAATATCGAGCAAAAGAACGTCTTTTGCTTCCCCACCGAGGACAGCGGCCTGATAGGCAGCCCCCATGGCCACCACTTCATCGGGGTTAACCCCCTTGTGCGGCTCCTTGTCAAGCAACTTGCGGATCGCTTCCTGCACAGCGGGGATTCTTGTTGAACCACCGACCAGAATAATTTTATCAATCTCTTCAGCAGTCAACCCGGCATCGGAAAGAGCCTGCCTGGTCGGCCCCATTGTTTTCTCCACCAGGTTTGAGGTCAATTCATCAAATTTGGCCCTGGTAAGGGTAACGTTGAGATGTTTTGGCCCTTCCTGCGTGGCAGTTATAAAAGGCAGGTTTATATCGGTAGAAGTAACCGAAGAAAGTTCTACCTTGGCTTTTTCCGCTGCCTCGCTGAGACGCTGCAGAGCCATCCTATCATTACGCAAATCGATGCCCTGATCTTTTTTAAACTCTTCAGCAACGTAATCGACAATCCGCCTGTCAAAATCGTCTCCGCCGAGCCGGTTGTTACCGCTGGTCGCTTTTACCTCGACCACATCATCACCCAGCTCCAGGACAGAGACATCGAAGGTGCCGCCACCGAGGTCAAAAACGAGAATTTTCTGTTCACCTTTTTTATCCAGGCCATAAGCCAGGGCTGCCGAAGTCGGTTCGTTGATTATTCGCAAAACTTCCAGACCGGCAATAGTCCCTGCGTCCTTGGTCGCCTGGCGCTGGCTGTCGGTAAAATAAGCAGGAACAGTGATCACGGCCTGTGTTATTTTTTCTCCCAGGAAGCTCTCGGCATCCGTTTTCAGCTTCTGCAGGATCATAGCCGATATTTCCTGCGGCGTATATTCCTTATCGTCGATTTTTTCCTTGTGGCCCGTCCCCATTTCCCGCTTGATCGAACTTATAGTCCGATCGGGGTTGGTGATGGCCTGGCGTTTGGCTACCTGTCCCACCAGGCGCTGGCCGTCCTTGGTAAAGGCAACAATAGAGGGTGTAAGTCTGCTGCCTTCAGCATTGGCAATAATTTCTGGTTCGCTGCCAATCAGCGCGGCAATTACAGAGTTTGTAGTTCCTAAATCAATTCCCACAACTTTACCCATTTTAATTTCCTCCTATGCTATTCAATATTTCAGCCACCGTTAATCGCGGCAAACCTTCACCATTGACGGACGAAGGATCCTCGTGCGGTGTTTATAACCCTTTTGCAATTCCTCCATGACGGTACCCGGTTCTTCTTCATCACTTTCTACCTGCATTACGGCATGGTGACAGTTGGGATCAAAAGTAGTCCCTACCGCTTCAATTTCACTGACACCTTCCTGTTCAAACAGCTGCAGCAGCTGCTTATGAATCATCTCCAGCCCCTCAACGTAGGAAGCAGGAACCGCTTTATCTTCCCGCGCTGAAATCAGCCCACGCTCCAGATTATCCAAAACCGGGAGCAGCCGACAAAGAAAATCATGCAGGGCGTAATCCCGCATCTCAGCCTGCTCTGCCTTGGCAATGCGGCGAAGGTTGTCGATATCGGCCTGCTTTCTTTTCAGCTGGTCAAGCAGCTCTTCGTTTTTCTGTCGCAGTTCGCCAATTTCCTGGTCCAACCCGGGAGGGACTTCCTCTTCCCGGGCAGTCTTTTTTCCCATGTCCTCCGAAACAGCTTTTGCCTTTTCTGTTTCTTCCAACTCCCGGTTCTTTTCTTTTTTGTCCTCTCTGTCCTCTGCCTTCACTTTATTCCCTTTCCTTTTCTTTTTCTGATTCTTTTTCTGAAAATCTTCTTTCTCCTCTGCAATCTCCACTGCTTTTTTACTGATCCGTTTTTCTTTTTTGGCAGTCATTATTACTCACCTGCAAAATTTCAATTTTTTACATCTGCAATCAGGAACTAAGGCTTTCATTGAGGTGATCAACAAGGCGACGCATTACGTTGATTACCAGCCCGTAATCCATCCTTGTCGGACCCAGGACACCAACTGTACCGATTGTTTTGTCATGTATTTTATATGTACCGGTAACCAGGGTGCATTCCCTGATATCTTCACATTCATTTTCTGTCCCAATGCGGACGACAATATTATCTTCACTGGAACTATCCTCAAGTATCTTGAAAAGGAGCGGTTCCTGCTCAAATAGATTAAGCATACGTCTGATTTTGTCCACATCTTTAAATTCAGGCTGATTTAGAATATTGGTCGTTCCGCCAAGGAAAACCCGGATCTGTTTTTCTTCCTTCAAGCTTTCTTCCAGGAGAATAAAAGCCTGTTCAAGGATTTCAAGACGCCTGAAAAGATCGCGTTTCAGTTCGTTGATCAGGGAAGTTGTGACCTGATCAATGGTCAACCCGTAAAGCTTCTGATTTAGATAGGAGACAACCTGCTGCAACTCTGACGGGCTCAGCTGCTGCTGGAGATCGATAACTTTATTTTTGATAAACCCGGTATCAGTAATTAATACTACCAGGCTCTGCTTCTCTTCAAGAGGCAGGATTCGCATCTGCCGAAAAGCACTCTTTTTAAACTGCGGACCCATGATCAGGGAAGTCTGATTGGTCGCCGAAGAGAGAACTCTGGCGGAATGTACAATGATCTGTTCGATTTCCCGCATTTTCTCCCTGCTCATAGTAATACTGATTTCCCGTTCGATATCGCCGCTCATTTCATCCGGGGCCATCAGGTTGTCCACATAATAACGATAACCAAGCTGTGACGGTATTCTCCCGGCAGAAGTGTGAGGCTGAACAAGATATCCCATATCCTCAAGGTCGGCCATCTCATTACGAATTGTTGCCGAACTCAATCCCATCCGCTGTGAACGAACCACCGTCCGTGAACCAACCGGTTCAGCTGTTTTAATATAACTGACAACGACAGCTCGGAGAATCTGCCTTTTTCTCTCACTTAGTGTTGTTCCCATTATAAATCCTCCCACTCGCTCTCTTTAGCACTCTGAAGTTCAGAGTGCTAAAGCTATTAAAAAAATATCATCTTTCAGGGGGAGTTGTCAAGTTCACAGCAAAATGTTTTTTTGACTGCCGCTGTTCGCTATTATTTGGTAGAATGCCTGGCCTGGTAATCTTTTATCGCCTCGTGCAGGGCATCTGCAGCCAGATTAGAACAGTGCATTTTGACCGGAGGAAGGCCGCCTAATTCTTCCGCTACATTTTCATTGGTTATTTTCATAGCCTCGTCAAGAGTCTTCCCTCTGACCATTTCGGTTAGCATACTGCTGCTGGCTATGGCCGCTCCACAGCCATAAGTCTGAAAACGGACGTCTTCGATCCGACCATTTTTCACTTTAATATAAAGCTTCATCATATCACCGCATTTAAAACTGGTTGTCTCGCCCACTCCATCAGCGTCAGCTATTTCTCCCACATTACGGGGATTGCTGAAATGATCGATAACTATTTCATTGTACATGGCTGTGATATCCTCCCATCCTTTATTGTTTATGGTAAGTGGGAGAAATTCCGCGCAATCTTTTCACGATACCCGGTATTTTCCCCAGAACAAAATCAACATCCTCTTCGCTGCTGCCCCGGCCAAGTGAAAAGCGAATCGAACCGTGGGCTATAGAATGATCCAACCCGATGGCAGTAAGAACGTGGGAAGGCTCCTCTGATCCCGATGAACATGCCGAACCGCTTGAAACGGCCACTCCTTCCAGATCAAGGCTGAGAAGAATCGATTCGCCTTCAATATGTTTGAAACTGACATTGACGTTGCCGGGAAGCCGGAGCCCGGGATGGCCATTCAGAATTACCTCTTCAATTTCCAGAAACCCAGAAATGAGGCGATCGCGCAGGGCTGTCAATTTTTCTTTTTTCTGCGGTATTTCAGAAACAGCGAGTTCTATAGCCCGGCTCAGTCCGATGATTCCGGGTACATTTTCTGTCCCCGGTCTGATCTTTTTTTCCTGGCTTCCACCGCAGTAGAGAGGGGTAACCTCTGTCCTCTTCCGCATAAAAAGCGCCCCCACCCCTTTCGGACCGTTAAACTTGTGGGCCGAAAGAGAGAGAAAATCGATGGGCAGCTCATTTAAATCAACCGGCAGCTGACCGACAACCTGCACTGCGTCACTGTGAAAAAGGATATCGTGCTTTTTTGCTATCCGGCCCAGTTCGCGGACAGGCTGCAAGGTACCAATTTCATTATTGGCAAACATAATCGAAATGATAAAAGTATCGGGAGTAATCGCTTTTTCCAGATCTGCCGGATCGACCATTCCGAATTGATCAACTGGGAGATAGGTTACTCTGTATCCCTCCCGTTCGAGATCCCTGCAGACTTCATAAACTGCATGATGTTCTATGGAGGAGGTGATAATATGCCCCGGCTTACCATGCTGCTTGGCCGCACCACGCAGGGCAATGTTGTTCGCTTCAGTTCCGCTGGCTGTAAAATATATTTCTTCGGGATCGGCTCCAAGCGATCGGGCAGTTTTCCCCCGGGCTTCCTCTACAGCGCGACGCACTTCCCGTCCCGGGGAGTGCAGGCTGGAAGGATTACCGTACAGTTCTTTTAAAAAGGGCAGCATTGCCTCCAGGACTTCTTCTCTTACCGGGGTAGTAGCACCGTGATCCATATAGATCAGCCGATTTTTCATTGCCATTCCTCCCATATTTCAGTTCTTAATCTGTTCCGATTCTACCAGTTCGTTTAAGGAAACATCATCAAGGACAGCGTTTATTTCATCGCGCAATCTTTCCCAAACCCGCCTGGTCAGGCACTCCTGACCATGATGACAACATATGTCACTTTCGTTCTCGGAAAGACAGGCTACCGGTGTAATTGGTCCATCCAGGGCCCTGACAATATCACCAATCCGTATTCTCTCGGGAGATCGTGACAGCATGTATCCCCCGCGTGATCCGCGGACGCTGAAAATCAAACCGGCTCTTTTTAAATCAGGGAATATCTGTTCTAAAAATCTAAGGGAAATCATTTCTTTTTCTGCAATTTCCCTCAAGGGCAAAGCTCGTTTTCGAGAGGTAACCGCCAGGACAGCCATTGACCTTATTCCATATTCCACTTTCGCCGATAATCGCATCGCCTGCACACACTTTCTTTAATAATCCCGACTAAAAAAGTCGGATATTTTTCAAAGCCAAGAATACCATCACTTCTTAATCCTGTCAATAAAAAATAAAAGCCGGCTTATAGATGCCGGCTATAAAATCGAGCATTTAATATATCTGGCTAAAGAGCTGACAAGTGGTTATAACTTAACCACGTTTGCCGCCTGCGGCCCACGGTTTCCTTCCACTATTTCGAATTCAACATCCTGACCTTCTTCCAATGTCTTGAAGCCCTCTTCCTGAATCTCCGAATAGTGGACAAAAACATCTTTGCCTTCCTCTACTTCAATGAAACCGTACCCCTTTTCAGGGTTAAACCATTTTACCTTACCCTGCATTTAAAAAATTACCTCCTAAAATTGTCCTTGCTTTCAGGACGTTATATCGACTAAACAGTATCATAATCATGTTAAAAAAGCAAGATATCTGGTGAAATATCTAACGATGCTGTATATTATAATAAACTGCGCTGCCGAAGAAACGGAGGTGCTCTTCATGACTCCCGGTATTGGTATAGATCTTGTTTCCATAACCCGGATAGAAAGAATATACAGGCGTTATCCCCGCCGCTTTCTGAATAAACTATTCAGCGACCCTGAAAAAGAGAATTTTAAACAGCGAAACGGATCCCCCGCTTCACTGGCAGCCCGTTTTGCCGGCAAGGAAGCGGTATTAAAGGCGCTTGGCTGCGGCATAGGCCCTGCCGCTTTACACGAGGTGGAAATTATTGCTCCCCGGGGGCACCAGCCCCGGGTTCGCCTTCACGGGGCCGCCCTTGAAATAGCCAGGCGGCAAAAGATCACCACTGTTGCTCTCTCCATGACCCACGAACCGCCCTTTGCCTGTGCTGCCGCCGTTGTTTCAGCTGCTTTGCCTGGTATAGTTGAGCAACCCTCCGGCAAGAACAACTTTTAGCAGGCGTTTCGATAGGGAATGAGAAGCTTTTATTTCGTTCCCACTTCCCTGATGTTTTATGATTACTGTGTCGTTTTTCAGCTGTCGGGCCACATCTTCTATGATCAACTGGTCACCCTTTGCCAGATTGTCATAATCACGCTCATCGACAAAAACCAGGGGCAGGATGCCGAAATTAACCAGGTTGGCATGATGAATGCGGGCAAATGATTTGGCCAGCACCACTTTAATTCCCAGATACATCGGGGCAAGAGCAGCATGTTCGCGGCTGGAACCCTGTCCGTAGTTTTCGCCGGCCACAATTATTCCGCTGCCGTATTCCCTGGCTTGAGCGGCAAAATGCGGATCGATGGGGGCAAAAACATACTCGCTGATTGCTTCAATATTGGAACGAAGCGGGAGCACTTTTGAACCGCCGGGTAAAATATGATCGGTAGTAATGTTGTCTTCCACTACCAGCAGTACTCTGGCCTTAATTGTTTCCGGCAGAGGATTGTTTATCGGCAGGGGGTTAATGTTCGGACCGCGCACAATTTTCACCCCTGTTCCGTCTTCCGGTGGGGCAATCACCATCCGGTCATCAATCACCGGGCTCGGTTCAGCTTCCAGATGAGGATAGGGACCGAGATCACGGGGATCGGTGATCTCCCCCCTAAGAGCAGCAGCTGCGGCGGCTGCCGGACCGGTCAGGTAAACCATGGCATCAGCAGTGCCGCTGCGCCCGGTAAAATTTCTGTTGAAGGTCCGCACAGAAACCCCGCCAGAGGGGGGTGCCTGCCCCATCCCAATACAGGGGCCGCAGGCTGATTCCAGGATTCTTGCTCCGGACGCAATCATCTTTTCCAGGATTCCCTGCCGGGCCAGGTTGATAAAGGTCTGCCTGGAGCCGGGTGCTACAACCAGGCTAACCCGGGGATGAACCACTTTATCTTTCAACACTTCAGCCAGCAGTTGTAAGTCGCGGTAAGAACCGTTTGTACAGCTGCCCACAGCTACTTGATCTACGGCTACCGACCCGATTTCTCTGATCTTTTTAACAGCATCAGGACTGTGCGGAACAGCAACCAGCGGTTCCAGAATGTCCAGATCGATGGTTACTTCATCATCATAGGTGGCTCCTTCGTCAGCTTCAAACCTGTGCCATACTTCCTCCCTGCCCTGGTTTTTAAGGAATAAGCGGGTCATTTCGTCGCTGGGGAAGATTGATGAAGTGGCACCCAGTTCGGCACCCATGTTGGTGATCGTAGCCCTCTCCGGCACGGAAAGATTAGCTAACCCGGGTCCACTGTATTCAATAACTTTGCCAACGCCGCCTTTGACCGTCAGGCGGCGCAGCAACTCCAGTATTATGTCCTTTGCCCCAACCCATGGTTGGAGTTCGCCAACAAGGTTAACCTTTAAAACAAAGGGGACAGTGAGATAGAAAGGCCCGCCGGCCATGGCCACGGCGACGTCCAGACCTCCTGCTCCTATTCCGATCATGCCCAGCCCTCCCGCAGTCGGTGTATGGCTGTCGGACCCGAGCAGGGTCTTGCCCGGTTCGCCAAATCGTTCCAGGTGAACCTGGTGGCAGATACCGTTTCCGGGCCGGGAAAACCAGATTCCAAAGCGAGCAGCAGCCGACTGCAGAAAAAGATGATCATCGGCATTCTCAAAACCGTTCTGCAGGGTATTGTGATCAACATAACTGACCGATTTTTCGGTTTTAACCTTATCAATACCCAGGGCTTCCAGCTGCAGGTAAGCCATTGTTCCCGTGGCATCCTGGGTAAGAGTCTGGTCCATGCGGATACCGATCTCGGTTCCCCTGACCAATTCTCCTTCCACAAGGTGCTCTTTCAATATTTTGTACGTTAGATTGTCGGCCATCTTTTTTACATTACCTCCATTTGTCCTGTCCAAATTACTATTGTCACTGTGCTCAATTTTGTTTTATTTTCCGGTGATGAAATAATCCATCATCCGCCAGCCTTCTGCAAATAATAGACCTGTTTCAGCAGCCGATTTTTCATCAAATCTGCGTCCCGGGCTTCTCCTGCTTTCGCTGCTGCGAAAAATGGCAAAGGGGACCGGCTCCCTGGTATGAGTACCCAGGGAAAGAGGCGTGGCATGATCGGTCGCCAACAAAATCGAAAAATCCCAGTCGCTTTTAGCAAGCTCCTGTCGGAGAAATCCGGCTACTTGCTTGTCGATCATTTCAATTGCTTTAATCTTGTTCTCCGCTTCAAAACGATGAGAACACTCATCCGGCGCTTCAATATGCAGATAAACAAAATCTTTTCCATTTCTGAAAGCTTCGAGAACCGCATTTACCTTCCCGGTCAAATTAGTATCGATGTACCCCGTTGTTCCTTCTACCAGGATGGGTTCCATACCGGCAAAAAGGCCAATCCCCTTGATCAGATCCACCGCTGATATAACGGCGCCGTTCAACCCGTATTTGTCGTGGAACAGGGGTAGTTGAGGTTTATGACCGTTACCCCATATCCAGATGGAATTGGCCGGGTGAAGCCCTTTTTCAAGCCGTTTTTTATTAACGGGATGCTCCGAAAGAATTTTTGAGCTCCGCTCCATAAGCTCAAGTATTTTTGAGCTTTCAGAGCCGGCCGGCAGATGGGAGACAATCTTCTGCCCGCTGATATCATGGGGAGGGGTAAGCTGCCAGTCGTCGGGCGCTCCCTGCCAGACCATTAAATTGCGGAACTGAAAACCGGTGTGAAAATTGATTTCCGCTGATCCAAGCTCCCGACTAATAGCAGCGATCAGTTCTTCCGCTTCAACAGTTGAAATCTCACCGGCGCAGTAATCAACCATTGTTTTATCGGCATATTTAGTTTCATCTGAGAGGGTTACCAGGTTGCAGCGAAAAGAAACGTCTTCCGGCCTGAGCTCTATTCCCATGCTGGCCGCCTCGAAGGGAGAACGTCCGGTATAATACTTGAGAGGATCATATCCCAAGATCGAGAGATTAGCTGTATCACTGCCGGGAGGCAAACCATCCGGGACAGTTCCGGCCAGTCCAAGCTCGCCTTCTTCAGCCAGCGAGTCAAAGTTAGGCGTTTGGGCATACTGCAGCGCGGTCTGCTGATTAAACTGTGCAAAGGGGTAATCAGCCATTCCGTCACCAAGAATTACCAAATATTTCATAATATGAGCACACTCCTTTTACATTATTGGCGGATGAACAGAGGGATGAACGATAAACTGTGTCCTGAAAATAACTCTTTGGCCGATTTTTGTCAAGGGTGTCTCCACCCTTGAAAGGGTTTTGACCACGGCAGGGCGAAAATGAATCAAACAAAATGATCTATGGAAAACAGAAGGGATGGGAACAATGCACTACTACAGCACCAGGGGAAATTCAGGATTTGCAACAGCTTCTACAGTCATACTGGAGGGGTTGGCGCCAGACGGAGGTCTCTACGTTCCTTCTGATACGCTGCCCTCTTTTTCGCCTGAAAATATGCAGGGCATTAGCTATCAGTCTCTGGCGCTGGAAATCCTGAAGCCTTTTCTGAACGACTTCGACAAAAGAGAGATTGAAGAGGCGGTTAATACCGCCTACAGCGAAAGAAACTTCGATCACCCGGACATCACGCCTTTAAAAAAACTCTCCGGCGATCTTTATGCTCTTGAGCTGTGGCATGGGCCAACCTGCGCCTTCAAGGATATTGCCCTCCAGATTCTGCCACTTTTGATGCGCACAGCCCAGATAAAACATGAAAATGACATGGGAATCATTGTCCTTACCGCCACTTCCGGCGATACAGGGAAATCAGCCCTGGAAGGATTCCATGACGTTCCGGGTATAAAAATTATTGTTTACTACCCCGAAAAAGGAGTCAGCGAGATTCAAAAACTGCAGATGACCACCCAGCGGGGCGGCAACGTTTCTGTAGCAGCAGTGAAAGGCAATTTTGATCATGCCCAGAGCGGTGTTAAAGATATTTTCAGCGACCGGGAACTGGCCGAAAAGCTGGCCGCCGCCGGTTACCGTCTTTCATCGGCCAATTCCATCAACTGGGGCCGCCTGGTTCCCCAGGTCGTTTATTACTTTGCCGCTTATTTAAAACTCATAGAACAAAAGGACCTGCAACCGGGAGAAAAAGTGGATTTTGTCGTTCCCACCGGTAACTTCGGCAACATCCTGGCCGGCTATTACGCCAGGCGCCTTGGTCTGCCTGTCAACCGCCTGATCTGTGCCACCAATATAAATAATGTGCTTTCCGATTTTATCAACAGCGGGCGATACAACAGCAACAGAAAGCTGCACCGGACGCTCTCCCCTTCCATGGACATTCTTGTTTCCAGCAACCTTGAACGACTGTTATTTGAACTGACCGGCCACGACAGCAGCCTGATTCGCCATTGGATGGCAGATCTGAAAAACAAAAGCGAGTATTCCGTCAGCCCCGGAGAAAAAGATCAGATCGAAAAGCTTTTCTGGTCAGACTACGCCGACGATGACGAAACAAGCCAGATGATTGCCGACATTTATAACCGCTACCACTATTTGATTGATACGCATACCGCCGTGGGCATGGCTGTCCTCCAAAAATACCGCTGCTGCAGCGACCGGAACAGGCCAGCTATAATTCTTTCTACTGCCAGCCCCTTCAAATTTGCCGGCAGCGTCGCCCGGGCGCTCTTCGGCAGTGATCACATCCGGGGCATTGGGGAACTTGATTTGCTGGAAATGCTGGCCCGGGAAACGGGGATAGCTGTACCACCAGCTCTGACCAGGCTGACTTCTGAACCGGTTATACATAAAGAGGTGATCACGCGGGAGAACATGCGCCATCACCTCCTGTCCAATCTACCTGATTTTTAAGATTCGTCTATTCCGTCTTCCGGCCTGGATTTCTCTTTGTTATCAGGTTTCATTTCCGGCCGGGCGTTTTCTTCTTTATCGGTTTCCATTCCCGGGCCGTCCTCCATTTCAGGCCCGGAAGTTTGTTCACCCTGCCCTGTACTTTCCCGGATCACCTGGTCGTAAGTCCCGAAACGGCTGACCAGGGCCATCCCGAGAGCAATGACAGAGAGAACCATGGTCAGTAATCCGCCCAAAATGGGAATCATACCGAGCAAGCCGAATATAAGCACCCCGATAGCAATGGAAACAAGCGGGTTAACCTTTCCTCCTGAAGCAGCAGTGATAATGCGGTCACCAACCAGGTTAACAATTCCGGTGTACCCAAGAACGGCAGCGGCAGCCAGAACAACGATTTCAACTATTACCAGTGGGATGCCGATAATCGTTATGACCAGCAAAATCATCAGGGGAAATGCCAGGACAGCAGCCAGGATCCCCCAGCCAATCACCGGTCCCGGTTTCAGGAGGAGGGCATCACTTACCCTCTTTACCGGCTTCGGGAAAAGAGCATAGATCAGGGCGGCCAGGGCAAACATAATCAACATCCTGATAACTCCTACGGCCACACTGCCGGAATAGCTGAATTGAGTATAAGGCAGGTGCAGCCATCTCCGGGTTTCGAATAAACGGGGTAAAAATCTGGTGTTTTCGGTAACCCTATCAAGGGAGTGCATTATTTCCCCGGTTACCCTGTTGAACAAATTCTCATCTACTCCATCGAATCGATAACCGGTTTCGGAGGAGTCCCATGCAGATTCATCCTCGCCTATTATCTCACCGGCGCTTATTTCTTCTTTGATTTCGATGGAGCCGACCGAGGCACTTCCGGACTTATTTACCGCTCCGCGGCCGACGTATATCTTGCCAACCACTACTGCCTCCGGGCCAAGTTCCACCAGGCCCTGCTCAATTGTAACGTCACCCTCAACAATGCCGTTTATATATACGCTGCCACCTTCGCTGTTCACGTCGCCGGCTACCGTTCCCGTTATGCGGATTTCACCGAGGCCGGAGCCAACGCTGCCTCCCACTGCCCCGTCAATCCGGGCTGTGCCCAGGTCAGCTGACAGGTTGCCGCCGACAGAGCCTTCAACGATCACTTCACCCATGCGTGTCAGCACATCCCCGCTAACGTTCCCGAGGATAACAACCTGTCCCATATTGGTTTCCACATCACCGTTAACTTCACCCTCGACGCGCACCTGGCCCATATTGCTGTTTACGTTGCCATTCACAATCCCGAGGACACTCAATTTGCCTACATTTAAGTTCACACCGCCATTTACAACGGTGCCGCGGGGAATTTCCAGATCACCCGCCGTTTTGTTTATGTCTTCGTTCAAAATAATTTCTTCCGCTGCCATCCCGTTCTGGGCAGGCAAAAGTAATCCAAGTAGCAACATCAGGCATAAAAATACAGGTATTTGCTTCCTAATTATCATTCTAAGTCCCCTCCACCGTTTTAAGTTTGATCAGAACAAACAGCTCAATTATTACTGCAGCGGCAACAGCCGCCAGGATCAAGGCCGGGGCCAGGTTTTGACCCATTATCAGGAACCCTACGAATGTATCAATCACAAAACCGACCAGGCCGGTTATACCAGCTGAAAACCACCACTGAAGATAGCCTGGATTTAAAAAATAAGCGCTGATAACCAGGACCAGAAAGATGGCTGCTGTAGTGATGGCGGCCAGCAGAGAACTATCCCGTGTCCGGGCGCTCAGGGCCTCCATGAAACCCTCAGGCAACTTTTCCTTGCCGGCTAGCCGGTCGGCAGTTTCCTTCAGCACCCTGATTTCCATCAGCCGGCGGCGGCAGGATTGACAACCCTTCATATGAGCAATGATGGAGTCATCAATCTTTTCGCCATCGATATAAGCCTGAATAGTAATCATATCCGGGCATTTATCCATATTTTTATCTCCTTTCTTCCTGCAGTACTTCCCTGAGCATTATCCTGCCGCGGTACAGCCTGTTTTTAACAACGCTCAGTTCAAGACCAAGAGTTTCAGCAATTTCAGCATAGGCCAGTTCACCAACATGCCTCAACAAAAGTATTTCCCTGTACTGCAGCGGCAGTCCGTGCAAAACCCTGTGGAGTTCAGCTTCACTTTCCTTTTCCAGGTAGATATCTTCAGGGCTTTTATCCACCGCCGGCTGAATTTTTTCCAGTGCCTCGACCTGTGTTTCCCGGCGGATCCGGTTCCAGCTGCGGCAGAGGTTGGTGGCAATTTTAAACAGCCAGGGCCCCGCCGGCCTGTTCCGGTCAAACCGATCGAGATGTTTGTAGGCGCGCAGAAATGTTTCCTGGGCTATATCTTCAGCCTGCTCCCGGTTCCCGGTGTAACGCAAAGCCAGTCGGTATATACGGTCTCCATATGTTTCGACCATTTCGCGGAGCAATTTCTGCACTTTAGCACCACCAGTTATATCTATCTATAATATTAATACGCACGAAAAATGAAAAAGTCTGATCCAAACAAAAAAAAACCGGCTTTTTTAGCCGGTAATTTTACAATTCCCATCTCCCTCACGGCAGACGCGCCTCACCCGTGGATGTGATCTCCACCCGGCTGTGAGAAAAAGAAGCGGCCCTGGCCGTATCTCCTTCGATTTGCATTTCGACGGCAGTCAAATCGGGCCCGCCAAGTTCAATACCCCCGCCCGATTCAATTTCCAGGGTGACTGTTTCGCCATCATCGGCCAGGCGGTGGTTTAATTCTCCAGCGGCAAAAGCGGCCAGGGCCAGGGCTACCGACCCGGTCCCGCAGGAGGGTTCAAAAAAATTATCCCGCACATAATGAGGGAAAATTACCCTCATATTACCCTCGTGCTCAGGATACCAATCGTAGACGGCAACATTTGGTTCCTTTTCCCCGGTTTCCGTCATGAAATCATCCTGCAGGGCAGTCACCGCCTCCCGGGTGACACTGTTCCAGCTATAAAAATCTGAATCTGGATAGACTTTCCTGAACTTATCAGCATTGATGATCAAAAACTTGCCGGACTGCATTACTTCAAGATTCCTTAACCGTAGCAGGCGAACACCGCGGTTGTAACAATCCGCAACAAAACCGCTCATATCTGTTTTGATGCGACGGGCTTTCCCGGCAGCAATTTCAATATGCAGGGAGGTTAAGCCACTGTCAATTTCAAGTATAACCTCCAGGGGATTGGCGGTACCGTCAATTCCGAAAAGCTTCCCCAGTCCGGTTTCAATAAGGGCAGCACCGAGCACCTGGGTAAAACCGCCGCAGGCATTGATAAAACAGGGCACGGTCGGTTCGGCTATTTTAACAGCAATCCGGCCCGGCCGGCCGGTTTGATAAAGGATACCGGCTTCGTGACCGTAGAGATAATTGGGACCCATCAGCTTAACTGCCGTTTCCAGTTCACAGCCTGCCGGAATTTGTTCTCCGCGCAGCAGGATAATGAGGTTGCCCCCCATGTGTCCGCGGACAAAATCAAGTTTCATCCAATAAAATTCCTTTCATTTAAGTTTTTGATAAAGTTCTGATCCCCGGCTTCAACAAAGGGAGTGAACTCACCCCCGCAAATGAAAAAGATTTCAGAAACAGTGTCCCGACTTGCGCACCTCGTTCATCCTTGTTTGCAGGCAGGGACAGATATTTTCAGGGATATTCTCAAAACGGCAGGGACAGTAAAAGTCGCCATATAGCCTGTTTTTTTCTATTAAACCCTCAATAACCAGTTCTTTGTCTTCATTGAAGGTGTAACCACGCAGCCGAGCAAAATTTTCCGAGCGATTGCGAATCTCAGTTTCGGGATCCTGAGTCCTGCGTTTCGCTGTAACCTCCGGTTCCGTTTCTATTATTACCAGTTCAGCTCCACAAATAGGACAGATGATTTCCTGCCCCTTCTCAGGTTGCTTCCGATGAATAAAGGGAAGCCGGCATACTTCACAATAAATTTTATTTTTCATTTTTCAGGGCCTCTTCAAGTTCTTCTTTTTTAAATCCCTGAATGACCTGATCGTTGATCACTGTAACAGGGAAAGAACGCCTGCCGGTTAATTCTTCTATCTCAGCAAGAGCTTTTTGCTGTTCTTCACCCTGGGCCAGATCAACGTCGATAAAATCGAACTCGATATTATTATCCTTAAGCAGCTTTTTGACCTTCTTACACCAGGGGCAGGTACTCAAAGCATAAACTTTGATCACTTCCAACACCTCACTGTTTTTTTATTGACTGCTTAAATCGTTGTTATGCAAAACAACAAATCTGGCCGTTGAAATTATATCAAGGGCTCTGACTTTATCCAGGGCTTCCTGAGACATCTCGTGGTCGACCTGCAGGATCATCATCGCTTCACCACCGGCTTTTTTCCTTCCCAGCTGCATTGAAGCAATGTTAACCTGTTCATCACCAAGAAGAGTGCCGATCCTGCCAACTACCCCGGGCTGGTCACTGTGGGTGGTGATGAGCGTGTATTTCGCCGGGACAATCTCAATATGATAGTCATCAACCCTGACAATACGGATATCGTTGTTCAGGAGTGTTCCCGAAATATGATGTTCTTCATCCCCGGAACGAGCACTGAGGGTTACCAGGCTGCTGTAGTTTTTAACTTCAGTGGTTGAGATTTCGCGCACGGTGATCCCTCTAGCCCTGGCTATGTAAGGTGCATTGACCCAGTTTACTCCGTCACCAATGATGGGACGCAGAAATCCAATCAGGCACGAAATAGTCAAATGGCTTAACTGCAGAGAAGCTATTTCACCGCTGTAAGTCAGCTCTATCTCCTGCACATTCCCGCCAAAGAGCTGCAAATAGAGGTTACCGAGAACCCGCATCAACGGCAGGTACGGCTCCAGGGCAGCCCTTGTTTCCGGAAGCAGAGTGGGTACGTTTACCGCCGAGACAATTGGTTCTCCCTGCAGCGCTTTCACTACCTGCTCCGCCACCTGTAACGCTACATTGGTCTGCGCTTCACGGGTCGAAGCGCCCAGGTGAGGTGTGACAATGACATTATCCAGTTCCAGAAGGCCGCATCCAACCGGGGGTTCCTTTTCAAAAACGTCTATAGCGGCTCCGGCGATTTTACCTTCCTGCAGGGCAGTGTAAAGAGCTTCTTCATCAATCAGACCACCCCGGGCACAGTTTACAATTCGCGCATCCGGTTTCATCATCGACATTTCTTTCGCCCCGATAATATGATGAGTGGAAGAACTGAGCGGAAGATGAAGAGTAATGAAATCAGCCAGGGCTAGCAGCTCTTCAAGAGGAACTATCTCTATATTAATTTTTTCAGCCTGCTCAGCCGATATATAAGGATCGTAACCGATAATTTTCATCCGCATCCCCCTGGCCCGACGGGCCACTTCGCTGCCAATGCGGCCGATGCCGACGATCCCGAGCACTTTACCGGTAAGCTCTACTCCCATGTATTCCGAACGCTTCCATTCGCCCTGTTTAAGAGAAAAACTTGCCTGGGCAATGTTCCTGGCCATGGAAGTCAGCAAAGCGATGGAATGTTCCGCCGCCGAAATGGTATTGCCCTCCGGGGCATTTAAAACGACAATACCTTTTTCAGTAGCCCTATCTATATCAATATTGTCAACACCGACTCCCGCTCTGCCAATGACCTTGAGATTCTTCGCAGCATCGATTACTGTCGGAGTTACTTTAGTCCGGCTTCTTACTACCAAAGCATCATAAACTCCAATTTCCTCGAGCAGCTGCTCCGGGGTTATCTTTGGTTTAAAATCTACCTCTGCATGCTCTTCCAGAATATTAAGGCCTTCAGTGGAAATGGAGTCACTGACTAATATTTTCATTTTTCTGCACCTCCGATAATTTCTGCATCCAATGATGTGACTTTTATAATAGATACTATATCATATCACCGGCAGAGCTCCAACCAAATCGAGCAATTGTACCCTTTAAAACTGTGCCGGGTCCCTTAAAAAGGCCGGATACATGACACTGAATACCCGAGATTCACTCAATGAGAAGGAGAGTTGACAAGCATTATCGCCCCATGCGGGCACAGTTCCTGGCAACAGTAACAGCGGATACATTCATAATGTTCGATACTGGCCAGACCATCGGTTATCCTGATCACCTGGGTCGGACATGCTTCCCGGCAGATTCCGCAACCGGTGCAGCGTTCCCTGTTGACCTGTGGATAAGGCCGGCGGGCGTAAAAAAAATTTTTCAAAATAGCCACAGGGAAAAGAGCAAACAGCCGGCCCAATTTGCCGGTTGCCGCCGGTCCTCTGTCAAAATCGGTCACTTTTGCTTCTTCAATTGACAAACCGACAAGATCAATATCATCCGGATCCGCTCCGTTTAATTTAAAATTTCGGGCGGCGGCAACGGTCGTCACCTGCTCCGGGAAAAAACCAAGGACCTCTGCCGCTACCGTATCCAGGGCAACAGGGCTGGGCGAACCCATCAACAGGCCCAGCTGCCGTGGTTTACCCCTGCGGGGGCCCGGCCCTTCCATGGCCACAACTGCATCAAGCACAGAGAAAGCGGGTTTTACTGCCAGGGATACGCCAAGAAGCAATTTGGAAAAATCAAGCGGGAGAGGATGCTCCAGGTGAAATCTTTTTTTATTGGCACCCACCACACAACCAAAAAGGTTTTTCACCGCCCCGGTCATGCCGGTCAATGAATGCGTCTTCAATTTGCCCACATTGATAACCAGGTCAACCTCGTCCAGTTCTGCCGCCAGGGGAATTGCTTTAAGACCTCTGATTGTTGATTCCACTTCTTTGATCTTTTCAAATACAAGCATTTCCGCTCCTGTTTTTTTCATCACATCTTCCAACCCGGAAACTCTGTGGGCAAGCTCCTGCCGGTCGCTGCCCGGACTGTCACCGATATATACTTTTCCTCCCGCTTCCTGGATCATTTCCGCCAGAACCCTTACTACCAGTGGATGAGTGGTAACCGCTTCAGCCGGAGTAACAGCAGCCAGCAGGTTGGGTTTGATAAGAATCTTCTGCCCCCGGCCTATAACTGACTCGATGCCACCGAAAGGTTTAAAAATTTCCCTTAAACCCTGCCGCACTTCCACAGGATGATAATGCCTGCAACCGGTGATAACCACTTTTTCTCGCCCTGAATTCAACCCGCTCACTCCTTTCCCCTGCAGGTAAAGACGAATACGTTTTCAAATGCTTTTTGGTTTAAAGTGCCAAAACAGCAATACTTTCAATAAAAAGGCCCGCTGCCTGAGCAGCTGTGTTAATTTCACTCGGGATAATGTAAACCATCCTCATTCTCAGTAATGATTTAAAGGCACTACCATGGAATCCCGATTAAAAAGTCCTGCCGCTGAAAATGCGTACTGTTAAAACTGGGTTTATCACAATAAGGCGGCCGCGTCACGGTCCACAATGACAGTGCAGCTGCGATGCATATGCAACAGTGAGGCGGGAACGGCAGTGGTGATTTTACCACTAACCATTTTTTGAATAGCCCGGGCCTTATTTTTTCCGCTGGCTAGAAGGATAATCTTTGCCGCATGCATGATCGAGCCCATTCCCATAGTTAAGGCCTGGTGAGGAACCTCATCACGGCTGTTGAAAAAACGGCTGTTGGCTTCAATTGTTTCTTCTGCCAGCTCAACAAGATGTGTATAAACATCCAGGGAGTCTGCCGGTTCGTTAAAACCAATATGACCGTTTACGCCGATTCCCAGGACCTGGAGATCAATTCCGCCGGCTTCCTTGATTTTTTGTTCGTATTCCCGGCAGGACCTGACCACATCTTCAGACGACGATTCTGGAATATTAATACGGCGCGGATCAATATTGACATGATCAAAAAAATGATGGTGCATATAGTAATAATAGCTCTGGGAATGCTCGCGAGAAAGCCCGGCATACTCATCAAGATTGAAAGTAGTCACCCCACTGAAATCAATTTTATTATCCCGGTGATAACCGGCCAGAACGGCATACATTCCTTCCGGAGTGGAACCGGTGGCTAATCCCAAAACAGCCCGTCGGTTTTGCTTAACCTGGGCGGCAACAATTTCAGCCGCTTTTTCACTTAAATCATCATAACTGTCAACAATTCTGACATCCATTATTGAGTTCACTCCTGTCTCATCAGTATCAAAAGATCTCTTCTTTTTCTTCGCTGGTATAAAAAAGGGCTCCTAGTTCGTCTGCACACCGGGAATGGGCAAGGGTTAAAAGTTTCTTTTCAGCAGAAAGACGCCCGGATTGAGCTTTCTTTTTCAGCTTTTCGAGCTTGTCTGGAATGTCCGCTTCTTCAGCCAACCGTTTAATCCGGTCATATAGAACACGGCTGCCAGAGAGAAATTCCCCTTCATCCAAAATTTTGGAAGCCACCATGGCCTTGAAATCATGGAATCTAAGCTGCTCTTCAACTGTCTGCAGATCCTTGATCACATAGTCAATTTCTTCTTTGACGGCAGGATTCAGTAACAGGTTGTATTTTTCACGGTACAGCAGTTCGTCAAAACGGGCCAGAATTGCCGGGGACAATTTTTCAACAACGACAATTATGTCGAGGTCTGATCCCCTGACCAGCTCACCGGTGGAAGGTTCCGGCCTCGGTTCGGCATGAGCCATATTATAAACAACATCACCAGCAATGATAACGCAGGCTTGTTCCTCGAACAGCAGCCTGCTTTCACAATTTTTTATTGTGCGGCAAATGATCTCCCGGGCCAGCTCTTTTTTACGCCTGCTGATCAGGCTGATTTCATCGGCCAGGCAGCCGGCAAGAAACACAATCTTCTCTTCATCTCCAGCCGCTCCAACGACCGTATAATTTAAGAATTCCCTCATTATTGACGGCGAAAGCCTGGCATACCCATTCACTCGTCGATCGAGTCTTAAATATCTTTTACCCACAATTTGCCGCTGCAGTTGATCCGATGCAGTACATTCCCGCCAGGCTGTGAAAGAATCCAGGCCTGATGATTCAACAATTTTTTTGCCCGTAAGGGGGCCACTCTGGCGCAGTATTCTGAGTAGCTTATTCAACGCCCGCTTCTCCTGCTCAGATCGATCAGTTTCTGAGTTTGCCTGAACTTTATAATCGTTTCAGGAAAATAGTAACCCCTTGCTGTTCCATTGGGATAAAGCAGACATCCTTTCCCCAGCAGGGTCCCGGGAGAAGTTACACTGTTACAGCCAGTTTCCACTCCATCAGCCAGCACTGCCCCGAATTTGCGCAACCCCGTTTCATAAGCTTTTCCGTCGATATTAAGAACCACCGGCGTATCAGTCATCTTCAGGTTAGCAAGTTTTGTCCCGGCGCCCAGGTTAACTCTGCCGAGAATACTGTTCCCGATATAAGCAAAGTGGCCCGCCTTGCTTTCTCCAAGCATCAGTGATGATTTCATCTCCGTGGCATGGCCAACTACGCAGCTGTCGCCAACTATAACCGAGCCCCGGATGTAAGCACCCTGCCTGATTTCAGTATTATCACCGATAAAAGCAGGCCCTTTAATCAAAGCCCCCGGTTCAACAACTGTTCCCCTGCCGATGTAAATACTGTCATCCATCAGGAACGCCCCGGCATAAATAATACTCGCTTCCTGAAGAACGGCGCCGTCTTTTTCAACCCGCAGTTTTTTACCGGTGAGATCAATATGGAAACCGTCCCTGATAGCCCGCCCGTCGTAGATAACGGTGGTGGTGTCCACCATCTCTTTCCCTTTTCTGACCTCTCCCACATTGGGCTGCAGGGTGTCCTGGAGGAAAGGCTCAATTTTTTTCAGTGCTTCCCAGACATAATCAGTATCCTCGAATATTTCGGCAAAGGAAACTGTTCTCAGATCAAAAAAATCAGAGGCATTTAACATAATATCACCTTCCTGAAAAAAGTAGATCGCAGCGATCAAGTTTTACTGCGGCCCCGGCGCTGGTCGGCATCGCTGAGCCTGACCAAAAACCGCTCCATCCGGAATCGATTGTATCTTTGGGTTATGATACAGGGCAGGTTGACCATCAATCCGTAACCGATCATTATCAACCCCACCTTCCATTCCACCCAGAAAAAAAACAGCAGAGCCGGGAAAAAGGCCAGCCAGTGGGTCAGTTCAGCCCGACAGGTTTCCCTGATAAACATCTTGATATACTCGGGACTTACTGAGGCCAACTTTCTTTTGGCAAAGCCGCCCCTGAACCAGTCACCCCCGTCGGGCAGGATCTGCTTCCACTTCCTGACCAAAAAAACCTTTTCATACAACCGCCCGCCCGATTCCCACCCTGCAGGCCGGTAAATCCGCAGAGATGGATCGATAAACCGATCCGGCACCTTCAGGCCAATTAAGGCTGCAGCCATGTGAATAACAAACCAGACAATGATAACCAAAATTACGGTAAGCGAAGAAGATAAATAGATAATCCTCATTCACGGCCCCTATCTCTTTCAGTCTTAATATTTCTGTCTTTCCAGGTTACGCTGTGCAAAAAGAAAGTCATAATCAGCGAACGTATAAATGTAAAGAGGAAGAAAATCAAATCAACCGGATAAAGCAGGATATGCAGCAGGCTGAAGCTGCCTATTCTTTTCAGCATCCAGCTTATCTGCAAGCCGTATCCCAGGTAGAGAAACAGGGCAGATGCGGCAGCGCTGCCGCCCACAGCAGAGGCAACCAGCAAAACAGTTATTGAATAAGCCCCGGTAATCCACATGGCAATAAGAATAAAACTGAAAATCCCTATGGAAAAAGCTCCCGTGCTGAAATTTTTACTCCACCCTTCCAGCAAATCACCCAAACCGCCGGGATACATACGAAAATCAATCACTCCCCGGCCACCATAACAGTTAACGGGGAAATCGCTATCCTGAAAAAGCCTGCCCAGCGAAACATCATCAAGTATACTCCCTTTAATCTTCCTGTGCCCGCCCGCCGTAAAATAGTCACTGCGCCCGCATATAATGCAGGGACCGAAAAAAGCTTCTCCCTTTAAGCGGTTACCCAGGGGGGTGAACAGGTTGGTGCTCATCATAGTAATTATATTAAAAATAGCCGAGAGCTGCTCATAAGGCTTCCTGATTGAATGATATGGCTGGATGGATATTGCTCCCCCTTTCTCCCCATAAGCCTGGACCATCCTCTCCAGGGCATCGGCTTCAAGGGTGGTGTCTGCATCAAGAAAGATTAGAATTTCGCCTTCTGCGGTGCAGGCTCCCTTCCAGCAGGCCCACGATTTACCGATCCAGCCTGGGGGTAGAGCACCGGCTGAGATAACCCGGCAGCCGCTGCGTGCGGCTATGGAGGCGGTGGCATCTTCGGAATTATCATCCACTACTATTATTTCTCCGGCTTTTTTAGTCTGCAACCCAATAGTCCGGAGCAGCGAGGGAAGATTTTCTTCTTCATTCCGCGCCGGAATCACTATCGACACTGTATTATTGCCGGCATGATTAAAACTGTCCCTGCCTCCTCTTTCCCCTCCCTTTTGCGGAATGGGAATTTTCCAGAGCAGCCAGAAACCGCACAGCCAGAAAAAAAACCTTAAATAATAGTGAAAGTCTATAACCTGAACCTCTCTCCCTGCCTGTTATAGATTCGCCGGGCCGAGATAATCAAGGGCCAGACCGGTAAAAATGGCCGGTCCCATCCAGAGCACACTTTCATCGATATCAAAACGCGAGTTGTGATGGGGGTAAACGATGCCCCTGGCCGGATTGCCGGTACCAAGGACAAAATAAGCACCGGGCACCTTTTCGAAATAGTAGGCCATATCTTCGGTTCCCATATTTGGTTTTTTAACCATAATAATATTATCTTCGCCTGCTACTCTGCTCGCTGCCGAAACGACCCATTTCACATATTCCGGATCATTAACTGTCGGCGGATAACTGTCCAGGATCTTTACCTCCGCTTCAGCCCGGTTGGCAGCAGCAGTGGCTGTACAAATTTCCTGCAGGCGCGCTGCAACAAAGTCTCGCTCTGATGCCTCCATGGTCCGAAAATCACCGCTGAAAGATACTCTATCGGTAATAATATTCATGGCCTCGCCGCCTTTAATCTTACCGATGGTCAGCACTACGGGGTTGAGAGGGTTAGTCTCACGGCTCACTATTTTCTGCAGGGCGAGAATTATTTCTGCCGTCGTAGTTATTGCATCAACACCGAGGTGAGGAAGAGCACCGTGCGTGCTGCTGCCTTTAATTAATACTTCAAAAGCGGTTGACGCAGCAAGAATGGGCCCGGCACAAATACCAATCTGGCCAAGACCAACTTCAGGAAAGATCTGGCCAACATGCAGCCCCACTGCTGCATCAACCGGAGGATCTTCGAGACAGCCGTCTGTAATCATGCGGGCAGCACCGCCGTAACCCTCTTCACCGGGCTGGAAAAGCAGTTTAATGTTGCCTTGCATCCGGGATCGATATTCTAACAAGATTTTAGCTGTTCCCAGCAGCATGGCAGCGTGAGCATCATGCCCACAGGCATGCATATTGTTGTTTGTCGAAGCAAAGGGCAACCCTGTCTCTTCCCGGATAGGCAGGGCGTCCATATCAGCGCGGAGGGCCAGTGTTGGTCCCTTGCCTGTTCCTTCAATCAGGGCTACTATCCCGGTTTCGGCAGCTATTCGATAAGAAACACCCATTTCTTCGAGACGGCTGCGCACATAAGCAGATGTCTGGTGCAACTCAAAACCCAGCTCGGGAATGCGGTGCAGATCCCGACGCCAACTGACAATCTCATCCTGCAAGGCAGAAGCTGCACTAATGTAATCAGCGGTTTTTTTTTCATCTTTCATCAACTGCAAACCTCCTTTATTCTCAGCAGTGTCTTATCAAAATAGGGCCTTTATATCTTCCCTGGTTAGATTGATAACAGTAAAAATGCCGAGGATAGTTCCCAGCAGATCAAGATTATGCCCATCCGTGGTATTCATTTTTATCCCTCCTCGCTGCCATTAACAGTTGATACTGCAACCCGGTTGCGGCCTTTTTCCTTGGCCTGATAAAGGGCCCTGTCGGCTGCTGAAAGTATATCTTCCAATCCGCTCATAGTTTCAGTGAGAACGGCCACGCCCATACTCACAGTAACCGGGATTTCTCTATTTTTAAAATCCACCGGGTTGTCAGCAACTGCTTCTTTTAATGATACAGCCAGCTTGCGGGCATCATCAATATTTATTTCCGGTAAAATAATACCTATTTCGTCTCCCCCCAGGCGGGCGGCAGTATCAACTGCTCGAAGGCGATTTAAAAAAAGCCGACCAATATGCTGGAGTGTATAATCACCGGCCTGGTGACCAAAGGAATCATTGATCTTTTTAAAATGATCAACGTCGAGCATGATCAATGCCAGTTTATGTCTATAGCGCTTTGCCCTTTTCAGTTCTTTGTCCATAGTTTCTATGAAATAACGCCGGTTCCACAAACCCGTGAGAATATCTGTCGTGGCCAATGTTTTGAGTTCCTCTTCCACTTCTTTTCGCTCGGTGATATCACTCAATAGAATAATATGGCCGGTGACAATCCTATTTTCCCCTTTCAGGGGCAGAAAATCTATCCTGAACCAGTGCGTTGATCCATTATCCTCTTTTTTTAACTCTACGTGATACTTCCTGTCAATCGCCGCCAGCAATTTGGCCAGCTTCGGCCAATAAGAAAGCACCTCAGCGGCTTTTTGACCTACTACCGGGCAATCGAGGCCCAAATAACACCTGGCCGAATCATTAATATCAATGATCCGCAGGGCAGGATCCAGGATAAGGACCCCATAGGGCAGCTCCTCAAATAGTTTTGTCCGTACAATCGGGACCAGGTCAAAGAGCTTATAACGGAACAACCCCCAGGCAAAAACAATACTGCTCAGGGAGAGAAAAAAAGGATTAAAATCCAGGTTCCAGGTCAGAGGTCTGAACAGGTAGATCACCAGGCCAAACCAGGGAATTAAAGAACCGACCAGCATAATGGCAATTTGCCGGCGGTAAACTTTGTTCGCATTAGACCACATCACCATAAAAAGTATATTACTGTATAAAATCGCCATCACAACATAGCCATTCTGCACCCAGTACCAGGGGCCCCTGACAAAGGAAATCACAGGGAAAAGCCCCTCTTGATCAATAAAAACATCCTGATATATTAAGCCGTGCAGCTGGTTGGTATAAAACAGGCTCACCGTAATCAGAGGAATGATAAAAAAAGAACTTTTGGCAATAATGCTGAAGCGATTGCTTTTTTCGGTGTACGCAAGAGCAAAAAGGATGAACAGAGCAGGAATAACCGCTATGCCAAGGTACTCAATCTTCAGCCATAACAGGACCGTTTTCAGGTTAAGTGATGATATTTCCAGCCCGTAGGCAGAGGAATATAAAGCACAGGCCAGAGCGAGCATAGAAAATTCCTTCGCCCCACCCGCCGTTTTATAATTCCAGGCGGTAAAAGCAAGAATTAGCATGAGCAAGCTAAAGATGTAGAGCGGAAGACTGTATAAATTAAAAACCATATCGTATCTCCATAAATTGGTTTTAATGATCATTCGACAACAACCGGCGAACCCCTTTTAACCAACGGCGGCAATATCACTGAACAATTATGATTTTGCCACATAAAATAGGGACACATCTTTAAAAAATATGTCCCTATTTTATCAGTTAACCATGCTCTTGTATCCCGGCCGGGACGTTCTCTTTTAATATCCTGAAACTTTTTTAACATGTTTTCCGACCGGTTTAATTTTTTACACACCCGGGATCGGTTTTAAGATCAATGCTGACATTATTTAATTTTATGGCCAAAACTAGAAACTATGCTTCTTCCAATTTCAAGCATGGGTAAGAATGTCTTTTACCGCAGTTATCGTTTTTTCTATGTCTCTGCGATTTACTTCCTTGTTGGTTGTAAAACGAATCCGGTCCGGTTCAATTACTACAGTCAGGATGCCCCTTTTGGCCAGTTCGTCTCCGAAGCAACCGATGGACATGGTGGTAGGTTTGACAATTACAATATTTGTTTCCACGTCGGCAGGGTTAAATTCGATCCCCTCCAAATCAGCCAGACCGTCAGCGAGAAAGCGGGCATTGTCATGATCTTCAGCCAACCGGTCGATCATCCTCTCGAGAGACACTATGCCAGCTGCTGCGATTATCCCCGCCTGGCGCATTCCACCACCCATTCTTTTCCGCCACCGCATGGCCCTCTCCATAAAATCACGGGGACCCACTATAATGGAACCAACAGGAGCTCCGAGGCCCTTGGAAAGGCAAAACTGGACCGATGTGGCACTGGCGGCAAAATCTTTGGCCGGAATACCTGAGGCAACGGAAGCATTAAAAATACGGGCACCGTCAAGGTGAACAGGTAGATTATGCCGGCAGGCCACATCATAGACCGCCTGCATATCTTCGAGGGGAATAACTATGCCGCCGGCCCGGTTATGAGTATTTTCCATACAGATCAACGAGGTGGGGGGAAGATGAATATCGTCTTCCCGGATAGCCCATTCTACCAGCTCGGCAGGAAGGGATCCCCTTTTTCCCGGCAGCGGCCGGGGTTGAACCCCACCAAAGACGGAAGCGGCTGCCGCTTCGTAGTAATAGATATGCGAATCCGCTTCCAGTATAATCTCCGTACCGGGGCGGGTATGGGCCAGAACGGAAATCTGGTTGCCCATTGTCCCGCTGGGTACCAACATGGCCGCTTCCTTGCCAAGCATCTCGGCAGCCATCTCCTGTAAGCGGTTGACCGATGGATCTTCACCGTAAACATCGTCTCCTACTTCAGCCCTGTAAATAGCCTGCCGCATTTCATCGGTGGGCAAGGTAATAGTATCACTGCGCAAATCGATCATCATATATTCCTCCCCGGATATTCATTGGTAATGTCTTCTTGTTCACAGAAATCGAGGGTAAAATAAAATGAGGTCCCCTCTCCTGGCTTCCTTTCCGCCCATATTCTGCCGCCGTGCCTGTCTATGATCCTCTGGACAATGCTTAAACCAATGCCGGTTCCGGAATATTCATCGGGGGGATGAAGTCTCCGGAAGGGTTTAAATAGATCCTCGGCATAAGCCATATCGAAACCGATCCCGTTGTCACGGATGAAATAGATCTTCCTGTTCTCTTTTTTGAAACAGCCTACCTCTATGCGTCCGGGATCAGAAATTGCAGTAAACTTCCAGGCATTATCGAGCATGTTTTCCAAAGCTATACGCAGCAGGGCAGCATCCCCGACAGCTTCAAGCCCTTCTGCGATGACGAATTCGAACCTGCGCTGCGGATCTTTTTCTTGCAGTTGTCTGGCGTAAGCTTCGGCCATATCTGTCAGGTTGATGCGATCTCTGTGCAACTCCTGCCTGGTTACACGGGATAACTTGAGAAGATCGTTAATCAGGTTGTTCATCCGGCGGGCGGAAGCACAAACCCTCTGCAGATAATCCACACCCTGATCGTCGAGATATTCACCGTAGTCTTCGAGAACCGCTTCACTGAAACCTCCTATACTGCGCAGGGGAGCGCGCAGGTCATGCGATACGGAATATGTAAAAGCAGTGAGCTCCCGGTTGGCATTCTCCAGTTTAGCTGTCCGTTCGCGGACTCTCTGTTCCAGTTCCTCATTAAGACGCTTCAGCTCTTTTTCCGTTTCTTTCAGCTCGGTAATGTCAAGAGAAGTGTCGAGCGCCCCTATTATTTCACCGTTCCGATCATAAACGGGAGTACCGGTTACCCTCCAGCAACTACCATCCGGATATTCGACGGTATTCAGAGTCCTGCGGCCGGTGTCAAGGCATTCCACCACCGGGCAACCCGGACATGGTTCAGTGTACCCGTACCAGGCTCTAAAACATTTTTCACCGATATAATCAGCAGGGTTTTTTTGGTGAATTTCGGCAACCAGACGGTTAGCCCAGTTGATCCGCATATCTTTGTCCATGTACGTAACCAGTTCGGCCAGATTTTCCAAAATGAGATTCTTTTCCTGCTGTTCTTTATTCAGTTTCTCCTCATGCCTTTTCCTCTCCGTGATATCCTTGGACACGCAGATAATCCCGATTGGCTCCCCGGCTTTGTTTTTCATGTACGACAGTGAGTTTTCGACCCAGACCGTCGAACCGTCCTTTTTGTATTCTTCCAGCTCTATCTGGAGGGTCTTTGTAAAATCAGCCTTGCCTTCCGCAAGCAACTGCATTTCCCGTTGCAGGGTCTCCCTGATTAGACACAGCGATTCAGGAGTAAAGGTCTGTTCCAGATTCCGTTCCAGAGCTTCCGAAGATGTAAAACCCTGCAGATTGTAAATGGACGGGCTGACATAGAGATAATTGAGATCCATATCCATGAGGGTAATGGTATCGGCAGTATTTTCAGCGATGAGGCGGTATTTTTCTTCACTCTGCAACAATTCCTTTTCTTTTTCTCGACCGCGGTAGTAATAATAGGTAACGGTGACAGCAAGGGCAAAAATAACCGTCAGGGCCAGGGCTGCTATATTCTGATGTCTGGCAGCAGCCGCATCCAGATCAGTCAGATAAATACCGGTGCCGACAATCCACTGCCAGGGCTCATAAGCTGCAACATAGGAAAGCTTACCCCCTGTTCGCTCGCTGTCGTCATAGTACTGCCACTGGTAAGTGAGATGTCCGGCGCCATCTTCCCGGGCAATCCTGACCATTTCCCGGAACAGCAAAAAGCCGGTTTCATCTTCAGTTTCAGAAACATCTGTTTTTTCCAGTTCCGGCCGGAAGGGGTGCACAATTACGGTAGCATCATAATCGATAATCCAGAAATAATCCCGATTATCTTCACCGTAGCGCATTTCCCGGATCAGCCGGGTAGCTTCTTCCTTCGCCTCTTCAGTACTTAATATTCCCTGGTCTTCCAGGTTCCTGAAATGGTCGATTACAGTCAACCCGTTGTCCACCATTTCACTGGTGAAAACCTCTTTTTCCCGGTAAATATCCGCTCGCAGGGCTGGCAGGATCAAAAAAAGATAGAGGCTGACAAAAAGAATCAGCAGCAGGAAAACGACCAGCAGCAACCGAAAATTTTCTTTTTTTCTCAGAAAATCGCTCAAGTTAATTTGCAAATAATCTTAACCTCGTCATTCCAATATTGATCATGATGTTTGAAGGACAAGCAAAAACTTGCTCTTCGAATAAAAACTATTCGTAATTAACCGGCCATTTTTAATAGTAATATATACAACAAGTTAACTTAATATCCTTTAAGCTAAGGAAATTGGAAAACTGTAGATCCCTGCAAAAATTTGATTTTCGCTACCGGGACAGTCATCAATTCTTCTTTATCTTTATCTTTGTTTGCTCAGTCGACCCTGAAAAAGGATTCATCAAATTCTGGATTGTTCTCATAGCGGGCCATGAAAAAACCGGGCAGAGTATCGATCTGCGAAAAAAGTTCCGCTTCTACAGGAATCCCAGCTCCGTTAAGTGCCCTGACAATCCCGGCGGGATCGGGCGGGCATCCCCTGGCAGCTAACATTTTCCGGATAACCGGGTGATTTCTGTTGCGGCGGTACATACATTCCCCGATCAGGACGGTTGCCTTCATCCCCGGCGTCGGTTCCATCAGCTTGCCGGTCAGTACTTCCACTCCGTCCCACGGCTGACCCTGCCAGGCCTGCCGGATAGCAGTCAGGATGAGGCCATTCAGTCTCGAGCAGTAGGTGCACAGGGTGCTGTCAAATTTCCTGTAAAACAGCCCTTTTATACCCTGCCTGGCCAGCGCGAGAGGCATTTCCCCCCACTGGTTCCTGCTGTAGGGAAAATCAAATTCATGGTGGGACACTGTATCTTCAATTCTTCTGCCGATTACTTCTATGTCGGAAAGATCTTTCGGCCGGCCCACCCTTTCAATCGCCGCAGCCAGGTGCTCTACGAAGAACGGTTCATAACCCAGTATCCTGGCGCCAACCATATCAGCAGAAAGAATGTCACCCGAAGCGATCAGGAGGTTTTTGCGATGCATTCTGCCGTCAAATCCCGGCCCGCGCTCCAGACTGTAGATGCCGTCAATAACAGTTAGGATCGGGGGCAGGGGATCGGCCAGCCTGGCGATATGATAGTGAAGATTTTTCCGCCTGTCGGGGCTGTGGCATTTCTTGCGGGAAACAATATCGATTGTCCCTTTCAAATTTTTCAGGCCAAGGCTGACAACAGTCTGGTTATGCGTCTTAAGGACTGGGAGATCGACGACGAAATCGCTGTCCAGGATATCTTCATTGTAGTTTAGGCTAATCCCGCCTTCCAGTTCGATCTTCCGGAAGGGTCTTTTCATGATATTGACAAACCTGACCCCGTATTTCTCCTTGAGGGTTTCATAGCCAAGCGCCCGGAAGGCATGGATGGGAGTATCTTCATCTCCGGGATCGGCAACCATCCCCTCACCGATGGTGATATCATTTATCCCATGCTCCTTAATGACTTTCACCACATCTTCCAAAAGACGCGATGTAGTGATCACACCCCACTTCGGGAAAGAGCAGGCGCGGGTCCAAAAAACGATATTCGGCTTGATAAAAACCCGCGCTCCGGTGGCCATCTTCGCCAGGCCATTGCAGTCCAGAATTGCTTTCTGCACCGACTGATACGGCTTTTCATAGCGAACAATGGAAACATGATATCGGCGCATCCTACATCCTCCCGGCGAGTATAAAAGATTCTCATGGGCATAAAATCAATGAAGAAAAGATCCGAAGATCAGAAAAGAGGCGGTGATGCAGAAAGGCACGATCAGAGTCAAAAGCAATCCCGCCTTCAGAAAATCCCGGATTGAAAAATAACCGGCGGAATAGGGTATGACATTGGTGGGACTGGAAGTCACCAGCAGAAAAGCAAGGGAAGTGGCTATAGCCACCGGTCCGGCCAGCATCCAGGGGTTTAAATTCAGCTCCGCCGCGAGGGCAATCACCAGGGGCACCATAATTACGCCGGTTACAGTATTACTGGAAAAGAATACTTTCAGGACCTCCACAGCCAGAACAGCCAGAATAATTCTAACAGCCAGTGTAAGGCTACCGAGAGGTGAAAAGGCGATGGCCGACAACCAGCCGGCTGCTCCCGTTTCGTAAATTACTGATCCCAGGGAAAGGCCGGCGGCAATGAGAACAATTGCCCCCCAGTCTACATCTTTCTGGGCTTCTTTCCAGCTTAAGAGATCAATCCCCGGCAGAAAGAAAAGGGCAGCAGCAGCCAGGGCTACTATTTCGATAGGTACCGAGTAACCGGTAAGCAGAATAAGGAGAGGATCACCAACCCAGAACACAACGGCCAATAAAAATATTGTTAATGCTTTAATTTCCCGGGCAGTTAACTTTTCCTTTTTTGCCGAGCCCTTCACAGGCAGCCCGGCAAGGATCTCCTCTGATACCGGTTCGGGAGGGAAAACCCTGACCAGCAGCAGGTAAGCCAGGGGTAAAATCAGGAGGGCTGCCGGCACGCCGACAATCATCCAGCGTAGAAAATCAATCTGGATCCCGGCCAGATCACGCAGATAGCCAAGAGCGACAACATTGGCTCCGTTGCCAACCGGAGTTGATATGCCGCCAATAGCCGGCCCCCAGGCTACAGCGATCATCAGGGAACGGCCAAAATTGCTTTTCAGCGGCAGAGCTCTGCAACGATGCAAAATGTTTAAGGCTACTGGCAGTAAAATGGCCGATACCGACATGTTCACTATCCACATGGAAAGCAGCGCCCCGAGCATCATAAATACAAGCACCAGTTTACGAGGATTGAAACCGACCCGATTGATGATCGCCGCCGTCAGGCGATCTGCAAGGCCGGAACGGGTCAGCCCCGAAGAAATGACCAGAATGCCGATAAAGAAGACTACCACCGTATTGCCAAAACCGTAGGCTACCGTCTCTTTTAAAGGATGCAGCCCCAGCAGAGGCACCAGAAGAAGCCCAATTAGAGCAGCAATAACGAAAGGAACCGCTTCAGTAACCCAGAGGATAATAACAAAAGCAAGAACAGCCAGGGCTGCTTTCCCTTCCGCAGTAAGCAAGGGCTCTACCCCGGTAGCATTAAAAATATCGAGAGGCAGGAGGTACAGGACAACCAGGACCAGCACCGCTGCCAACAGTATAAATATACGCTTCAATGGGGTTTGAATATTGTTGTTTTCACCGGGCTTTACGGACAAATTATTAATATCCCTTCATCATTTATATCCCTGTTTCAAATGACCCAAACTAATGCGATAATAGCATTTCAGGCTGCCGGCCATCAATAATCACCCATTCCTCATCACCCTGCAGGACCGCGCCGGTATCATTTTTATAAAACCGGTTATCTAAAAAAGCTTACTGCAGTTAACAGCTGGCTGTCAAGCAATCCCGGCTTGATAACAAAGGCAGCCGCTATCTTTTCAGAAAGTCCCAGAAACCCTTTTTCGGTGGTTCCGGAAAATCATCCTCCGTTTCTATAATGCCGTTTTCATTTTGCTGTTCCCTTAGTTTCTCTTCCAACTTTTGCTTTTCGGCTTCCAATTCAGCCTGCTCCTTTGCAACGGCTTCTTCGCGTTCTCTCTTCTGCTTGTTTAGTTCTTCGGACAGTTTATTTTTTTCAGCTTCCAGTTCGGCTTTAGCCCTCTCTGCAGCTTCTTCACGTTCTTTTTTGAACCTTTCTAATTCTTCTTCCAGTTTCTTGTTTTCATTTTCCAGAAATTTTACGCGGCGCTGTAATTCTTTTTTAAGATTGCGCTCACTTTCAGATTTTATATAGTTATGGATGCTGCGGTAAATTCCATAAAAAACCATGACAAGGATCCCCGCCAGAGCAGAACCCAGAATCAACGTAAACAGGGTCAGCTCCACCTGGCCAAAAATATAATTTACAGTAACCATTTCATTATTGAGCACAGCTACTATGGCAACAGCCAGGGCCAGTATTATCATCAAGACAATGAATAAAGTCCTCATTTTCCTTTCCCCTCCAATCGATTTAAATTCGAGTTTACCGGCCTGGTTCCAAAAGTAAATCTGGCCGGGACGCTCTATATATTGAATTCCACAATAACTTTGATATTCCTCTGATAATAGAGTAGTAGGGTTCGGTTCTTTAAATATAAGATCTATGGTTGAGCCTCAAATATTGGACTCAGATCGTACAAAATGATATTTTATCGACTTGATCACAGCTAATTGACTTGATCTTAGATTGTCGAGTAGATATATGCACATCCCAACTTTTTGTTAACAATAAATATCACAGGCAACAAAGAGGATCCGCTATGCTCCGGTTAGAAGGAGCCACAAAGAGTCTTTCCAAATGTTTTATAGTTGAAATAACTGCTTTAAAGTGCTATGATAAGGAAAATGAATAGTGCCAAGGGGAGCTGGGGTAACCCGGCTGAGAAAGAACTGTTCCTGTTCTGACCCTTTGACCTGATCTGGATAATGCCAGCGTAGGGATGTTTTTAAGCTTTTTTTCAGGCTGTCGCCCATGTTGGTGGCAGTTTTTATTTTAAATTCTTTTGGAGGAAGGAAGTGTATCAATGCCCGTCTGCAATCTCAGTCTGCAGATTATTCCCGTTGTTCCCGAAGAACAGGTTTATCCTATTGTCGACCGGGTTATTGCCATGATCGCTGAATCGAAAGTGAAATATGTGGTCGGACCAATGGAAACAACCATGGAAGGAGAACTTGACGATCTTCTGGATGTTGTTAAGAGGGCCCAGACTCTGTGTGCCGACACCGGAGCCGAGCGTGTCCTTTCCGTGATCAAGATCGATTACCGCACCGGGGGAGTGACCATGGATGAAAAAATGGCTAAATATAAAAAATAACCTGCCCGCTCCGCTGTTCATGGTATTCCTCATCGCCGCATGGGAGTTGATTACCACAACCCTGGCCGTACCGGAGTATATTTTACCCTCCCCTTCAGTTATAGCCATCGCTTTGCATGAGAATTTCTCTCTCCTGGTGGAACATTCGCGGGTCACCATAGTAGCCGTTTTAGGGGGGGCCATTCTGGCTATGACCTTGGCCCTGGTCCTTGCTCTGGCTATGGACCGCTGGCGGCTCCTGAAGCAGGCTTTTTATCCTATCCTGGTCGTATCGCAATCTGTGCCGATTTTTGCCCTTGCGCCTCTGCTGCTGATCTGGTTTGGAGCAGGGCTGCTGCCCAAGGTGCTCATTGTCGCCCTGGTCTGCTTTTTCCCCCTTGCCGTCAACCTGGTTGAGGGCTTCAGCCAGGTTGATCCTGAAGCAATTGATTTAATGCACACCATGCAGGCCGATCGATGGCTGATCATGCGCTCAGTCCAGCTTCCCTCGGCAATGCCTTATTTTTTCACCGGGTTGAAGATCGCCGCCACTTACAGCGTCATGGGGGCGATCATTGGCGAGTGGCTGGCAGCCAGAGCCGGCCTGGGAATATACATGCTGCGGGCAATGCATTCTTTTCGAACCAGCCATCTTTTCGCGGCAATCATTGTGGTAGTCTTTCTGAGTTTGGCCCTCTTTAAACTGGTTGAAGCGAGCAGATGGCTGGCCATGCCCTGGCAAAGAAAGACAACGGAAAATCTGAAGGAGTGATTTCTATGCGCTGTTATAAAATTAATTTATTTTTTATTACCCTGTACTTTACGTTTATTTTGATAATACTTGCCCTGGCAGCAGGCTGTGCCGGTGATAAAGCAGCGGAGCCGGACCAGGTCACCGTTCTCCTCGACTGGACCCCGAATACCAACTACAGCGGCCTCTTTGCCGCTATCGATAAAGGCTATTTTGAGGAAGAAAATTTGGAGGTGGAAGTTGTGCAGGCCCCCGGCAGTGTCGTCCAGATGGTGGCTGCCGACCAGGCTGAATTCGGGGTCAGCTACCAGGAAGAAGTTACTTACGCCCGCCTCAGCGGAATGCCGGTGGTATCTATAGCGGCCGTAGTTCAGCATAATACTTCCGGTTTCGCCTCCCTTAAAGAACGGGGCATTGAAACCCCGACCGACTTTGAAGGAAAAAGTTACGGCGGCTGGGGTTCACCGGTTGAAGAAGCAACCATCAAGGCTTTGATGGAACACTACGATGCCGATTTTGAGAAAGTGGAGATAATTACCACCGGAGAAGTAGATTCGCTGATCGTCATCGAACGAGAAGCAGATTTTGCCTGGATCTATTACGGCTGGACCGGGATCGAAGCCGAACTGAAAGGTATGGAAATCAATTTCATCGAGCTGGGGGATGAAGACCCGGCTCTTGATTACTACACTCCTGTCATGATAACCAGCGAAGCACTGATCAGCGAAAATCCGGCCTTGATCAATCGTTTTATGAAGGCAGTGAACAGGGGATACCGCCTGGCCATTGAAAACCCGGCTGAAGCGGCCGAAATTCTCCTCAACCACGCCCCCGAGCTCGATGAAGATCTGGTAAAAGCCAGCCAGGAATGGTTGAGCACCCGTTACCAGGCAGATGCCGAAACATGGGGGCTGCAAAAAAAAGAAACCTGGGAAGCTTACAACCGCTGGCTTTATGAAAACGGTTTGATCGGAGAAATGCCGGATGCTGAAAAATGCTTCACCAACGAGTTTACCAAATGAATAAACAGCTGAAGCTTAAGCTGGAGGAGATATCGGCCACTTATTCAACCGGAGAAGAAATACTACCGGTGCTCGACAATATTTCCCTGTCCCTAGACACGGGAGAATTTGTTTCCGTGCTTGGGCCGAGCGGATCGGGGAAAAGCACCCTGTTGAAGATTGCCGCCGGGCTTTTGAAACCTGAACGGGGCAGGATCCTTGTCGACGGACGCAACGTGACCGGCCTTTCCCGTTTGGTAGGCTATATGCCCCAGCAGGACCTGCTCTTTCCCTGGAAAACCCTGCGCCAGAATGCTGCCCTACCGCTGATCTCTGCCAAACTTGATAAAAAGGAAACCAAAGCCCGGATTGAAGAACTGCTCCCTGTTTTCGGCCTGCGAGGCTTCGGTGAATATTATCCCGATCAGCTTTCAGGGGGCATGCGCCAGCGGGGCGCCCTGATGCGGACGATGCTGATCGAAAGCGACCTGCTGCTGCTTGATGAACCCTTTGCTGCTCTTGACGCCCTGACCAGGCAGAACCTGCAGGAATGGCTGCTTAAAATATGGGGCCATTTCCGCCGTTCGGTGCTTTTTATTACCCACAGCATTGATGAAGCAATCTATCTCTCGGATCGAGTTTACGTTATCACCGAGAGGCCGGGAAAAAATGCCTTTGAGCAGGCCATTGAGATACCTCGCCCCAGGAGTAAATCGGTTATGACCACCCCTCAATTTTCACTGTACAAAAAGATTCTGATTGAAGCTCTGGCTGACAATACCGCCTCAAAAAAAGAATAAAGACACAGGAGGCACAGGGGGACGGTTCTTCTGTGTTAAAAACAAGACAAAAGAATCGTCCCCCTGTATTGCAACTGTGTTGTTCGTTGTGTTATGTCCGCTGTATTTAATCCGAAAGACAAGATACTTTGATCGCCAGCAAAAGGCCGGATTTAATTTTCACCCTGGCCCGGGTTTGGGTCAGTTCATTGCTCAGGCCGCGGGTGGAAGAAAAAAAGAGGCTTTCGTCTTTCAGGGGAAACTTCAAACCGGTTGTTTCTATAACGACGGTTTCAGCTGTCAGTGAAAACAGCGACAGATAATCACCCTTATTCCCTTCAAAAATTGCTTCAGCTCCAATTACTTTTATTTCATGCTGTTCGTCTACGATTCGTGCCGGTATACCTGCGCGATGGGGGATACTAAGTAAGAGCAGGTTGGCAAAAGCATGGTCGGCTCTTTCCCCTCCCAGAATACCGATGAGCAAAATTTCCGCCGGTTTCATATTGACAGCCTGATCAACGGCCAGTTCCAGATCGGATTTATTTTTGGCCCGTGGATGCTTGATCAGGCGGGGTTTCAGGGGGGCAATTCTTTCGCTGTCGCCGGGAGCAAGGGAATCAAGATCGCCTATAATCATGTCCGGAGAAAGGCCCATAGCAAGGGCATGTCCTGTCCCACCGTTAACACAGATCAGGTAATCGTCCCCGCGCAAAAGACGGCGATAAAAATCGCGGTTGTTAAAATCGCCGTTGGCAACTATTACTACTCTTTTTAGCGGCATCATCGATGTCCTTCCATATAAAAAAATCGCCGCTCACTTGTCAAGAGTGGCAAAAAACTTTTTCAGCCTGGCTATTCCCTCTTTCAGGTTTTCCATCGAACAGGCATAAGAAATACGGATATAGCCTTCAGCACCGGGGCCGAAATCTATACCCGGCGTTACAGCAACACCGGTTTCTTCCAGGATGCGCTGGGCCAGGGAAAGTGAATCGTCGGTATATTGTTTTACGTTGGCCAGCATGTAAAATGCACCGTCAGGCAGTTTGGCCGGGGCAATCCCTATCTGCTGCAGCGCCTTATACAGGTAAAGACGCCGTTGATCATAATCACTGAAACGCTCCGCCAGGACTTTCGGACTTTCTCTCAGAGCGGCGATGCCGGCGTCCTGGACAAAAGAACAGGCACAGATAAACATGTTCTGCTGCAATTTTTGCATCTCCCGGACCATGAAAGATGGAGCGATAAGATAGCCGAGGCGCCAGCCGGTCATGATATTGCGCTTGGAAAAACCGTTCAGGACCAGTGCCCGGTCTGTAAACTCGAGAATAGAATGATCCCGTCCCTTGTAATTAATCCCGTGGTAAACTTCATCGGACACGATATACAAACCAAGATCAGCCAGATCCCGTAGTTCATTTTCATCGAGAACCGTTCCGGTGGGATTGGCAGGAGAATTGATCAGTAAACCCTTGACCCGTGGATCGAGTTTATTCCTGACATCATCAGCCAGCAGCTTGAATCCATCTTTTTCACGCACCCTGACCGGCAACGGCTCAGCCCCGATGAAATTGACAAAATTTGGGTAACAGGCATAATAAGGGTCGGGCATAATCATTTTGTCGCCTCTCTCAAGAAGGGCTGAAAAGGCGAGCAGCATGGCTGGAGAGGTACCGGAAGTAACAACGACCTGAGAGGGATCAATATTTACTCCGTAGGTATTTTTATAATATAAAGAGATCTCTCGTCGCAGGGCAGGTTTTCCCAGACTGTGAGTATAGGCCGTATCATTATCCCGGATCGCCTCAATAACTGCCTCCTTGATTGCGTATGGAGTATATCCACCCGGTTCTCCCACTTCCAAATGAATTATTGAAACACCCTTTGCCTCCATCTGCTTGGCTTTTTCCAGGATTTCCATGGCCAAAAAAGGTTTCACCCGGCGTACCCGCTCCGGCATGGTTTCATTCGGCTGGACTGTGCGATCACCTGTGGTCATTTTTTGCTCTCCCATCTTTTGACCTCCCTCAATTGCTGATTCTATCTTTTTCGCTTTCACGGATCAGTTCCGCACAGTATTCAATAATTTCTTTTCGCCTGATAATACCGATAAATACATTCTGATCGTCCACCACCGGGATAAAGTTTTGCTCGGCGGCAAGAGAAAGAAGTTCCACAATCCTTGAATCGATGCGGGCAGGCTTGTTCTTGGCATGCAGAGCAATATCCTTGAGCAGAATCTTCTCCATGCCATTTAAATTGAGATCGGGTTTGTTCTTCAGGGTCCAGAGCAGATCACCTTCGGTTATCGTTCCGGCGTATCGTCCCTGTTCATCCACCAGGGGAACGGCTGTATAACTGTGCCGCTCCATTCTTTCAAGAGCTTGCCGCATAGTTGTTCTCGGGGTTAGATAAACCACTTCATTCTTGGGAATCAAAAAGAATGCAACTTTCATCATCAATCAAAACCCTTCTTCTTCAGTATCAATAATGCTGTTTCGGTTCGCCTCTATCCCGGACAGATGCTATTATAAAATCACCGGCATAAAAAGAAAGCTGCTCCTTATTCTCTGCTTCGGTATATCAGGTAAAGATAGACAACTATCCCTCCTATCAGCAAAGTGAGGACCAGGCTGTAGAAATCAATGGTAAATTCTTCAGAAGTAAAAATCAGGTACAAACCAACACCGGCAATGATGGCCAGTACAGCATAGAGCAGTTTCTTTTTCAGGCTAATCACACCCACCTCCTGTGCTCACTACATGGTTTCAATCTTCCGCAGTAGATCAGTCATCACCATGCTGATATTTTCACGGATTACAATCTCCGCCTGTTGATCGTACTCTGTGGGCTGGCGGTTAATGATGGCCAGTTTTCCGGACAGCCTCGGCAGATCGGCGACCGGATAAACAACAAGGCTGCTGCCAACTACCAGCATAAAATCGCACTCTTCATAAATTTTCTGCTGCAGATCGAAGAAAAATGGGGGCATTGGATCACCGAATAAGACAACATCCGGCCTGAGCACATTGTCACAGCTGGAACAAACAGGAGGAATTCGTTTTAATTCCACCTGGTTGACAAGTTCTTCAAAAGAATACCTTTTCCCGCAGCCCATACAGTAACCAGAACGCAGATGGCCGTGAACCTCCCATACTTTACGGGAACCCGCTTTAACATGCAACCCGTCGATATTTTGAGTAACCAGCCCTTTAACAAAACCAAGCCTCTCCAGTTCAGCAAGGGCATAATGACCCGGATTCGGCTCGGCCAGAGCTATCCTGGCAAAACGGCTGAATCCGGCTTCATAAAACAACCTGGGATTGCTCTGCAGAACGTCCAGTGACGATACAGCAATTGGATCTGCTTTTTCCCAAAGCCCGGTCCCTGGAGAACGGAAATCGGGAATGCCGCTGTCGGTGCTAATACCCGCTCCGGTCAGCACATAACAGCGCTCGCTTTTTCTGAGCAGCCTGGCCAGGGTATCGATCTGTTTCCGGTAATTCATCAGGGGCCCTCGCTTTTACTTTTTAATTCCGCTGCCCATAGGGCAACAGAGTGACCGATCGGCACGATCAGTTATTGCCGGTTTGTCTACTTTAATAATATCGTAAAAATCAACCCATGGCGAGAATTTAATATCATGTTCACGACAAATATTTGCCAGACTGTCGCGAGCACAGATATGATCACTCCAGAAAGCTCCAAAGCGATCGTTACTTCCATCTCCAATATAGATCACCGGGTAACCAGCTTCCTTCAGCTTTAACACATGAATAGCCTTGCAATTTCCGCAGACCGGGCAAAGCGGGTGAGCATGGGGGGTTCGGACCGCCAACAGGCCATCGGCTCCAAGCACCGTCCTGTTAGCATAGATCCGGTCAATACAATCTAGAAAGCCGTATTTTTCAAGAATCGTCTCGATATAAAAGCCGAAGCCGTCACTGGCTATAACCACCGGGCTTCCCTGCTCCCGGGCATGAGCAATAAACTGTTCAAAACCAGAACGGATTGTTGCCCACTCCAGTGTTTTGGAAAGCAGTAAGTCTGGATCAGGAGGTAGAATACGGGCAATATTGATCAGCCACTCCCGAATGCCTATTTTCCGTTTGCGATACAGGGCTTCCACTTCCAGATACCTGTCACCGCCGAAAAAAAAAGCAAGTTCTGAAGAAAGATCTTTGGTTGTAATCGTCCCATCAAAGTCAACCAGGTAAGCGGCACTACGCGTCATTTTCGCCTCCGGGTATTTAGTTTCATTTTCGCTACAGGCCCTAAAAAAAACGGCCGGTGTTTAACCGGCCGGATCATTATTTCAGAAAAGATCTCTCAGCTGGAGAGGCTCTCTGACCAGTACCTGGGCCCCTTCTTTCTGCAGCTCATCGGCCGACCTGAAACCCCAGAGAACTCCCGCTGCATAAAAACCGCCGGCAGCAGCTGTCCGCATATCCGTATTGGTGTCTCCTACATAAACGACTTCTTCCGGTTTTAAATGCATTTGTTCGACAATCCGTAGAGCGCCTGTGGGGTCAGGTTTCCGCGGTATATCCTTTTCTAGCCCCTGTATGGTAAAAAATTTATAATCAGGGAGAAGAGTTTCCACCGTTTGCCTGACAAATCGATGTGGTTTATTGGAAAATATAGCCATAGGAATTTGCTGTTCTTCCAAAAAATCAAGCATGGCAGGAATACCTGGATACGGTTTCGTGTGTTCAGGCCAGCGCCGGGCATATTCTTCATTAACTATTTTTACCAGATCGGCAAAATTATTTTTTTCCCCTTCGTCCGAGGGAAAAGCTCTTCTGACCAGCATCTCTATACCGTCTCCGGCAAAATATCGATAAGCTTCAACTTCATGTTCCGGAAAACCAAAACGTCTCAAAACCGCATTAACCGAGAGAGCCAGGTCTTTAAGGGTATCAAGGAGGGTCCCGTCAAGATCAAAAATTACCGCTTTGTAACGCAAATTTGATCCGTCCTTTATATAATTTTTAATATCCACTGATGATCAATTCCCCAATCCATTTTACAGCAACAGGTTTTATTTCGGGAGAACACCCTGGAGCATTTTAAAATATTCCCTATTAGCCGGTTTTTCCCCAACGTCCAACCAGCGGCAGAACTGATTCCGGATAAAACTGCCTGAAAATCCGGAAATAATAAAGCTCTTCCTTATTTCTTACCGGGACCGGGGCCGATTCAGCCTCGGCGGCGTACTCGCTATCGCTGATCTCTTCTTCGGCAACAGCTTCCAGCATCCCGGCCGAGCCCGATCCCTGATCAAACTGCTGCTTTTCACGCCAGGCCACTTTTGCCCCAATTTCTTTTTCAAAAGCCCGGCGGAGAATCCACTTGTCAACCGGTTCCGCTTTTTCTTCGCGCAGCTTCCAATCGAGGGGGAATTCCCTTACCATCTCCAACAAAGACAACTTCAGGAAAGGAACCCTGCATTCCAGCCCGTGCGCGGCATTCATGCGATCCACCCTTTGCAGTCCGGTCCGGCTCAAATTCCGGAAAAAGCCTTCAATTTCAGAGACAATTTCTTCTTCAGAATCAAGAGATTTCAGATAGCTGTATCCGGCAAACATTTCGTCCGAACCTTCACCGGTCAGCATAACCCGACGCCCGTCGGCAGCAGCCTGGCGGGCAGCAATAAAATTGGGAATTGACGACCGCACATAGGCACAGTCAAAAGATTCCAGATGATAAATCACATCCGGGAGTACTTTCATCATTTCATCAAGCCCGTAAGTATAGACATGATGATCCGAACCGATCCGATCGGCAACCATGGCCGCATATTCAATATCTCGGCTTCCTTTAACTCCAACTGTGTAAGTGAAAATTGGCTCTTCAGATATTTCGGCTGCCAGGGCGGCAACAACCGAACTGTCCAATCCACCGCTCAGATAAACACCCAGACCTTCAACCCCGCTAATTCTCTCTTCAACAGCAAGGGCCAGCAGATAACGCATTTTTTCTTCGGCTTCCGCAAGGGACAGTTTGCTTTTTCCTCCAACAGGAGGCAGGTGGTAGTACTTCACCCAGCCCTTCTTCCTATCATAGTAACAGCCGGGAGGCACCTCTTTGATTTTACTGTCCAGATCAATAAGAGCTTTTATTTCCGAGGCAATATAGAGTGTATCGTCTTTTCGGGCATAATAAAGGGGTTTTACTCCCAGGGGATCTCTCGCCACCAGGCAGCTTCCACTACCATCGGAAAAAGCAAGAGCAAATTCTCCTTCGATATTATCGAAACAGGAAAGCCCTTCTTTTTTCATTATTTTACAGAAATGCTCCAAGCCTTCTGCTCCCTGGATAGTTTTTCCTTCTTCTCCAGAAAACATCAAGTAACCGTCGACAGCCAGTGGCAATCCGTTATCTTCCTCTTTCTGATTGCCGCTCAGAAAAGTCATGGAGCAATTTTCTTCGATAATTTCACAGTCGCAGCGTTTTCCTCTGAATTTCACCTTTTCTATAAGCGGATCCAGATCTTCACTACTCTCACTCTCATTAAATACGGCAATTAAGCCTGACATCAATATCAACTCCGGTAAATTATTAATCTTCTACACACGTAGAAGACTAATGTTATTATATCATAATTGGTGGGAATTGTAAAAAAACGGCCCGAGCGACCTCTTTATCAGGCTTTTTTGTCCTTTTTATAATAAAAAGCACCTACCGGGCAGGCTTCAACACAGAGCTTGCACTGGGTGCAGATCGATTCGGCCAGGGTGACACCTTCGAAAGTGGTTATGATACTGTTGATCCCGCGATTGGCAAAACCGATCGCTCCTACACCCGCTTCTTCCCGGTCGGCCCAGAGACAGCGACCGCATAGCACACAGCGGCTGGGGTCAAAAGCAAATTCATCAGGGCTGTCATCAACAATATGATCTCTCTGGATTGCTTTAAAACGCTTTTGCTTCAGTTTGAGGCCCCGTTCCTTGGCAATTTTCTGCAGCTCGCAATTTCCATTGGCAGGGCATTCACGGCAGTTAAGATTATGATCGGATAGGAGCAGCTCAAAAGCTGTTTTTACCAGTCTATCAATCCTGGTACTCCTGGTTCTAACGACCATTTCCTCTCTCACCACCTGGGTACAGGAAGTAACCGGACGAGCCATTCCTTCTATTTCCACAAAACAAAGCCGGCAGCTGGCATTAGACCGCTCTTTCTCTCTGACCGCGCAAAGATGGGGAATGTAAATGTCATTATCCAGGGCAACCCAGAGCAACTTCTCACCGGCCCGGGCCTTGATCTTTCGGTCATCTATGGTTATGTTGACATAATCGCTCATGTTCTCTTCTTCTCCTTTTCAGGCGGCAGGACGGGAGGAGACAGTTTAATTACCGCATTATATTCTGGAGGACAGGCTTTGCGACAGTTGTCACATTTAACACATTTCTCCTGGTCTATCGCCTTTAAACCGTCATCCCTGGTATAAATAGCTTCCGTGGGACAGCTGCCAACACAAACGTTGCAAAGCTTGCTGCACCTGGAAGGTTCTATGTAAAATAAAACCAGATCACGACAGGCCCGGGCCGGGCAGCGTCCCTCCTCAATGTGCGCTTTATATTCATCCCTAAAATATTTCAGGGTGGTTAAAACCGGATTTGGCGCAGTGCGTCCCAGATTGCAGAGAGACCCGTCACGGACATCCTCGGCCAGTTCTTCCAACAGAGTAAGTCTTTCTTCATCGCCATGTCCCCGGGTTATATCGGTCAGGATGTCAAGCATGTGTTTCGTTCCGAGGCGGCAGAAAGTACATTTACCGCAAGATTCCTGCTGGGTAAATTCGAGGAAATAGTGAGCCACCGAAACCATACAGTCATCTTCATCCATCACCACCAGGCCACCCGATCCCATGATCGCCCCGGCCTCATGAAGGGAATCAAAATCAATCGGCACATCAAGAGCCGATTCCGGCAGGCATCCACCGGAAGGGCCCCCGATCTGGACCGCTTTAAATTCCTTACCGTCAGGAAGGCCGCCGCCCACTTCAAAAATTAATTCCCGCAGAGTTGTTCCCATGGGCACTTCAACCAGACCGGTATTGACAACTTTGCCCACCAGCGAAAAAACAGCCGTCCCCGGGCTTTCCGGGGTTCCGATACTCTTAAACCAGTCTGCTCCGCGGTTTATTATATGTGGAACATATGAAAAAGTTTTAACATTGTTAATGACAGTAGGTTTGCCCCACAGGCCCTCCACGGCCGGAAAAGGCGGGCGGTACCGCGGCACACCGCGGCGGCCTTCGATGGAAGAAAGAAGAGCCGTTTCTTCACCGCAGACAAAAGCTCCGGCACCCTGGAAAACATGAAGATCAAAGTTAAATTCCGTTCCGAGGATGCAAGAACCAAGCACCCCTTTTTCCCGAGCCTGCTTCAGTGCTTCACGGACTCGTTTGACTGCCCGCGGGTATTCGGCCCTGATGTAGAGATATCCTTCTGTTGCTCCAATAGCATAGGCACAGAGAACCATTCCCTCTATGACCTGGTGGGGATCCGATTCCAGAATACTTCGATCCATGAAAGCTCCGGGGTCACCTTCGTCCGCATTGCAAATCACATATTTTTCATCCCCTCCGGCTTTAAGGCTCGTCTCCCATTTCCGTCCGGTGGGGAAACCGGCGCCCCCTCGCCCTCGCAGGTTGGACGCTTTTACTTCATCCAAAATCCTGGCAGGTTCGTCACTTAAAGCTTTTGCCAGAGCCCGGTAACCATCTTTTTCAATATAGCTGTCAATACTTTCCGGATCAATATAACCACACTGCTCCAGGATCAGTTTATTTTCGTAAACACCACGGGGAAAATCTTCAAAAGTGGGAAAGACATCGTTACGATCTACTGCAGCCAGGGCGTATTCATAACAGGGATCTTCACCGGCAAGAAAATCTTCAACCAGCAAGTGGACCAGTCCCTCATCAAGATTCCCATAGGTTATGGCCGGGAAACCTGGTTTAACAATTATCGCCAACGGCTCGGCATAACAGTGTCCAATACAGCCAACTTCCACAACTTCAGCATCTAGGCCGTGAGCTTCAATCTCCCTGAGGAAAAATTCTTTGACCTGAAGAGCGCCCGCTGCCACACCACAGGAAGCCGTGCCAAGCAAAATCCGGGTCCTCTTTCGGAGGGTTTCTTCATTTTGCTTTGCCGCTTCGAACAGCTTTTCATAGTTATCCATGGGGCTGTCTGCACTCACTTATTTTCGCCCCCTTCAGCTGCCGATTTTTTCGTTTCTTCTTCTGTTTCTTTTTCTGTCTCTTCTTCCTTCTGGTCCGCGTCCTCAAACTCAAGCATCATCCCGTCAACCCTGGTTGGGGTAACATAACCCTCAATGCGATCATCATTAACAACCACAACCGGAGCCAGGGTGCAACAGCCAACGCAGGCAACCCGCTCCAGGCTGTAGAGGCGATCCGGACTGGTTTCCCCTTCTTCAATTTCCATCCGTCTCTCAAATGATTCCAGGGTAATTTCACCGCCTTTCATGTAACAGGCGGTCCCCATGCACACCTTGACCTGGTACTTACCCGGCGGGTTGAGGCGAAACTGGTTATAAAATGTAGCTATACCATAAATATCAACAGCAGGGATGTCCAATCCCTCGGACAATTTCTCCATCGCCAGGGCAGGGAGATAACCAAGCTTTGATTGGACTCTTTGTAAAGAGGGAATTAAATCTTCCCGATTCCGGGAGCTGTTCTGCAGGACTTCTTCCACGGTGGAAAGGATCAGTTCCCTTTCTCCTTCCAGTAGCTGCACAGGTTACATCTCCTTGTTCGATATTTACTACAGGTTACATTCTAGGTCTATAATAACATACTATTTATAAGTACGTACTAAAATTTTTACCATACCTTGAGAAGTTTAATTATTTGGAATAATATATTTAATTTTTCAAGAAGAGAGACGATAAACCAGCTCTTCCCGGTAATTAGTAATAATTTTGATATATCCCTGCAGCATTGCATTAACCTGATCATTTCCCGTGTCGACAAGGAGATGCCCCTGCTCGAGAGTCATTATTTTATTCTTAACCGCTACAACGATTATATTTTTTTTGCCAACTTTTTCAATGATCGCTGCGCTGATCTGCTGGTTGCCCCGCCCAAAGAGATAGCCCTGTCCGCCAATAACAGTAACAATAATTTTTGCTTTTTTCCCTCCAATCAGATCGAGAATCCGCTGTTCATTGGCATCGGCTGCCAGTAGTTCTCTGTTGCAGACAACGTCCACCCCGAGCAGTGTATTGGGCAGGTTCAGTCTATCCATGATGGCAGCGGCAGTAGTCCCCGGTCCGACAATATAAAGGACATCCCGTTCCATTTTTTCAATCACATATTCGGCTATTCCTGCCAGGACCGCTTTCTCGGTCTGTGCTTTTCCTACCTTGAGATTTTGCATTAATCCCTCCGCCTCCGGAACGGTCAGATAACCGTAAAGGCGGGCAGAAAGAAAACCGCGGCGGAAAGCTTCTTCATCGATATCCATGACCTCCGCCCGGCGCAGGGGGTATCCCGTTTCCGTCAGGAACCTTCTGGCTAATCTGCCGGCACTGCGAGGGTTGGTAGCATAAACCGCCGAATGGATTTTTACCCCTGCCGGGATCCCGATCACCGGCAGCTCCGACTTTTCACCGAGGGCCGAGCAAATATTACGCGCTGTTCCGTCTCCACCAGCAAAGAGGAGCAGATCAACACCGCGTTTGACCATCTCCACGGCTGCCTTTTCTGTATCGGCAGCGCTGGTCGGCTCCATAATAGATTCGATCAGTTCCATATTAAAACCGCAGCGCCGCCCCGCTTCTTTACCCATCCTTCCCGGACAGGTAACCAGCAAAATATTCTCCCGTTTCTCCGATAGCTCCTCCAGGGCCAGTACCGCCTTCTCGTTAGCTTCCGGTATCGCTCCCATGGATAGCGCCTTTTCAACTATCTGCGGACCGTCGGTTCCCTTCAGACCAACTTTTCCTCCCATGCCGGCAATAGGGTTGACTATAAGACCTACTTTTTTCATAATCGCCCCAGGTGAAGAGCGGTTTTATTCACGGCCATGGCCGCTTCCCAGACTGCTTCGGAGAGAGTCGGATGGGGATGAATTAGTTCGGCCAGTTCTGCGGCGCCAATCCCCCTGGCTACTGCCAGGGAACCCTCCTGGATCAGGTCGGAAGCATGGGGCCCCAGTATATGGAACCCTATAACTTTCTGCTCCCCGCCGGCGGCAATTATTTTCACCACCCCTTCAGTTTCAGCCTGGGTGGCTGCCTTACCACTGGCCGAAAAGGGAAATTTGCCGATTTTTAAATCTTCAAATCCCTTTTCTTTGGCCTCTTCTTCACTTAAGCCAACACAGGCCAGCTCGGGATCGGTAAAGAGGCAGGCAGGGACAACGGAACCGTCAAAATGAGCTTTTATGCCGGCAATATTTTCAGCGGCCACTACCCCCTGGCGGTAAGCAACATGAGCAAGGTAATAACTTGGAGCGGCAACATCACCAATGGCATAAATATGGGGAACCGTGGTTTCCATCTTACTATTCACTTTTATCCCGGAATTATCGTATTCAACACCAAGGGCGTCGAGATCTTGATCACCAAAAGTCGGTTTCCGGCCTACGGAAAGGAGGACTTTTTCCGTTTTAATTATTTCTTCGCCCCTGCGGCCGGTCGCGGTCAATCTGAGACCTCCGTCGATTGTTTCTATTTTCTGCACCGGAGTATTCATCTTAATTTCCAGGCCGGCCCGGCGTATATAAGTAGAAAGGCGGCGGACCATTTCCAGGTCCATGCGCCGCAATAGTCTTTCACTGCGGTGAACAATGGTCACTTTTGTACCAAGCCCCAAAAATATAGAAGCCATTTCCAGGGCAATCACTCCACCTCCTATGACAGCCATCGTTTCCGGTAGCTCTTCAAGAGCCAGCGCTTCGCGGGAAGTAATTACCCCCGGCAGATCCAGGCCGGGAGTGGGCGGATAAATTTCTTCGCTGCCCGTAGCCAGGATGACGTTTTCCGTTTCCAAATCAACTTCTCCACCCTTATTCAGACCCACAACCACCCGGTGGGGATTCAAGACTTTACCGACCCCGGCAAAGAAATCGACCTTGCTCCTTTTCAGTAGCTCGGCAACGTGGCCAACCAGCTCATCGACCACCGCCTTTTTCTTTTCCTGCAGTCGGGCATAGGAAAATTCTATGTTGTTAAGCTTGAAGCCAAATTCATCAGCCCGCTGGAGACGCCTGTAGAAGGCGGCCCCGTGGGTAAGCACTTTAGTGGGAATACAACCGCGGTTTAAACAAACGCCGCCAAGATCTTCTTTTTCAACCACCGCTGTTTTCAAGCCAAGCGATCCAGCCCTCAGAGCAGCCAGATAGCCACCAGGACCGCTGCCGATAATTACAACCCGGTAATTCTCACCCATCTATTGATTCCCCCTTTTCTTCCTTGAATATGCGTATGCTGGTAAATACAGCAGGGATGACCATGGAAAAAGCCTTGACCAGGGCCCTGGTCATCTTTTCATAGTTAACATTGCAGCCGAGATCAAGCAGGCCGGCCGCTTTTTCACCCAGTTCAACCCGTTTCCTTTTATCACCCAAACGGTGGGGATCCTTTTTCAGGACCCTTTGGTATAGATCGAGAGGCAGGGCAAAGAGAATCGAGCCGTGCTGCAGAACAATTCCTTTCCGGCGAAGCTGGGCGCTGCCCACTACCTTTTTCCCGTCAACCTGTATTTCATAGGCTGATGGGGTATCGAAACAGGACCCGGGGGCCAATACCGACCGATTTTCTTTTTCCGGGGTTAGATAAGCAGGTATCCCCAGCAGGTTAAAAGCGGTTATCAGGCCGCGGCTTATGGCGCGATACGAATCCATTACTCCGCCGTTGTTGATAAAGGGATTCGCTTCAGGGACAATTATACTGTAAGTAAGTTCCCGATCGTGGAGAACAGCCCGCCCCCCGGTAGAGCGACGCACCACATCAATACCAGCTTCCGCACAGGCAGTCAGGTCAACTACGTCATTCTCATCCTGGAAATAGCCGAGGGAAACGGCGGGAGGCGACCACCGGTAAATACGCAGGGTGGGAAGGCTTTCCCCGGCAGCAACTTCTTCCATAAGGGCAAGGTCTTTTTCCATATTTTTTTCTCCGCGCAGCGGAGGGTCCAGGATGAGACGCCACTGGTGAAGCAAGACTGTTTCCTCCTTATATTCTCTCCAGGGAAAGCGAAGCCCTTAAATCCCGGAGCACTTTTTCCTTTTCTTCTTTATTAAGAGGACGGTGATAGTTAAAAAGTGCCCTCCCGGGGCGTTCATTGTAATAAGGTCGGTTGCATCCAGGACATCCGCTCGTTCGAAAAGCATTCCCGTCGCCAAGCAGGAAAATCAATTCTTCATCCAGATCACCGAAAGAAACCAGGCGTCCGCCGGAAAATTGAAAAGAAGACAAGCAGGCTAGCTTTTCCCGCAAAAGGTAATGGCCGGCCTGAATACGTCGGTAAGAGGTCAGCTCCGGCGGGGGCTGGTTTTCCATGGGGGTTCCTTTCAGCGGCGTAAAAGCGAAGAGAGCAACAGTTATTCCGGCCTGCAGCAGCTCATCGATCATGGCCAGTATTTCATACTCACTTTCACCGAGGCCACGGATCAGGTGGGTGCTCATCCTGCCGGGATTCTTCTCGGCACAGCGCAGCAGCAGGTTGAGCCGGTTTTGCAGGGATCCCCCTTTAATTTTCCGATGAGCTTCTTCATTGACTACATCAATCGAAATACTGATCCTGTCCGCACCGGCGTCAAAGAGCGTTCTCACCTCTTCCTCACTGCTTATCCAGACCGACAGCGAGAGGGGAAGGGTCGATAAGCTCTTCAATCTACCGATCAATTCAAACAGGGGTTTAATCCCTTCCCTGTGTCTGACTGACTGGAGACAGATCCGTTCTATCCCTTTCTGTTCAGCTGCTGGAAGAGCTCCCTCCACCGCGGACCAGGGATAAGCGGGCCAGGTGATCCGTCCCAGTTTCTTAAAGCTTTCCCCGCCCCCGCTGCCCTGGGGACAGAAGGCACAGTTCATCAGGCAGCGATTTCCGGACAGCAGGTAAACTGTAGTTGGATAGGCATCCATACGGCTTTTTGAAAGATCAAGACAGGCAGCGGTGCCTGCTGAAACACGGATCACAGTGAACAACACTCCTCGGATAAGGTTATCGACAGGCCAAAATCGTAAGCCAGCTGGCGGGCTCCCGGAGTGGGCAGGACAATCTTGTTAAACCCTGCCCTGATAGCCAGACAGTCAAGGTCTTCCCGGTAGCGACCGCCGGGGCGCATACATCCCAGATAGAGCGGCGTACCCGGGAACATCAGTCGGGCAGTAGCTAAAAAACGGCCTACCTCGTCAGATGGCGGCGGATCACAGTTGGCGAATGGGGTTCCGGCAGTAGGACGGAAAACAAGCATACTGATCGCTTCCACCGCTTCCTGCCGTAACATTTCGAGCGCTTTGTATTCTCCTTTTATCACCCCGCAGCTGAGGCCGATACAGAGATGGGGCACTACACGGGAATATTTCTGCAGGCTGCGGTAAGAAGCAAGATAATCTTCCACGGTGGCCGGCAGTCCATAAACGGAGGCAATCGTTTCATTATCACCAACAAAATCAAAGGAGATCACCGAGGATATTTCAGACAACCGGGCGGCTTCCGTATCGGAAACGAGTCCGGTATGCATATTGAGCCTCCCCCGGCTTGCCAGTTCCTTAAGTTCAGCCCATCTCTCCAGCAGGGGAACTCGCCCTTCCCTGGTGCATCCGCCGGAAACCAGATAACTTTTCTCCCGGCCTTTTTTGCCCGGCAGAACTTTTTCCAGCGGAACCATGTGCTGCAGATATACGCCGGCACAGTGGGCACAGTTGAGGTCACAGTGTCCCCCTGTAACAGAAACCGAAAGGGTCCGGTTGGGAGCTGAAAACTCAATACTGTCCGGGAAAAAGGTTCTTCGCACTTCCCAGGCCCTTTCAAGCAAACGTTCCAATTCAGGATTACCGGCCAATTTTCTATACCTCCGCTAAATAATATCACAGGCATCCCATTGAGGGCTGAGATGTTAAACCTTATTTCCAGCCCGGTCCCATTAATCCTGCAAATTAAACCCTGCTTTTTTAGAATTAAAATCTACCTGATTAAAAAAGATTCATTTTGTTGCTTCTGGTTAAAAACAAACTTCAAATTTAATATACCTTAACACCGATCTCCTGCTTCCAATTTCAAACATCCAACATCCGCTTTCTGACTTCCGAAATCTGACATTCCATCTCCGATGAAAGAGGGGAAGTACGAAACCACTTTCCTTCCGACTTCCCCTTTCAACTGTATACTTAGCCTATTTCTTTTCCCAGCGCAGAACAGGATTGCGAGCCGCCTGTACCTCATCGAGCCGCCCGACTACCGTGTTGTAGGGCCCGTGGGCTACCTTTTCAGCATCCTCATCAATATCCTTTGCAATTTCCGTCATCACTTCGGCGAAAGCATCAAGGGTTTCCTTCGTTTCCGTTTCAGTTGGTTCGATCATTAACGCATCTTCCACTATCAGCGGGAAATAGACAGTCGGCGGATGAAAACCGCGGTCCAAAAGCGCCTTGGCAATATCTCCGGCACCTGCACCTTTCTTTTTCTCCGGTTTGGCCGAGAGGACAAATTCGTGCTTGCAAATTCGGTCATAGGGCAGCCAGTAGTTTTTCTTCAGCAGGTTCATCAGGTAATTGGCATTTAATACAGCATCCCCCGAAGCCTGCTTCAGGCCTTCCGCACCCATCATCCGCAGATAAGTATAGGCTTTTACGACTACCCCAAAGTTTCCATAAAAGGAATGCATTTTGCCAATGCTTTCAGGTAAATCGTAATTAAAAAAGAACTGATCATTTTTGTTATCAACCAGAGGGACAGGCAGGAAAGGAATCAACCTCTCTTTGACTCCCACCGGGCCACTGCCCGGGCCACCGCCGCCGTGGGGGGTGGACATAGTTTTATGGAGGTTGAGATGGACAACATCAAAACCCATGTCACCGGGACGGATGTAGCCCATAATCGCATTCATGTTCGCTCCGTCATAATAGAGGAGCCCACCCGCTTCATGGACTGTTCTGGCAATGGCCACGATATCTTCTTCAAACAGGCCCAGTGTGCTCGGGTTGGTCAGCATCAGGGCAGAGGTATTTTCATCCACCGCCTCTTTCAAAGCTTCCAGGTCCACCAGGCCGCGTTCGTCACATGGCACCTGCACCACCTCGTAGCCGGCCATACTGACCGTGGCCGGGTTTGTGCCGTGCGCTGACAGCGGGATGATCACGCGGTTGCGATTGCTGTCACCGCGGTGGCGGTGATAGGCCTGGATAACCATCAAACCGGTCAGCTCGCCGTGCGCGCCAGCAGCCGGCTGCAATGTAAAACGATCCATGCCGGTCAGCTCTATCAGCTCCTGCTCCATCTTATAGAGCAGTTCAAGAGCTCCCTGGACCGTTTCTTCCGGCTGGCAGGGATGCAGCAGGGAAAATCCGGGCAGGGCAGCAGTTTCCTCGTTAACTTTCGGATTATATTTCATGGTGCAAGACCCGAGAGGATAGAACCCTGTATCCACACCGAAATTGCGGGTCGAAAGCTCCGTGAAATGGCGGATGATTTCTCCTTCCGATAGTTCAGGCAGATCAAGGGGTTCGCTGCGCTGCTGTTTTTCGGGGATAAGTTCGGCCAGCGGCTTCTCCGGGACATCACAATCGGGCAGAGAATAACCCCGGCGGCCTGGCCGGCTCATTTCAAATAACAGTGCTTTCGGCTTTCTCATCGCCATCCCTCCAGTTCACGAACCAGGTTATCGATCTCCTCGCCGGTCCGTTTTTCAGTCACGGTAAAAAGCATGGTCTGTTTCAATTCCGGGTAGAAAGGTTCCAGATCCACTCCCCCAAGGATGTTTTTCTCAAGCAGGGCGCAATTTAAATCGGCCGGTTTCCCGGGCACTTTAACAGCAAATTCTTTAAAACAGCGACCCGGAAAAACTTCTTCATAACCCTTCAGGGCACAGATTTTTCCCCTGGCATAAGCTGCTTTCTGGATGCATTGCTCGGCCACTTCGCGCATTCCCTGCCGGCCGAGGGTGGACATATATATAGAAGCCGCCAGGGCAACCAGGGCTTGATTGGAACAGATGTTGGAAGCGGCCTTTTCCCGCCTGATATGCTGTTCCCTTGTTTGAAGAGTCAGGACATAGCCCCTGTTTCCTTCGCTGTCCACCGTTTCACCGGCAATCCGACCCGGCATCTGGCGAACAAATTTCTGACGGGCAGCAATAATGCCCAGCGCAGGACCGCCGAAGGACGAAGGCACCCCGAGGCTCTGCCCCTCGCCGACGACAATATCGGCCCCGTATTCAGAAGGAGTCTGCAGCAAAGGCAGAGAAATGGGGTCGGCGCAGACAACCAGGGCCGCTTTCTGGTCGTGAATTAGATCGGCCAAACCTTCGGTTTCTTCAATAAGGCCGAAAAAATTGGGCTGCTGCACTACAACCGAAGCGGTTTCGCCATCTACCATTTCGGCGAGTTTTTCCAGATCCGTACAGCCGTCTTTCAGGGGAATTTCCTCCAGGGCCAGACCGCGGCTGTCATAATAGTTGGCCATGATTGCCCGGTAGAAGGGGCTGACCGAACGCGATACCAGTACTTTGGAACGCCTGGTTGCTCCGCAGCCCATGATTGCTCCCTCGGTAACGGCAGTGCCCCCGTCATACATGGAAGCATTAGCCACGTCCATGCCGGTTAACTGGCAGATCATAGTTTGGTATTCAAAAATTGCCTGCAGGATGCCCTGGCTCACTTCCGGCTGGTAAGGAGTGTAGGAAGTGTAAAATTCACTGCGTCCAATTACATGTTTGACTACAGAAGGGATAAAATGATCATAGATACCCGCCCCCATGAATGAAACACAGCTGTCGGTATGCCTGTTCTTGGCCGCCAGTTCACTTAAATGTTTCAGTACCTCCGATTCCGACAGGGCCGGAGATAAGGCCAGCTCTCCTTTTACTCTCACTCGTGAGGGTATATCACTGAAGAGATCCTCCATTGATCGGGCTCCGATCGCAGCAAGCATCTCCTTCCTGTCTTCATCGGTCAGGGGCAGGTAATGTTTGCCACCCATAGGCTACTCCTCCTCCTCTGCGACAAAGACTTCATAAGCCTTCTTGTCCATTAGTACCTCCAGCTGGTTTCCGTCCTTGATTTCAACCTTGTAGACCCAGCCTTCGCCATAGGGATCCGAATTAATCAGCTCGGGCTGATCGAGCAGCTCTTCATTTACTTCAATTACTTTTCCATCAATGGGCGCATAAAGATCGGCCACCGCCTTAACCGATTCGATTACGGCCGAACTCTTGCCCGCTTCTACTACCGCACCCACTTCGGGGAGTTCCACAAAGACAATTTCCCCCAGTTTATCCTGGGCATAATCCGAAAGTCCCACTTTTGCTGTTTCGCCCTCCGGGCGTACCCACTCATGCTTCTGGGTGTACCTTACGCCGTCAACAATCTTGTAATCCATCATTTTTCCCTCCTGTAAAAAGGCAATTTTGTTGTCCGCGCCCGGTATGAACGGCTGCGGATTACAACCTTCAGTTCTTCGTTCGCCTTCACCACTTCAGGATCGAGGAAAGCCATGGCAATAAATTTATCCAGGGTCGGTGAATATGAACCACTGCTGACCCAGCCAATTTCCTCTTCCCCTGCTGTAACAGGGTAACCTTCACGCGGCACTCCACGCTCAAGCATTTCCAGGCCAAAAAGCAACCTGTTCATCCCTTCCTGCTTCTGCCTGCGCAGCGCTTCCTGCCCAATGAAAGAAACAGGCTTTTCCAGTGCTACGAAGCGGTCCAGACGCGCCTGCAGGGGGGTGATTCCCCTTTCCAGTTCATGGCCGTAAAGAGGCATCGCCGCTTCCAACCGCAGCACATCCCTGGCACCCAGGCCGGCAGGACTCAGATCATACTTTTGGCCTGCTTCCCATAAAGCATCCCCGAGAGAATAAGCCTTATCATTGGAACAGTAAATTTCGAAACCATCTTCTCCAGTGTATCCGGTTCGCGAAACAATGCACTTCACCCCGGCCACAGCAACATCTTTCTTGAAGTGGTAGTATTTCATCTCTGCCAGCGGCTCAGCGGTAATCTGCTGCATGATGGCCACACTTTCCGGCCCCTGCAGGGCCAGCTGGGCAAAATGAGGTGACAGGTTCTGCAGATCAACATCGCCGGAAAGGTTTTCCAGGAACCAGTCATAATCTTTGTCTGTATTGGCCGCATTAACCACCAGGAAAAAGCTTTCGGCGTTGATTCGATAAACAAGGATGTCGTCCACCACACCCCCGTCGGGATAACAAACAGGGCTATAGATGATTGCTCCGTCCTTCAATCCAGAAATGTCGTTGGTAACAACCTTCTGCAGGAAAGCTTCCGCATCTTTCCCCTCGACGCTAACCTCCCCCATGTGTGAGACATCAAAAAGCGTTGCTTTCCGACGGGTAGCATGGACTTCTTCCACCAGCCCCTGTGGGAACTGCACCGGCAGGAGCCAACCGCTGTAGTCAACAATTTTTCCTTCCAGGGCAACGTGCTTTTCATAAAACGGGGTCTTCTTCGCTTCATTCATCAGTCATATCATCCTCCTTTCAATTTCCTCTCATAAAATAAAAAGAACAGAGCAAGCCAAACGGCTTAGCTCTGTCCCTGCTACCTGAGAGATTGCCCTCTAAATAATTAGGAGGCCTTTCCCCGTCGGTGCCCCGCCGCAGCGAGTTCTCTCCAGAGTTTCATCCCCCGATGGTACTGAAGCCTGAGAGTTTCCCCTTCGCCTGCCGGGCGAAAAGTTGCTCCTTCGGCGTCCACTATTCGGACTCTCCCATCAGGATCATCTGTCATATTAAATTATGCGCTTTTGATTCGCCATGAAAAACAAAATTCCTTCTTACTTCAGAAAAAAATTCACAATTAATCCGCTTTCTTTTACAAATAAGTTAATCTTAAGTGGACAGGCTTGATTTCGTTAACTTATTTCGGTTATCAGGCTTGACCCGAAGAACCGAAGAGACGAATCTTTTCACGGATGATATCGACCGCCGCTTCACGGGCCGGGCCGAGGACTTTGCGGGGATCGATTTCCTTCGGATTTTCCTCCAGCACTTTCCGCATCGCTCCGACAAAGACTTCCCGGATATTTGTGTCAATATTAATTTTGCGTGCTCCTCGTTCAATTGCTTTCCTGATACTCTCATCCGGCACACCGGAAGAACCGTGCAGGACGATGGGGCAGGGCACTCTCCTGCTGATTTCAGCCAGGCGGTCGAAATCGAGCTTCGGTTCACCTTTATACTGGCCGTGGGCGGTCCCCACTGCCACTGCCAGGGCATCCACTCCCGTTTCCCTGGCAAAGTGTTCCGCTTCTGCCGGGTCAGTGAAAAAGGCTTCAGCCTCACTGACGCTGACCTGGTCCTCTGTCCCACCAATGCGGTCCAACTCGGCTTCCACCGACACGCCGAATATGCGTGCTATTTCCACCACCTTGCGGGTCTGAGCAATGTTTTCTTCCAGCGGCAGCTTCGATCCGTCATACATTACCGAAGTAAAACCGAAGCGGATGCAAGCCATGACCTGCTCAAAACTGGTCCCGTGATCCAGGTGAAGGACAACAGGCACAGAAACACTTTCGGCCGCCTGCCGAACCAGAATAATAATATAGTCCAGGCCGGCATACTTTATGGCGCCCTGACTGGCCTGGATGATAACCGGTGAGCGCTCCTCTTCAGCAGCCGTGACAATGCTCTGCATGATCTCCATGTTGTTGCAATTAAATGCACCGAGGGCATAACCGCCCCGGTCGGCTTCCTGAATTAAATCAGTCTATGGTACCAAAGCCATAATAAAGCCTCCTGTTCAAGATTTGATAGTTTGGTCTGATAAATACTGCCTTTTTATAGCATCCAGCACTACCATCACTACTAAGATACTCCATCTGTTTGAATACTTCCAGATTTATTTAAAGGGCCCGGGTCCCCTGGGGAACCACACAGATGAAATCGAGCTTTTCACCACCGCAGATAAAATGATGCTGTTCCCCGGGGGCAACAAAGACAGCATCGCCCGGTTTGAGATCTCTTTCTCCATCTTCGCTGCGGCACTTTCCCTTTCCTGCCACAATGAAAACCTCATGTTCCCAGTCGTGGCTGTGCCAGTCGGTGGTCACATCGCCCATAAGTGAAAAATAGCGCATCTCGAAATTCGGCGCACCCTCCGGTTCCCCCAGCAACCAGCGGACAGTAACCCGCCCTTTCTCTTTCATATTATCGGGAGTAATATCAATTTCTTCCGTTTTTTTAAGATCAGTAGTGTACATTTTAAAACCTCTCTTTCAATCAAAATTCTCATCCCGGGCTTTCGGCCCGCAAACTTTTCAGGCAAGCTCAGCCAGAACAAAGTCGGCCAGACTGCGCGGTTCGCGCCCGAGAAGCCGCTGCAGGGCGTTGCTGTTTCCCCACAGCCCGTAATGCGCGTAGTATTTAAACATCCTGGGCAGCGTCTCCAGGGCATAACCTTCCAGGCCCATTTCCGAAGCCTTACGCCGCCAGGTTTTCAGGTCTGTTTCTGCGGCTGTTACTTCCCGCTGCAGAGCCTTACCGATTGCAGCAGCAATTTCCGCCTGGGTCAGAGCCCCTGTTCCTGCCAGCTCATAAATTGCCCCTTCGTGTCCCGGGTCAAGCAAAACAGAAGCCGCCACTTCACCAACATCGGTAAGATCGACCATACTGAGGAGGGTCCCGGGTGGATAAGGCACCGTATAAGTGCCTTTTTCCATGATCTCTTTACGGAATGCAAGGATGTTCTGCATATACGGCGCAGGTTGAAGGATGGTATAGGAAAGGCCTGATTCGAAAATCATTTCTTCAACCCGCATCTTCTGCCAGTGATGAGGCATCTTCTCTGTATGAGGATGGAGGACGGAATGATAAACGAAATGCTCCACTTTTCCGGCCCGACCGGCTTCAAGAGCCAGGTGCCCAATTTCTCTTTCCTGCGGGTGCATGTTGGGGCAAATGTGGTAAACCGCCCGGACGCCTTTCATCGCTTGCAGTAAACTGCCAGCCTCTGTCATATCTCCGACAACTGCCTCCACAGCCCCCTTATGGAGCAGTTCATCGGCCTGTTCCTGCCTGCGGGCCAGCACCCGCGTTTCCGCCCCGCGGCGGGCCAGCGCTCCGAGCACTGCCCGGCCGGTCTTGCCGGCCGCCCCGGTTATTAGAATCATAACGCTTACTCCTTTTCTTCGGCTAAATTTCTTAACCCTCGAAAAGCCCTTTATACTTTCGCCTGTCAAACAGTAAAGTTCCTGCCCGGCATCTTTTTATCACTGTTCATTATACCATTTAGGTTACAAAAGCTTCTCCAGGGGGACATATTCGCAGTCCAGGGATCCGGCAACCACTTCATGGACAATATTTCCTTTGTAAGTATTCACTCCCCGGGCCAGTTCAGGATTAACTTTTACAGCTTCAACAAACCCAAGTTTGGCAATCTTCAAAGCATATGGAAGGGTGGCATTGGTTAAGGCAAGGGTCGAAGTACGGGGAACAGCTCCCGGTATATTGGCAACACTGTAGTGAATAACTCCATGTTTTACTACAATCGGGTTACTATGGGTCGTCGGGGTGTTACACGTTTCAATACATCCGCCCTGATCAATGGCCACATCAACCACCACAGATCCCTGTTTCATAGTTTTAATCAATTCTTCACCGACAATATGCGGTGCTTTGGCTCCAGGTATCAAAACCGCCCCGATAAGCAGATCGGTATCGGCAATCAATTTTTCCAGCCAGTAATGATTGGACATGACAGTGTCAATCCGACTACCAAAAATGTCATCGATATAGCGCAGTTTTGCAGCATCAATATCCAGTATGCTAACCCGCGCGCCCATTCCAAGAGCTATTCTGGCTGCGTTAATACCGACCGTTCCTCCCCCGATAATCACAACATGAGCAGAAGGTACTCCGGGAACACCGCCGAGGAGGATCCCCGAGCCTCCCATCGGTTTTTCAAGGTAATAAGCTCCGATCTGGACAGCCATTTTACCCGCCACCTCGCTCATCGGTGCAAGCAGGGGCAAAGATCCATCCGCCTTCTGAACTGTGTCATAAGAAATTCCGGTTACATTATTTTTAAGCAGCTCATCGGCCAGGGCGGGTGCCGCTCCCAGGTGAAGAAAAGTAAAGATGATCAGGCCGCTCCTTAAATATTTGTATTCCGAATCCTGGGGTTCCTTAACTTTCAAGATTAAATCCGCCCTGCTGTATATATCAGCGGGACTGGCAATTATTTCTGCGCCAGACAGGCGATAATGTTCATCCGGGAATCCGCTTCCTTCACCGGCTGACCTTTCTACCATAATCTGGTGCCCGGATTTAATAAAAGACTTAACGCCTCCCGGCGTAACAGCCACCCGGTTTTCATCACATTTAATTTCCCTGGGTACGCCAATAAGCACATAACCATCTCCATTCCTTTAAATGGAAAACAATAATATGTTTCGACAATATTCAACTCCGAACCTGCTCAGAATAAAACGTTTTCAATTAATTATTTTTTATCAGCCTGCTGCACATCATTTTTCCCAGGTCGTGTATCGTGGACCGGGAGAGATATGCTGAAGGTACTTCCCTCACCGGGGTTGCTCACCACGGTAATTCTGCCATTATGCATCTCCACCAGCTGCTTTGCGATTGCCAGCCCTAGCCCCGAACTGCCGCTGTTCTGTGCGCGGGACCTGTCCGTCTTATAGAAACGTTCAAATATATACGGCAAATCTTCTTCGGAGATGCCGCAGCCGGTATCTCGCACTTCAATGACCAGTTGGTAATCAAGACAATAAACCTTCAAAGTAACCTCACCCCCCGGTGGAGTATGTTCTACGGCATTTTCCAGCAGATTGATAAGGATCTCGTGGAGGCGTGTGCGATCACCCTTAATTACAGGCAGAGAAGGCGCCAGTTCCAGATTCATTTTTAAGTCTTTCTCCTCTCCCCGCGTGGCTATACTATCAAAACTCCACCTGGCAAGAGCATCAATAGAAATTTCTTCTTTCTCAAGGTAAAGCTGACCGCTCTCCAGGTGAGACAGGGTTAAAAGATCATCAACCAGGCGGCTGAGATGGACAGAATTGTCGAGGATAACCTGCATATATTTTTCCTTATCAGACTCTTCAACCAGCCCGTCAAGCATCAGTTCGGAAAAACCGCGGATCGAAGCCAGGGGCGCTTTCAATTCGTGGGAAACGTTGGCCACCAGGTTTCGGCGCAACTGCTCCAACTTTTTCTGTTCTTCAACGTTTTTTTCCACCTGTTCCACAGAATAGTTGAAAGTTTTGATCAGGGTGCCGATTTCATCATTGGACTTTTCTTCTATTTTACAATCATAGTTGCCCTCTGCCAGTTTCAGCGCCGCCTGATTGATCTTATATAAGGGGCGGGTTAAATTTTTGGTTACAAAATATACAAAAACAGCTGCCACTAATACGCTGATAGTTCCGGCGTAAAGAATCAGGCGGCTGATCTGGGCCAGGTTTTCTTCAATACCAAGCAGGGGCACACTTAAAGTAATCGCTCCGATGATCTGCGGCTCTTCCTCGGCGATAACCATTTCCGTTTCCATCTCCGAGTGTTCATAATAGACAGGAGCGGCAACCAGTAGACGCTGGAGCACAGGGCCGTATACTTTTTTAGTTAGCATATTGCCTTTGAAAACATGCTCAATTTCCCTTTCTTCCAGACCAACCCCTTCCTGCTGATCAATTTTATTCTCGACCAACTCTGTTTCCGGATCAATTGTCAGAAAAGGTGCACCGTAATCATCGAGGACCCTGATCTTCGCATCTAAAGAAAAGGCGATCGTTTCAATTGTTTTCTCCACTGCGGTCAAATCACCGCGCCCCAGATCATCGGCAACCAGATAGGCCACATCCCGGGCTTGCCCGGCCACTTCCCATTCCCGGGCACTAAAAAAATATTTTTCTATAAGATAAGTAAGGAAAAACCCGACGATCAGAAGGCTGAGGGCCACTACTGCCAGGTGAGAAAGCATCAGTTTGCTGAAGAGGGTATAAGGCCTCCCCGGCCGCTTAATCATTTTTTTTCACCTCAAACTTGTAGCCGCTTCCCCACACTGTCTGGATATAACTCTTCTGCGGATCAATCCGGGCCAGTTTTGCCCTGAGGCGCTTGATATGCTCGTCCACTGTCCGAGTAATGGCCACCGGATTGTCAAATCCCCACAGTTCGCGCAGCAGCTCTTCCCGTGATAAAACCGCCCCCGGACGGCTGACTAGTAGCTGCAGCAGGGAAAGTTCTTTAGGGGTTAGATCAAGCTCACTATCGCCAAGACTGGCGATATGTCTTCTCATATCGACAGTTAAATTATCGCATTGCAGTACCTCAGAATCTCCACTGTGTCCTTCAGTTCTCCTAAGTACCGCTTTAACTCTGGCCACCATTTCCCGGGGGCTGAAAGGCTTGGTTATATAATCATCCGCTCCCAGCTCCAGGCCAAGGACTCTGTCCACTTCTTCTCCACGGGCAGTAAGCATTATTATCGGCAGCTTTTTAAACCGGCCGCTGCGGATCCAGCGGCAGATCTCCCAGCCGTCAAGCTCCGGCAGCATGATATCAAGGAGCACTGTCCCGTAATCACCGTTCGATATCTTTTCCATTCCCGATTCGCCATCGCAAGCCGCGTCCACCTGGAAACCTTCCGCTTCCAGGGCAATGCGGGCTACCTCACAAATATTTTCATCATCGTCAATGATTAAGATCTTTTCTTTCATAACCGTACCTCCCCCTTTTCATTTCGCATTAAAAGGAGGATTTCCTTTCCCGGCAGGATCAAATTATCGGTTATCCGAACCAGGAAAAAGCCGGGCGAGATTTTTCCCTTCGCCCGGCTTTGTTGAAATACTATTTGGTTTTGCTTCCCCTTTTAAACATATCGCTATTTAGAATTCTTCCATTTCTTCCTCAAATTCTTCTCCACCAACACCTTCTTCTACTTCACATCCCGTCACTGCAACAGCGCCGAACATGAACAGAACAATGCACAGATAAACCAGCAGCTTTTTCA
>CAZDKY010000006.1:0-9912 GCA_964506505.1 uncultured Syntrophomonadaceae bacterium
CACCCTGGGCAGCCTCGTAATCCTGGCTCGTGTTCCAGACAAACTCAAGCATGGAGAAACCACCGTTTACGGCAAAAACCTGATGCTCAGTATAAGGGATATTATACGGCCCTACCTTGATTCGATTCCTGTATGCATGGCTACCGGAGGTTACTGCGAAAAAATCGAACGGATCAGTGCCGGTTACATGGAGGCATGGGAAACCATTGATATAGGGAAAAAATTGTTTCGCAGCGATTTTGCCACCTCCTACGAGGAAATGACCCCCTATCACCTGGCAAAGCGTTTTTTAACCACTACCGGCCGGCCCGAACTGTTTGAAGAAGTTTATAAGCCTCTTTTGCAGTATGATCGTGAAAAAGGAGGCGAGCTGGCCCACACTCTCGAGACATACATAGAGTGCAACTTCTCCCATACCAGAACGGCAAATATTTTACACATCCACCGTAATTCCCTCAATTACCGCCTGCAAAAAATCGAAGATTTGCTCGATCAGGACATTGACAGACTGGATGCTTTCCCTTTTCTTGTTGCTTCTATCAGTCGCCGCCTTTCCTCCTGAACTTTCACTTTTTTAAAGAATTCTTGTTATGCATAATGCACAACATTCTTATTGTGCATTATGCATAACACTGATTCTTTTTTTCTTCTTTTCACACAAAGGGGATTTTACACAAAAATTTAAATAAACTAATTGCTATGAAAATAATTGTTAAAATTCAATCCCTAATGCCGGGGGATAAATTGCAGGAGGTGAACAGTTCTGTCCGGAAGAGACGGCATGATACTTCAGGCGCAGCCCTGAAGAGCATCGATTTATCACTTCAGTATATGGAAAGGAAGATTTAACGATGGCACAAGCTGGAATGTTTGTCCGCAAAGCCAGCGGGCTGGTTCGTTCCTGGTCCGTTTTTGATGGTTTTGTCTATTCTTTCTTCTCGATCAACCTGGTAACACTTGGCTTCTACATTTTCTCTTTCGCCCCTTACCTGCCGGAAGCAAACCTGGTTACCGCCGTTGTTGTCAGTGGCATTCTAATAATTTTTGAGGTATTTGTATACGCTTTATTGGTAGCAGTAATGCCGCGAGCAGGCGGTGATTATGTCTGGCAAAGCCGTATCCTGGGAGGAGGACTCGGTTTCGTTCTTGCTATAACCGGCTGGGCCTGGATTCTATGGCACTGGGTACCTCTCTACGGCAACATGCTTGCCTATAATGTCTTTACCCCGATTTTAGGAATATTGAGCGGGTGGACCGGCAGCACAGCCCTCTATAATGCCGCCAGCTGGTTTGTCACCACCAACGGCTTTTTTGTATCATCACTGGTGGTAATTGTGTTAGCTTTTATTTTCGTCAGCCTGGGCATGAGCTGGTATGCACGTATCCAGAAATTCTGCTTCTATGTTGGCATGGCCGGAATGATCACTATGATCATCATGATGCTTACTAATTCCAATACTGATTTTATCGCTGGTTTTAACCAGTATGCCAATAGCTTTTTCGCCGCTGGAGGAGGAGACGTTTACCAGCAAATTCTGAATGCTTCAGCTGAAACCGGATACACTGCCGCTCCCATCAATAAAATGGCTCTTGGCGCCAGTTTGGGATTAATTCCTATGGTAGTTTTCTTTAACCTATGGCCAAACTGGGGTGCTACTCTATATGGAGAAGTGCGTGGAGCTTCAGATTTCAAACGCAACTTCTGGAGTATGGCTGCCGGCCTTATTGCTACTACCATCCTGGCAGTAATCGTCCTTTTCCTGATCGCCAAAGTGATCGGATGGGATTTTTACAACGCGGCAAACCTTACTTTCTATGAAGGTACCTCCCCCTTTGGGGCCTTCCCCTATCCTGCACTGCTGGTCAGTTTCCTGACTGACAGTCCCGTTCTCCAACTGTGGCTCCTGATATCAATGAGTACCTGGTTTTTCGGCTGGTGCGGCACGGTTTTCCTTTCTTCAACCAGAGTTATCTTTGCCGCTGCATTTGACCGCATCCTGCCTGAATGGATGGCCCGGGTAAGCACCAAATTCCGCTCGCCGGTCAATGCACTGCTGGTAATGGCAGTAGGCGGAGTTATTATCAGTGCCGGCATGCATTACACCGAAAACCTGGAAACCATGGCTCTAAACTCAACCGTAGTCATTGCCGTCACTTACCTCGGATCAACTATCGCAGCCATTATTCTTCCCTACAAAGATCCCGAACTGTATAATGCTTCACCCATCGCCAGATTGAAGCTGTTCGGCCTTCCGCTCATTACCGTTACCGGTGTAATATTCCTTGCTTTCCTGCTGTTTTTGTTCTATATGTGGGCTACCGATGCAGTGTATGGAATAAACGAGCCAATCTCTTATATTTACATGGCAGTACTTTACCTGATCTCAATCATTATCTATAACGCTTCAAAAATTTACCGCCGCAAGCAAGGGATCAACCTGGATGAAATTCATAAGAACATTCCCGTAGAGTAAACGAGAATGCCTGCAGGAGGATGATTAATGAGTACTATATTTTTTGCCACCGATGTGCACGGTTCGGAGATCTGCTGGAAAAAGTTTATCAGCGCAGGCAAATTCTATAACGCCGATATTCTAATACTGGGAGGCGATATGACCGGTAAAGCCCTGGTCCCGTTTATTAAAGATAATAAAGGCAAGTACAAGGTCAATTTCCTCGACGAAGAGATGCTGCTGGATGAAGAAGGCAAAAAGACCATGGAAAAAAACATCTCCGACCGCGGTTATTACCCTATAAACCTGACCGATGATCAATTCGAAGAACTGAGCCAGGATAAAGAAAAAGTGGAAAAACTTTTTGTCAAAGAAGTACTAAAAGTAGCTGAAAGATGGGTTGCTTATGCTGATGAAAAACTGGCCGGGACGGGAATTAAATGTTTTGTCTGTCCCGGAAACGACGATATGTTTGAAATCGACGAAGTACTGGCCACATCAAAAACCATCACCATGGCCGAGGGTAAAATCCTCGATCTCGACGGTTACTATGAAATGCTCAGTTCGGGATGGTCAAACATCACCCCGTGGGATACACACCGGGAATGCAGCGAAGAAAGACTGGCTGAAATAATCGAAGCGATGACTCCAAAGATAACTGATTTCAATCGCTGCGTCTTCAATCTTCATGCTCCGCCCTATGGATCAGGGTTGGATGAAGCGCCGGAGCTGGACGAAAATTTGCGGCCCAAATACGCCGGCCGCTCACTGGTCCCGGTAGGCAGTTATGCCGTGCGTGACGCGATCATGAAATATCAACCGACGCTGGCCCTGGTTGGCCATATTCATGAAGGACGCGGCATCAAGCGATTGAAAAAAACCTTTGTTGTCAATCCAGGCAGCTCTTATGAACAGGGTACACTTCTCGGGGCAATAATAGAGATGGACGAAAAAGGCATCCGTAAGTACGTTCTTACTTCCGGATAACAGGTTAAAAAGGCCTGACTCTGAGCAGGTGAGGTTGATCCGGTAACAGCATGCCCCCGTTTCCAGTTCGGCCCTACCGGACGGGACGGGGGCAAAACCCCGGCTGCTTTCAGTGCCAGGCCGTCCGCTTGAACCCTTAAAGCCAGGTTTTTTAACAAACTAGAACTACCGGGGCTGAAACTGCATCAAGAAGAAGGGAGAGATTTTATGTCCCAGTATACCGGTAAGGATGCTGATGAATTCATCGCCGAAGCAAAAAAAATTATCACTAGAACGGGAGAAAAAGGAGCTCCATTGCGGTTAATCGGGGCCCTGGCCTTTCACTTGCATTGTCCCCGCTATAACTATATTCACCGGCAATGGGGCCGCGTATTCACGGACACCGACTTTGTCGCCCGCAGTGAGCACCAGGAGCTGATTATTGAGGCATACAGTGAATTGGGCTACCGCGACGATGAAATGATCACTACCCTCTACGGTCATCAACGACTCGTCTTCGACAACCCGGAAACAGGAATGCATTCCGATATTTTTTTTAACAAGCTCGATTTCTGCCATGAACTGCCTCTACGGGAGCGGCTCGATATTGACAATCTGACCATCCCCCTGGCAGAACTGTTTCTCGAGAAAATGCAGATTGTGCAAATCAACGAAAAAGACATTGTTGACACAATGATGCTACTGGTGGAGCATCCCGTCGGTGAGGAAGATGAAGAAAAGATCAACGCCCCCGTGATTGCCCGAATACTGGCCGGTGAGTGGGGTTTCTGGCGGACAGTAACGGGCAACATGGACAAAGTATTGGCCCTTACAACCAAAACCGATCTATTCGAACATGAAGAAAAAGAAACGATCGAAACAAGACTGAATGAAATCCGTGATTATGTCGAACGCGAGCCTAAATCGCTGTCCTGGAAAATGCGCAGTAAAATCGGCGATAAGATGAAATGGTATAAGGACGTTGACGAATTGTAACTGGAATCACCTGAAACAGAAATGAGGAATGCCGATGATCTATCTGAGAAGTGAATTTGACCTCTGCACCGGCTGCGGAATCTGTCTGCTGGTATGCTCCAAAAGGGCTTCTGGCGGTTACAATCCCCGCCTGGCCAGGCTGAGAATTCTCAGTGAGGATGAAAACCTCGTTAACCGACCGCTGGTCTGCACCCAGTGTGAGAATCCTTTCTGCCTGCAGGTTTGTCCGGTCCAGGCAATCAGCAGAAACCCGGAAACCGGAGTTGTATTAATCGACAAAGAGACCTGCACCGGCTGCGGCGCCTGCGTCAGCGCCTGCCCCGATCATATGATCCGGCTGGACAACGAACACAAAGCAGACAAGTGCGATCTCTGCGGGGGCGACCCTCTCTGTGTTAAATATTGCCCTTCCGGGGCGTTAAAACTGGTTGAGCTGGTTAGCAAGCAGGAGGTGGCGTCAAAATAGTGGATGCTTACATGGGTAAACTGCTGTACGTGGATCTCGTTTCCGGCCTCAGCAGGGAAGTAGAACTGGATAGCCGTCTGAGGAAATACTATGTAGGCGGTAAAGGCTTTGGCGCCAAAATCCTCTTCGATCTGCTGCCGCCAGGGATAGATCCCCTTTCACCGCAGAATGTGCTGATGTTTATGACCGGCCCCCTGACCGGGACTCTGGCCCCCGCCATGCGTGGCTGTGTCGTTACCAAATCTCCCCTGACCGGCACTTTTGTCGATTCTTACTTCGGCGGCCACTTTGCCCCGGAAATCCGCTATTGCGGCTACGACGGCCTGGTAATCAGCGGGGCAGCAGCCGAACCGGTTTATCTCTGGATTGACAATGGAAAAGTGGAAATCCGTTCAGCTGAAAAATTATGGGGCCTTGACACTTTCAGCACAGTAAAAGAAATCCGCCGTGAACTGGGTGATAACACCGTCAAAACCGCCTGTATCGGTCCTGCCGGAGAAAATATGGTTTCTTTTGCCCTGATTAACTGCGAATATAACCGCCATGCCGGCAGAGCTGGCACCGGTGCCGTAATGGGATCCAAAAACTTAAAAGCAGTCGTTCTGCGGGGAGAGCAAGTTGTCACCCCCGCCAATACGGAAGCTTTCCAGGCAGCTGTCGACCGGGCTTACCTGGAACTGGCTGAAGATGAAACCATCGCCTCTTTTACCACCGACGGCACAGCTGCATCAATTGATTTCGCCAACGAAGAGCAACTGCTCCCCGCTTACAACTACTACAACGGTATTTTTGAAAAAGCAGAGGGTCTAAACGCCCAGGCTCAGCGCAGTGAATTCTGGCTGCGCAACGTGGCCTGTGCAGGTTGTCCCATCGCCTGCGGCAAAATCGGCAAGATCCGTCACGGCCGCCACCAGGGGGTAGTTTCCGACGTGGTGGAATACGAAACAGCCGCCCTGATCGGCAGCAACCTGGGCCTGGACAATATCCGCGAAGTAGCTTACCTGGTTAAAAAGTGCGATGCCCTGGGCCTGGACGGCATGTCCACCGGTGGAGTGATCGGGTTTGCTATTGAAGCTTTCAAAAAAGGCCTGATTACTACAGCTGATACGGAAGGAATGAAACTTAAATTCGGTGATCCTTCTTCTGCAGATTACCTTATTGAAGCTATTGCCTCCAGAAAAGGACCTGGCGATATGCTCGCAGACGGGGTAAAAATGGCAGCCGAAAAAATGGGCGGGGTAGCGGCTGATTTTGCCGTTCACGTCAAGGGTCTGGAAAGTCCTGCCTGGGGGCCACGCAGTGTCCCGGGCATGGGTTTAGCCCTGGCCACAGCCGACCGCGGCGGATGCCACCAGCGCGCTTTTCCCATCCTCTATGAATGCGGCGGGGAATGGGAAGGGAAACCGGTTGACCGGCTGGCCCTGGACGGCAAAGGCTCTATTGTCGCCCACCTGCAGAATTACCTGGCCGCACTCGATACCCTGGTCAAATGCGATTTTGCCCAGTACGGCATAAAGGACAGCACCTACTGTGAGATGCTTGCCGCAGCCGTGGGAGAACCCTGGGATACCAAAGGTCTCATGAAGCTGGGCGAAAGAGTATGGAACCAGATCCGTTTATTCAACCTGCGCGAAGGATTTACCCGGGCCGACGATACTCTGCCGAAAAGATTCACAGAAGAGCCATTGCCTGGCGGCCCTTACAAAGGAGAAAAAATTTCCAGTGAAGACCTGGACAGACTGCTCGATGAATATTATGCTGTTCGCGCCTGGGACAAAGAAGGCCGTCCCCTGGGTACACAATTGAAAGAACTGTCACTGGATGAAATGCCGGTTATATTTCACCTTCCGGCAAAAGCTAAAAAGTGATTCAACAGTTGACCGGCAAACCGGTTGATTGGACCGAATAAATTCACTCTGAAGGAGGATTTACCCCGTGAAAGATCTACAAAAGCTGCATTACTTCGAAGTACCCACTGTAATGAAACATGCTCTCGGTGCAGTTAACCACCTGCCCAACGAGCTGGCCCTGCTGGGAGTAAAAAAACCGCTGGTGGTCACCGATCAGGGGGTCGTCAAAGCCGGTCTCCTGGACCGGGTCATCAAACCGCTCAAGGACAATGCGGTTGAACATGTTATTTACGATCAGGTTGTTTTCAACCCACCACTGGCCACTGTTGCTGCCGGCACGGAAATCTACCGGAATAAAGGTTGCGACGGGCTGGTCGCCTTGGGAGGCGGCAGTTCCATGGACTGCGCAAAATCCATTGGAGTGGAAATAGCTCACGGTGAACCGGTTCTTGAATATGAATGTGCAGAAGGGAAAAAAGAACTCAGCAAGCGGATCCCACCGCTGGTCTGCATTCCCACAACCGCGGGCACCGGCAGCGAGGTTACCCTCTGGGCAGTGATCACAGATCCGGACCGCCAGTATAAGTTTAATGTAGGCGGGCCTTTGATTGCCGCGCACCTGGCCCTGATCGATCCACTGCTGCACCTTTCTCTGCCGGCCAATATCACTGCCGGCACCGGTATGGATGCCCTTTGCCATGCCATTGAGTGCTACACCTGTGCTTATGCCCAACCCCAGACTGATGCCGTAGCCCTTATGGCAATTGAATATGTAGGCAAGTACCTGCGTCGGGCTGTAGCTTACGGGCAAGATGTTGAAGCACGTTACTACATGGCCATGGCAGCCATGCTGGCGGGTCTCTCTTACGGGGCTGAAAGTGCCGGCGCCGTTCATGCCATGACTCAAACAATGGGCGGCATTTTCCCGGTCCATCACGGTATCGCCGTCGGTTCAACCATGGTCGCGGTGATGGAATATAACTGGATGGGCGAACCGGCTAAATATGCCCGCATCGGCCTGGCCCTTGGTATCCCCACTTTCGGCATGACCGAACGCGAAGCAGCCCTGGCCGCCGTCGAAGAAGTACGCGAGCTGGCTACCGATGTCGGCATCCCGCGCCTGAGCGAGATGGGCATCAAGGAATCGGATATCCCCCGCCTGGCCAAAGAGGCTTTCAAGGATCCGCAGACCATCGGCAACCCTCGCGATATGACCGTTGAAGCCTACGAGGAGATCTACCACCGCGCCCTTTAGCACTGCTGTTGCTTTTAAAATTGCCAACATAAAAGACAGGGTTGAACAACCCTGTCTTTTATTATCTTTATGCCTTCTACAAAATCAGTCAGGTTTTCTTACTTTTTGCCCGTAGCACATTCTATAATATAAATCAACGGTCTTTCTTTTGAAAATAAATTAAGGTTAAAAAACCCGTTTGCTTTTGCTGACTTTTAAAAGTTTGTCTTGCAGGTTGCCCCAGACAATAATAATAACACCGGCACCATCTTCAAAGTCATTACTTACTTCTTCCTAACCCTGGCCAGGTAAATCCAGCAGCCAACCAGTATAATAAGCAAAACACTGGAATAAATAAGCCATCTGCTGTTTGATAAAATTTTCTTTATTTCGAATAAGTTCGTTTCATCCCCGACTGTACCCTGTTCTTTTACTTCACCAGTTTTATTCTGCTGTTCATCTTCTAATTCATCACTAAGCTGGATAGACAGATCACAGTATTCCATGCTCCTGCGCTTGGCCCGAACCCGCATATTTTCAAAGTTCTCAGGAAGCATCAAACTGAAAGTGCCTTCCCACCCTTTTTCCGTTTTCTTGAGCGGTAAAAAACCCACTTCATAATTTCTGACAATTCCTCCTAGTTCTTTATTATGTTCTACAAGATGAGCATCCAGGCTGCTTAAACATTCACCAATATTCTCTTCTCCTTTCAGATCTACAGTGATACGGACATATTTCCCCTCATTGGAAACTAGTTTATCATCAAGCACTACCAGGGTTACCTCCCGGGACACACCAATCTGCAAAGTAGAAGGTTCCAGGTAAGCGGCTATGTGCTCATCATTTGAATCATGAGACTCACTAACAGAACTATAAGGTATGCCTGCACGTATTTCCTCGATATTCTCCTCCTGGGGTAGATTTCTAAACCATTTCTGAACATCATATACAGAAGGACTAAAATCGCCAATTGTATAGAAATCAAAAAAATCGGATTGATCAGTACCGGTTATCTCGGATAAAGTTTCAATAATAACGTTTTTACTTATCGAACCTGATTTTTTTGCGAGAGCACTTTTAAAATATCTTAACATATGCAGATTAGCTCTGCCTGCTACCATATGTTCATTTTTATGCATTGTCTGACTGTGCAAACCGATTTCAAGGGCAATTAAGAGCATCGTCCTGCTCCCCGCAAGATTACCGGGGGTTTGCACATAAGTATCCATCCATTCAAAAAATGATTCCTGGTATTCGTCAATAAATTCTTCAACCGGCGGCATCTCCGGGGCAATTACTCCAACCATATAGCGGTTGTAAAAACCGCTTAGATCACTGTCCGTTATTTCATTTATCGCCCTGATCATATCACGGTGCCGCATCGGCTTGTCCTGCAGTCCATATTCCAGGCCGATATAATGCATCAAGTCATCAAGATTTTTCCGTCCCCCAGTTGCTTCGCTAATTGCTCGGTCCAGGGCAAGAGCCCTCATGTGGTTTTGAGGATAAAAATACACGGTTTCTTTATCTCGCAAACCAAAATGATCTGCTCTTTTCAAAATCAAATATTCCAGGTAGTGCAATCCCAGCCACATATCGTCATTTTCCATACGGACTGGCAGCTCAGCCTGGTAATACATTGTTATCCCTTCCGCCATCCAGTCATCCTGACCTTCATCGAGGAATATAGTGCCGGGCCATATCCAGGCATGAACTACATGATGGTGGAGATCGGAACGGCGTTCCCTGGTCCAACTCTGCATTCTGAATTTAAAACCAGTCAGGGAATGAAGACCATCGCTGGAAGTAATGCTTGTAACAATATATCTGTTTCCACCCGGCCAATAGCCAAATATCTCTATCATTTCTTGAATAGCATCATAGGTGAGATCAAGATATATTTCCATCTCTTCTTCGGGAGTAGTACCATAATGAGGGCGCCAGAAT
>CAZDKY010000007.1:0-80035 GCA_964506505.1 uncultured Syntrophomonadaceae bacterium
CCTTCCAGAGTTTTCTTCGTATTGAGCCCGGTTTTATATTCTTATTGGTCATTTTCTAAAACCTCTTTTAAAGCCCTGGGAATCTGTTTAATAATTTCACAAATCTGTGTCTCAGGTATTGGGTGTATTATAATAAACCTTTTTAATTATCAATTAGAATGTGAGGAAAGTAAAATATGAATTTTGCATAGTGAAGATTTGCTATATAGAAATACTTAATTAAAACTTCAGTCACAGACCTTTTTCACAAACTTGTAGTAACCTCGGCAGTTAGTAAAGGCGATCTATTTGCAGAGTTCAACTATAGAAACGTTCGAAAAGTAAAGGAAGGCCTTCATCGGCAATACCGGGCTTACCCATAAGGGGCCCGGATCTAAGATCCGGGCCCCTTGCTCTTTAATGTATGGAGCCGGCAAGAGGACTTGAACCCCCAACATGCTGATTACGATTCAGCTGCTCTACCAATTGAGCTATGCCGGCATTTTGCATTACGTATTATAACGCAGATCAGGTTGCAGTTCAACCGTCATTGCTTCTCCTGTACTCTTGCATCAGCTTGAGATAATGGTGATATATATACTTTCGACAGCAGAAATCCGTTCATCAGTCAGCCGGCACATCAGTTTGCCAGGCTAACCTAATACCAGTGAGCGTTGTGGTATTATTGTCCCCGGCATAAGCAGCCTGCCGGCACCTACCAGGCTGTCTCTACTGATAATCAAACCATTGAGGATTATCGCTCTCATTCTTATGAGCACACCATCTTCAATTTTACAGCCGTATAGTGCTGCATTATGACCAACTGTAACCCGGTTTCCAACAACAGGTTCATTTGATATCAACATGAATAGTCATGTTGTTCTTCAGTCTGCATTCTTCCCCAATGGTAATGTCCGCCAGACCACCGCGAATAACAGCACCAAATCATATGTTAGACCGAGGTCCTATAGAAGCCTTGCCGATAACACAGGCATTGAGGGCAATATAAACTTCTGAGCCAAGCGAAGGCTTGTGATTCTTGTGTGGTAGAACAGGCCTTACATTAACCTTTAGGATTTATATGCTGCCGCTTGTCATGGTATTAAATAAATTCGTGCCGTTCTGAATTGCATTTTTCGTTGGCACAGCTCTTTCTTTGCATACTTTCTTCAACTCTTCAACGGCTGCAGCTCCATATCTCCCCATACTGTCATTTTATCACCGCAAATCAGCAAAAGTCCGCTCACACCAGTAATTGAGCGCATAAATCCTACTGCATGGCTAAAATCAGCGGGGCTGGTAACCATATTGCCGACGGCTGTTGCTGCTGCATCGGCAAGAGGAGCTGAAACAGCGGCAACTACAGCTGCATCGGCCCGGCCGAAACTTAAGGAGGGGCCAACTTTCCCCGAGGATGTACAGATGCCAAGCGGTGTCCTGGACGGGTTAATCTTCAGGCCGAGTTTTCCGCTGAGGGGAGACCGTCCAGCATATATACCAACTGTAACAGGAGCGTCTGCTTTAAGAAAAATATCGCCGCCGTTTTCGACTATCACCTCGGGTGAAAATTCGAGCAGCATAGTTCCAACACTTTCCGCCACCGCTCCGGCAACCGCTGCCATTGGGCCCACACCGGCTCTGTTTGCCGCTTCAGTCATCCGACGCAATATCCACGGCGCATCTTCTTCCAGAAGGCACGGCTCCAAGGATTCAACAATATTAGGATAAACTGCCAGATAAGATTCGAGGCTGCGACGAATTCGCCACAGGAAATGTTCTGTGCGCTCCTGAAGACTGTCCTTGTAAAATGAACTGTTCACGGCTATCCAGAGATCGCTTTCCTTCACAGCAACCGTGAAAGAGGTCAGGCGGGGGCCTGAGCCTTCATGGCGGTAAATTCTCCTGCTGCTCATCTGAAGAGAGCGTTGTCGATCGGCGTTTCCATCGCCCTGGCCGGACAGGCCCGCAGGCAAAGTTCGCAGACTATACATTTATCCTGGTCAAACTGAACATTCATCGACGGCCGTTCGAAGTGAAGCGCTCCGGTAGGACAAATCACGGTACAAGCACCGCAGTGGGTACAGCGATCCTCCCGCCAGATTATCTGTTGTTCCAGGTTGGTAATGATCAACCCCTGCTCCTTCAACCAGGCCATCGCTCTCTGATAATCGGCATTTTCGCCGCTGACCTCCATCATCAGGCGTCCTTCCTTACGGGGATTGATATCGGCACGTAAAATATTAACCATCAGATCAAAATCTTTAATCATCATATAAATAATTGGCTGTTCAACAATATTCGGTGGAAAGCGCAGCACAATTTTTTGTTTAACCATTAGTCATCCTCCCGCTTTTCCCGATTTCTCCTGGGCATCGATTTTAAAACAATATTATCTTCCGCTGAAGGAAGCTGTGTCGACGGTTCGGTGAGCAAAAACCGGCCACTTTCAATCCATTCTTTTAAGGTCATGGCAATCTCCCGTGCCCCGGCATAGCTGGAAAGAGAAGCAGTGGGAATCTTTGCCCCCTCCAAATTTATTAATCCACTCTTTAACTCGGCATAACTTACATAACCAAGATTTCCGTCTTCCAGATTGGGATAGTCCTTGTAATAGTCCGTCACCGGTGCAATAATATCGTCATCACGGACGGCACAGTACTGCATGATCTCTTCATTCAAAATGGGAATAGGAATGCCGAGTCCCACCTGCAGAGTAGCTCCGTAACCAAGGAAGCTAAGACCTCTCAGCCAGCGAGCATTCATCTGTTTTAAATCACCGATCAAGGCCAGGGTTCCGGCTGGATCGCGCGGAATTCCTTTATCTGTTCGTGCTGCGGAAGGGTTGTGCTGAGTTCCATGCCAGGCTACGTAACCAATACCTCCGCCCAGGAAAATACGCGTTCCCAGCCCGATCGTCTTAAGGTAGGGATCATTGAGAAGCGGGCTCAGCTGACCGGCGGTGCTGTAGTAAGCATTGCCAAGATTGGGCTTCAACACACCCATGTAAGTATAAATCGTTTTCTCGCCCCTGTTAACAGCTACATTGTAGTTTTGATAGGCATTGCGCGGATTGAATAGTGTGGCTTCATTTATTTCAGCAAGGTGGATAGTTGTATCAACTTTCTTCAGGGGATAGCAGTCTGTACCGTACGAAAAACCCTCAAAGCGGACCTCCTTACCGGAAACGAGATCTTCAATCACATGTCCGCCTCCGTACAGAAATTCTCCCGGATAATTGCGATTGGCTGGATCAGCTGCCGGAAGAACTGTTGCACCCAGGTAGAGATCAACAGCAGCGATCCCGGCATAGGCTGGGACACCATTTAAATAAGCCTCAGTAAGCTTAATACGGGGGCTTGAATGGCCCACATTGAGGAATAACCCGGAGGAACACATGGGTCCAAATGTTCCTGTGGTCACCACATCAACTGATGACGCCGCTTCAGTGTTGCCTTTTTGCTCAACCAGATCGATTACTTCTTCCGCCGTCAGGACTACTGCTTTCCCTTTCTTTATTTTTGCATTAATTTCTTCGATACTCCGGTTAACCTTCACCGGATCACCTCCTCCGGCATAATATACTGCATATATCTCAAAAGTTGATAAATAGAATAGTAGATCTTTATAAATAGCAACAGTCAGCTGATAAAATAACTACTGTTGCTAAATCAGAATAACGTCAATTTAGCCAGATAATTTGCGAAGACAGCGCCATAATCTTCAGGGTTGGTCAAAAAACGCAGCGCTTCTTTGTTTTCTTTAAAAATATTATACATCTGAATATCTTTGACGAGCATAAACTGGTCAATCGGCTCTACCGGGCAAATATTTAGTGATGGGAGTGAAGAGTAATTGCGATTTGGGACAAATTTTATACCGCCATTATCTTTTAGGGCATAAAAAGCTCCTCCTTGCATCTGCCTGACAGGCTCGTACACCGACTCGAACCCTTCGGCAACCCAGTTACTCATGATCAGGAAATCATTTCCCGCATTGATCGTGATATGACCGAAACCCGGGGGTATTAAAACTTTCTCCCCGGGTAAAGCGGAAATCAGCAGGACCGCATCAATTTCATCGGGCTGTTCGGATTTCCTGCGCTGCAGAAGGTAATGAGCTCTGCCGCTGAGTACTTCGTACACTTCCGGCCAGGTAACACCGGTTTCCGGTTTCAATGGATGGTAATGGCCGGCCGTTTTTACAAATTCGCATCCAAGCAGTCCCGGCCTGATGGCCGTTATATCATATCTCAACCCCGCTTCTGCAATCTCCTTACTGTCTTCAGCCAGAGATAAACCACGGTACATATAGTAAAGCTCGTCAATCCCTAAAGCACGCTTATCATAGAGTACATCGAGCATGTCAGTCCGACGCCTGATATCTGGCCGGCACTCGCGAGGTTGCATATCCTCCCCGCACAGGATCATTTCTTTCTTCTGATCCCAGCTAATGGGCAAGCCACTCTTTTGGCTTAGAGTATTCATCAAATCGTCCTTTCTATTTAGAAACAATCATGGCAGCCAGATCGATAAGCCGGTTGGAATATCCCCACTCATTGTCATACCAGCCGATGACGCGAGCCAGTTTGTCCCTGACTACCATTGTCGAACCGGCATCAACAGTGGAAGAATGAGGATTCCCCCGGTAATCGGCAGAAACGAGTGGCTCTTCACTGTAATCAAGGTACTTTGAATTTGCAGCAGCTTCCTTGAAGGCCTCGTTGATTTCCTCTACGGTAACCTCTTTTTCCAGCTGGACGACAAAGTCAACGAGCGAAACTGTCGGGGTGGGGACGCGAATGGCCAGACCGTCAATACGCCCCTTCAGTTCGGGAATTACATCCCCCACCGTTCTGGCAGCTCCGGTAGTAGTGGGAATCATGGAAAGTGCCGCAGCGCGGGCTCGCCGCATATCGGAATGAGGAAAATCATGCAGACGTTGATCGTTTGTATAAGCATGGGTAGTATTCATCAGGCCTCTCTGAATACCAAAATTATCATGCAGCACCTTGGCCAGGGGTGCCAGAGCATTGGTAGTACAGGAAGCATTGGAAATGATAAAATGTTTGTCCGGGTCATATAAATGATCGTTAACCCCAAGAACAACAATTATATCAACGGCAGCCGGGGCAGAAACAATCACTCTTCTGGCGCCAGCTTCCAGGTGGGCAGCAGCAGCTTCGCGCTTGGTGAAAATGCCGGTTGATTCAATAACAATATCAACCCCTGCTTCTTTCCAGGGAATTTTCGCCGGTTCTCTTTCCGAGAATACTCGCAGCTCCTCACCATTAATGATAAATCCCCGTTCATTGGCTGTAATGTCGCAGTTTGCTGGCCCATAAATAGAATCATACTTCAAGAGGTGAGCAAGGGCTTCATTGTCGGCCAGATCATTAACCGCCACTATCTTCACTTTATCCTGATTGAGCGATGCTCTCATGGTCATCCTGCCAATTCGGCCAAATCCATTGATGCCAACTCTGATCATCTTAAATCCTCCTATTGATATATGATTGTCTTCCGCAATCTATTTCATTTTTATAGTATAACATCAGAAAATTTCCTGCAACATATCCAGATCCGATTAACTATCATCGGGGAAAATGAGTCTTCACATAAATTGGATTGGCATAAATCCACGGTCGGGGGTGCCCTATTAAAGGACGATAATAAACTTCAACCCTGTACACACCGGGAACTGCCGGCTTAAAGGATATATCGTCCGTTTTTGCTTCTAAAAACAATTTACCATCGAGTATGACCCGAATTAATGAGCGCCGATATGGAGATTTTATCCGCAATTCAATATTCTCTTCATAATCGAGCTCGCTGCCGGGAAGAATAATCCTGTCGTTGCTTAATCCGTAAAAGAGAAATCCAGCAGCCGGATGAAGAATATCGTAAGATAAAAAAGAATGTCCTTCCTGAAGAGCTTTGTAAATCTGATCTTTAGCTCTTGGAAAATCACTGCTTAATTCTTCTTCCATGTAAATATAAGTATTAATGGTCCTGAAAATATAGTTATAGGTAAATATCGTTACTTTAAGTGGCCCCAGCCTGTACAATGAAGCGTGGGCATCACTGCCCCCAATACCAAAAATCCGATGACCGTATCGGTTATAACAGTCCCATAATTTTAAACAGTCAGGCGAAGGGCCATCCATGGCCGCACTGCGATTCAAAAAAAAACAGTAAAGAGTTTTTAGGGAAGAGGGAAAACGGCCCCGCCAGTGTGAAGTATAATTCCATATTTCAAGACCCTGAAAACGGAAAACAGGCCATTTTATCCAGGGATATGCTTTCCCTTTTTCTATATAGGCAGATCCTTTTTCAAAGGGATGAGCGATCGCACCAAAACCGCCCGCCTTCGATACCTGATCGATCACTTCCTGGGGGTTATCCTCGTTGGATTCAATGGTTTGATCAATATTGAAGGCCAGGTAATGACTGTGTTTGCGGTTGATTTCCGATCCCACCAGCACCACGACGCCTTTATAAATCGCTTCTTCTTTAAGGCCGGCGACAGTTTCATGATCAGTGACAACAATGTAGTCCAAATCGGCGGAGGCAGCCGCCTCCGCAATCTTTTCCATGCTGCCGGTGCCGTCCGAATAGCAGCTGTGTATATGAATATTCCCACGGTAGGTATGCATTTTAATCCCGGCGATATTACACTTTCGCCCGCACGACGTCCTTAATTTTCATTAACCGAACCAGGGCTCCTCTTTCATTTTCTTCCAGTTTCATGGTGATATACTTAATCGTTTCCGTCAGTTTTGGGATCAAAACATATTCAAGGGCATTCACCCGGCGGCGGGTTTTTTCAATTTCTCCAGACAGCAGTTGTACTGCTTTTTCTACTTCCGCCAACTCCATTAACCTGGAAAGAACTCCGGAAAGTGTTCCGATAGAGGCATCGAGCTCCGCCGAAGTCTCGGCAAAACCATAAGGATAAATACTGTTTCGCTCATCCTGGTCGGAATCTTCATGCCAGCTAAATTTGGGTGCAAAAACACTCATTATATTCTGTTTATCTATATCAAGGGTCAGCTTCCTGGTAGGGTACATGAGTGCTTCTTCCAGGTTGTCCTGAGGCATCACTGCCCGGGCCAGCAAAAACTTGGCAAAAGCACCGGAAAGCTCTTTTTCAATATCCTCGCGCAGTTCTTTATTTTTCCTGACCAGGATCAGAAACTGGCGGATCAATTCATCTCTTTTATCTTTTAGTAATTTGTGGCCCCGCTCCGCCATTTTCAATCTTTTTTTCAGGCGGTTTAGCTCCATGCGGGTTGGATTGACCCGTATTTCCACGGCCTAAACCTCCTCTTTTTGCACAGGCAGATATTTTTCGAGATACTCATCACGAATTCTTTTTAGTTCTGTCCGCGGCAGGTAGGCAAGAAGATCCCAGCCCAGGTTTAAAGTTTCCTCAATGGCGCGGTTTTCTTCTTCACCCTGTGAAACATAGCGGCTTTCAAATTCATCGGCAAAGTGGGAAAACTTTTTGTCCGCTTCCGACAGGGCTGCTTCGCCGAGGATAGCGGCCAGTTCTTTCACTTCCTTGCCGCGGGCGTAAGCAGCGTAAAGTTGGTTCATCGTATCAGCATGATCTTCACGGGTTTTTCCTTCGCCAATCCCCTTGTCTTTCAAGCGTGAAAGAGAAGGGAGCACATCAATGGGGGGATACATACCCTTGCGGTGCAGCTCCGGGCTAAGGATAATCTGTCCTTCAGTGATGTACCCGGTTAAATCGGGAATAGGATGAGTAATATCGTTTTCGGGCATGGTCAGAATTGGCAACTGAGTAATGGATCCTTCACGACCTTGAATTCGCCCGGCCCTTTCATATATAGTCGAAAGGTCTGTATAAAGATAGCCGGGATAACCGCGCCTTCCGGGTACTTCTTTACGTGCGGCCGATATTTCCCTCAGCGCTTCGGCATAGTTGGTTAAGTCCGTCAGAATAACCAGCACGTGCATATCCTTTTCGTAAGCCAGATATTCAGCAGCGGTAAGAGCCATCCGGGGAGTGGAGATTCTCTCGATAGCAGGGTCGTCGGCTAAATTTATAAAAAGGACTGCCCTTTCAATCGCTCCCGTTTTACGAAAATCGCTGATAAAGAAATCAGCTTCTTCAAAAGTTATGCCCATTGCAGCAAAAACCACTGCGAATTTGGCTTCAGTTCCCAAAACTTTGGCCTGCCTGGCAATCTGAGCAGCCAACCTGGAATGAGGTAGCCCTGAACTTGAAAATATGGGCAGCTTCTGCCCGCGGACCATGGTATTCATCCCATCGATTGCCGAAACCCCGGTCTGAATAAATTCAGAAGGATAATCACGGGCATATGGATTAATGGGATAGCCGTTGATGTCAAGCCTTTTATCAGGGATAATTTTCGGTCCTCCATCACGCGGTTGGCCAAGTCCGCTGAAAACCCGGCCGAGCATATCCATTGAAACAGGCAGTTCAATAGATTTGCCCAGAAACCGCACTTTTGCCGAGCCGATATTCAGGCCGGTCGACCCCTCGAAGATCTGAACCAGAGCCCTGTCCCCGTCTACTTCCAGGACCTGCCCGCGCCTTACCTCCCCTGTGGGCAGCTCAATCTCTGTCAATTCTCCATATTTTATACCTTCCACTTTTTCAACCAGCATCAGCGGGCCGGCTACATCGACAACCGTTTTATATTCCTTAAGCATCTTCTTCTCCTCCTTCGCCGGCTAATGAGGCAATCTGTTCTTTAATCTCCCGTGATACCTCGTCCAGTTCCTTGAGGTCCTCCTCCGGAACATATCTAACCCTGGCAATTCTTTCCTTCACCGGCAGCGAAAAAAGTTTCCCCAGGTCAAGGTCGATCTCTCCCTTGTCTACAAGTGCTTCCGCCTGGTGATGATAAAAAAGGATCAGCTCGAGCATTTTAAACTGTTTGTCCAGAGAACTGTATGTATCAATCTCGTGCATGGCATTCTGGTGCAGGAAATCTTCCCGCAATGATTTGGCCGTTTCAAGAGTCAGCCTTTCTCGCGGCGAGAGGGCATCTACACCGACCAGCCGCACGATCTCTTCCAGCTCGGCTTCTTCCTGCAGCAGACGCATCGCTTCGCGCCGCATCTCATTCCACTGATCTCCGATTGTTTCTTTAAAATAGGCTGCGACGTTATCGAGATACAGAGAATAACTGAGCAGCCAGTTGATAGCCGGGAAGTGCCGGCGGTATGCCAGGGAAGCATCAAGGCCCCAGAAAACTTTTACTATTCGCAGGGTGGCCTGTGACACCGGTTCAGAAAGGTCACCGCCTGGAGGTGAAACTGCACCAACAACGGTAAGGGCTCCTTCCTTATCCTCGTTGCCGAGGCAGATAGTTCTACCTGCTCGTTCATAGAACTCAGCCATCCGTGAGCCAAGGTAAGCAGGGTATCCTTCCTCACCCGGCATCTCTTCCAATCGGCCGGACATTTCCCTTAGTGCCTCTGCCCAGCGTGAGGTGGAGTCGGCCATCAGGGCTACGCTGTAACCCATATCACGGAAATATTCAGCGATTGTAATTCCTGTATAAATTGATGCTTCACGGGCCGCCACCGGCATATTAGAAGTGTTGGCAATGAGGACAGTTCTTTTCATCAGCGGTTCTCCGGATTTAGGATCCTTTAACTCAGGGAACTCCAGGAGAACATCAGTCATTTCGTTGCCCCGTTCTCCACAGCCAATATAGACTACAATTTCCGCATCGGCCCACTTGGCCAGCTGGTGCTGGGTCACTGTTTTTCCGCTGCCGAAGGGGCCCGGGATACATGCAGTCCCCCCCTTGGCCACCGGGAAAAAGGTATCAATAATGCGCTGTCCGGTAATCATGGGCACATGCGGACCCAGTTTTTCTCTGTAAGGACGTCCTTTGCGGATCGGCCAGCGCTGCATCATGGTCAAATCGACCATACCGTTATCAGTTTCCAGGCGAGCGATAACATCGGTGATAGTGGCTTCACCGCTTGTAATTTCTTTAATGATCCCGGGGGAGACAGAGGGTGGCACCATAATCCGATGTTCCACCAGTGTTGTCTCCTGAACTGTCCCCAGAATGTCTCCGGGAAGGACACGGTCACCCTCTTTGACCTTCGGAACAAAATCCCATTTGCGTTCCCTGTCAAGAGGATAGACATCTACCCCACGGGTAATATAATCGCCAACCTGCTCCCTGATCGTATCAAGAGGCCGTTGAACTCCGTCAAATATTCCCTCGATCAAGCCGGGGCCGAGTTCTACGCTTAGAGGGTCGCCGGTTGTATATACAGGTTCTCCGGGTCCCAGGCCACCAGTCTCTTCATAAACCTGTATTGAAGCCGTATTGCCACGCAGCTCAATAATTTCACCCAGCAGGCGTGCATCACTGACTCTGACCATATCATACATCCGGGCGTCACCCATATTTTCAGCTATTACCAGGGGGCCGGAAACCTTGACAATTCTGCCAGCATCCAAGTTATCAACCTTCTTTCCTGAAAAGAATATCTGCACCGATCGCTTTTTCCACATTTTTTTTGATTTGATCAATCCCGATACCCAGGGTTCCCTTGCTGTTGGGTATTAGAACAACCGCCGGCAGGAAACGTTTGTTCAGTTCGTTGACGACATCTTCAAGCTCGCCGGCCAGCTCCTCGGTTAAAAATATTACTCCACAGTCTGAGGCAGCCAGCTTTTTCAAAACAGCCAGCGCTTCCTCACTGCTCGTCACAGGATAGGTATCCACCCCAATAGTTTTAAAACCAAGGATTGAATCTTTATCTCCAATTACTGCTATTTTATATTTAGGCATCGCGTATTCGCTCCCTGATCGCTTCCGCTGGCAATTTATTAATTTTCCCCACCAGAATTAAGCGGATATTTTTCAATTCAACCTCTTTGGCCCACAAGTAGCCGATCAAAGGCTCCGGTCCAAAAGGCATCCATTTTCCTTTTTTCAGGTAAGCGGTTATATAGTCATCAGCCAGTTTCTCAAAACGTGATGCAGTTCCCCTGTCGAGCCAATCCCTGATACCTTCATCAACAAGGGTAGCATATTCAGTCATGCCCAGCTGAACAACCAGGGATTCAAGGGGCTCATCAATAAATCCCCCCAGTTGGTCCGAAGAAAGGTTCCCATTCGGTAGAAACGCTTTTTTGAAGAACTCTCGACCAAAACCTATGTTTTTCACCCGGACAAGTGTTTTCAAATTTATTAAATCTATCTGCCTGATAAATAATCCCTTCAAAAACGGCACGGCGGCCGCTTCCGCCCTGTGAATCAATTCTTCAAAAAGAGCTTGATCAAGAATTAAATCTATAACCTGTGGATCACGATTAACGAGAAAATCCTCATTTACTTTTTCCGCAGCAATGCGCAGTCTATCAGGAAGATCACGGAAATCATCTTCAGCCACTGCCTGGATCATTTTCCCCGTCGGACAGGTCCCTACAGGAATAAGCAGGTTGCTTTTCGTGGCCAGGTATCTTGCTTTAAACAAAACCTTCAAATTATGGACATCATACCGCAACGCCATTATCGCAATAAGTTCCGGCCAGGGTGTGATCGTCTCAAGCAAATCAAAAGTATGCCGAAGTTCTGAAGAAAGGACAGTCTCGAAATCATGTATATCAGACAACTCACCAAACGAAGATGCATACTCGGATTCGGTCAGCATCTTCAGTACTTCTTCCGCTGAAGAAGCATCGATCATCCGTTCGAAGCGGTTTCGATCAAGAAGGCGAGCCTCAAGGGCACGGATCCGTCCGACTGCATAGGCATAAACTGTATCATCAATGGGCATTTACTGTTTGCTCCCCTTTCCCGCAGTAACATCATTCCGTTTAACAAAACAGAATAGCCGCCACTTCGGGTTCGAGATCTTCTCTCTGCATTTCCAAAAGCGCTTCAAATGAACAATTTAACTCCACTCCGCCTGAAAGCAGGATAAATCCTCCCCGGATATCCCGTGTGTCCCTGGAAAGGGTCAACCTGCCCTGCTTGCCCTGTTGGGCAAGTTTATCATTAATTTCCTGCCAGAAAACAGCAGGAATCCTCTTCATATCCTTTGCCGAGCATAAAACCTCCTCTAACCCTGTCTCAACCTGTTCAAGAAGCATATTGCTTATAACATCGAGGTAGGTTTCATCATCAAGATCTTCAAGTTTGTTCAGCGCTTGATTAAAAGCATCACTGATCAGCTCTTGTTTGGATGAAAGGATCTCTTTGCGTGCCTCAAGCTGAGCAACCCCGATGATTCTTCTCTTTTGTTCTTCAGCATCTTTACGGGCCTTTTCAAGAATGTATGTTTTTTGGTTCTCAGCTTTTTGATGGGCTTCAGAAAGAATCTTTTCCTTCTCCGTCTCAGCTTCCTGCATTATTTCATCGGCTCTGGCTTTTGCATCGCCGAGAATACGTTCAATTATTCTGTCCGCTCCTTCTTGCATGCCACTCACGCTCCTTTATACCGGAATACCAAAGAGCAGCATGATTGAAGCCAGCAAAGCCAGCACAGCATAGGTCTCAACCATAACCGCATAGACAATCCCTTTACCCAATTCTTCAGGGCGCTTGGCAATAAGACCCACTGCAGAAGCGGATACCCTCCCCTGATAAACTGCTGAAAGCAGTCCGACAATGGCAATGGGAATCGCAGCCATCAGGAAAGCATATCCTTCAGGCACGGTCAACTCCAGAAGGGTATCTCCGATGATGCCTACTCTCTGCATAATTATGAATCCGGTAAGTAAACCGTAAATACCCTGCGTGCCCGGCAACGCCTGAAGAAGCAAGGTTTGCCCAAATTTATCAGGATCTTCGGTTACCAGGCCGGCCGCACTTTGACCGACAATACCTACCCCGATTGCTGAACCGATTCCGGCTAAACCAACAGCCAGAGCGGCTCCCAAAAGCGCTATTTCAAGTCCTGTCATCCTGTATGCCTCCCTTTTATTCTAAAACTCTATATTATCCATTCTTTTTATGAATGACTTTCTTCTGTTTCGGCCAGATCAATATATTCTCGCTTTATACCAAAAGGCTGGAAGGAGCTTCCGCCACCCTCAAAAAACTTGCTGAAGAACTCAATATATTGCAGCCGGCTGGTATGCACATATGAACTGAGGGTGCTGATAATAATATTAAACAGATGCCCTACCAGAAGCACACCAATCATGATAATCGTCCCTACAATGCTGCCGGCAACCATATCTCCCATCGAGTTAATCGCCGTTGCAATAACTCCGGTAGCCAGTCCAAGGGCAAGCAGGCGGGAATAAGACAGCACATCACTGAGATAACCCGTAATGTTATAAAGACTTACCAGTCCGCTCATCAATTTCTTAATTATACCCTGTTGAGTCCGTCCCTGGGTTAAAATCAGGGCAGCCGCCCCGCCAATGGCCAACCACTTCCCGAACGCAGAAAACTGGGGCAGCAAAAGCATAATCAACCCGTTGAGAAAAACAAACCAACTGCCCTGATCAAAAAGAGCATTCAACGGCTGCCCGGCCTTGATATTGCGGTAAGCTTGCAAACCCATTCCAAAATAAATATGGATCAGGCCCAGAGCAAAACAGTAAATCAGCATTTGCATAGGATCTTCCAGGGGGTTGAACCATAGAGGTGAAAGTTCGAAAATATCACCAAAATACCCGCCGAAAAGGACCCCAAAAATTACTGATGAAATGCCGCCGAAGAAAAGAAGCTGAATAAGCTGCTTGCCCATACCGCCAAGCTTCAGTTTGCGGGAAATAAAGAAGGCCATCAGGGCAAGAATTATACCGTAGCCGACGTCGGATAGGCAGATGCCAAAGAAAACAAAGAAAAACGGTGCCAGAAACGGTGTTGGATCCAGCTCATTTTTCTTTGGTGTGCTGTAAAGTTTGGTTACTACTTCGTACGCTTCTACCGGCCCGCTGTTTTGCAGCAGAATGGGAACGTCTTCTCCCGGTTCGGGATCACGGGATGTTAGAACTACCGTTTCTGTTTCAGCAGTTATTTTCTGCTCCAGTGAAGAAAGAACCGGTACCGGAACCCAACCTTCAAGCAAAAAACTTTTTTCAGTGCGGACAAGATTGGATACTGCTTCATGTTTTTTTAACTCATTACTGATATAATCATGGCAGGCCATCAACGTTGTGCGCTGAGCAAGAAGCTCCTCCAATTCTTTTAGAGCAGCCTGCTGTTCAGCAACCGCTTCCTCAGAGGCAGCCTGCGCTTTTTCAATATTGATTTCCGGAGTTCCTTCAAGGTCGGAAAATGTAACAATAGTTGCCGATTTTCCCTTGCAAATTTCTCTGGCCGCTGGCAACTCTTTTGTTAAACAGGCCAAAAAGAAATATGTGTATTCATTATCGCTGGATATATCCTCCAGATAGAAGGCGGCAAGATTTTCCTTTAAAGATGCCTCCAGTTCAGGATACTGTTCATTAACCACCTGGTACAGACCCATAGCTGCATGAGGCCCCACTGTCAAGTCTTCAAACGAAACTGCCAGAGTCAACCAGGGTTTAAGTTCTTCAACCAGACTGTAGTGCCGGGTTTCTTCATTGCGGTGATGAATCAATTTTTCTTCTACTTGCCGGCATTGATCGTGTACTACATTGACTTGATCAAGGCTGCTGATGTAGCGGGCATAATCATCCGGAGTCAGTTCCATTTTCCCCCCGACAAACTGCTGGACAAAATTTTTCCGCATCGGGAAGTGACGCTGAAACAGATCGAGGCAATAGCGGATTTCACCAAGCAGGGAATCAAGTTTGCCGGCTTCCTCACCGGCGCAATCAGGTTCGAGAAGACTTTCAAAATCCTGCCAGGATTGCGAGTTTTTTATGTCAAGCAGCTGGATACTGCCCATGTTCTGCAATAACTCAAATATTTTATCCTTTTCCTGCTCATGCCCGAGCAGGAAAACCTTTTTCATATCAATGCTGGGCATCGTGTTTCACGACCTTGTCTACAAGCAGGGATACGGCTTCCGACAGCTTATCAGCGGCCAATGACTGCACACAGGCTATTTCCTGCTTTTGTTCAGCATTCAGGGGCTCGACTTCAGCATTGGCTTCCTCCCGCGCTTTTTCAATTAAGGCTTCCGCTTGTTCTCCCGCTTCTACCGCGGCCTTACCGACAATCACTTCTCCTTCTTCTTTAGCTTCTTTCAACTTTCGACGGGCATCCTGCCTGACATCGCGGATAAGCCTGTCCGCCTTGGCTTCAGCCTCTTTAATTGCTTTAACCAGTTCCACCGTCATCTGTTTTAATCACCCCGTTCCTCAAAAGCTCACCGTCACTTCAATATATTTATCAAACCTATTAATTTGGGCTGGAAAGTCCGATTAAATAAGATAAAAAGTTTTTCCCCAGGCAATTAATGAATAAGGAATAATACTGCTGATAAAATCGATAATAATCTTTATTTATAAAACCATGTGAACTATTATACTATAAAAGATATATCGATGCCAGCTTCTTTGAAAATTTCCTTGGCCAATTTATCAGGGTAATTTTCAGCCAAAAATATTTTCTTGATCCCGGCATTGATCAACATCTTCGCACAAACAGAACAGGGGTAATGGGTACAGTACAGGGTAGCCCCCTTGATAGCAACACCGTGGATTGCTGCCTGAATTATCGCATTTTGTTCAGCGTGGAGACCGCGGCACAGCTCATGCCTTTCTCCTGAAGGAACCTTAAGCTTTTCCCTCAGGCAGCCCACCTCCGCGCAATGTTTTAAACCTGTCGGTGCTCCGTTGTAACCGGTTGATAAAATTCTTTTGTCAATCACCAGGAGGGCGCCAACATGGCGTCTCAGACATGTTGAGCGGGTTGCAACCACTTTAGCGATCTGCATGAAATAATGATCCCAATCTGGTCTTTTCGTCAAAAGCACACTCCTTTGCTGTCAGTCTGTGCCGAAAAGACGATCACCTGCATCGCCAAGACCGGGCACAATATAAGCTTTATCATTGAGCTTTTTATCTATGGAAGCCAGATATATTTTTACGTCTGGATGCTCTTTTAAAATCGCTTTAACCCCTTCCGGCGCAGCGATCAAACTTAAGATCCTGACATTGTTGACTCCGGCATTCCTTAATAGGGTCAGGGCATGCGATGCCGAACCACCTGTAGCCAGCATTGGTTCCAGCAAAAAACAGTCCACCGATTCAATTTTAGGAGGCAGGTTGCAGTAATACTCCACAGGAACAAGGGTGTCATGATCGCGATACAAACCAATGTGACCAAAACGGGCATAAGGGAAAAGCCTGAGTGCTCCGGGGACCATCCCGAGACCAGCTCTCAGCACAGCGACAAAAACTGGTTCAGCCCTGTCGATAATTTTGCCCCTTCCTTTCCCAACAGGAGTGATCAGATCGGTGTCAACCATTTTTAGATCGCGAACTGCTTCATAGAGCAAAAGAGCAGTAATTTCTTCTACCAGTCCCCGAAACTGCCAGGTTTCCGTTTCCACCCGGCGGCACTGAGTTAACTTGTGCTGGACAAGCGGGTGATCAACGACAAACACATGCTCCAAAAGAATCAACTCCTAGTAAAATATAGTTTTAATCAATCAGCAGCAAAACAGCTGCTTAAAACATCTTTCCAAAATACCATTGACAACAATTAGCTGGTCTATCTCTTAATTTGAAATATATTACCAGCTATCTCCGTTATTCACGGAATTTTTGTAGGAGGGAAATTCCCGGCACAGCTCATTAACCCGCTGTTTTATAACCGCCAGCCGATTTTCATCATTGCGTTGTTCAAAAGCTTCGTTGATCAAAGAAGCAATTTCCTTCATTTGCGCAGGATGCATGCCACGCGATGTCAGCATGGGAGTGCCCAACCTTATTCCACTGGGATCATTTGCTCCACTGGGATCATAGGGAATAACATTCTTATTTATAGTAATATTTACTTTTTCCAGCAGTTCCACAGCCTCACTGCCGGAGATCTTTTTATTGCGCAGGTCAATCAGGACCAGGTGGGTATCTGTTCCCCCGGTCACCAGGTTGAAATCAAGTCCAATTAGAGCATCGGCAAGAGCCCTGGCATTGGCTAAAATCATTTCCTGATAGTTTCTGTAAGATGGTGTTTCAGCTTCCTTGAAAGCAACAGCCTTGGCCGCGATAATATGCATCAGTGGTCCACCCTGCAGTCCCGGAAATACTGCCTTATCTATAGCCGAAGCATACTTTTCACGGCAAAAAATCATGCCTCCACGAGGACCTCGAAAAGTTTTGTGAGTGGTGGCTGTTACGATATCAGCACACGATACCGGATTCGGGTGCATTCCGGCAGCAACCAGACCCGCGGTATGAGCCATATCAACCATGAAAATGGACCCTGTTTCTGCTGCAATTTCGCTGAAGCCGACAAAATCAATGCGGCGGGGGTATGAACTGGCACCGGCAACAATGAGATGCGGTTTTATTTCCCGGGCAATTTTTCTTATTTCATCAAGCTCTATCAAACATGTGTCACGATTGACACCGTAGCTGTAAGATTTATAATACTGGCCGGAAATACTGGCCCGGCTACCATGCGTGAGATGTCCACCATGACTGAGATCCATCCCCAACAAGCGATCACCCGGTTTGAGCAATGCCAGATATACCGCCATATTGGCGGAAGTGCCCGAATGGGGTTGAACGTTGGCATGCTCGGCACAAAATAATTTTTTCGCCCTGTCAATAGCCAGTTGTTCAGCCCGATCAACGTAAGTACAGCCTCCATAATATCGGCGGCCGGGGTAACCTTCGGCATATTTATTGGTCAGGACAGATCCCTGCGCTTCTAAAACTGCACGGCTGACCAAATTTTCTGAAGCAATGAGGATCAGGTTTTCCTGCTGCCTTCTTTTTTCTTCCTCCAGTGTAGCAGCTATTTCAGGATCAATGACGTTCAATGGTTCTCCAACCATGGCCATTTCAATTGTCTTCATGTTGTTTTTCAACTCCGTTTCAATTTACAGGTGTTTGCAGTAAAGATTATCGAATTGCTTGATTTGTATCTTTCTCTCGCGATACGATTCGGCTGGCGTTTTTCACTGTCCTACCTTTCTTTTTCCGCCTGCGTAATTTTTTCAAGGCGGCGGCTGTGCCGTCCGCCTTCAAATGATGTATTGATAAAAGTTTCAACAATGTCAACCGCCAGCCCGGTTCCAATTACCCGTCCACCCATCGTTAATATATTGGCATCATTGTGTTCACGGGCACAACGAGACGAATATGTCTCGCCGCAAAGAGCGGCTCTTATCCCGGCATATTTATTGGCAGCAATAGACATACCTATACCAGTCCCGCAAATTAAAATTCCAAAAAGGCATCTTCCATCGCTCACTGCTTTAGCAACCGGGACAGCAAGATCAGGATAGTCTGCGCTCTGTTCATCAAAAACACCGTAATCCACACATTCATGATTATTTTCTTCAAGATAAGCAACGATCTCTTTTTTTAATTTAAACCCGGCATGGTCACTGCCCAGAGCCAACTTCATGCTGATGTCCTCCCTTAAGTTTAAGCATAATCTTCTTGATCCAATTATGAATTTCCTCCAGAGACTCTCTATAATTTTCAAACTCACCGCCATAGGGATCTTCAATATCACGAATAATTTCCCCGTTTGAAGCATAATCTGTAAGCAAATAAGCTTTCCCTTCAGCTTCCGGAAAAAGGCTGCGCAGGTGATGTAGTTGATCAACTGTCATTACAAATATCAAATCGGAATCTTCAACCATATTTTTGCCTAACTGCACTGCCCTGTGTCCCAAGAAATTCCCTATACCCCTGTCAGCCAGCAGGGCTTTAACCGGTTTAGCAATTCTTGACCCTTCAATGGCAACCAATCCTGCTGAGGAAACGTCCACTGAATAGGGTAAAGGATTTGATTTAAGCTCATTTTGAAAAAGGGAGGCCGCCATAGGGCTGCGGCATGTATTGCCCGTGCAAACAAACAATATTTTCAGCAAGGTGGTCACTCCCCAGAACAACTTTCAATATTTCTTCAACTGCTGATAAAATAACAAGCTTACCGGGAATTTTCCCTCAGGCTGGCAGTAAACGTGTTTTTCAATGGACCGGGGTAAATTAGATCGATCTTCTTGCCCTGACTATTCTACCCTTAATCCTGATTATCATGGAAGAAGCTTTTTGCAAACGGTTCATTACCGCCAGGCCAATTCCTTCGGGCTCTATTTCTTCAGCCAGGATTAATTCGATACCGCGACGATCCATATCCCTGAGGATTTGAAAAAGTTTGGCGGCAAGCTCAGCCTGTTTGTTGTTAGCACTGCGGTTTAATAAAAAGCCATCAAGCGCTGAATTTAAAATTTCAACTCTAATCTTACGTTTGCGGCACCGGGCATAAAGAATCTCAACCAGGCTGCGCCGCTCTTCCGGAAGCCCTTTGACCAGAATGAGGGAAGCATGCGGAGAATAGTGCCGGTATTTCATGCCGGGCGAAGAAGGCAAATTAGATGCACACCCTGGTCCGTCCACTAAAATAGGGTGCCCTAAAAAATCCTCGAGCTTTTCCCTGGATACGCCACCAGGCCGCAATATCACAGGCTGTTGACCGGACAGATCAAGAACTGTTGACTCAACTCCGATGGGACAGGCTCCGGCCCTGATCACTGCATCAATCTTGCCTGCCAAATCTTCAAGGACATGGATATAGGAAGTAGGGCTTGGCCTGCCTGAAAGATTGGCACTCGGAGCAGCAATCGGTGTTGCCGCCGACCTGATTAAGGACAGGGCAACAGGATGATCCGGCATCCGGACAGCAACCGTAGGCAAGCCGGCACTTACCACCCCTGGGATATTTTTGGTCCGAGGTAGAATCAGGCTTAGAGGCCCGGGCCAAAATTTTTCAGTCAATCCGGCCACCTGATCTGTTATGGAAGCAGAAACCATGAACAACTGTTCTAACGAGGCCACATGCACAATCATAGGATTATCAGAGGGCCGACCTTTTGCTTTAAATATTTTGCATACTGCTTCCTCATTGGTCGCATCAGCACCGAGACCGTATACGGTTTCAGTGGGAAAAGCAACCAGGCCACCTCGCTTGATTATTGCAGCAGCCCGGGCAATAGAGCACTGATCAACATTGAAAAGGAGTGTTCCGGAAATATTTATAACCTTGTGGCTCATCAATGCACCTCAACTCAGGCCAGGCTGCCGGACATTATAAATCAGCCAAAAACCTCGATAGCTTTTGGAACCGGCCTGTCGGCTGCAAAAATCACTAAAAACTTATTACAAACTACCGAATCTTAATCTTCAACGATCAGTTCGGCAATATTGTTGGCATGATCTCCAACTCGTTCCAGATTGCTCAATAAGTCCAGGTAGATAACTCCTGCCTTAGGATAACATTTTTTTGTGTTAATTCGATCAATGTGCCGTTTCCGGAGTATTTTTTCATCTTCATCAACTTCATCATCTTCATGGACAATGTGTGCTGCATTTTCCCTGTCATCCTGCTCAAAAGCGGTGATCGCTTTTTCAAGCATGGTTCTAACTTTTTGGTAAAACGCCGTAATCTCTTCCAAGGCTGTTGCCGAGAAAGGCAAACGTTCCTCTGCTTTGATTTCAGATAACTGCATAATGTTTTCTGCGTGATCGCCGATCCTTTCCAGATCATTGGCCGCCGACATTAGATTGGCAATCATTTTAGACTGTTCCTTAGACATTGAGTGCTGGGAAAGCTCCGCCAGGTAAACATTAATTTCTTTCTCCAAACCATCGACAAGTTCTTCCATCTGCTCGATATGGGGGATCTTTTTCAGATCTTCAGTCATGAATACCTGCATTGACTCGTCCAACATTTCCCGAGCGATACCAGCCATACGCAGTAATTCCTGTTTGGCTCCTCCAATAGCAACCGCCGGCGTTTTTAAAATGCGGACGTCGAGATATTTCGGCCCAAAATCTAGTTTTTCGTCCTCACCGGGAACGATATAACAAACCAGGCGGGTAAAGGGTGTGAGGAAGATTAAGAATATAATGGTATTGAGAAGATTAAAAGCAGTATGGGCATTAGCCACCTGACGGGGAACAGAAGATGCGGTCTCTAAAATAATTTCTGTAAAGGGCCCGAGAAGGAAAAATACAAGAATAACCCCGATAGCGTTGAACAGAACATGGGCTATCGCAGCCCGACGGGCGGCTACATTTGCACCAAGGCTTGCTAAAATGGCAGTAATACTGGTGCCGATGTTGGTTCCCAGCACCAGGGGTACCGCGGAATAAAACGGAATCAAATCCTGCAGGGTCAGGGCAATAATCACACCGGTTGCGGCACTACTACTTTGAATAAGAGCGGTAAAAACAGCACCGCAGAGGATGCCAAGCAAAGGATATTCACTGAATTGCATTAGAAGATTATGAAAGGAATCGAGCTCTCCGAGAGGTGACATTCCGGAAGACATAGTTGTCATACCGAGAAAGAGAAGGCCAAAACCAAGTACTGTCTGGCCAAGATAACGGTGTAAACGGCGCCGTCCAAAAAAATTAACCAGGGAACCTATCCCGATAGCAGGCAAAGCAATTACCCCGATCTTAAAGGACACGATTTGAGCGGTTACTGTAGTCCCGATGTTAGCCCCGATAATCACGCTGATTGCCTGGGCCAGATTCATTAAACCGGCATTGGCAAATCCAACTACCATCACGGTTGAAGTACTGCTACTCTGCACAAGAATGGTGACAAGAATACCGGTGAGAACCCCTATCACCGGCTTGTTGGTTAAAACTTCCAGGATACGGCGAAAGCGATCACCGGCCGCTTTTTGCATTCCCGATGCCATCATTTGGATACCAAAGAGAAAAAGACCGAGACCGCCCAGTGAGCTTAGTGCAATATCCCAGAACAATATTCAACCCTCCATGGGCATTTATTTATTGTGCCGCGGAACTCATACGTAATTTATTATACGGTATTCCAGTGCCTTTTTCAATTACTCGACATGTTACTTCTCTAACCCCGCCGGCACTTTAATCAAGCAAAGCCCCTGCGGTATGCTATAATCAAAACAGTGAAAATATGGGGGGCTGTGTATTGTCTGAACTTATTCGTTTCGGTATATCCATGGATAAGAAACTTCTGGAACGTTTGGATAAAGAAATTGTCATGCGCGGATATCCCAATCGCTCTGAAGCGATCAGGGATTTGATCCGTAATCAACTCGTTGAACTGGACTGGTCTCATGAAGAAGAAGAGGTCGCCGGGACAATCACCATTATTTACAACCATCATATCCGCGGTTTAAGCGATCTCCTTCTCGAACTGCAGCACCAGCATCATGCCATGATTATTTCGGTGATGCATGTTCACCTGGAACATGACAACTGCCTGGAAGTAATGGTTATCAGGGGGAAAGCTGCTGAAGCCAGGGAACTGGCCGGGCGATTAATCGGCGTGAAGGGAGTTAAACACGGCAAGTTGACCATTACCTCTACGGGAACTAAGCTTGATTAAAATAACATGGATGCTCCTGACGAATCAATCAGCTAATCTTTCACAAAATCAGATCCGTGATAAATACCCATCGCAAGAGGTTGTGCCCTGTGAGTTTGGCTGACCCCATCAATTTTCTGCTCCAGCCTCTATGACTCGCGGTTTTCCACTTAAATCATAATGCCAGTTCAGGTAAGAAAAGAGGCCACTTGCCCGAAACAGCTCTTCCACTTTATCCCTATCTCCATCACCTATTTCCATAAATACCAGACCTGGTTTATTTAAATATGCAGGGAGTTCTGTCAGGATCTTTCTATAGCAATCGAGGCCGTCTTCTCCTCCCCGCAGTGCATCAAGCGGTTCGTAGTTTTTCACTCCAACCGGCAGCATCACCATGTCGTCGCGATCCAGGTAAGGTGGATTTGCCACAACCAGGTCAAAAGGGAAATGGAACCCGAATCGATGAAGATTTTCAAAATAATCTCCCCGGTTAAAACAGATCCTGTCCAAAACACCATGAATAGCAGCATTCCGGCGGGCCACTTTTAAGGCAGAAGCTGAAATATCTACCGCCCAGAGAAAAAGCTGCGGGAATTCCAGGGCCATCGTTACCGCCAGGATCCCGCTCCCTGTTCCCAGATCGGCTGCTTTCAGTCTCTTGCTGCCCGGACTTTCTCGCTGCTCCAGGCATCTCTTTACTGCTTCAATAATCAACTCGGTTTCCGGGCGAGGTATTAAAACACTTTTGTTGACCATGAATCGACGGCCATAAAAATACTTCTCATCGATGATATAAGCCACAGGCTCGCCCAGACTTCTTCTTTGCACTGCGTTTTTATAACGGGCAGCTTCTTCAGGAGTGAGCACCTGACCACGATTTAAAACAAGATCAAGACGATCCATCTTAAGGAAAGCGGCCAGTAAAATTTCTGCCTCCATTCGGGGTTCTTCAATCCCGGAACGTCGAAAAAAGGAAGCAGCTATTCTTAGAGCTTCTCCAATTGTTTCGTTGAAATGCATTTGATCAGTCTTCAACATTTTTCAACTGTTCCGCCCGCTCATTGGCACTGAGCTCTTTAATTATTGCATCGAGATCCCCGGCCAAAACCATGTCAAGTTTATGGAGAGTCAGACCGATGCGATGATCGGTAACCCTGTTCTGCGGGAAGTTATATGTCCGGATGCGTTCGCTGCGATCTCCTGTCCCGACCATGGTTTTTCTGGTCTGTGCCAGTTCGGCATTCTGTTCTGATATAGACTTATCAAGCAGGCGACTGCGTAATATTTGCAACGCTTTCTCTTTATTATGCAGTTGCGATTTTTCATCCTGACAGCTAATAACAATTCCACTTGGAACATGCGTTATGCGAACAGCCGATTGCGTGGTATTTACACTCTGTCCACCAGGACCGGTAGAACAAAATGTATCAATTCGCAGATCCTGCGAATTAATTTCGACCTCAATTTCTTCCACTTCCGGTAGTACAGCAACAGTAGCAGCTGAAGTATGTATTCGGCCTCCCGATTCGGTTGTGGGAATGCGCTGCACACGATGAACGCCACTTTCAAACTTCATGCGGCTGTAAACTCCTTTACCTTCAATGCCAAGGATCACTTCTTTATATCCACCAATGTCCGTTGGGTGGGCATCAACAATCTCTGCTTTGTAATTTTTCCGTTCAGCATACCGGGCATACATTTTAAGCAGATCCGCAGCGAAAAGAGCCGCTTCTTCACCCCCTGTGCCGGCTCTTATTTCAATAAATACACTTTTTTCATCATAAGGATCTTTGGGCAACAGTTGTTCCTTCAGTTCTCCTTCAACAGACTCTTTTTCCTCGGTCAATGATTCAATTTCACCATTTAAATAATCGATCATCTCGGGATCTTCACTTTCCTGCAGAACTTCATTAGCCTCATCAAGTTCCCGTTCAATCTCCTTTAAGCGTCGGAAAAGCTCAATTATTGGCGTGAGGGCGGCCATTTCTTTTGTCATTCTCAACCATTCATCACGCTGTTCCATAGAACGGGGATCGCTTAAAAGAGTTTCCAGTTCCGTATAACGTTTTTCAAGCATATTCAGCTTGTCCAGCATGGGTAATCACCTCCGGCAGGTAAAACTAATCGCGTGAATAACCGGGTTGCAATAGTGTAGTTCCGCATTCTGCCGAGTATTATATTTCTTTTTGCTCTGATGAAAATCATGTTCGATGAAAATCATGTTCATTGAAGAAACACATAAAAAAGAGCAGGTCAAACCTGCTCCGCCCTGCAATGTGCCTTACAGACCATACTTACGCTTGAACCGTTCAACCCGACCGCCAGTGTCGACAAATTTCTGCTTACCTGTGAAGAACGGATGACATTTTGAACATATTTCCACTTTCAGGCTTTCTTTGGTAGATCCGGTTTCAAAGGTTTCACCGCAGGCACAGGTTACTGTAGTCCGATAGTACTTGGGATGTATATTTTCTTTCATCTGTTACGCCCTCCTTCTGTCTTCCCGAATTATGATAATAACACAAAGATGAAAGTTCCGCAACACGCAGTCCGCAGTCATCCTCTGCTACGACGATCATCTTTACAGGATATGTTATCAAAGGGTATGCATATTTTCAAGAAACTCTTCATTTGATTTGGTCTTCTTTAACCTATCCATCAGCGCTTCAAGAAACTCAACACTGGTGCTGTTACCCATTGCTCGACGGAGAGCCCACATCAGTTCAATTTTATGTTCGTCCAGCAGCAATTCTTCTCGCCGTGTTCCGGACCTTGATATATCAATAGATGGGAAGATTCTCCGTTCAGCTATGCGGCGGTCAAGGTGCAACTCCATATTGCCTGTTCCTTTAAATTCTTCGTATACAACATCATCCATCCGGCTGCCTGTGTCAACAATAGCCGTGGCCAGAATCGTCAGGCTTCCACCTTCATCTATGTTTCGGGCCGCCCCGAAAAAACGTTTCGGTTTATAGAAAGCGCTGGGATCGATACCCCCTGAAAGAGTTCGGCCGCTTGGCGGTATTACCAGGTTATAAGCCCTGGTTAACCTGGTAATGCTGTCAAGAAGGACAGCCACATCTTTACCCTGTTCCACGAGACGCTGGCACCGTTCCAGAACCAGTTCAGCCATACGAATGTGGTTTTCAGGTTTCTGATCAAAAGTTGAGCTGACAACATCGGCATTGACACTGCGTTCCATATCAGTTACTTCTTCCGGTCTTTCGTCAATAAGCAGGATGATTAATTCAATCTCCGGTTGATTAATCGAAATGCTGTTGGCCAGCTGTTTCAGAAGCATCGTTTTACCTGCCTTGGGTGGAGAAACAATTAACCCGCGCTGCCCTTTGCCAATTGGGATAAGCAGATCGATGATCCTCGTTGACAGGATATGCGAGCTCGTTTCCATCTTAATCTGTTCATCGGGATGGATGGGGACCAGAGAGGTAAACCCGGGCCTGCCGGCCAGATTTTCCGGATCAGCACCATTGATTTCTTCCACCTGGAGGAGTGCGTAATACCGTTCATTGTCTTTCGGAGGTCTTATTCTACCGGTGATTACATCACCGGTTCTCATGTTAAACCGGCGGATCTGGGAAGCAGATATGTAAATATCATCTTCTGAAAAGTAATATTTTTTTCGTCGCAAAAAGCCAAACCCGTCTTGCATGATCTCCAGCATACCCGATGAGTTATGCTGCTCTCCATTTTCTGAGAATAAATGGGTCAAAACATCAATCAATTCCTGCTTGCGCATTGTTGATTGGCCTTTGATTTCATGTTCTTTTGCCAGACGATGGAGTTCACTTAAAGTCATCGTCTTCAATTTTTCAGTGTCCAAATAAAGCACCGCCTTTTATAATTTGCCCCCTGATCGGAAAATGACGACCAAAACCAGCAGGTATCCAGCCAGAGCCAGTATTGTATCAAACCCAACACGGGTTTTTCTTTCTGTCGAACGGTAGGTCAAGCCAAAAATAATTACTGTGCTGATCAAAATAACAAGAAGTGCGGAAAATAAATGAGTTTCATTTACAGCATGAAGCAAAGCTCCATTGCGATAAACAAAATCAGCAATGAAAATAATAAACAGGTTCATGAAGTTTGCTCCAAAAACATTAGCCACTGCCATATCGAGGTAACCAAGGCGAACCGCCGACACAGTAGTAACGGTTTCAGGAAGAGACGTACTGACAGCAAGGAAAAGCGACCCCACAAAACTGTGTCCAAGACCCGTCTGCACGGCAATCAGGTCCAGGGCATCCGTAACAAGAACCCCCGCCACGACAATAAACAAAGCCGCTATACCAAAATTAAGGAGAGCAACTCCGCCTGAAGCCCTGTTATTTTCTGGTACTTCCTCGATATCGGTAAGGACAGGTTGATTTTTCTTTTCATATTTGAAGAGAAGCATGCTGCCATAAAAATACAAACCCGCTATCAGCAGTGTTTCGAAACTCACCCACCCGATTTTTAAACCTGTGATCCCAAGCATGGCAATGGCAGCAAGACATACCGATATTACACTGAGTGATGCAGGTATTATATGGCCTTTACCAACCTTTGAGGTCAGCGGTCCACGCCCTTCAATCATGTCAATCAGGGCCAGTAAGGAAAGATTGTACAGACAGCTACCCAAAATATTACCCACAGCAAGATCGGGCGTATCTATTGTAACAGCTCTCAGGGTAGTAACCAGTTCGGGAAGGGACGTAGCCAGGGGAAGCATTAAAGCTCCAACCCATGCTGTTCCAATACCAATACAATCGGCAACTACTGCGGCATTTTTAGTCAGCTTGCTTCCAGCATAGACAATAACCACTGCACTAATGATAAATTGCAACCAGGGATTAATCATTTTGCACCTGATATATTTGAGCCGATAAAAATTGGCCGTGTGAATGAAGCTAAACGGACATATTTGCGCTCGGATTTTAAATAGGGGGATATATGTTCAGTGAGTAAAATATTAAAATGCCTGAAAAGCCGGCCATTTCCAGGTGCCCACCGATTATAACATAGTCACCGGTAAATAGTAATTCTATGTCTATTAATAAATTCCTGCCGGATCAGAAAAATGGCAGAAAAAATTAAATACTTTCTCTTTGTTATTTAAAAATCCTTTAATGAACCGGCAGCACCAAGATATGGATTATTTCTTATTTCGTCACCGATAGTAGTCGTCGGCCCGTGGCCGGGATATATTTCGGTATCAGGTGACAGAATTAGTAATTTACGCTTAATACTGCGCATCAATTCAGCATGCGAACCGCCAACCAGGTCTGTTCTTCCCACCGAGCCGGCAAACAGCGTATCGCCACAAAACAATCTTTTTTCAGTCAGGAAACAAACGCTTCCCGGGGTATGGCCGGGAGTCTCAAGAACGGTTAAAGTTATAGTTCCGACAGTAATTTTATCTCCATTTTTAATAAAAATATCGGGATGAGGTTGCTTTTTTAAAATCATTTTTAAACCGTAACCCGGATTTTCATAAAGAGGCAAATCTCGTTCATTAAGATAAATAGGGACCGCTAGTTCATCTTTCAGTTTGCCGTTGGCCCCGATATGATCAATATGCCCGTGGGTATTTAGTATGTATTTTATCTTGAGCCCCATGGAAACAATCGTTTCAATAATCTTTTTGCCCTGTGCCCCTGGATCAATAACAATCCCTTCCCCTGTTTTTACACAGCCAATAAGGTAACAGTTCGTAGCGAACATACCTACGGTCAGAGATTTAATGATCAAGCCCGTTTCCCCATCACTCATTGGCTGAAGCCTCTGTTTTATTATCATTGCTCAGGATATTTAACACTGCCGGCAACACATCAGCCAGATTAAAAATCCTTTTTGCCAGCCATTGCCGCACCTTATAGCTACCGATTAATAAAGCCGGCACGTCGTTTAAGGTATGTTCTCCGGAAGACAGATCTTCAAGATTCCCGTGATCACTGGTAACAATCAGCATAGTTTGGTCCGTTGCTATTCCATCAGCAAGAGTACCGATAAAATGGTCAAGCGTACTAACTATTCTCTTTGCTTCTGCCCGATCTTTCTTGTGCCCAGCCAGATCGCTTAGAAAGTATTCGAACAGGCAGAAATGATATTGGCCGGCAATTTTTAGAAGACGCTCCGCTCCTTCTTCCGGAGTAATCAACGGTACTTCTAACCCCAATTTGTTCAGCACATTGTTGGTAATATCCATAAAAAGAGCTCGCCCTTTTTTTATATCTTCAAGATCGTGAAACGGCAGACCTCCGTAATATGTAACTAAGGTGGAACATGAATAGTGGTTTCCCGGCAGCCCGTGGTATAAATGGTCAAAAAAAGGCGGCCTGTAAGCATTGGCAAAATTTGTCCTAAACCCATGTTTGTGTAACTGTAAGAATATACCTCTTCGGGCTAAAAGTTGCCTTAGGTTCTGATCAGGGAACCCGTTCATGTGCTGTCCCATCAGCTTGGGAACGTTGACTCCGGTAAACAACGATGCCTGCCCGGTTGCACTTTGCGGTAATCCGGGCACTCCCATTACTGCATCAAGACCAAGTAAAGAGGCTTTAGGTCCACAGTAACCGCGGGACTCCGCCAACAATTTCCTTCCGTCCAGCGTCTGCTCAATGCAGGGTGTTTCGGTAAAAGCAAAAGGATTATCCGGTAGCTGCCTTCCCAGGCCAATACCATCTATAAAAACCAGCAATACTTGCAACTAATATCCTCCATATCTTATTACCGGACGGTGTTTCCTTATTCAGTCTCTGATTGTTCAGTTTCTGTTTCGCCTTCAATTTCAGGGGATTCTTCTACTTCCGACTCCTCCTCCGGTAATTCTTCCGCCGGTTCCATGGTTATCTGGTCCGGACGTTCTTCGAGAACCAGGGTGGTGTAATCACTACTACCTTCCCTGTAGTAAGTAATCCGAATCGTGTCGCCTGGATAGTAATCGAGCAGCCGATCAAAGAGAATGGCTAAATAGGGGATATCTTCTCCATCAATCTGGACAATAATGTCTCCTGCTGCCAATCCTGCTTTTTCTGCCGGGCTACCCTGGACAATTTCGATGATCTGCACGCCCCTCTGGGGTTCATTGCCACTGTAATCAAGCCAGTCATCAATTATAACGCCCATGTGAGGACGGTTGACACGTCCATAATCCATCAGATCATCAATGACTCTTTTGACTGTATTGCTCGGAACCGAGAGGCCGATCCCTTCAACTCCTGCGAGGGATACTTTGGCCGTATTGATACCGATGACTTCTCCTGCCATGTTGATCAGGGGACCGCCACTATTACCGGGATTGACCAGGGCATCGATCTGGAGATAGGTATGGGCATAATTACTGTTTGATATTCTGACCTGCCGCCCAACAGCACTGACAATTCCGGAAGTAACTGTTTGTTGAAAATAACCAAGAGGGTTGCCGATCGCAGCTACCGGTGCGCCCACCCTGACTTGATCCGAATCGCCGAGTGGTATATGAATCATTTCCTCTTCTTCAATCTTTAAAAGAGCCAGATCTGTTAAAGCATCAGCACCGATCACTTCAACTTCATAATATCCTTTATCGGGAACAACAACTGTTATTTTCTCAGCATTTTCGATTACATGCTGATTGGTAACAATATAACCATCAGGAGATATAACTACCCCTGATCCTGATTCCATCTCTTCAAAAAGCTGTTCTCCGAAACGGGTTACTTCCATGTGCCGTTGCACCCCCACCACAGCAGGCATAACCTGCTCCACAATATCAGCCAGCGTCACCTGCGTTTCTGACTGGACAGAACCTGGCTGAGGCACTTGCTCTTCATTATTAACGACTTCTTCTTGAGGCTCATCGGCAGCTTCAGAAGTAAGGAAAAAATAACAGAGTCCGTATAGTACGGCTGCTCCCAGTAAAATACCCAGTATACCCAGAGCAATATATCCTACGAAGGACCAAAATCTTCTGGAGTGTGGATTTTCATAATCAGTTTGATTATCCATCTAAAAACACATCCTTTTTCAATAGATTGCCATTCCCGGCTTCTGCTGACACGACCGACCGTTCTGCAGTATCTACAGGCCTGAATCACCGGGGAAATTCGCCGGGCATCTGCATTAAATCGCCTTCACTGATTCTTTTAATCGATGCCCCCAGACTGATGAGTTTGTCTTCCAAAATTTCATAACCTCGATCGACATGTTCAATCGCCCCAATTTCTGTCGTCCCATCAGCCATGAGAGCAGCAATGATCAGCGCTGCTCCGGAACGAAGATCAGGTGCGGTCACCGGTGCTCCGGAAAGATTGCCACCGCCTTCAACGAGAGCAGTTCTCCCCTCCACTTTTATCCGGGCACCCATTCTCTTTAATTCATCGACCTGATTGAAACGGCCGTCAAATACATTTTCAGTTACAACACTAAGTCCCCTGGCAGCGGTGAGTAAAACCATTCCAGGAGGCTGAAGATCAGTTGGGAAACCGGGATAAGGAAATGTTTTAAGATCAGAGGCAACCAGGTTTCCAGTACCTGTTACAGTTATTCTTTCCGGTTCGACCTGCACCTTGGCCCCAACTTCTCTCAACTTTGCTGTAATAGCTTCAAGGTGTTTTGGGATAACATCTTCTACTGTTACAGTTCCGCCTGTAGCCGCTGCAGCCAGCATAAACGTTCCTGCCTCAATACGGTCCGGGATAACGGCATGACGAACACCGGAAAACTTTTTCACTCCGTCTATTCTGATAACATCGGTCCCCGCCCCCCTGATTTTTGCTCCCATGGCATTGAGGAAGTTTGCCAGATCCACTATCTCCGGTTCCTTGGCGGCATTCTCAAGGACTGTTCTGCCCTCAGCAACCACAGCAGCGAGCATCAGGTTGATGGTCGCTCCAATAGTAACCACGTCCAGGTAAATATTAGCCCCTTTCAATCGTTCAGCCGATAGATTAATCATTCCATGTTCAATTTTTATATCTGCTCCAAGCGCAGAAAATCCTTTAAGATGCTGATCGATAGGCCGTGGTCCCAGATCACATCCGCCGGGGATCGGCACTTCTGCCCGCCCAAAACGGGCCAACAAACTGCCCATAAAATAGTAAGAGGCCCGCATTCTTTTCACCAGTTCATACGCCGGGGCAATTCTGGCCAGATTACCTGGAATCAGCTCGATGGCATTTCTGCCACGCCTGCGTATGGTTACCCCCAAATTTTCCAGAATGGCGACCATTGTCCGGACATCTGTAATGTCGGGCAAATTATCTATGAACAAATTTTCCGATGTCAAAATCGCCGCCGGTAGAATAGCAACAGCAGCATTCTTGGAGCCGCTAATTTTTACCTTCCCTGAAAGGTTGGTCTTGCCCTGGATAATATATTTTTTCATAATTACCTCCGTCTCGGTCACAGCATAAACACCGGAATAAATTATTGCAGTTGATCCGGTATAATTCCTTCCTTTTCCAGGTTTCCGGTAAAAGCATTAATAAAATAATGAGTGTGATCGTCTAAAACTATCCGCCATACCGGCGGGATTTCCCATTTTTCAGCTTCATACTCACCACTGAAATATCCCAAAGTCACTTCTTTAATATGCTCTGGCTCGGGGCTTGGCCCCAGTTCAGCAACGAGATTATTAAGTGCATCAGTAGCCGATATGACCTCCATCTCTCTGGATGGGATTATTTCCACCATATCAAGCCAGTATATATCTACCGAAACTATTTTCTGTTCTTTTAAGACAACTTTCATCTGCCCGGTAAAAACCGGCATCTCGTTCAAGATTTGATAATAAAACAAATTAATATTACCATTTTCGTCTTCTTCAATATAGTCATGGAAAAATCCTTCCGGCATTACCGCTTTCTCTTTCAGGATGCTTTCAACATTGCTTCTTATTTCTTGCTTGCTAAATAAAGAAAAATTTGCATTGATCTCCAAACCCGGTTCATAAAATATCTGGATCAGCCCATTGGAATGCGCAACTGCCCTCTCGCCCTCATGGTTAAAATAAATTGTCTTATCACCATAATCAATCTGGGCTCCTTCAGCAATAAAATACATCAGGATATGCTGCTGCAGCTTAGCCGAAGGTGTAACCGTAAGGAAATCACTCATTTGCACCGCCCGGTTAAAAGATGCTTCCAGAAAATAATTGTTTTCGTTGAGCACTGTCTGAGTCTTTTTTAAATCTTCAATCTTAATGGCAACCCTGGTAAGCCGGCCAAAATCCGGCCAGAAAAGATGATAGGTCAGAAAAAGATTTAGTCCGGCAAACACTATGATTAAGATCAACTTGGCCCGGCCGAGATTCACTGAATATCCTCCTCGTCAAGCAGTTCCAACTCGGCTGCTGTCAGATAAAACCTCTCCCCATTAATCTGAACGAACCAAACCGGTTCTCCTTGCAAAGACTGATGCTGTCGCCCAACAACAGCATATCCAGAACAGAGCTCCTCTAATACTATGTTTTTAATAAAATCAGTCCGTTGATTTTCAAAAGCTGTCAAAGCAGCATTTAACGCTTCCGACCATACGACTGCCGGGCTAACAGCCTCCTCCTCATCTTCAAGAATACCGTCAGGTATGTAAAGGGATCTTGTAAAATGGATCAATCCCAGGTCATTAAATAAAGCCCGCGTAGGTATCGAAGAATAAATTGGCCGTCCTTCATAATACATCTGCCAGTCAACTGAGTAGTAAGATGCGCGGGAATTTTCAATTAAAAATATATTTTCAAGCTTCAGCCCCTGCGGCCAACCTCCATGATAGCTTATTAAATTGCTGCTGTAAAGCAGCGCATCGGCATAAGAAGATGTGATCTGACCTCGTTCAAGCCTGGGATAAGAATATTCAAAACCTGTCCCAGTCAAACGAAGACCCTTTTCACCATCTGTATAAATCAACCCTCCGTCTTTTTCTTCTATCATCCGGGCCAGATTATAATCGACAAAAAATGATTGCAAGATCTGCTCGCGGTTGATTGTCTCGACCTGAATCGATAATCTCTCTGGATAAGCCCATTCTTTTGGCAGATAAAAAGATTTTGCCGCCGTGATATCAAAATCGAACATCGCAGAAAGCACTTCATCATCGACAGAATTATAAGGTGTTCTTTCATCAACACTCAGAGAATTGTAAACCGCCCTGAAATGACTGCCTGTGTCTTTATTGAGATGCACTTCAACCTCTTCATCTTCTCTGCCCGTGTAAATAAGTTCCAGTGATTCAGGGAAAAATATCACTTCAATTTTTACAACCTCCGAACTGATTCCCTCTGGAACCCAGATCCAGTCTTCCCAAAATGGTAAAGGAGGTTCAAAATTGTAAATAATCCGGCTCTTGGCTGTGCTTTTTTCTTCATTGTTATAATCTTCTCCGGAAAGAGGGCTTTTTTCTGTTTTAAGAAATTCTACCAGTTCTGCCCAAAGTAAAGTATAACCCGACTGTCCTTCTCCATAGCTATAATATATTCCATCATCTACAGAAAGTATCCGTGACGGTGTAATAATTTCTTCCATTACTCGCGGTTTATCTGCAGCACTTTCTTCCAAAATATCTTCGGCAATGAATTCTGCCGGCATTTGCCCATACCACAGCTGATAAGTAAGATACAGACTTAAAGCAACCAGCAGGATTAAGATGATCGATTTAAACTTTTCTTTCATTGCCACACCCCTTCACCAGCCCCGGTACGAGGCAGGGTAAACCAGACCCTTGTGCCAAAGTCCAGCCTGCTGGTTATCCAGATTGAACCTCCATGCGCTTGCACCACTTTGCGGGCGATGGAAAGTCCCAGGCCGGTGCCACCATAATCACGGCTCCTCGTCTTTTCAACCCTGTAAAAACGTTCGAAGATCCTTGGCAGCTCATTCTCGGGAATACCCCTACCGGTATCTTCTATCAATATTTTGATAAAATCTCCATCTTCCTCGGCACTCAGGGTGATTCTCCCATCCTGTGGAGTAAATTTTAACGCATTATTCAATATATTTGTAAAAACACGCATTATCTTATCCCGGTCCACGAAGACCCTTGGAAAATTGTCTTTTATTGCCACTTCTATAAGGGTAGAAGAGGCACTTGCTTTTTGCCTGGTCTGTTCTACAGCTTCCAGGGCCAGCTCTTTCAGATTAACATCTTCCATATGCCAATCAACACGGGCTGAATCTATCTGTGATAGCACGAGAAGATCTTTAACCATACTGACCATCCGTTCAGTCTCGGAGGCCAGCACTCCCAGGAATCGTTGTCTTGTATCAGGTTCTTCATCCGCACCGTCAAGCAGTGTCTCAACGTAGCTTTTTACTGTAGCCAGCGGAGTCCTCAGCTCATGGGAAACATCAGCCACAAATTCCTCCTGGCGCCTGGTCAGTTCCCTTTCTCTGGTTACATCGTGGAGCACTATGAGAGTACCGTTAAGTTTGCCTTTCTCCACTTTAAAAGGCGCCACTTTTACCTGCATGGTGCAATCGGGATTATGGCTCGACACCTCCGCGGTAAGCGGTTTCTGATCACGGATAAATTGCCTGGTTGCATACCGCCCTATAAGGCTGCGAAGCAAACTAAATCCCGCCCTTCTCTGCAAATCAACTTTAAGATTTATAACTTTTAGTAATTGCCTGGCGGATGGATTAATCTGTATAAGGTGCCCTTTGCCGTCGAGTGCAACTACACCATCACTCATATTGTTAATAATCGCTTCCACTTTACTCTTTTCCGAAGACATTTCATTAATCGTGCTGCTGAGTTGTTCGGCCAGATAATTGAATGTTTGTCCCAGAAGACCTATTTCATCGGAAGTCTGGACTTTAATCTTCCGGGAATAATCTCCTCCGGCCATAAAATTAGCCTGATCAGTAACCTCTTTTATGGGCGAAGTAATAGTTCTGGTTAAAATAATCCCCAGGACAAAGCTAATCGCAAGAGCAATCCCAACACCGCTGAGCAGGATAATTTTTACCTCGTTCAAGGTACTGTCAACCGGCTTCAGAGAACCGCTGAGATACACAACTCCGAGGGTGTTACCTTCATCCTGGATAGGATATGCCAGGTAATACCGCCTTTCCTGGACAGCCGGATCATAACGAATCGTATCACTCAGGTGACCGGTCAGAGCCCTTATGATTTCATCACGGATCAAGCGGCGTCCAAGCAGCGCCTGGCGTCCGGAGGTGCCGACAATATTGGCATAGTTATCCAGGATAGTAATTTCCATATCATGCAGATCCCTGAATTCACGAGTTAAACGAACACTTTCCTCGCTCCACATCTGTCCTTCTCCCAGGCCGGGTTCAACAAAAGCAGACAATAACCTGGCCTGGTTTTCAAGGCTCTCCTTGTAATTATGCAAATAATACTCTTCCAGTGAATGGACCAGATATACGCTGATCAGCTGCAGGGAAAAAAGGATAAGCATAAGGTATATGAAAATAATTTTCCACTGGAGGCTGTTAAATATTTTCCCTCCGTCTGAAATAATAGCCCACTCCTCTTTTAGTATGGATATAGTCGGGTTTTGCCGGATTGTTTTCTAATTTTTCACGCAGCCTGCGAATGGTAACATCCACCGTTCTCTCATCACCAATGTAATCATAACCCCAGACCTGATCTAAAAGCTGCTCACGGCTAAATACATAACCCGGTTTCTTGATCAGATAAACAAGCAAATTATACTCTTTGATGGTCAGTTCAACTGGCTCTCCCTGGTTATAAACCTGGACTTCCCCCTGATCTACAATTATCGTACCGAAAACAATCCTGCTATTTTCTGAATCAGCCTTGTTCTCTTTCATTTGAGTACGCCTTAAAATTGCCTTAACCCTGGCCGTTACCTCACGGGCACTGAACGGTTTGGTAACATAATCATCTGCTCCCAGTTCCAGCCCGATAACCTTATCCATCTCGAGCTCTTTCGCTGTGAGCATTATAATGGGGATATCATGGCTGGAGCGAATTTCTTTACAGACAGTAAAACCGTCTTTGCGGGGCAGCATAATGTCAAGAATAATTAAATCGGGATTCTCCGCTTCCACCTGCAGAAGAGCCTCTTCTCCGTTAAAGGCAGTCACTACTCTGTAACCTTCTTTTTCAAGATTGTACTGCAGGATATCTACGATCGGTTTTTCATCATCCACAACTAAAATTTTATTTATCAATGTTTACAACCCCGTTTAATAAATTAACATAAGGCATTCGCCTTTGCTTGATTCAATCCCTGCATGCTCAGGAAACCTGTTATACAGACAGAAAAATAAAACAGCCCTTCTTCTGTTGAAGAAGGGCTATCGTGAGACAATAACTTTTATGGGCGGAAAAATTGCAGGGGATCTATCGGTTCATGCTGATAATAGGCATGCCATTCACCGGTTCCATCATCCACGCGAACTTCAAAATGCAAATGCGGACCGGTGGAACGACCGGTTGATCCAAGCAGGGCAATCACATCTCCCTGATTGACCTGATCTCCCTTTTGGACTAAATTTTCACTGTTATGCAGATAAAGGGTCCAATAAACACCATGGTATATAATGATATAATTACCCTGTGAACCTCCGTGTCCTGAAAACCAGACTACACCGCTGTCAGCTGCAAGCACTCCGGTGCCCATTGGAGCATTAATGTCAATCCCGGTATGCCAGGAACTAAAACCCCTGCCTGGAGTTACTTCACCACGGCTGGCGACCGGCCAGACGAACTGCCCTTCTCCGATGGATGGCACTTTAGCCATTCCCTGGGTTATTACCTGGGGCACAGGTTCATCAATGATCGTTTCTTCAAGCTTGGTCCGCATTACTTCAACACCGTTTTCCAGAGTCAAATGATAGACAATTTCTTTTAAACCCTCTTTGCCCGGTGTTGTTACATCACTTTGAACAACCCACATTTCATCATCATAGATATATTCCACTGAAAAAGGAATTGGTTCATATACTGTTATTTCTTCAATTACCTTAACGTGGACCCCATCAATCTCGTTCATTTTTTGTTCCTGCATCTCAGCATCCAAACGTTCAATTTTGGGGGTATTATTGGAATAAGCTGGCACGGGTAATGGTGTTTCGTCGGATGGTACTTCATCATCTTCGCTTTCTATTCCCGTATAGCGGCTTTCAAGGGCGATCCTGTCTTCAGCCCTGGCTGCTAAATAAACACCCGTTAAAGTATCTTCTTTGCTGTTTTCCACCAGCAAATCGACTACCTCATCGGCACTGCATATACTGTCAGGAGCAGCCGAACATTTTTTCAGGTCCAGTTCTTCCACAACAAAAGCCTCAAGGACTCGGCCGCTTCCGCTTGTCCGAGTAAAAGAGGCGGTCAGAGAATCAACAATCAAATCAAGTTCTTTCTCAGAGGAGACAGCAGCAACAGGTCTACCGTCCACGGTGACCATATAAGCATCGACAGCCAGGTTAAGATGGCGGCGAATAAATTCACGGACCGCTTCTGAATCAGGTTCACTTTCAGGCCTGAATTCTCGAATTAAGGAAATATTGTTTTCCGCCTCTAGCGGCATGTCGTACAGCTCACCACAGCGATAGGTTATTTCCTCTATATAACTTTCAATTTCATCAGCATCCCTGACCACTCCCACTTCAACAAAACCCGCTTCCTGATCATCAAGAACGACTACGCATACATAATTCTCCAGGTAAACATGAATCCCCAGTAATAAAATCACTGCAATGGCAGCGCCCATAATAAAGTGATAGCTCTCCATAGTAAAGGCGGTCAGCATTTCTTGCAGTCGATTATAAAACTGCCTTAGTCTGGCAGTTATATTAAACCTGGGTTGTTTCCCAGCGGGTACTCTATGAACAGTATTTGAATTCATTGCAATAGATTCCTTTCCTGAATCAATCCGGCAGTTTAGTATACCGGCTTTCCAGAATTGGATCAAGCCTTGAAATAACATACTATAACCATTAACAAAAACTATAACAATGGAACATTCGCCAAAAAACGAAAAAAACCTTTTTAAGAACCGTTATTACTGTTTTAACAGCCTTAACATGGAGCTTGCGGGATTAAGAAACCTTTACTTTTCACAGTTTGTCTAATTATAAACTTAAATACGCTGCGCTATTTCTCTAGCCGCGATAAGACCGGTAGCAGAAGATTGAATCAAACCCCGGGTAATCCCGGCCCCGTCACCGATTGCAAAAAGGTTTTTAACCTCTGTTTCAAGATTATCGTTAAGTCTAAGACGATAAGAATAAAATTTAACTTCTACCCCATAAAGAAGAGTATGACGTGTATTAACCCCGGGCACAAGCTTCTCCAGTGCTTCAAGCATTTCAATTATCGCTACCAGGTAGCGATAAGGTAAAACCAAACTTAAATCACCGGGAGTAGCTTCTTCAAGAGTAGGACGCACCAGACCACGGTTAATACGCTCCCGTGTTGAGCGTCGTCCGGTCAAAAGGTCACCCAGGCGCTGGACAATTACTCCGTCACCAAGCATATTGGCCAGACTGGCAATGTAACGCCCATAACGGATGGGCTCTTTGAATGGATAAGTAAAAGATTTACTGACCAGCAAAGCAAAATTAGTATTATCGGTCTTCCTTTCAGCATAGCTGTGACCGTTTACCGTAATTAATCCTTCGTTATTCTCAGTAACTACCACTCCGTAAGGATTCATACAAAAAGTACGAATTCGATCATCGAAATGGCTGGTAAAATAAATCAATTTTGATTCATATATTTTATCGGTAAGCGTGTCCATGATTACCGAAGGGACTTCTACTCTTACGCCTATATCTACGGGATTGTTGGAGCTATTCAAACCAAGTCTGGTGGATTCACGTTGCATCCATTCTGAACCGGCCCTGCCGGGGCCGCATATCACAAAATCTGCGGCAATAAAATCGCCGCTTGCAAGAAGAATCCCATTAATTACACCGTTTTCAGCACTAAGTTCTGCAACAGCTGAATCCATCATTATATCGATTTTATCAACCAGTGCCTCATACATATTCTTAAGAATGCGGTAACAGTTTTCCGTTCCCAGGTGCCGGATCATTGCCGGAATGAGGCTAAGTCCAGCAGCTACTGAGCGCCTTTCAATATCTTTGATTGCTGCTTTATCGGTGCCATAAACCTTTTGCGGTGCACCAAATGACAGATAAATACCGTCAACCTCTTCAATAAGACGCCTGACAATTTTCTGATCGATGAGATCGTTTAAAAACCCGCCAAAATCTGCAGTCAGGGTCAGCTTGCCGTCGCTAAATGCACCGGCACCACCCCAACCGCAGGTTGTAGTACTGGGTTCACAGCGCAGACAGCGGCCGTAATCTCCCTGTGTCTTACAGCTGCGTTTCTCAAGCGCAGGACCTTTATCAACAATTAATATACTGGCTTTAGTTTTTGCCGACAGTTCGAGTGCAGCGAATATGCCGGACGGTCCTGCCCCTATAATAACAACATCATATTTTTGCCTTAACGACAAAGTTACCCTTCTTCCTTGATTGATTCCCGGGCTACATTAGCAAATTTTGTAAATTTATCGAGGAAATAAAGCTCCGTCAACCCGGTCGGGCCGTTACGCTGCTTGGCAATGCTGATCTCGGCAATATTACCTTTTTCAGTATCTTTGTTGTAATAAGATTCGCGGTAAATAAACATTACAACATCGGCATTTGCCTCAATGCCGCCCGATTCCATCAAATCACTAAGGATAGGACGTCGATCGGGTCTTTTTTCAACAGCACGGCTAAGCTGGGAAAGAGCCACTACTGGAACCTCAAGTTCCTTGGCCAGTGCTTTAAGGGCTCTGGAAATTTCTGATAATTCCTGCTGCCTGCTTTCAGCTCTACTGAAACCGCGCATAAGCTGAAGGTAATCGACAAAAATGGCATCAAGCTTCTTTTCCGCTTTTAAACGGCGCGCTTTGGCTCTTACTTCCATAACCGACAGTGATGCGGTATCGTCGATATAAAGAGGAGCTTCGCTTAGCGGTCCGACAGCTCTGGTCAGTTTGTGCCATTCATCCTGGCTCAGGAAACCCCTTCTCATATTCTGTGCATCAACCTGTGATTCGGCACAGAGCAATCGTTGGGCCAGTTGTTCCTTTGACATCTCCATGCTGAAAAATGCCGTTGCTTTTTTTTCCCGCACAGCAATCTGCTGAGCCATATTCAGAGCCAGAGTAGTTTTACCCATACTCGGACGGGCCGCTATAACGACAAGATCAGAATTCTGCAGTCCCGAAGTAAGTCTGTCAAGGTCCATGAAACCTGTTGAAAGACCGGTAACTCCTTTTTTTTCGTCGTACAGTTTCTCAATCCGATCAAACGCCTGAACCAGAACATCTTTCAGTGATGCAAAACCCTGGTGTTTACCGCGGCGCCCTATTTCGAAAATTAGTTGTTCAGCTTCATCAAGAAATTCATCAACGTTGGGAGGCGAATCAAAACTGCGGGTTACTATACCGGTTGCTGCCTGAATAAGCGAACGCAAAATTGCTTTTTCGCGGACTATCTGAGAATGATAACGCACATTGGCAGCAGTGGGTACACTATTGGCAAGGCTTACAAGATAAGTCCTTCCCCCGATTTCATCCAGGCATTGCCTGCGCTGAAGCTCCTCCGATAAAGTTACTATATCTACCGGTTCCCCTCTCTCACTTAAACCGATTATCCCGGCAAAAATTTTCTGGTGGGCGGTAGAGTAAAAGTCCTCGTCAGTCAAAAGCTCTGCAGCGGCGAATATTGCCTCTTTATCAATAATCATCGAACCGAGGACTGATTGCTCAGCATCCTTGCTCTGAGGAGGAACTCTGTCGCTGATTACAACCACTTCAAATCCGCCCCTTCCCGAATTATTATTCGTCTTTCTCGACTACAATTTTTAATTCCGCTGTAATACCCTGATGCAGTTTAACATTGGCAATGTGCGGACCGACACTTTTTATCGGTTCCGGGAATTCAATTTTCTTTTTATCTACTTCAACACCAATGTCAGACAGTTTTCCGGCAACATCAGCAGAAGTAACCGAGCCAAACAGCCTCCCACCATCACCAGCCGGCATTTTAAAAATTATGACCTGACCGGATACCTTTTCAGCCTGATGACTGGCTTCTTCTTCCAGTTGTCGATTGACGGCTTCTTCTCTTTGCTTCTGTTTTTCCCATTCACGTAACTTCTGCGGGGTAGCTTCAACAGCCATTTTCCTGGGGAGAAGGTGATTACGGGCATAACCGGGGGCTACATCCTTGATTTCTCCTTTTTCCCCAAGGTTAGGTACATCCTGTTGAAGGATTATTTTCATAGCTAAATCACTCCTTTTGGCCAATCTCGATTGGATGACAGGGTTAGAATTCAAACCTGCCTTCCCCTCAGTTAGTTCTCTTCCAGTTCCCTGCACTCCTGCAAAAAAAGAGCGGCTACCGGAATGTTAAACCCGGCACCGCTACTTTTGTGAATATAAAATTTAACTGATCTTACTCCGCGGTAAAAGGAAGCAGTGCCATTATCCTGGCTCTTTTGATCGCCCGGGTCAACTGGCGTTGATGACGGGCGCAATTTCCGGAAATGCGACGCGGCAGAACTTTACCTCGTTCCGTAATAAAACGTTTTAACTTTTCATACTGCTTATAATCCACATTGTCTATTTTTTCAACACAAAAGCTACAAATTTTCTTTTTAGGTTTCCTACCTTTGTCTCTTCTCATCATATCACCCTCCTTTCACTAGAAAGGAACATCATCCTCGCTGATGTCATTGTTTTCAGAACCGCTTTCATCAAAATCATCGTTTTTATCTTTGTCGGTTCCCCCACCCTTATCCAAAAATCGCACATCATTGGCTACTACTTCAGCCACTTTTCGCCTAACACCCTGGCTATCGTCATAAGATCTTATTTGCAGGCGGCCTGTAGCTGCAGCCATACTGCCTTTTTTTAGATAATTAGCACAGTTTTCTGCCAGTTTGCGCCAGGTTACAACATTGATGAAGTCTGTATCTCTTTCACCCTGCTGATTGGTAAAAGGACGATTAACAGCAAGGGTAAACGTCGACACAGGTACTCCATTGCCCGGAGTATAACGGAGCTCAGGATCCCGGGTCAAGCGGCCGATTAGAACCACCATGTTAAGCATGACAAAATCGCCCTCACTTAAAATAATATTTAATCAAATCTGCTTAGTCAGTCTTTTCCTCTTCTTCCAACTGGTCAGCTGTTCCCTCAGCCGGTTGCTCGGTTGTTTCCGAAGTTGGCTGTTCGTCTTTACTTACTTCTGATTCTTCACCGGCCGGTTTTTCTTCTTCTGCTGCGACATCCTCAACTTCTCCAGCCGGTACATGTTCTTCTCCACCGATAGCGTCCAGATCGCTCTTATCGGCGGACACAATCATGAAACGTATTATGGCATCTGTAACCCGAAAATAATGTTCGACCTCCGGGATTATGGTTCCCGGAGCATCAAAGTAGACGAGATAGTAGTGCCCTTCCCTGTGCTTGTTGATTTCGTAAGCAAGTTTTCGTTTGTGCCAGTCTACAACCTTAGTAACCGAACCACCATTTTTTGTAATGGTTTCCTCTAAATTGTTCAATACTTCAGTTTCTTCTTCCGATTCCATATCGGGTCGTAAGATCAGCATGTTTTCGTATAGTCCCACTCTTATCACCTCCCTCTGGACTGATGGCCCCTTTGCGGAGCAGGGATTTACCTGAAACATGATAGCATATTTACTACAGCGGGGCAAGCCAGCTAAAACAAGGTTTCTACCTTTTTCTCTAAATTCGATCTACTTTTAGCACTCTTAATATTTTGTTATAATGAAAATATACTGGCGAAGGGAAACAACTGCCAATCACTTCTCTTCACGGTAAGCAGCACTACGCTTAAGCAGTTCGATAATTCCTTTCACTATGCCGGCTAAGGGAACTGCCAGCACCATCCCGAGCAACCCGGCCAGCTTCCCTCCGGCCAGGATAGATGTAATAATGGTTATCGGTTTCAAATTCAGAATACGTCCCAGAAGAAGGGGCGCCAGAAAAACTCCATCCATTATCTGGATAATAACATATACAAGCAGCACAATCAGGGGAGACGGAGTCAATGGAGAAAAACTGAGCAGGACAGCCGGAATTGCTGCGATATAAGGCCCCAGGTAAAGAATAAAATTAAACAAGCCGGCAATCAACCCAAGCAGTAAAGCATAAGGCATCCCGATCAAAAACAAAACAGTCCCCGTTACAATCCCGACAATCAAACAGCGGAGGAGGGAACCACGTATAAAGGAACCCACATTGGTATCGACTATGGCAATGAATTCTTCCGCCAGCTTTCGATGAGCAGGAGGTACTACTTCAATCACCTGGCTGCGAACAGCCTGAAAATCATAAAGTAGGAAAAAAACAAGAAATAAAACGAGAAAAATATCAACTGTTTTGCTGATCACCTGAACCGAGGTTTCTGCCAGATATTCTACGGCCTGATAGAAATTTTCAGATATGTTTGACAAGTAATCCTTGATTTCATTTTCCAGATCCAATCTGATCGTCTGCTGCGAAAGCGAAGCAAGGTATATTTGAAAACGTTCCAGGTAATGAGGAAAATTCTCTGCCAGTTCAATCGCTTCTTTATAAACAATGGGTATCAACAGGCTAAAAACCAGCACGCAAAAAAGAAGAAATGCAACAAATACTATGACCACTGCGAAACCATGTTTAATAGCAAAGCTTCGCTTGATATACTGCAACAGCGGGTGGAGAATATAAACAATAAGGGTACTCACCAGCAGAAGGGCAACAACCCAGGCCAGGCTGTTTAAAAGCCAGATTGCTCCGATGATAATTAATACTAAAAATACGAATCGAAGGATTATAGACCAGTGTTTATCCAAATTAAATTTCTCCTTTTTTAGGCCCGGAAACGGAAAATCAAAACATCACCGTCTTCAATCGGATAATTGCGTCCTTCTGTTCGGCAAAGCCCTTTCTCCCTTGCTCGAGCAAGACTACCGGCTGAAAGCAGGACATTCCATGGAACAACTTCTACATTGATAAACCCCCTTTCCATGTCAGTATGTACCTCACCGGCAGCTTTAACGGCAGGTATCCCTGATGGAACAATCCAGGCTCTTGTTTCACTCCCTTTTATCGTATAAAAAGCAGCCAGATCAAGCAGCATAAAACAACGAGCAAGAAGTTCCTCGATCCGGCTGGTTTGCATTCCGTAAGCATCCAAAAAAACTTTCTTCTCTTCCGCCGGCAGTTCGGCCAGTTCTGCCTCCAGGGAAACACAGATAGGAATTGCCTCGTATTTTTCAGGAATGCCGGACAGGTCCGGATTGACAGGTGAATCCTCACCAGTATTGTATACATAAATCATTTTCTTTCTGGTTAGCAAGGACAGATTGGTCAGGAAGCTTATTTCTTCTTCAGTAAACTTAACCTGTGAAAGCATCAAGCCCCGATTCAAATAATCAAGCGTTTTTGCAAGCAGATTCAGTTCAGCCCGGGCATTTTTATCACCGCTTTTGGCCTTTGGTTCCAGTTTGTCCTCTCTCCGTTCGACAACTTCAATATCTGCAAGACATAACTCAAGGTTTACTGTTTCCACTTTTGTAGCAATACTTTTACTGTTTTCTTCCTGTCGGTTGTACGCACCAACAACATGAATCAATAGATCGACATCACGAAGATGTCCCAGGAACTGGTTGCCAAGGCCTTCACCTCTGCTGGCACCTTTAACCAGACCGGCTACATCTGTTATTTCAATGGTAGCCGGAGTGATCTTATCGGCACCGCTTAACTCGGCCAGTGCAGGCAGCCTCCGATCGGGTAAAGGAACTATTGCTTTATTGGGATCGATAGTAGAAAAAGGATAACTTTCTATGGGAACATCAAGTGAAGTGATCGCTTTAAAAAGAGTCGACTTCCCTGCATTCGGCAAGCCGACAATTCCACAGCTCCAGGACATAATCAACTCTCCCGTTTACTCTTCCTGCTGTTCTGCCTCAGAAATAATTTTTTTCAATCTGCGCTCAAAACGAGAACGCGGTATCAAAACGCTTCGCCCGCAATTGAGACATTTGATCCGGATATCCATGCCGACCCTAATAATCCGCCAGCAGTTTGCCCCACAGGGATGCCCTTTTTTCATCTCTACCAATTGACCAACAGAGTATGTGACCACTTCCCTGGATCACCGTTCCTCGATATCTGTAATCACAGCATCAATTTGTTTAAATACATCTTCAATATCCTTATTACCGTCAATAACACTGAGGATATCTTTTTCTCGGTAAAAGTCAATTAAAGGCTCTGTTTGCTTTTTATATACCTCCAACCTCTCTTTCACCGTTTCCAAAGCATCGTCATCGCGTTGAAATAGATCACCACCACATTGATCGCATACATTGCGTACCTTTGGTGGGTTAAATTTCATATGATAGTTGGCCCCGCAGTTCGAGCATACTCGTCTGCCAGTAAGTCTGTCGATCAGCTCGTTCTCATCAACTTCCAGCAAAACAACTGCGTCGATTTTTGTTCCAATCAGTGGGAGCATTTTATCGAGAGCAACTGCCTGGGCAACAGTCCTTGGAAAACCGTCCAGAAGCGCGCCTTTTTGGCAATCAGGCTCCTGCAGGCGTTCTTTAACAATATCAACTACCAGATCATCAGGGACGAGCTGCCCGCTGTCCATATAATCCTGGGCCTTACGGCCCAAAACTGTTTTTTCTTTGACAGCTTTCCTGAGGATATTACCGGTGGAAATATAAGCAAGGGCAAATTCTTTAACCAATCGTTCAGCCTGCGTGCCTTTACCTGCACCAGGCGGTCCCAGTAAAATAATAAGCATTTTAATACCTCGCTTTACAATTATGGCATTTTTAAATTTAATCTAATTGAGTCTTTAGCTTAATCATCAGATCATTTAAAAACTTCCCTACCCCTACATCACTTATCCGGACTACAGGTAAGAACCAATTTAATCGGCATGAATATAATAAGCTGCATGTAAAACCATAAATTGCTCTATAATAAGAAAAACACATCTTAAATTACTTGAGCATTGTCTGTCGAGTAATATGTGCTGTATTTTTTACCGTGCCTCTGAATTATTCTCTCCTTGATCCTCTTGTTTGCGGAGGACCTTGTTGTTGTCTTTGTCCTTTAATGACATTTCCATGCCGCCGGATACAATCGCCCCTTCTTCGATGAGCAAACCATTCACTTTAAACTTGCCAATGGCTGTCGAGGTTTTTTTGAGCTCCAATCTGCCCTCCGCTTCAATGCTTCCCTCAAAGTGACCGGCTATCGTGACATTTCGCGCCTTCAAATCGACAGCAACCGTACCGCTTTCTCCAATGATTACGTCTCCTTTGTTCTTAATATCTCCCTTCGCTTCTCCATCTATGCGAATTAAACCGTTCCCAACCATCGTACCCTGAAAAATGGTCCCTTTGCCGATTACAGTATTTACCTTATCCGAAGATACATCAAGGCTATTTTTTTTAAACAAATGATTTGCCTCCTAACTTACAATTGTTTCAAATAGTTGGCCGGATTGACCGGTGATCCCGAGTGACGAACCTCATAATGCAGATGAGTCCCTGTTGTTCTGCCGGAACTGCCCATGTGAGCAATGATCTGACCTCTTTCTACCTGTTCCCCGACATTGACAATAAAATCAGCAAGATGGGCGTAATAAGTTTTATAACCGTAGCCATGATCGATAATGACAAGATTGCCGAGACTACCCCTGTATCCGGTAAAAGTAACAGTGCCGGGAGCAGAGGCATATATAGACGATCCATACGAACCGGTTATATCGACACCGGTATGAAACTGGTAACCACTTTCGGCATAGGGGATTCTCCTTGTTCCAAAATCTGAAGAGATACGTCCGCGAGCCGGCCAAAGCGAAGGAATTGCATCGACCCTGTCAACATACTGATCAATAACATCAAGGGTTTCCGTTCGTTCCGGCACACTGTCCTGCAGAAGGGCAATATTATCAGCTGCTCTATCCAGGACCCCGCCGGTCGACGAACGACTGGCATATAGACGACCATGCTCGTTCTCTTCTTTTTCCTTGAGAGCATCGAGAACCGGCATCGCTTGATGCTGCAGATTAATGTTTTCATCGCTCTCAATCTCCAGTTTATCGGTCATTTTATCAACGAGAGCATCAACCTCACCGAGCTGTTCCATCATTTTTTGCGTTTCCACAGCCAGAGTGTCAATTTCATCTTGCTGTGCCCTGTTAATTTCTCGCAGCGATTGAGCCTCCTTCGCCTTAGAATCCGCTCTGAGGTAGGCAAACCCCAGCAGACCAAAACCGATGATGAATAGCACTACCACTGCCGCCGCTAATTTTACCACATACAGGGGCAATTTGAGACTGAAAGTAGCCTCTTCCGAGTGAGGTACAATCATGATTGTAAAGCATCTATCTTTATTATTATCTGCCATTTATAGCCTCTACCTTTCAATCTTAAAAAAATCGGGATATAGCAAAATAACTATTTCTGTTATTCGCCCCCGATAGCAATGTGTTACTTATTATAACACAAACCAAAAATCACAGCCAAGCCAGGGTATTTTCATTAAATGCTTAAGGAAAAACGTGGCTGCCATAACAGCTGCCGGCAGTGCAGGTAATGTTTCACGTGAAACATCTTGGACCAGGCAATATGGACCATGTTTCACGTGAAACATCTTAATCAAGCCCTTCTGGAAGTAATCTTGTTGTAAGCCTTTCTAAATCATCATCTCCATAATAATATATTTCAATTGTCCCGCCTTCTCTACCGCTTTTTATTTTTACTTTTGTCCCCAGTTCTCGCTGTATTCTTTGCTGGAGCTCTTCGATGAGCGGATCCGTGTTTTTTATATCTTTATCTTTTTTAATCCCTGCCCTGCCTTTTTTAGCAGCTAATTTTTCTGCTTCCCGCGCCGACAATCCTTGTTCTACAATCATCATTGCCGCTTCATATTGCCTACCAGGTTCTTCTATTGAAAGCAATGGCCTTGCCTGACCAGCAGTAATTGTTCTGCTTGCCATAAGATCGCGGACTGGTTCAGTCAATGACAGTAGCCTCAAACTGTTCGCCACTGTTGGCCTGCTTTTCCCCAGCCTTCCAGCTAGTTCCTCTTGAGTATATTTAAAATCATCGATCAACCTGCGATATGCTGCCGCTTCTTCCAAAGGGTTTAAATCTTCCCTTTGCAGGTTTTCAATCAGGGCCATTTCAAGCATCGTTTTTTTATTTATCTTTTTAATTACTGCCGGTACTTTCTTCAATCCGACCATCCTTGCCGCCCTACATCGTCTTTCTCCGGCTACCAGTATATACCCCTCTCCTTCCGGGTCCGGGGAAACAACCACTGCTTGCAGTATGCCATGTTCTTTAATTGATGAGGCAAGCTCTTTCATTTTATCTTCCTCAAATTCTCTGCGCGGCTGGAAAGGGTTTGCTTTGATTAAATCAAGCTCTATTTCATTGCTCCCTTCTTTATCGTTCACAGCCTCAGGTATTAATGCTCCCAGCCCTTTACCCAGTCTCCGTTTTTCATTCATCTTTCTTTAACCTCCCGGGCAAGCTCACGGTAAAGCACTGCTCCCTTGCTCTTTGGATCATAATCAAATATGTTCTTTCCGTAACTTGGCGCTTCACTCAGACGAACATTTCGCGGTATTACTGTTTTATATACATAGTGCTTAAAATAATTTCTGACTTCCTCTGCCACCTGTTCGGATAAATTTGTCCTGCTGTCATACATGGTCAGCAAGACTCCTTCTATGCGCAGAGCATTATTTAGATGTTTACGGACAAGAGCAATTGTATTCATCAACTGTCCAAGTCCTTCCAGGGCATAGTATTCGCACTGAATCGGGATAATGACACCGTCTGCAGCATTAAGCGAATTGATAGTTAAAAGGCCAAGAGACGGTGGGCAGTCAATAAATATATAATCGTAATCTTCTTTTACTTCCTGCATTGCCCGCTTTAATTTTGCCTCTCTAGAAACCATTGAAACCAGTTCAATTTCTGCTCCCGCCAGCTGAATAGTAGCCGGGACTGCATAAAGATTCTTCCACCCGGTCCTGATTATTGTTTTTTTAATATCTCTTTCATTTATAAGTACGTCATAGATACAGAATTCTATGTCCTTTTTTGATAACCCGGTCCCACTGGTAGTATTCCCCTGCGGATCTATGTCCACCAGTAGTACTTTCCCCCCCATTTCTGCGAGAGCAGCCCCCAAATTCACGGCTGTTGTTGTCTTTCCCACGCCGCCTTTTTGATTGGTTATTGCCACAACTTTGTTCATTAAATCAATCTCTCCCACCCTGGAACCGTCATAAACCTCTTCCTGTTAATATTCTCACGTTATTTTCTTTCCACCATTTCTTTCGTTAATCTTATGGTCACTTCAATAAATTCTTCTTCTACTTTTTCTGTTACATCGGGTGTTAACCCCGATTTTTTGATCATTTCGACCGCTTCTCGGATTGTGTTTAGAAATATTCGCATATCTCTTATTACTGGCTTTGAATTATTTTTCCGTTTTTTTCTCTTCTCCTGTGGTATTTTTGCTATGATCCTTTTTTCGACTTCTTTAACCGTCATTTCCTGTTCTGCTATTTCCTTAATCATTTTTATTTGCTCTTCTTCGGAATTTAGTTTTAACAGGGCTCTTGCATGCCTTTCACTCAATCCTTTTGCCAGTATCTCTTTTCTAACTCCTGTGCTTAATTTTAAAAGTCTGATTTTATTTGCTACGGTTGACTGTTTTTTGCCAATATTTTTGGCCAGTTGCTCCTGGGTCATATTAAATTTTTCAATCAAAAATATGTATCCCATTGCTTCTTCAAAGCAATTTAAATTTTCTCTCTGTAGATTTTCGATTAAGGCCAGCACGGCCATTTCGCTGTCTGAAATGTTTTTGACAACTGCCGATATTTTTTGCCATCCCAGACTCCTGCAGGCCAGATATCTTCTTTCACCGACAACCAGTTCATAATCGCTCCCTGCTCTACGTACTACTACAGGCTGGATCAAACCGTTTTCTTTTATTGAATCTGCCAGTTCCATTATCTTTTCTTGATCTATATTTCTTCTCGGTTGAAATTGGTTTTGCCTGATTTTATCAATATCAATCGCCACAACTTTTTCCGTAGTAGTCTCAAATACAACTTCAGGAATATTTGTCACCACCATTTTTATAATTTTCCCTGCACAAAATAAATTGGACAATAAACCATTCTTTCCTTCATGCTTTCAAAATATAACTCTCTGCGTTCACATGCTTCCAGCATCTATTATAATCTTTTTTTCTTTCTCAATGTTATTTTATAGGGTTTTTAAAAGGTTTTCCTACTTTCCTAGGATAATTGTCAGGCGTTTTTTTATCTTTGATAATCCGGTATATTATTCTTGATTCCCCACCTGGCAGCTTATAAAACCATTTTTCTGCTATTTGTCCACCGCATTGTTCGATAGCTTTTTTTGCTATTTCAACTTCTTTTTCTCCTGCCGGTCCTTTGTAAATAAAAGCATTCCCGTCCATTTTAAGCAGTGGCAGACATATTTCCGCCAGAACATTCATCTCCGCCAGCGCTTTGCACATTACTACATTATATTGCCCTCGATGTTCTTGCTTATGACCAGTTTCTTCAACCCTTTCCCAGAACACCTCAGCTTTTAACAAACCCAGTGCATCAATAACCTGCTTGATGAAAGCCGCTTTTTTCCGGTTCGCCTCGATCATACTGATATTCACATCCGGCAGCATTATTTTTACTGGTATACCCGGTATACCACCACCACTTCCAACATCTGCCACCATATTCCCCCGCCTTAGCTGTTTTAATTTCACTAAATAAAGGGAATCATATAACTGCTTGAAAACTATGCCTTCTACTGTCTTTTCCCCTGTTACCCTTTTACTCTGTAACCCTTGTTCAAGCATTTTTGTATAAAGAATCAGCTGCTCTATTTTTTTGCTCTCTGCAGTCAGATCCATGAGTTTAAGCATATTTTTGACTGCGTTTGCCCTGTTATTATTCAAAATCTGCTTCCTTCCAGTAATCATTACTTACCCAAACAAAATTCGCTAAATATCTTATCCAACAATTCCTCCTGAATCGTTTCCCCTGTTATTTCACCCATTTTCAACCATGCATTCTGCAGTTCAAGACTGACTAATTCAGGTGGTTCTTGCACCAGCATTTTCTGTGCTCGCTCAATGCATATATAAGTTTCTTCCAGTATTTGTTCATGTCGTATCGAAATTACCGCCGGTCCTTCACTAACTCCCTTGAAAAGCACATCCATCTGCTCCGCTGCCGCTTCTTCTAAATCACTCATGCCTTCTCCTCTGATGGCAGCTGTATGCACAATAGGGGCATCTTTGTAGCATTTTCTTACTTTTTCCAACGAAATTTTCATCTCAAGATCCTTTTTATTGATCACTACAACCTTCCCCTGGCCTGGTTCCACCATAGCTGCGATTTTTCTATCTTCATCTTCCCACTTTCGTGAACCGTCATGAACGGTTATGATCAGCTTTGCCTGTTCCGCCGCCTTTTTCGAACGGGCTATTCCTTCTATTTCCACTGGATCTTCAGTACCCTGAATACCTGCCGTATCAATTAGTTTTATCGGATACCCTCCCAGGTTCATATATCCTTCCAGAATGTCTCGCGTTGTGCCCGGTATTTCATGTACAATAGCCCTCTGCTGCTTTAGCATTGCATTTAGAAGTGATGATTTCCCTACATTTGGCTTGCCAATGATAGCGATACTAACTCCTTCCTGGAAAGCCCTGTTTCTAACAATATCTCTCAACATGATTTTTATTTCTTCTTTTACATATGTTATTGCTGCTTCTACCTTTTTTAGATCACCATCGTCCATTTCGTACTCTTCCGGGTAGTCAAAAGATGCTTCAAGTGGTGCTCTTGCTTCAATCAGTCTTTCTCTTAACACCTTTACTTTATCATCCAAAGCCCCCCTTATATTTCTTGCCGCTGCTTTTACTGCTTCTTCTGAACGTGCCTTGATCATATTGATAACCGCTTCTGCACGGCTTAAATCAATTCTGCCATTAATAAAAGCTCTTTTTGTGAATTCTCCAGGCTCTGCTAATCTTGCGCCATTTTGCATAGTAATTTTTAAAATTGTCCGCATAGCAAATACACCACTGTGACAATTAATTTCAACTACATCTTCTCGTGTGTATGTATACGGCGACGGCATAAATGAAACTAATACTTCATCGACTGTTTCACCTTTTATATTTAAAACATGCCCATGATAAAGATGTTTTGCTTCAGGGTAATCGCAAGTCATTTTACCTGAAGGGACAAAGATTTTCTGCCCAATATCAAATGACTTCGGGCCGCTCAGGCGCACAATACCGATACCACCTTCTCCAAGAGGTGTGCTTATTGCTGTAATAGTATCATTTTCCTGCATTCATCTCGCTTCCCCTCTTTCATAAATTTACCTCGTTCTGCAGCTCATAAAAAAACCGCCCCATTTCCGGGGCGGCACCGTCAATTTTTTATCAGCAGGGAGCGATAACCACTTTTCTGTACGGCTCCTCTCCTTCACTGTAGGTCTGAACCCCCGTATAATCCTGCAGGGCTATGTGAATAATCCTTCTTTCCTGAGGCGTCATCGGTTCAAGAGCCTGCTTATGTCCTTCATTGTTCACCTTCCTTGCAACATTCCTGGCCAGTTGAGTAAGTGTTATTTCCCTTTTTTCTCTGTAATTTTCAACATCCAGAATAACCATTTTGTTAAGGTTGCTGAACTGTCTTCTTGTGATCACATTTAGCAGGTACTGTAATTCACTTATGGTCCGACCTCTTCTGCCTATTAAAGCTCCCACATCTTCACCATATATATCAGCTTCCAATTTTTCATCGTCTTCCTGAATTTCAATTTTCCCTTTAATATTCATAAAGGTTATTGTTTTTTCAAGATAATCCGCCAGGTATGCTCCCGCCTGTCTGGCGGGACGAACCCTTACTTTTGCCTCTTTGCTGCCCAGCAAACCCAGAATCCCCTGTGACGGTTCTTCAATGACCTCAGCAATGGCATTGTCCTTTCTTATACCCAGTGCAGATAAAGCTTTTTCTATAGCCTCGTCTACATTACGGCCTACAGCTTCATATTCTATCATTTCTTAACCTTCCCTTTTGTGGCCTTTTTTTTCGAAACATTCCCCTGCAATTTACCTGCTTTTTTCTGACTGTCCATCTTGCTGCTGCCATCTGGGTCCTGCATGGATTTTTTTTCTTTTATTTTTAAATCCTTTTTATTACCTTCTCCGACACTGTCTTGGTCTGCTGCACTACTATTGTCCATTTTGCTAATAAACAAATGCTGTCCTATTGAAAATAGATTGTTCATAATCCAGTAGATGACAAGACCAATTGGAAAGCTGAAGCTAAACACTGTAATCATTACCGGCATCATGTAGAGCATCATTTTTTGGCTGCCTTCAGCTGGAGTAGACATTTTTGAATAAAGATAGGTCGTCGCTCCGGCAATTAAAGGGAATAGGTATAGGACCCCTAACTGACCAATGATCCCTTCCAGGCTAATTCCTTCACTCCCCGGTAAATACGGCAATTCCAGTAAATTAATTTTTAAACTTTCTGTAACGACATTTGGAAACAAAAATGGATTGATTTCACCCATGTCCAGAAAAGCATTCGCTTCTCTCAGTAATCTAAAAATACCAATTAGTATGGGAAACTGAACCAGCAATGGCAAACATCCGGCCAGCGGATTAATATTGTTTTCCTTCATGAACTCAGTCATTACTTTATTCTGTTTTTCTTTATCATCTTTATATTTTTCCTGAATTTTCTTCATTTCAGGCTGCATTAACTGCATCCGCTTAGCCGATTGAATCTGTTTGTTGTTCAATGGGAAAGTGGCCAGTTTAACAAGAACAGTCATAATAATGATGGCTGCCCCAAAATTTGGTACATACTCATATATGAAACTTAGCACGACCCCGAAAAATTGAGCTATGGCATCTATCATCTGATATCCTCCTACTGTCTGCCTTTTCTGGCTGATCCATTATTCAACAGGATCGTATCCGCCCGGATTAAATGGATGGCAGCGTAAAATTCTTTTCATTCCCATGTACAGGCCCCGGACAATTCCATAACGTTCCACTGCTTCATAAGTATATTGTGAACAAGAAGGGTAAAACCGACATACTCGAGGTTTTAAGGGAGAAATGTACATCCTGTAAAAGTTTATTAGAAAAAGACATATCCTTTTAAAAATATATCCAGTTATTCTTATTCCTCTAGTATAATAATTTTCCCTTTCCGGCAAAGATAATACAACTCCTTCTGCGCTCTTTTGAATTCAATATCCACCGCCGGTTTTCTAGCAATTATTACCATGTCGTAACCTTGTCTCATTTTTCCTTCGAGCATTTTGAGCGCTTCTCGGTAAACCCTTTTGATTCTATTACGAACTACACTTTTACCTACCTTTTTACTGACCGCAAAACCTATTCTGTTATAGATTAAACCGTTTGGACAGTAATAAAGGACGATGTTTCTCGTCACAACCGTCCTGCCGTGGCGGTATACCCGCCTGAAATCCCAGTTTTTTTTCAACCTGTACAGCGTCATTTTATTTTATCAGGCACTGATTCTTTTGCGCATTTTTTGTCTTCTTCTTTTAATAATCTGTCTACCGGCCTGCGTTCTCATTCTTTTAAGAAAACCATGGACGCGCTTTCTTTGCCTTTTTTTCGGCTGATATGTTCTTTTCATAACTTACCCCTTTATTATTCATTGATATTATTAAAAAATTATACATTAATCATGGTAATCATGTCAAGAAATCAGAACTGTTGATAAATCTAACCATCTTTTCAGAAACCCCTTTGCATTGGAGATTTAATCTGTTAATATGTTAATAACAGTTTCTCGTCATCTTCTATTTTTTGAAAGTTATCCACAGCCTCTGTTAATAACTCTGTTTTATGTTAATAACTCTTGGTTCTTACTCTACTCGCAGGAGGATTTTTATGGACAACCACCTTAATGAAATATGGCAGTTAACTCTGCAGGAGTTGAGCAAGGACCTTAATAAACCAAGTTTCGAAACCTGGTTTAATCTGACCAGACCTGCTTCCATAGAAAATCAGTGCCTTGTTATAGAAGTACCCAACGATTTCACCAGAGAATGGTTTGAAGCTCGCTACAGCGATCAAATTCACAGAGCATTAAAAGAAATCACTTCAGAAAATTACCGGGTCAGTTTTATTGTTTCCTCAGATTTTCAAAATTCAGATCTTAATCAGGATATTGCCACTGAAGATATCAATTCTTCACTAAATAGTCATTTTACAGCGCGTGCCCCCATTAACAATAATACCCGTTCAACAAAGAATATTTCCAGTTTTAATCCTCGGTATACCTTTGATACATTTGTTGTCGGTTCCTGTAATCGCCTCTCCCATGCTGCTTCACAGGCCGTTGCCGAAAGCCCCTCCAAGGCTTACAATCCACTTTTTATTTACGGTGGTGTCGGGCTGGGGAAAACGCACCTGCTCCATGCTATTGGTCAATATGCCTTACTCAATCACGGATTTAACAAGGTTTTCTACTTTTCATCTGAAAAATTCACCAATGAATTCATTAATGCAATCCGCGACAATAAAACTGTTGAGTTTAGAAATAAATATCGTAATATGGATATATTATTAATTGATGATATCCAGTTTTTAGCAGGCAAAGAACAGACCCAGGAAGAATTCTTCCATACTTTTAATGCTCTCCACGATAACAATAAACAGATTGTCATATCCAGCGATCGTCCTCCAAAAGAAATTCCCACCCTTGAAGACCGCCTTCGTTCAAGGTTTGAATGGGGACTGATCACCGATCTTCAGCCTCCCGATCTTGAAACACGTACTGCCATTCTTAAGAAAAAAGCTCTTTCAGACAGTATTGATATCTCTGATCAGGTTATTCAACACATTGCCAGCAAAGTAGTAACCAATATACGTGAACTTGAAGGAGCATTGATCCGCATAGTTGCTTATGCTTCACTTTCAGACAGTCCGGTAACCATGGAACTTGCGGAAGATGCTCTGCATGATATCATTTACACAAGACAGAAAAATATTTCAGTTTCTCATGTTATTGAAATTACAGCTGCCAATTTTGGCATAAACCCTGAAGATATTCAGTCCAAAAAACGCACTCAAAATATTGCGTTAACAAGGCAGGTAGCCATGTACCTTTGCCGTATGCTGACCGATCTCTCCCTGCCCAAGATTGGTGAAGAATTCGGAGGCCGCGATCACACAACAGTCCTTCATGGCTTTAAAAAAATTGATTCACTGATCACTGAAAATAGTGATTTTAAACACAGGGTAGAAATGATTAAAAACGATATTCTTAATAATAGCTGAACATCCTGTGGATAAAATGTGTTTAAGTGATTTATTAATTTTACCGGAGATTAAAATCTTTTCTTTTAAACAATTTTTGCATACCTTATTCACAGTAAATTATTTTTTGTTAATTTTTTAAAGGACTATTTTTAAAGGTTTTTTTTATCATTTTCGTCTTTTACAAACACTATACACAACCATTATTACTATTACTTTTTTTATTAATATAATATGTAAATCTAAATAATATGTGTATAAAATAATCTTTTTAAAAAATAACCATTGAAAGGGGTTTTTCCATAATGCGCATTACCACAGATACAGCGGCACTGGCTTCCTGTTTTGACATTATTGAAAAAGCTCTCCCTCTTCGGACTACAATACCGAGCATCGGTAATATTTTTTTGGAAGCAACCGAAGATAATCTGTCCTTTTCAACCACTAATCTTGAAATGTTTATAAATTGCAGTATTCCCAATAAAAATGATCAGTCAGGTAAAATATTACTTCCCCCAAAAATTATAGATATTGTCCGTTATTTTCCAACAGAAGAAATTACAATAGATATAAATTGGGACAATTATCGCCTGGATATATCCGGCGGTTCCTCTCATTTTAATCTCTACGGCGCAGATTACCATGATTATCCTGTTTTTACACTTCCGGATCATACGGAAAATGAAAGCTTTGTGTTTGAACAAAATATTTTCAAAAAAAATATGCGCAAAGTTGTTTTTGCTGCTTCCAATGAGGAAACCAGGCCCGCTTTTAATGGTGTTCTTTTCCAATTTAACAATCAACATTTAACCTTAACTGCTTCTGATACCTACCGGTTGGTCGTAAAAGAGATATCAGATGACAGCTGGACAATAAATAACAAAAAATGTTTGGTTCCGGCAAAAGCGATGCGAGAACTTCTCAGAATTATAGGAGATCAAAATCAAAATATGTCCCTTTCAGTAACAGATGATCTACTCTTATTCGAGTTTGGGCAGGTCCAATTATCAGCCAGGCTGCTTGACGAAAAGTACCCTGATGTCAGCGGTGTGATTCCTAAAGAGTATAAAAGCAGGATCACAATTGACAGAAAGGTTCTTGAGGATACAATTAGCAGGGCTTCCCTTCTGGCTGAGGGAAAGAATCAGGCTGTTAATCTTTTGTTAAAGGAGCAAAAACTCGAAGTTAAGGTTTCTTCACAGCAGGGTAGTATGGAAGATTTTGTCCCTGTTGAACATGAAGGAGAAGATTTAGAGCTGTATATTAACAGTCGTTTCATTCTTGATTTTTTAAAACTGGTTGATGACAATAGCATTATCATAGACTTTCACGGCGATGGTGGACCGCTTGTTTTTAGACTTCCAGAAGATGACGGTTACCTTTATCTGGTTTTACCAATCAAGAAAATGAACTAATTATAAACCGGAGGAACCTGAATACTTGTATTATTTGACCAATTTAATTCTCAAGCAGTTTAGGAATTATGAAAGTCAGTATGTTGAATTCAATCGCGGCCTTAACATTTTCGTTGGGAGTAATGCACAGGGAAAGACAAATATTCTTGAAGCAATTTATTATTTGTCTGTAACCCGTTCTTTTCGTACCAGGCGTGATCAAGAACTGACTCAAATTGGTAATCAATTATTTTTTTTAAAAGGGGTTTTTTTGAAAGAAGAGTTTTATCATGTTGTTCAAATAAGTTATCAAAGGAACAGTCCTCTTAAGATTCTTTCAAACAATGAAAAGGTGGAAAGATTTCTTCATATTCAGCGCTTTCCTGTGGTTGTTTTTAGCCCTGATGATTTAATGATTATCCGTGACAGCCCGGCCATACGCAGAAGGTTTTTGAACCTGGAAATATCGAAATTTAAAGGTACATATTTCCAAAACCTTAAAGAATATCAAAGAGTTCTTCTTCAACGCAACAGATTGTTGAAAGAAAACAGATACAATTCTCATCTCAACAAAATGCTTGATCCATGGGATCAGGCTCTGGTCAACGTGGGAACAAAAATAATCCATGATCGCATTGAAATGGTTGAAGACCTGGGAAAAAAGGCACAGTTTTTCTTTAACCAGATGTACGGGGAGAAGGCAAACCTTACTTTAAATTATCGATGCAGTGTTGGCTGCTTTGAACAACCCGATGAAACCAGAACAAAGTTTCACGGAGCCTTATCAGAGGGCAGGCGGATTGAACTAAAAAGAGGATCGACCATGTACGGGCCTCACCTTGATGACCTTAAGATCGCGATCAATGGAAACAATACAAGGTATTATTCTTCACAGGGGCAAAAAAGAGCTGCAGCACTCTCTTTAAAAATGGCTGAAGCAATGATTTTGAAAGAGAAAACGGGATTGAACCCTGTTATATTACTTGACGATGTCTTTTCGGAATTTGACAGAGTGCGTAAAGAATACCTGCTCCTTTTTTTAAAGGAAAATGGAGGGCAGTGTTTTTTAACTTCTGCTGTTGATATTGATGATTTACTAAAAAAAACGGAAAAAGATTATAAGGTAATGGCTGTTGAGCAGGGGAGGATTGTCAGTGAAACAGGTGGGCTCTCTTGTTGAAAAGATGTTGAAAAATTGTGGATTATGGCAGGGGTACCAGCAGCATCTGCTCGTTGAGAACTGGGAACAGATAATGGGCCCAGCTTTGTCAGAGGTGACCAGAGCGGAAAAATTGGACCATGGTATAATATGGGTTTCAGTGAAAGATTCAGTATGGTCTTATCACCTCTCATTGATGAAAACTCAATTAATTGATAAACTAAACAGGTATACCGGAAATAAAATGGTCCGTGATATTTTTTTTGTTATTGATGAACCGGATCAGAAGGAATCGTAAAAAATCAGTGTAATTGTATTATTCAGAGCCTGTCCCTTATCATAGAATACAACAATTCTCCTCTAATAGTGGGACTGTTGCGCAGCGCAAGGAGTAAAATAATGTACCTGCACATAGGAGATGCCCAAATTGTTTTCAGCCGCGAGTTGATCGGTATTTTTAAATCTGATCAAAATGACAATACAACCAATAAGGAATTTCTCGAATCTTTACCTGAAGGAGCGATAAAGGTTATTGCAAAAGCAGAAAGGCCAAAATCTTTCATTGTTACTGATAAAAGGGTTTTTATATCCCCTATTTCTCCTCTTACCCTGGGCAGGCGGCTGAAAAATTCTCGCTAAAAATGCCTGCGGTTAAATGTCTGTAAAAAGAATGATATAATAATAATGTTGTACAGATTTATCTTAATTATAATTTTGCCCAGAGGTGAAGTATGTCCGCGAAAAATAATCAAAATAATGAATATAGTGCTAAACAGATCCAGGTTTTGGAGGGCTTGGAAGCGGTAAGAAGAAGGCCGAGTATGTATATTGGCTCTACCTCGAGCCGGGGTTTACACCATCTTGTTTTTGAAGTGATTGATAACAGTATTGACGAGGTCCTGGCCGGTTATTGCAAACAAATAAAAGTAATCATCAACGGAGACGGTAGCATCTCGGTTACTGATGACGGCCGGGGTATCCCTGTTGAGAATCATCCTCAGGAAAAAAGACCGGCTGTGGAAGTCGTTTTAACAACTCTTCATGCCGGCGGAAAATTTAACACTGACAGCTACAAGGTAGCCGGTGGTCTGCACGGCGTTGGGGTATCTGTAGTGAATGCTCTTTCAGAATGGTTGGAAGTGGAAGTATACAGGGACGGGAAGATCTACAGCCAGCGCTATGAACGCGGAAAGAAAAATACACCTATTTCCAGTCAGGTTGCACCGAGTGCAAAAAATACAGGGACCAGGATTACTTTTTATCCGGATCAAAAAATATTCGACAGCATTGATTTTGAGAATGAAATTATCATTCAGCGGCTTCGGGAACTGGCTTTTTTGAACAAGGGAACAAGAATTACCTTCAAAGATTTGCGTAGCGGACGGGAAGAGAAATTTAAATACGAGGGCGGTATTATTCAATATGTTGCCTACCTGAACCAGGGTAAGGAAACGGTGCCCAGGAAGCCCGTTTATCTTCAGAAATCGGTTGATGGTTTCGAGGTTGAAATGGCCCTTCAGTATCATGCAGGATACGCTGAGGTTATCTATTCATATGCCAATAATATTCATACTCAAGAAGGTGGCACCCATGAATACGGATTTAAAGTATCCCTAACCAGGCTCATTAATGATTTTGCCCGTAAACTAGGCATGCTCAAGGATAATCAAAGTAATCTTTCCGGTGAAGATATCAGGGAAGGGCTCACTGCTGTTTTGAGTGTAAAACTGATGGATCCCCAGTTTGAAGGACAGACTAAAACAAAACTTGGCAATAATGATATTCGCAGTATCATGGACAATATCTGCTATGAAGGTCTTGAGGCTTACTTCGAACAGAATCCTGCTGTAGCGAGAAGGGTGATTGAAAAAGCGATCCGTGCTTCCAGGGCCAGGGAAGCGGCCCGTAAGGCAAGAGAACTGACCAGGCGTAAAAATGCCCTTGAAATAAGCAGTTTGCCAGGCAAGCTGGCCGATTGCACATCGAAAGATCCGGGTGAAAGCGAGCTCTTTATTGTCGAAGGAGACTCAGCCGGCGGTTCGGCCAAACAGGGACGCGATCGCCGTTTTCAGGCCATTCTCCCATTAAGAGGTAAAATTTTAAACGTAGAGAAAGCACGCCTGGATAGAATTTTGGCCAATGAAGAAATCCGTACTTTAATTACCGCTCTCGGAACAGGCATTGAAAATGAATTTGACATATCGCGGACTCGCTATCAGAAAATTATCATTATGACAGACGCTGATGTTGACGGTGCTCATATACGGGTTTTGCTGCTCACATTTTTCTATCGTTTCATGCACGAATTAATTGACAGCGGCTTTATATATATTGCCCAACCACCCCTGTATAAAGTGAAAAAAGGAAAGCAGGAAAAATACCTTTTCCGTGATGAAGAAATGGAGCAGTTGAGCAAAGAGTGGGGCCGAAATGGAGGTATAAGTATTCAGCGTTACAAGGGCCTCGGTGAGATGAATCCCGATCAGCTCTGGGAAACTACGATGAATCCGGATACAAGAATTATTAAAAAGGTAGAGCTGGTGGATGCCATCAGGGCTGATAACATATTCAGTGTGCTCATGGGAGATAAAGTTGAACCACGTCGTAAATTTATCGAGGATAATGCCCGCCAGGTTCGCAGTCTCGATATCTAAATATTAAAGATAGTTGAGATGGATTATCCTTACCGATAATTTTCTGGATCTGTCGGCCAAATGGTTTCTGAAATGATCAGGGTTGAAACAATATAAAAGCCTCACCGGTTTTCTTCGCCGGTAGAGGCTTTTTTGGTTTGAGATGGTTTAAAAATCTATTAATCGTTGATTTTGCGGAGATCAAAAATTAATCCTTCGGTTTCTCCTCCGGGAAGATATCTAAACATGATTGTATCCTCGGGCTGCAGTTCCATCTGGTCCAAAACTGTCTTGGCCTCATCCTTGAGAGTGAAGATCCTTGCCGGCAGTTCTTCCGGAACGCCGCTTATTTTTATCCCAATCTGGTCCTCTGCAACCCGGTTCATGTATCTACCTGAATCTGTGCGGCATTCTTCAACTTCTTTATTTTCGACAATGCTTATTTTGATTGCTTTTCCCTGTTCGGGATATGATTCTGCCAAAAATCCTTCATGCCAGACATCAACTTTTTGTCCTCTCGCCAGCTTATCATGCCCGACCTGTTTACTATCCAGATCAATAACTGTATCTTCATCTACCGCAAAATAAATGGCTCTCTTACCTCCTTCAAACCAGAGCTGTCGTGGGATATTGACATCCTCGATGTCGCTCACTACCAGGATCTTACCTGCCTCAATTTCATAAATCAAGCCGCTGATGGGTATCATTTCTTCCGTATCATTCTCTGGTTGTCCCGCCGTGCAGCCTGTGGCCATAATGAACAGGATCAGAAAAGTCAGCGAAAAAAATAAAGTCTTTTTTTTCATGCCGATTCCCTCCTCACATCTCTTTTAAATTAATAGACACTTAAAAACAGGAATAGTTCCCGGCACGGTGGGGTAACATTCTCTGGAACCCTTTACCCCGATCATATTTCATGTTTTAATTAAGCTTAAGTAGCAGTATTCCTGCTATAGCAAGCTGAATGAAGAACTATTTAAGCTGATTCACAGTCCAGCTTGGCTGCGAAGTTTATATCTCATGGGTTGTCAAGGAGGCCAGTACAATGACAATGATCTTACAACTTCTTATTCCTTACTTTATTCTGGCAGCAGTGATTTTTGGGTACATTTACTATCGTTACCACAAGCTCGGACCTGTCCTGCACAGGGTTGATCGGGCTCTTTTCGTGAAGCAAAACCTCGATTCATTGGTGCTGATTATTATTCTTGCTGTGGCATCATACTTTTTGATCCGCTATGAGCTGAATAATATAAAAGTTGTAGAAGAAGAACTTCCGTTCTCCTTCTATTTTAATATGTTCTTTTACATTGTTCTGATCATGGCTGTTGTGGCCAGGGAGGTTGAGAAACCGACACTGCGCGAAAAAGGTATTGCCTCCGCCCGCGGTTTGTGGAATTGGACGGAGATAGGATCTTATCGATGGTCCGGCCGTAACTTGATTGTCAATATCAAGCGTGGCAATAAAACCCGCTCTGAAATATGGTCGGTTGATCCGATTGAAAAAAAGAACATTGCCCCGATCTTGAAAGATAAGTGCCCTCGCCAATCGAAACGATCACGAAAGAAGATTTAAGATATTATGTAATGGGGAGGACCTTTTCCGGGTTGTGAATTTGTGATAAACTTAATAATGTTATCCATTCCAGATGCTAAGTGAATGAATGACTTTGCTTTGTCAAATTGACTGTTAACCCGGGTATTATGGGACGGATTTTCCGGGTAGCGGTTTAGCACGTTTTTAATAAAGGAGATATTATGTCCGAAAGAGAAAATGTCGTGCCCGTAAATATCTATGATGAGGTTAAAGTGTCGTTTCTTGACTATGCCATGAGCGTCATTGTCAGCAGAGCCTTGCCGGATGTACGTGACGGGTTAAAGCCGGTCCACAGGCGTATTTTATTTGCCATGTCGGAAATGGGCTCAACTCATGATAAGCCGCATCGGAAATCGGCCCGTATAGTTGGTGAAGTGCTTGGTAAATACCATCCACACGGCGATGTGGCGATTTACGATACGCTTGTCAGGCTGGCCCAGAATTTCTCCATCCGTTATTTGCTTGTCGATGGGCATGGTAATTTTGGTTCTCAGGATGGCGACTCTGCAGCAGCGATGCGTTATACCGAAGCACGGCTTTCAGGAATTGCCGGGGCAATGCTGTCTGATTTGGAAAAAGAAACAGTTGGTTTCCGTCCTAATTTCGATGAGAGCCTTGATGAACCGGTAGTCCTTCCTTCGCGATTTCCCAATTTGCTGGCGAACGGATCTTCGGGTATTGCCGTAGGTATGGCTACAAATATTCCGCCGCATAACCTTACTGAACTTATTGACGCTCTTAACCATCTTATCAAATACCCTGAAGCATCAATCCGTGATTTGATGAGAATAGTACAAGGGCCAGACTTTCCCACCGGTGGTATCATTGTTGGGCATGAGGGCATTTATTCTGCCTATCAGACCGGCAGAGGGATTATCAAACTGCGTGGTAAGGCCCAGATTGAGAAAAAAGACAAAGGGCGTTGCCAGATAGTGATTACGGAACTTCCATATCAGCAGAACAAGGCCAAACTGGTTGAAAAAATTGCCGATCTGGTCAAGGAGCAAAAGATAGCCGGGATTACCGACCTGCGGGACGAGTCGGACCGCTCCGGTGTCAGGGTAGTGATGGAGATTAAAAAAGATTATGATCCGCAGGTCATAATCAATCAGCTTTATAAATTCTCGCCCCTGCAGCAGACTTACGGGATTATAATGCTAGCCTTGGTAGACGGTCAGCCGAGGGTGCTCACCCTGAAGCAGATGATGGCCTACTATTTGGAACATCAAAAAGAAATCATCAGACGGCGTTCACAGTATGACTTAAAAAAAGCTGAAGACAGGCTGCATATTGTTGAAGGTCTTCTTACTGCTCTTGATATGCTCGATGAAGTCATCGCTCTGATCCGGGCTTCAAAGGATGTACAGGCTGCCAGAGAAGGATTAATAGGACTTCTTTCTATAACTGAAAAGCAGGCCCAGTCTATCCTTGATATGAGGCTGCAGCGATTAACCCAACTGGAAATAACAAAGCTGACGGAAGAACGCGAGCAGTTACTGAATACGATCAAGTATCTCCAGCGAGTCCTGGCGGAAGAATCCCTGGTTCTCGATATTATCAGTGAAGAACTGGCGGCTATCCAGAAAAAATACGGTGACGAAAGACGCACGCAGATTGTAGCCGATGAAGGCGAAGTTATCCTCACTGACCTGATTTTCCAGGAAGATGTTGTGATAACCTTAACGAATCGCGGCTATATCAAGCGACTGCCACTGACTACCTACCACAGCCAGCACCGTGGTGGACGAGGAGTAAAAGGCATGCAAACCCGAGAAAATGACCGGGTGGAACAATGCCACGTGGCTTCCACGCATGACAGGATGCTCTGCTTCAGCAACAGGGGCAAGGTTTACCTTCTTCATGTTCATGAAATACCGCAGCAATCGGGTCGTCAGTCAAGAGGTACTGCCCTGGTCAATTTGCTGCCGCTGGAAGAAAAGGAATTCATTACGGCTACTCTGCCCATTGCTGAATTTGAAACAGACCTCTTTCTCCTGATGGTTACAGCCGGAGGTGTGATTAAGAAAACGGCTCTGAGGGAATATAGAAATACACGGAAAACCGGCCTGATTGCCCTTAACCTTGCGCCTGACGATGAGCTGATGACAGTTAAGCTTACTGATGGGCGCAAAGAAGTCATAGTGGGAACCAGCGCCGGCCTTTTTGTTAGATTCCCCGAATCTGATGTCCGTCCTATGGGCCGGGCGGCCAGGGGTGTTAAAGCTGTTTCCCTGGGTGACGATGACAGGGTCATTGGTGCCGATCTTGTCACTGCCGAATCGCGACTGCTCATTGCTTCAGCGGGAGGATACGGCAAGAGGGTCAAGGTCAGTGATTTTAGCGTCCATCACCGCGGCGGCAAGGGTATGCTGGGAATGAAGCTCACACAACAGAGTGGGCCGCTGGCGATATTTGTTGTTCTACAGGGTGAGGAAGAAGAATTTATGATAATTACCGCTCATGGTGTGGTCAACCGCCAGAAAATGGAACAGGTTTCTTTACTGGGCCGTTATGCTCGCGGAGTAACCCTTATTCGACTTGACAAAAATGATCGGGTTGTCAATCTGATAGCCCTTGATTAGAAAAATTCTTATTTAAAGCCGGTGGATAGATGACTGAAAAGAAAAAAATTGGTATAACCGATACATCTTTACGCGACGCTCACCAATCGCTGCTGGCCACACGGATGCGTTTGGTAGAGATGTTGCCGATCCTTAAATTTATGGACCAGATTGGCTATCATTCTCTGGAAGTCTGGGGCGGAGCTACCTTTGACACCTGTATGAGGTTTTTGGATGAAGATCCCTGGGAACGTTTGAGGCAGCTGCGTAAGGGATTGCCCAATACAAAACTGCAAATGCTTTTACGTGGTCAGAATATAGTCGGGTACCGTCACTATCCCGATGATGTCCTTGCTGAGTTTGTCAAGAAAGCTGTTACTAACGGTATAGATATTATAAGAATTTTTGATGCGCTAAATGACCTGCGCAATATGGAGCAGGCTATCAAGTACACGAAGGCGGAAGGAGCACATGCTCAGGGAACGATCAGTTATACAATCAGTCCCCTCCATAACAATGATCATTTTGTAAAAATGGGATCCGATCTGAAAAACGTGGGAGCTGATTCAATTTGTATTAAGGATATGGCCGGCCTGATCGCTCCCTATGATGCCTATGAACTGGTCAGTCGCCTCAAACAGGAAGTCGACCTGCCTGTTCAGTTGCACTGCCACTATACCAGCGGGATGGCCTCCATGTCTTATTTGAAGGCGGTGGAAGCGGGAGTCGATGTTATTGACACAGCTAATGCAGCACTGGCTATGGGTACCAGCCAACCGGCAACGGATAGCATGGTTGCCGCTTTGCAGGGAACGCCCTATGATACCGGTCTCGATCTTGAAATGCTGGCAATAGTAAGCCAGCATTTCAAGGAAATCAGCTGTGACTATGAAATACCGCGGGACGTTCTGGCGGTCGATACAAATGTCCTCAGCTACCAGATACCGGGAGGCATGATTTCAAACCTCGCTTCTCAGCTGGTGGAACAGCAGGCTACTCACCTTCTGAAGGAAGTTCTTGCCGAAGTTCCTAAAGTGCGCGCTGATCTTGGTTACCCTCCCCTGGTAACACCGAGCAGTCAGATAGTAGGGACACAGGCGGTAGTCAATGTCCTTACAGGCGAGCGCTATAAAATGGTTTCAACTGAAATTAAGAACTACCTGCGCGGTCTTTACGGCAGGCCTCCCGGTGAAATAAACCCGGATGTCCTGAAAAAAGTGCTCAAAGACGAACAACCCATCAGCGGACGGCCAGCCGATCAGCTCAAGCCCCAGCTGGCAGAAGCCAAAAAAGAAATAGCCGAATATATTGAACAGGAAGAAGATGTCTTGTCTTACGTTATTTTTCCCAATGTTGCCATCGATTTTTTCAAGCGACGCAGCGGTATACTACCTCCGTTGGAACTTAAAGATAGCTGCGACAGCGGTATAGTGATTAATGCAGCAAAGAATCAGAAGAGCGAAACGAAAAATCCGGACCTGGCTGATCTGCAGGTGGTAGACGAATCGCTGATTGGCAGTGATGAAATAAATGTCATTTATCCCGCTTAATAAAAGTTTTTTAAGAAAGCCCTGAGGAATAAAATAGCCGGGAGATCGGTAAGATTTCGTCGTGGGTGAGCCGATCCTCCCTAAGTAAGATTTTACGTGAGTGATCCAGGCATTCCGTAAATGATCTTTGATAATCTGAAAATATTCTTAGCTGCCGTGGATTTTAGCAGTACATATTTAGTTTTGCAAATTCGAAAATTCTGTTTACGTAATGCCTGGTGAGTGATCGCGGCCTGTTGACACCTCCGGGCGGGGGATCTATAATAAAAGCCAATCTTTCATTGAAAGGCCATGATGGGCAGGAGTAAGCGGCGGTGTTTTTTCAGAGAGCCGGGGCAGGTGCAAGCCGGTAAAACATGTCGTTGAAGGTCGGTCCGGAGCTGTTCGGCCGAATCACAGTAAGCCGAACCGGGTTGATACCGTTACCAGAATCAGCGAGAGGCATTACCCTGAAAAAGTAATGCTGAAAAAGGGTGGTACCGCGGAAGAAACCTTCCGCCCCTTTGGGCGGAGGGTATTTTTATATATTTATATACATTATGGGAGGAGAGAGTGGAAGGTGAACCGGATAATTTTTATGAATGGCCGGTTGGTTCCGGAGAAGGAAGCGGTAGTATCTGTTTTTGATCATGGTTATCTTTATGGTGACGGTGTTTTTGAAGGTATCAGAGCTTATAACGGCAGGGTCTTTCGATTAGAGGAACATACCAGCAGGCTCTTTGATTCAGCAAAATCGATCATGTTGAATATCCCCTACAGCGTGCAGGAGATGAACAGGGCTATTATTGATACAGTCAAGGCGAACAAGTTGCAGGATGCATACATAAGAGTGGTAGTTTCAAGGGGAAAAGGCGATCTAGGTCTTGACCCGAGGAAATGCAAAGAAGCGCAAGTGGTGATCATTGCCGATAAAATAGCGCTTTACCCTGAAGAGCTTTATGAAAAAGGACTTAATGTAGTGACAGTAGCCACCCGCCGAAATATGGCGGATGCTCTCGATCCCAAAATCAAGTCTCTTAATTATTTGAATAATATCCTGGCCAAAATTGAAGCTAACCGGGCCGGGGTCCTGGAGGCGCTGATGATCAGCGGGCAGGGATATATTTGCGAAGGGACGGGAGACAACATCTTTATCCATCGCAAAGGGAAACTGATTACTCCGCCACCTTATCTTGGAATCCTTGAGGGAGTGACAAGGGCGGTTATTTTAGAAATTGCCGAGGAAGAAAATATTCCTTTCCAGGAAGCACCTTTTACGAGACACGATCTTTATACTGCCGACGAATGTTTCTTAAGCGGTACTGCCGCAGAACTGATCCCGGTTATTGAGGCTGACATGCGGGTTATCGGTACCGGCGAACCGGGTCCGGTAACCGGGCGTCTGATAAAAAGGTTTCGGGAACGCACCAGCAGCGAAGGAACGCCTGTCGCTTAATTAACGGGTTATTCTTTTTAGCTGACCATTGTAATGAAGCCAATTTTCAAGACAGACAGGATCATGGACAGTTAATAAATAAGCGGAATGAACCTGAAGGAGGTTTTATTATGCGCAGTCATAAAGCAACCCGCGGTGCCGACCGAGCACCTCACCGTTCCCTGTTTTTGGCGGCAGGTTTTCACCCTGCTGAACTGGAGCGGCCCCTGGTGGGGGTGGCCAGTTCAGCTAATGACATTGTGCCGGGTCATGTTCACCTGGAGAAAATAGCCGAAGCGGTCAAGGCGGGGGTGAGAATGGGCGGCGGAACGCCAATTGAATTTACGACCATTGGTGTTTGTGACGGTATTGCCATGAATCATGCCGGCATGCATTACTCCCTGGCCAGTCGGGAACTGATTGCCGACAGCATTGAAGTGATGGTTGAAGCACACTGTTTTGATGCCCTGGTCCTGGTAACAAATTGCGATAAGATTACACCGGGGATGATGATAGCCGCGGCCAGGCTGAAGCTGCCCACAATAATGATCAGCGGAGGGCCGATGCTTGCCGGAGAAATTGACGGTAAAAAGATAGATTTAAGCAGTGTATTTGAAGCAGTTGGTTCTTTTCATGCCGGACGTATGACCGAAGATGATCTGGAACATATTGCTAATAATGCCTGTCCCGGTTGCGGTTCCTGTGCCGGTATGTTTACAGCCAACTCCATGAACTGCATGGCGGAAGCGCTGGGATTGGCCCTGCCCGGCAACGGGACAATACCGGCAATCAGCGCCAAACGTTTGCACCTGGCCAAAGAAGCCGGCATGCGGATCATGAAGTTGCTTGAGAAAAATATCAAAGCTTCAGATATTCTCGTCCCTGATGCTTTTGAAAATGCCCTGGCAGTCGACATGGCTCTGGGTTGTTCAACCAATACATTGCTTCATTTGACGGCACTGGCCTACGAATGCGGACTGAAAATAGATTTCAATCGCGTCAATGAGATCAGCAGGCAAACACCGCAGCTTTGCCTTCTCAGCCCCGCCGGTCAGAACAGGATTGAAGATTTGGACCGAGCCGGCGGAATTAAGGCTGTGATGAAAGAACTGCTGCAGGTCGACCTGCTGAAAAAAGAACTCATTACCGTGACCGGTAAAACTGTTGCCGAGAATTTGGCAGCTGTAGACGGAGCAGACGGTAAGGTCATCAGACCTATCGACAATCCCTATCGGACGGAAGGAGGCCTGGCGGTTCTCTTTGGCACATTATCTCCGGACGGCTCTGTGGTCAAGCAGGGAGCGGTTGCCGCTTCAATGCAGCGTTTTGAAGGAAAAGCGCGTGTATTTGACAGTGAGGAAAGCGTCAGTGCGGCGATTAACCGGGGCGAAATAACCGAGGGCAGCGTGGTGGTAATTCGTTATGAGGGGCCCTGTGGTGGACCGGGTATGAGAGAGATGCTCTCACCAACTGCTGCGCTGGCTGGAATGGGTCTGGACGAGAAAGTAGCCCTGATTACCGATGGACGTTTTTCAGGTGCGACAAGAGGTGCCTCGATTGGTCATGTTTCACCGGAAGCTGCTGCTGGTGGACCCATCGCTCTGGTTAAAGACGGCGATCTGATATCTATAGATCTTCCGAAGAGACGGCTTGACTTGAAGGTCCCCGAAGAAGAACTGCAGCGAAGGCTGGCTTCCTGGAAACGGCCTGAACCGAAAATCAACCATGGTTATCTGAAAAGGTATGCCAGTCAGGTTTCATCCGCCAGCAGCGGGGCAGTATTCTATGCCGACAATGGCGAGGGGAATGATCAGTAATGAAGAGGAAAAAAATGATTAAGGGCTCGCAGATGATCCTGTCAGCTCTGGAAAAGGAAGGGGTCAAAGTTATTTTCGGTTTCCCCGGAGGCGCGGTCCTGCCGCTTTATGATCAACTCTATGATGCGCCATTTAATCACATCCTGACCAGGCACGAACAGGCCGCCGTCCATGCTGCCGACAGTTATGCCCGCGTAACAGGCAAGCCGGGGGTGGTCTTTGCCACATCTGGTCCCGGGGCGACGAACCTGGTGACGGGGATTACCAATGCCTACATGGATTCTGTACCACTTGTTTTGATAACCGGTCAGGTTGTAAGAAGCCTTATCGGGACCGATGCCTTCCAGGAAGCGGATATTACCGGTATTACCATGCCCATCACCAAGCACAATTACCTGGTCAAATCAATAGAAGAACTGCCCACAGTAATGTCCGAAGCTTTTTACATAGCTTCCACGGGCAGGAAAGGTCCTGTTTTAATCGACGTGCCGAAGGATATATTTGATCTTGAAGGGCCCTTTCAATATGAGCAGAAATGCCATATCCAAGGCTACAACCCAACATATAAGGGTCATATCGGTCAGATTAACCGGGCGGTTAAAGCAATTCGGGACGCCAAAAAACCGGTCATTTTCGGTGGAGGGGGGTTAATTCGGGCCGGGGCTTCTTCAGTCCTGGCAGAACTTGCTGAAAAAGCCCGGATCCCGGTGATTTTGTCACTGATGGGCCTCGGTGCTTATCCCGGAGACGGTGAGTTATTTCTCGGCATGCCAGGAATGCACGGTTGCGTAACGGCCAATTATGCTCTGACGGAAGCTGATTTAATAATTGGTGCCGGGGTGCGTTTTGACGACCGGGTTACAGGCAAGCTGGATACCTTTGCCCGGCAGGCTAAAATTATTCATATTGACATCGATCCCGCGGAAATCGGGAAAAATGTAATGATCGACGTGCCCATCGTTGGCGATGTGCGGCTGATCCTGGAAGAGTTGATGCAGAGGTTAAAGCCCGGTAATACTGTAAAATGGTTAAAACAGATTAAAACGTGGCAGGATCAGTACCCCATGCCCATGGGTAGGGAAGACAAAGTGGGGAAACTTAGACCCCAGTATGTAATCCGGGAACTGAACCGGCTCAGTGATGAAAACACCATTGTTGTTACTGATGTGGGGCAGCACCAGATGTGGACTGCTCAGCATTTCGTGATCCGCAAACCCAACACGTTTATCACTTCCGGAGGATTGGGGACGATGGGTTTTGGCTTTCCCGCTGCTATTGGGGCCAAGTTTGCCGCTCCAGATTCACGGGTAATCTGTATAACCGGCGATGGTGGCTTCCAGATGAATATTCAGGAGCTGGCCACGGTGGTCAAAAACCAGGTTGATTTGACTATTGCCCTGATCAATAATAGCTATCTGGGCATGGTCCGCCAGTGGCAGGAAATGTTTTATGACCGTCGTTATTCCCATACCGGCCTGCAGGACAGCCCCGATTTTGTTAATGTCGCCGAGGCTTTTGGCGCCAGGGCACTGCGTGCAAGCACTGAAGATGAGGCCACAGAGGTGATAAAGCAGGCCTTTGCCATGAAGGGCCCTGTTTTAATCGACTTCGTTGTTGAAAAGGAAGAAAATGTCTATCCCATGGTAGCTCCAAACCGGGCGATCAATGATATCATTACCGGGGGTGATGAACAGTGAAACATGTACTGGCAATTATTGTAGAGAACAAGCCGGGAGTTTTGACCCGTGTTTCCGGCCTCTTCAGCCGCCGTGGGTTCAATATCGAGAATATCGCGGTCGGTGAAACGGTTACTCCCGGGATTTCACGTATGACCGTAACCGTCGAAGGCAATGAAAGGACCATTGAACAGGTTGTCAAGCAGCTCCATAAACTGATCAATGTTATCAAGGTGAGCAACCTGGCCAGTGAGCCGACGGTCATGCGTGAGCTCATGTTGATAAAGGTGAGGGCTGAAACGGGCAACCGCAGCGACATTCAGCAGATCGTTGAAACATTTCGCGGAAAAGTAGTTGATGTTTCTCCTGATTCAATGATCATCGAAGTAACAGGCAATGATGAAAAACTGGAAGCGATCAAACTGCTCCTTCAGCATTTCGGGATCAAGGAAATTGTCCGTACCGGCAAAGTAGCCCTGCTGCGCGGTTCTAAAGTAACCCGGGAAAGCTAATTTCAGGAGTGGTGAATTGAACTGCAAGAACCTAACAGGGGGGACATACTATGGATAAAAAACATCCATTCACCGGATCTACCATGGTGGAAAAGATTCTGGCTGCCAGAGCAGGTCAGGAGAAAGTCAAACCAGGCGAGCTGGTCAATGTGACAGTTGATCTGGCACTTGGCAATGATGTAACGGCACCCGTAGCGATCAAGGAATTCAGCCGTTTTGCATTAGATCAAGTTTTTGACCCCGACAAGATTGTCCTGGTGCCGGACCACTTTACCCCGAATAAAGACATAGCTTCAGCTGAGCAGGCGATGGTTGTCCGTCGTTTTGCCGAAAAATACAGCATTAAAAATTATTTTGAAATAGGGAGAATGGGCATCGAACACGCTTTACTGCCCGAACAGGGGCTGGTATGGCCCGGTGCGGTGATTATCGGGGCTGATTCCCATACCTGCACTTATGGGGCTCTCGGAGCATTTGCCACTGGTGTCGGCAGTACCGATCTGGCGGCGGCAATGGCTACTGGTGAAGCATGGTTCAAAGTGCCACCAACGTTGCAGTTTATCTTCAGTGGTACTCTGCCCGAATGGGTTAGCGGAAAAGACCTGATCCTTCATACAATTGGGCAAATTGGTGTTGACGGGGCTCGCTACAAGGCAATGGAATTTACCGGACCGGTGATTGACAATCTATCTATAGACGGACGCCTGACTATGTGCAACATGGCTATCGAGGCGGGCGGCAAATGTGGTTATGTCCAGCCCGACGAGATTACTTTTCAGTACCTGGAAGGAAGGGTAACAAAATTATATCAGTCAGTCTACAGCGACAGTGATGTCGAATACGAAAAAGTATTTCACTTTGATATCAGCAATCTTGAGCCGCAGATAGCTTTTCCTCCGTCACCTGACAATGTGCGGCCTGTTTCCGAAGCAGGCAATATCAAGATCGACCAGGTGGTGATCGGTTCATGCACCAACGGAAGGATCGAAGATCTTCGCATAGCAGCCCGGATCTTGAAAAATAAAAAGGTTCATCCCCGGGTCAGGTTGATCGTGTTTCCGGCAACCCAGCACATTTACCGGCAGGCCATTGAAGAAGGCTTGATCAGCATTTTTGTTGAAGCGGAAGCGGCAATCAGCACACCAACATGCGGACCCTGTCTCGGCGGACACATGGGGATCCTGGCCCGAGGGGAAAAAGCGCTTTCAACAACCAACCGCAACTTCGTCGGGCGGATGGGTCACCCGGAAAGCGAGGTTTATCTTTGCAGCCCGGCGGTGGCTGCCGCATCGGCAGTAGTAGGCAGAATCGTGCACCCCAAGGAGGTTGTCTGATGATATTTGAAGGCAAGATCTGGATTTTCGGTGATAACATTGACACCGATGCAATAATCGCTGCCCGTTACTTAAATACAAGCGAACCGCAGGAACTGGCTGCGCATTTGATGGAAGATATTCATCCTGAATTCCCCGGCCTTGTGGAACCCGGTGACATTATAGTTGCCGGTCAAAATTTTGGCTGCGGAAGCTCCAGGGAACATGCTCCCCTGGCGATTAAAGGAGCGGGCATCTCCTGCGTGATCGCCGGCAGCTTTGCCCGTATATTTTATCGCAATGCCATCAACATCGGCCTGCCGATATTGGAATGCCCAGACGATTTGTCAATGCTTCAGGAGGGCCGTGAAAAGCTTAAGGTTGATCTTGATCGGGGAGAGATAACTGCTACTGGGAGCGGGCAGGTCTACAGAGCTGTTCCCTTTCCGCCATTTATGCAGGAATTAATTGGGTGTGGAGGCTTGATTGAATATATCAAATCCCGCCTGCAAAAGTAGCCCACCCGTTCTTGCTGTTTATTCGCGCCAAATTTCCGGGGGAGATATACGTTCTGGCAGATCGAAAAGAACCATTTACTATTTGCATTTTTTAAGCAATAATGTTAGGGTGTAACCGGAAGTAATGTGCTTATGTGCAGGTAAATGATCCACCCCCATTATTTTATTTTATTGGCATTAATATTTGCTCCGATCAGCGCTGCGATCGGGCGATTTTGAGGAGGCTGCTATATGAAAAAGTACACCAGCGAAAATATTCGCAATGTTGCTCTGATCTCCCACGGCGGTGCCGGCAAGACTTCTCTTGCTGAAGCGCTGCTTTTTACATCAGGGGCAATTAACCGCCTGGGAAAAATTGAATCGGGGAATACAACTACTGATTATGACCCTGATGAAATTAAAAAGCAGGTAACCATTAATGTCGGCCTTGCCCCACTCGAATGGGATGGAGTTAAAATTAACCTGCTTGATACACCGGGCTATTTTGATTTCATCGGAGACGTTCTCGGAGCCTTAAGGGTGGCCGATAGCGTGATTACAGTTGTCTGTGCTGTGTCCGGTGTTGAAGTGGGAACTGAGAAAGTATGGGGCTATGCCGATGGATTTAATCTGCCCCGCTTTGTGGTAATCAATAAACTGGACCGTGAAAACGCCAATTTTGAAGGCACCCTGGAACAATTAAGGAATCATTTCGGACTAAATGTGGTTCCTATCCAGATGCCTATTGGTAAAGAAGCCTCATTCAAAGGGGTTGTCGATCTAATTAGCCAAAATTCCCTGCTCTTTTCTGAAGAGGGTATGAAAGTTTCCGATGAAGCCATTCCGGCGGAATTGGAAGCTGCGGCCGGTGAGATGCGTGAGCGGCTTATTGAAGCTGTTGCCGAAGCTGATGATTCCCTGCTTGAAAAGTATCTCGAAGGGGAAGGGCTCAATGATGAAGAGATTTACAGTGGGCTGCGCCAGGGGGTGCTGGATGGTAAAATTATTCCAGTTCTCTGTGCCGCTGCAACGAAGAATTTTGGCTCGCAGCCTCTTCTGGATATCATTAAACGATTTTTGCCATCCCCTCTCGATCAAAAAGAAGTAAAGGGCCATATACCCGGTAACGAGGAGGAAGTGACCAGGAAAACCAGCCCTGACGAACCCCTGTCCGCGTTTGTCTTTAAAACCCTGGCTGACCCCTACGTCGGCCGGATTAATTACTTTCGTGTCTATTCCGGATCTATCAAGCCGGACAGCCAAATTTATAACTCGACCAAAGAAACAGTGGAACGTTTCGGCCAGGTTTTCTCCATGAGAGGTAAAAATCAGCTAAACATGGACGAAATAGTTACAGGAGATATTGCCTGCGTAGCCAAGCTGCAGGAAACAGCAACCGGAGACACCCTTTGTGACCGCAGCAACCTTATTGTATTCCCGCAGCTCAATTTTCCTGAGCCGGTTATTTCTTTTGCCGTTGAGCCGAAGACAAAAGGTGACGAAGAAAAAGTGAGCACCGGTCTGAGCAGGTTCCTGGAAGAAGATCCGACTTTCAAGCTGGAAAGACGGGCGGAAACCAAGCAAACAGTCATTTCCGGCCTGGGTGAACTCCATCTGGATATCATCGTTAGCCGTCTTGCCCAGAAATTTGGGGTTGATGTTGACTTATCTACTCCCAGAATTCCCTACAAAGAAACTATCCGCAACCAGGCCAAAGTGGAAGGTAAACATAAAAAACAGTCCGGAGGCAGGGGGCAGTATGGCCATGTGTTCCTGGAACTGGAACCGGCTGAAAGCGGACAGGGCTTGATCTTCGAAGATAAGATTTTCGGTGGAGCGGTACCCCGTCAATATATCCCGGCTGTGGAAAAAGGGGTGCGGGAAGCAATGGAGGGAGGCGTCGTAGCCGGTTATCCGGTAGTCGATGTGATCGTCAGGCTGGTTGACGGTTCTTATCATACGGTTGACTCTTCTGAAATGGCTTTTAAAATTGCTGCTTCCCAGGCTTTTCGCAAGGGGATGGAACAGGCCGGGGCTATTTTACTGGAACCGATTGTCGATGTGGAAGTGATTGTCCCGGAATCTTTTATGGGAGACATCATGGGTGATCTGAACAGTAAAAGGGGCCGCATCCAGGGAATGGAACCGGAAGGTGGTTTGCAAAAGATCCGTGCCCAGGTGCCCATGTCGGAGATGTTTAAATATTCTATTGATCTTCGCTCAATGACTCAGGGACGAGGATTCTTTACCATGTCATTTTCTCATTATGAAGAGGTTCCTGCACAGGCTGCCGATCAGGTTATCGCCACTGCCAGAGCAGCCAGGGAAGAAGAGTCTTCATAGAAATAAGAGAAATAAATATTACAATAAACAGGAGGATGCCCTAGCGGGCCACCTCCTGTTTAGGTTTCACGAAGAAGCGCCGGAGCTTCTTCAATACCTTGCCCAGGATCAGTCGGGTGAAAGCAAAAAGCGGCTTGATATCATCGGCAGCCCATATGGCATGGGCTTTTCGATGGATAAACCATGGTTTCATAACCTGAGAGATAGTTAACTGTTTCGTCCTGAGATAGCCGAAGACGCTGATTGTATCTTCATAGGCGTGCCAGAAGGCCCAGGGCAAATTTTCTGCCAGATGTTTTTCCGGGAGAGGATCGCCAATCAGATCCCGGTACATAACATAGGTAAATTCGATCCCGCATTTGTCAAAGAGGACATTAAGGGTGCTCAGTCGGGCATTGATTTCGATGAGATAGTACTTTTCGCTGCGCGGATCTTTTTTGAACTCAATTTCGCCGTAACCCCGGTAACCAAGGCGTTCCATGTACTCCCTGCCCAGGGAGATCAAAACGGGATCGTAGCACTGGTGGGTGAAGGTCGAAGATCCGAAATTGATTGGGAACTGCCGCAGTTTCTGGGCACTGAAAGTATGGGTTATCTTTCCACGGGTATCAATGTAAGCATCAAAGACATACATGTGGTCATCAAAACCGGGGATTACCTCCTGGACCATCACTTCCAACCCGCTTGTAGAGGCTGAATCCAATGCTTCCAAGAGTTGTTCCCGGTTGTCGACGTAAAGGCATTTCTGACGATAAACCCTGACAAATTTATGAGAGAGGGCCGGTTTGATTATGCAGGGGTAGTTGATGTCACTGGCGATTTGTGCAGTATCGCTGCCGGGCATTACTGTATAAGTGGTTGGTATACGCAGCCGAAGATCGCGAGCCAGCTCACTTAGTCCTTTTTTATCTATTATTTTCTCAAGCAGCCCGGGGGGCAGTGCGGGAAACCGAAAATAAGGGTTCAGGTCCTCCGCGTAACGTGAAATCATTAGCGCATAATTGTCGGCGGTTGCCATTAAGACCGGCTTTACGGCAAAGCCTTTGCCGAAGGATATTAAAAAGGTGGCCAGCTCTTTTTCATTCCGGTTGATGTCCGGGCAGAGCACTTTTTCAGTAACGTACCGGGATGAAAGAGCGTAGGCTGTTGGAAAGTGATAATCCAAAGCATAAACCGGGATACCTCTTCTGCCCAGTGTGCGGATTGCTCCAAGGGCGGTGTAAAAATTGGCTCCAAGGATTACTGCCGGGACATCTGCCATGCATACCAACCTCTCTTTCAATATCTCAATTTCAGCCTGGCGGGAAAACCTCCACCGGTTACCGGCAGGTTGGTCTATAAAAGACCTGCAATCTAAACTTTATAGCTCCGGAAGTTTTTTTGCAAGCCCAGTTTTAAGGAGACGATTTCTTCCCATATGTTATAATCGATGTATCTGTCTTTCCGGAAAGAATGATTAAAGTGGAGTTGATCCAGACATGAAACATAAAAGATTGGCGGTAATATTCGGAGGTCGTTCAGGGGAACATGTAGTATCACTTCGCTCGGCGGCTTCCATCATAGATGCTATAGATAAAGATGCTTATGAAGTTATCCCCATCGGCATTACCAGGAAAGGCACCTGGCTTGCTGGTCCGGATGTCTGGTCAGCCCTCTGGGAGAACCGTTCTTCCGAGCACTTAAACCGTGCTGTGCTTGTCACAGATCCGGCTGCGCCGGGTTTGTTGATTCAGAATGGCAGTTCTTCGAGGGATTGGACCTTTCAGCCTCTGGATCTGGTTTTCCCTGTCCTGCATGGTACCTATGGTGAAGACGGGACGATACAGGGACTGCTGGAGATGGCCGGTCTACCATATGTCGGTGCGGGAGTTCTTGCCTCAAGCGTTGCCATGGATAAAGCTGTAATGAAAATATTTTTTGAACATCACGCTTTGCCAGTTGCCTCCTACCTCTATTTTAACCGTTCCCAATGGAAAGAAGATCATTTATACTGGCAGGAACGAATTGAAAAAGAGCTGGGTTATCCCTGTTTTGTAAAGCCCGCCAATTTGGGATCCAGCGTGGGTGTGAGCAAGGTCCATGACGGTACTGAGTTGACGGAGTCTGTTGAGGCAGCACTTTTATATGACGACAAAATTATTGTGGAAGCTTATGTTGAAGGGCGTGAGCTGGAGTGCAGTGTTCTTGGCGATATTAACCCGGTTGCCTCACGGCCGGGGGAAGTTGTCCCCTGTAATGAATTTTATGATTATCGGGCCAAATATGTCGATGACCGCTCAGAATTGATTATTCCTGTGGAACTGGAGGAGCAGACTGAAAAAAAGATCAGGGAATATTCGATCAAGGCCTTTCAGGCTGTGGAAGCAAGTGGACTGGCCAGAGTTGACTTTTTCCTCCAATCGCACCCTTACCGGCTTTTTATCAATGAGATCAATACCATGCCGGGATTTACCAGTATAAGCATGTATCCTAAATTATGGGAAGCAAGCGGAATCAAGTACTGCAAACTTATTGGCCGACTGCTCGAGATAGCCGAAGGACGTTTTAAACGCAAGCAAGCCCTCCTCTTTGCGCCTCCTGAATAATATTATTTAACCAGGGAGCGATCCGGCAATCAGGGCATGGAGTATTGAGGAAGGAAATAAAAATGGTAATGTTGAAGTAATCAGGCAGTTTCCCGATGGCTCTTTAGATACCTGTTAGCGGGGTGATTAATATTACTGAGGAACAGCAGTCCCTTTTCGAAATTC
>CAZDKY010000008.1:0-3100 GCA_964506505.1 uncultured Syntrophomonadaceae bacterium
AAGATAGACATCCTTCCAGTTTTCCGTCGTTCCGGTTTTCGCCGCCACCGGCCGATCGATCTGCAGGGCCCTCCCGAGATATTTGGTAACAAAATCCTGTAAAATATCATTGACCAGAAATGTGGCCTGGGGACTGAGCACCTGGTGGGGATTGATATGATATTCGTAAATAACAACACCGTTGCGATCTACAATTTTTTCCACCGTGTGCAGGTCGACCTTTATTCCCTCATTGGCCAGCACACTGTAAGCCTGGGCCATATCTATAGCCCTAACCCCGTAGGTGAATCCTCCCAGGGTTAGGGCCAGATTATCAATTTCCGAAGGATCAATAGTGCTGATACCCATTTTTTCGGCATAATCAACGCCCACCCGCGGTCCGAGTCGCTGGAATACGCGCACCGCCGGTACATTATAAGAATAATAGAGAGCTTCACGTGCAGGTATAGGGCCGCGGAAACGGTTGTCAAAGTTTTTCGGTTTCCATCCCTGCGGTCCGGTAAAAGGAGAATCATCAATCACAGATCCCGCTCCGGCCAAAACGCCTTCTTCGAATGCCGGAGCATAAGTAATAATAGGCTTGATGCACGATCCAGGCTGGCGCAGAGTGGCGAAGCGGAGAATTTCGTCAACATGACGCTGGTATTCGCGTCCTCCGCCCAGGGCCTTGAGCTCTCCGGTGGTTGGGTCGGCCACAACGATCGCTGCCTGGGGCTGGGGAAGACCTTTTTCTTCGTCAATGAGCTCTTCAAGCTGAGCCCGGCTCAGGTCCTGGCCGGACGGCAGCTCGGCTGCCACTTCCCTTGCTGCCGGTATATCTACATATATGGTAGTCGGGTAGAGATCTTCCCGGGCCAGGACCTCTTCCACGTGTCTCTGCAGGTGCGGGTCCAGGGTGGTGTAAATACGCAGACCGCCGGTGTAGATGGCCTTATAGGCTGCTTCCTTCGAACCGATGGAAGGTATTTCTCTGAGTATATCGATTAACTCATCATGGACCACGTAGTCGACAAAATGGGGATAGGGATACTCGGGGTTGCGCGGCTCGGCATAATACGACGGCCCCTGCATGGCCTGCCGGTATTCAGCCTCGCTGATATATTCCAGGCGCAGCATATTTTCCAGGACAAGGCTCATCCGCTCCTTGGCCGCTTCCCGGTTGTCAAAGGGGTTGTAGTTGTTGGGCCAGCGCATTGCTCCGGCCAGCATCGCCCCTTCTGCCAGGGTTAACTCGCCGATGCTCTTGCCAAAATAAGTCTGGGCTGCCGTCTCCACGCCGTAGGCCCCGTTGCCGAAGTACATACGGTTCAGGTAAAGCTCCAGGATCTCTTCCTTGCTGTAGCGGCGTTCCATCTCGATGGCCAGCCAGATTTCCTGTATCTTGCGCTTGTAGCTGGTTTCAGTGCTTAAAAAGGCGTGCTGAGTCACCTCCTGGGTAATTGTTGTGGCTCCCTGTACAATGTCCCCGGCCCTGAGGTTGGCATAGGCCGCCCGCAGGCTGCCGATAATGTCAAAGCCAAAATGTTCCATGAACCGCTCGTCTTCTATGGCAATGAATGCTTCCTGAACGTGGAGCGGGATTTCTTCCAGGCTGACAACAATCCGGTTCTGTTCTTCATGCAGGCGGGTGATCTCGGTTCCGTTGCCGTCATAAAGGTATGAGGTTTCTAAAGTTGCCAATTTACTTACATCAAAAGGCGGCGCTTCGTTGATATAATTGTAGACCAACGCTGCCATTGCCCCGCCGCCGATGACCAGTAACAGGAAAATGACACTGAAAATGATTTTTACTATCACTCCGAATAGCGATCTTTTGCGGCGCCTCAAGTTCGCCGATTTTTTATCTCTGTAGTCAAAAGGCACTTTTTTTTCAGCCAACGGCTACCATACCTCCCGATATTTTTCAATAAAAAACTCCAGCTTCTCTTCTTTAGCAGCCCGCACAGCGTTCACCGGAAGGAATTAGAACAATTGTTCCGGCACTTAATAACTTTGTTTAATTATAGCACAGCTTAAAATCCCCTTGCACAGTTCCACCATATACCAGGGGGAAACAATTACCGCTGTTCATATTGTATTCTCATTTATTATAACCACAATCCAGCCCAAAAAGTTCCCACCATAATTCCTGGTGCCCGGGATAAGCAGCGGAAAAGCGGATGAAACAGGTAAATTTTCATGCCACTGCGGACACGCCGGCCATCAGTAATTATTGGTACTGAAGTTGCGATAAAAAACCAGATCTTGAGGGCAATTATCACCCGCATTCAGTATGATCATAATACCTAATGATTATTGCTCCAATATTTGATACTTTCGCATTACTGATCAAAGAGCTATAATTAAGAAGAATTATCCTCAGACTGCCGCTGAGCAGAACAGTCTTCCTGATGGTAGAGACAGGTAATTAAATAAAATGAGGGAGGATTACCGCGAATGCCTTACACTTATGGGTCGGAAGAATGGGAAAGAGCTTATCAGGAAATGGTAGAAGAACGGCTTGTTAAAGTAAGTAAACCTTACATTATGGGCTCACCGGAATGGGTAGCTACCTTTGAAAAACTGATCCAGGAAGATGAACACTACAAAGAAGTAGCCAAAACTTGGGAAGGAACGGTCGTTATCCACATCCTGGCCAAACCATCAGCTGGCCTGTCGAAAGATCTTTACCTGCTCATGGACCTCTGGCACGGCGACTGCCGTTCCGTAAGGCTCGTGCCAAAAAATACCGGAGAGAATGCCGACTTTATCCTAACCGGTGACCTGGAGCGCTGGCAGGCGGTGATGAAAAAAGAACTTGATGTAGTAAAAGCAATGATGCAGGGAAAGATCAAGCTGAAAGGTTCCCTGCCGAAAATTGTCCGATACGTGAAAGCTTCAATTCGGTTAGTGGATCTGGCGGCACAGATCGAAACTCTTTTCCATACTGAAATGAACGAAGAAAAACTTGCCTCTTATAATGAAATGTTCGAAGAGCTTCGTTCCCAATTCGGATTCTAATCACTGTAACTGAAAGGAGGAATCATCTTGCACTACGATAATGACCTCTCTTTTGAATACAACAACCCAACCAGGATCATATACGGTGAAAATTCGGTGA
>CAZDKY010000009.1:0-35416 GCA_964506505.1 uncultured Syntrophomonadaceae bacterium
ATTTGTTTTCTTTTTAAAAGAAAAGAGCATAAAAAAACAGAGGTCCATAACATTATACATTTACCATATATTACAAGGCAGTTAATGTTGCACTTTCCCCTTCAAATATTTGAAACAATAAAGACTTGCTTTTTGTCGGCACTGATGATAATATTTTAATGTTTTAACGGAATGGTACGGAAGGAGGTTTTGAAATTGCCAAACATTAAATCGGCTGCCAAGCGGGTGCGGCAAAATACTAAACGTGAGCTAAGAAACCGGCGGGTTAAAAGTATGGTCAAAACTGCAATTCGTCATTTCGAAGAATCACTGCAGGGCGAAGATATGGAAGAAGCCCGGACCAGGCTTTATTCGGCTGTACTCCACATCGATAAAGCTGCGGCGAAAGGCGTTATTCACAAAAACAATGCAGCCCGTAAAAAATCGCGCCTCAACCGCCTGCTTAATAACAAAACCGCCGTTTAGAAATTGCCTGAGGATTGCCCGGCGGCAACATAAAAACTGTGCAGCCCTCTACGGATAAAGCACGGATAAGAACAAAACCGGGCATCGGCTCGTTAAAAGGAGCGGATGATCGGTTTTTTATTTATGTTGGCCATGTTTCTTACCCGTTTGGACATGGCAACAATTTTTCAGGCAGGCAGATTTGCATTACCTTTTGATACTTTTGATTTGCATAAGCCACAATGGGTCATGCCTACCTTGCTTATTTATATCCACTACCAATCAGACCCGCTCCGTTCTGGAGATGATTTATCCTTTCAAGGGTCAGGATAAGGGCCTGTTTCGGTTCAATCCTGCCGGTCTTTATCTTGAGATCAACCTCCTGGAGTAAAACCAGGGTGTCCTCGATTACAGTTCTTTTGCATGTACCGGCCTGCCGTAAAAATTTACGGGCGGCGTAGGGATGGACACCCAGTGCCGAGGTGAATTCGGCAGCTGGTATTCCTTCTTCAAGCAAACTGTGCGCATGCAATAAAAGGCGGTAATGGCGGACCAGCATGAAAAACAAAAGGAGCGGTTTTTCCCTTCGACGCATGAGTAAGGCAAGGATTGAACGAGCGGCATCCGGATCGCCCTCGGTAAGAGCATCGGCCAGCTTAAAAACATCGCCCTGAATATCACCTGTAAAAAGTGCTTCAACTGTCTCAGCCGTTATAATCTTTTCTTCATCCGACAGGTAATTGCAGTATTTTTCCAGCTCGCCGGCCAGGAAATGAAGGCTATGGTTACCGGCATTGAGTAATTTTTCCACCGCTGCCCGCTCAATTCTTTTCCCCAGGTGTTCTGCCCGCCGGCAGATCCATTCAGCAAGCGCTTCACCTTTCAAAGGTTTGCATTCAATAACCGCTCCCTTTTGATCAATAAGTTTGTACAAACTTCTTCGTCGATCCACCCCGGAAGCTGTGAAGATTATAATATTTGAAGATTTCCCAGCTTGCTCATTTTTCAGGAATCCCATCAGCGCGTTGACATTGCGATCTTTTTCTTCTTTGCCTGCCAAGGGATTCGCCTTTTTGGAATCGTCTCCTCTCTTTGGTGGTATTATGTAAGGAGGATCTTCAATGATCAGCATTTTTTTCTCGGTGAAAAGGCCTCCGCAGAAAAGTCCTTCTATTGCTTCCTTGAGGTCACTGTTTTCACCGCTGATCTTTTCCCGTCCATATTTTTCTCCTGAGCCCAGGAAAGCATCCGTCATCCTGTCAATCAGCTCTTCAATAATGTATTTTTCTTCACCGTAAAACAGGTAAACTGAAAAAAAATATTTCTTTTCGATTTTTGCAGTAACATCACGATAGGTAAACATGTTTAGCAATTGTTCCCTTTCTCCTTGCCAAAATGATCCGGCTCCAATTATAAAAACAGAATAATATGCAGGGCCGGGAAGGTAAAAAAAAGAGACAGCGGCTACGCTGCCTCATCAGGGAGAAAAATTTATAAACTATATTCCTGACCGGCAGCCCCTACGGCCTTCCAGAGCGTAGGCCATAGTCTTTGCAAGCCTGCTCAACAACAGGTATGCATACTGCGGTCCATATACTTTTTTAAATTATATACCATCCACGGCCTGATGACAACCTCAGTTTTGATTAACAAGGTGAAAAAATCAACCTGTTTTTTTAATTTAATTCCCAAAGTAAATTCTACAGTAGACGACAGTGTGGCATTTAGTTTGGGAATTTACGATCTGTTTTTTTTACCGGGTTGGCCAATCTGCCAATCTTGTCGATAACCACTTCAAAACGGTCACCAGGTTCCATTGCTCCAATACCGGCTGGGGTGCCGGTCAAAATAACATCACCTGGCAGCAGAGTCATACAACCGGTTATAAATTCTATGATCTCGCTGACCGGAAAAACATGATCGGCAGTTGAAATCTCCTGCACAATCCTGCCGTTTAACAATCCCTGCAGTTTTAATGATTCCGGATTATCAATGTTGGTCTCAATAACCGGACCGAGGGGACAAAAAGTATCAAATCCCTTGGCATAGGTCCACTGTCCCTGTGCAGGCTGTTTGTCGCGGGCGGTAACATCGTTAGCACAGGTGAAACCGATCACACAGTCAAGAGCTTCACTGCGATTGAGGCAGTATGCTTTACGGCCCACAACCACCCCGAGTTCGGCCTCGTAATCAACACGCCTGCTCTGGGGAGGATAAATAATTGTTTCTTCGGGTCCGATTACCGCCGTGGACGGCTTGAGAAAGATCATCGGCTTACGGGGCAGCTCCAGTTTAACCTCTTTAGCATGAGAACGGTAATTGAGACCAAGGCAGATCACTTTTGAAGGGACACAGGGAGCAAGCAGTTTAACATCTTTAAGAGGTAAGCGGCGGCCTGTTTCCCGTTTGAGTGCAAAGAGCCCCTCCCCTTCACCCAAAGTAAGTTCGATAACAGTATCGCCTTCCAACCGCCCGCTGCAGATTTTATTATCGGCCTTGAAGCGAACCAGCTTCACAATAAATTCCCACCCTAATTTTTTCTAATATCTATAAGATAAAACATACCTCCCTGCTAAATTCTGGGTCCAAAGCTTTTACCAGTTTTCGCAGATCACCTCAAAATGATCCTTCGGATGATCGCATGAAGGGCAAACCTCCGGTGCTTCTTCTCCTTCGTGGACATAGCCACAGTTCCGGCAGAACCAGCGAACTTTTTTCTCTTTCTTGAAAACCGTCCCCTTTTCAATATTGGCGAGCAAGGCAAGGTAGCGCTTTTCATGCTGCTTTTCCGCTACTGCTATGGATTCAAACATATCAGCAATATCGTTGAAACCTTCTTCCCCGGCCACTCTGGCAAATTCAGGGTACATATCTGTCCACTCGTAGTTTTCCCCATCAGCCGCCGCTTTCAGATTCTCCGCAGTGGTACCGATTACACCGGCCGGAAAAGAGGCTTCAATTTTAATTTCTCCACCTTCCAGGTGTTTAAAAAGCCTTTTGGCATGTTCTTTTTCCTGGTTGGCGGTTTCTTCAAATACAGTCTGGATCTGAACATAACCGTCTTTTTTGGCCTGGCTGGCAAAAAATGTGTAACGGTTACGGGCCTGTGATTCACCAGCAAAGGCGGTGAGCAGATTTTTTTCCGTCCTGGTTCCCTTTACACTCATGAATAATGTCCCTCCCTTGATCTGGTCGACTGACGCAGTGGCCTGCAGGCATAAAAAGGATACTCATTCTTATTTGACAAAACTTACCGAATACCTGCCCGGAAGCCAAAAATGTTTTCAAACAGAAATAAATCCGTAAATCGGCAGGAGTTTGCACCGCATGTGGCAAAATTGTTTATTTATTATACTAGCAGGGAGGATAAAATCAATGGCATTAATGTACTATGACCAGGATGCCGACCTTAGCATCCTGCAAAACAAGAAAATTGCCGTGCTTGGTTATGGCAGCCAGGGACATTCTCAGGCCCAGAACCTGCATGACAGCGGACTTGACGTAATAGTCGGCCTGCACAGGGAAAGTAAAAGCTGGAACCGGGTTATTGAAAACGGGTTGGAGGTAGCCACCGTCAGCGAAGCATCAGAGGCAGCCGATGTAATTCAGATTCTGATCGGTGATAACGTTCAGGCAGCCGTCTACAAGGAATCGGTCCTGCCTTTTCTCACCGAGGGAAAAGCTCTGGGTGTAGCCCACGGTTTTAATCTTCTTTACAACCAGGTAGTACCTCCGGAAAATATCGACGTATTCATGATCGCCCCGAAAAGCCCGGGACACCTGCTGCGCAGGCTTTACAAGGAAGGCGCCGGTGTACCGGCACTGCTGGCCGTTCACCAGGACTTCACCGGAAAAGCAAAAGAGCTGGCCCTTGCCTTTGCCAAGGGGATTGGCTCCACCCGGGCCGGGGTAATCGAAACAACAGTACAGGAAGAGACGGAAACTGATCTCTTCGGGGAACAGGTCATTCTATGCGGAGGAGTATCATCGCTGATCAAAGCTGCCTTTGAAACCCTCGTTAATGCAGGATATCAACCGGAAATTGCCTATTTTGAATGCCTGCATGAACTTAAACTGATCGTCGACTTGATCTACGAAGGCGGCCTGGAAAGAATGCGTTATTCCGTCAGTGATACCGCCGAATATGGCGACCTGACCAGGGGACCGAGAGTAGTCAACGATGCAGTGCGCGATGAGATAAAAAAAATACTGGGAGAAATTCAAAGCGGCCAGTTTGCCCTGGAATGGATCTCTGAAAACCTGGCCAATCAACCCCGCTTCCGGGCGCTTCGCAAGCTAGAAGCAAAACACCAGCTGTTGGAAGTGGGAGGCAGGCTGCGTAAAATGATGAATTATATCAAGCAGCCGGAAGACTAAGATAGAAAGCTGGAATTTAAGCTGACTAAGTATCAGGTAAAAAGAAAAGGAGGCTCAACGAGCCTCCTTTTCTTTTATCTCAATCAGTTCCTCCAGGGAGGGAGATCCGGAAATGCCGACGAGCACCTGCTTAAATCCGTCTTCCTGCCAGGCCAGGGCCGGACGGCCATCAATGGTGAATTGAACCATACCGTTTGCCTTCTCTCGTTCGCAAGGAGGGAACAAAATGTGCCCGCCGAGGTGATCAATAAACCGGTCAATCAGTTCTCCTGTTTCCTTGGAACGGGCCCAGATAAGGCAAATATCTCCACGGCAGTAAATAGCCCCTTTATAGTAAGGCTCGCCTGCTGTCGTCAGAATAATAGATTCCTGTAAAACAAGGCCCGTCTGCAGTTCCGGCGGCCAGAAAGGGGGATCAGGATCGGGTTCGCCAAAAGGTAAAACAGCAGTGGAATCGTCAGCAATTCCGTTTTCAGGCGCCTCAAAGGACTCCCATTCTTTGTCACTGGCTTCCATGATCCCAACGCTCTCTTCACTTTCAGTCGGCACAACGGAATCGGCAACCGACATTCCCGGCTGCATGACCCGCCAGATTCCCACTCCACCAACAACAATCACCAGGCAGGCAGCAGCCACAGCCGCAGCCAGGCCCCAGGAAAAAGTTTTTTCCCGACCGGAGGTCCCGGGTTCAGCCAGCTGAGATTCAATGCGGCGCCATACCCTATCGGCAGGCGGCATGTCGACTGATTCAAATTCCATCTGCAGCGCTTCACGAATAAGATCGTCCGTCAATTTCAGCTTTCTTTTTTCGGCCATTGTTCCCGGTCACCTCCTTCACCTGTTAGACAAGCGGCTCCCTCATCAAGTTCCAATAAATCGGCCAGGCGCCGGCGGGCCCTGAAAAGTCTCGACTTAACAGTTCCCGGACGGACTTTCAGCATGGCGGCGATTTCTTCCATCTTTAGATCATAATAGTACTGCAGGACAACAACCTGATACTGCTCCGGTGGAAGAGCCCTGATAGCTTCCCGGACCCGTTCAGTTTCCAGGCTGCGGATCGCTGCTTCCTCCGTATCACTACCATCGGCATTACCCTGGGATGAAGGCAAATCATCGGTCAGGTAAATACGTTTCTCGCGTTTCAGGTAATTGCGGGCCAGGTTTGAAGCAATGACTGCCAGCCAGGCTCCAAATTTAGACCCATCCTGGAGCTGATCAAGATTCCGGAAAGCCCTGATAAAAGCATCCTGGGTTATATCTTCAGCTGCTTCACGGCGGCGCAGGATATTATAAACCGCGGCATAGGTCCGACGATAATACGATTCAAAAAGAGCCCGCTGTGCTTCGCTGTCATTTCTATTGACCAGTACCCTCAGGGTATCCTGTTCCAGGGTTTTTCCCTCCTCGTTCATTAAGCCTTTCCTATTTTCACCTCTCAACTTCTTCCTTTATTTCTCCGGATCCTTCTCAAATCCTTTACCCTCCATCTAAAACCCTGATGCTGCCTTTGTTTCATGAGGCCGGATTCGCATCTCCAGCCCATCGGTTTCGATAATCACCGCTCCCTGCAGATCTGTTCTGAAAAGTTCTACCCCCGCCCCGGTAATACTGTCGAGGATGAAAGGATGAGGGTGCCCAAACTGGTTTGCCCCGACCTGGATCACGGCAGCCTGCGGTTGAACTCGTTCCAGCAGGCGGGGCATGTTTTCCAGGTAACCGCCGTGATGGGGAACAACCAGCAGATCAGCCTTCAGATCTACCTCCTGGGAAAGCAGTTTTTCTACTGCCGGATCCTCGATATCTCCGGTAAAAAGCAGGCTTATCTCTCCAAAACAAAGGCGAAAGACCAGTGAATTATTGTTCAAATCACTGCCGGTACCCCTGAATAAATTGGCCTCCGACGGAGAAAGAAACTCCAGCCGAAGATCGGGACCGCAGTGCCAGATCTGGCCGGCCGATGCCGACAATACTACTGCTCCTTCAGAGGAAGCCCTTGTCAGCAGCTCACTGTAAAAAGTGGAATCACCGTCCTGAGGGGAGACTAAAACTGTATCAACAGGAATTGTCTCCACGATGGGCAGAAAACCGCCGTAGTGATCTTCGTGGGGATGGGTGATAACGGCCAGATCAATAAGGTGAGTGCCTTTGTAACGGAGAAAGGGTAAAACAATCTTTTCTCCCACCGCACCCGGGTCGCCGAGGTAGGCGGGATCGCCTCCGGCATCAACCATAACCACAGTTCCGTCAGCAGTTTCGAGCTGGGCGGCCGCACCCTGTCCCACGTCAAGAAATGTCACCATCAGGTAAGGCCCCTGAGAGGAGTAAACTCCCTGCATTAATACTACCACCGTCGCCAGGGCCAGAAATGTGCTCAGCAGAAAAAAACGCTGTGAATCAGCCGACCCTTTCCTGACAAAGGACAAAAGACGAGTTAGAACAGGCAAACTATCTTCCCGATCTCCTGCTATGGCTATTCGGTAATAAATGATCAGACCAGCAACCAGAACGGTGTAAAAGAGAACCAGCTTCACTGCTCCCGGCGGGTAAACAGCCCTGTACAAACCGGGGACTGCGCTTAACCTGGTGATGAAGATCATGATCTCCAGCAACGGTCTGGTCGCCCACAGCAGAAGTTCTCCCGCAGGAGGAAAGAACAGATAAGCCAGGGCTCCGGTAAGACCCAGCCCGACCAGCACAGCCATCAGGGGCAGTAACAGGAGATTGAAAAAGAGAGCGCCAACCGGCAGATGATGGAAATAATATACCGACAGCGGCAGCACTCCAATCTGGGCAGCTATAGTTACCGCCATGATGCTACCCAGAAATGAAGGTACTCCGACAAAAGCCAGTAATTTTTTTAGCAGCGGACTGATATAAACGATTGCCAGGGTGGCAACATAGGAAAACTGAAAACCGGGATCAAAAAGCAGAAGAGGATTTATAAAAAGGGTCACAAGGGCAGCAAAAGAAATTGCCGTGGGCAAATCTCTCTCCCGCTCCAGCAGGAGAGCCCCGAGAGCACAGGCAACCATCAGGGCAGCCCTTAGAGCTGAAGGTCGCATGCCGGTTAGGGCAGCATAAGCAAAAACAATCGTTATGCTTAATAGCAGTGGCAACCGCCCACGAAGGCCGATCATCCTTGCCATGCCAAGTACAAGGGCAGCCACAAGGCCAACATGCAAACCCGAAACAGCCATCAAATGGCCAACCCCAGCCTGCCGAAAATTTGTCTCAACATCCCCGGGCAGCTGCTGTCGCCGGCCGAAGAGAACGGCTGTTAACAGTTCCGCCGTAGGCGACGGCAGGGTGCTGCTAATTGCCGTGCTCATATCTCTGCGTATTTTAATAACAGTACTCTGCAAACAGCCGCTTTCTCCCGGTCCCAGCGAGTCGACCTGGAGAGAGCGTGGATAAATTAGGGCATCAATTCCAGTGCTGCGAAGATAAAAAGAATAATTAAAACCGCCCGGATTGCGCCGCCCCTGCGGTTTAACAATAACACCACGCAACCTCAGCCTTTCACCAAACCAGTAAGAATTAAGCTCATCGCCATAGACCTTCACCAGCAGAGTTCCTTCGACGGGAAAACGCCCTTCCCGTGTTTCAATGTAATCGATTTTCAGACGGTAATCAACGTGATCCTCATAGAACAGGGGCTCGTCGGCAACCGTTCCATCCACGTATACGGGAAAACCAATAAAGGGAATCAGGTTATCGGGCGGGCGGACCGATGCAGCATAAGCCATTCCCCCGGCGATCAGGACGGCCAGCAAAATCAAAACTTCGCCCACATCGAGCAAGCGAAAAATAAGGGCCGGTACCAGAGAAAAAAGAAGCAGGGCGACATAAAAATAAATAAATGCCGGTTCCTCCAGGCAGATCCTGCCCGCTGCAATACCGATTATATACAAAATTGTTATCGCTGCCAGATAACGGCCTTTTATATTATCATTCAGTGTTTTCAACAAAGATTTTATTGCTGCTGTATTCACCATGGCTATTTAAAATTCTGCCAGATGGCAGAGGTTAAAAATGTGATAAACTTTGTTCTGACTTTTTCGCCCCGGCTAGCCATCTATTCGGCTCAGTCTGCCTCCCTTCATTTTCATTACCGAAATACTTCTTCAAAAAGATCAAAAGTCTTTGCCTTCTGTTCACCTGAAGGATCCGGGGTGAGCAGGGAAATAACCACCAGGGCCAGCACGGCAATGAGAAAAGCCGGGAAAACAGGCATGAAACCAAAGGTAGTCCAACCCGGCAGGACACCCAGATACCAGAGATGCAGCATCACCGCCGGCAGGATAAGAGCAGCACAGGCCCCGTACTTATTGGCCCTCTTCCAGTAGAGAGCTCCGATCATGACAGGAAGCATAACCGAAAAACCGGAAAAGGCAAAAGCGGCAATATTAAGAATCGCTGCCGGCCTGATCAGGGCCCCATAATAAGCGGCGGCGGCAAATACCACCAGCAAAATACGCCCCCACAGGACGGCCTGCTGTGATGAGACCCGCCTGAACCGGGGCAGCAAATCGTCCGTCACCAGGTGGGCTACAGTGAGCAGCTGAGAATCTATGGAAGATTTAACGATAGCCAGGATTACCACCAGACCCAGGATAGTCCAGGTTGGAGTTAGGAATTCCTTGATCAGCAGTGGGACAATATTATCCGCTTCTTTTCCCACCAATCCGGGAACGGCCACCGAACCCCACACTCCCAGCAAAGTTGAAATACCGAAAATAAAAGCGAGGGCCAGCGGATAATACAGGCTGACCCGCTTCAGGTTGCGGCTGCTGCGCGCTGCCAGGATGCGTGTAAACATCTGGGGGAAAACGATTACGGCAATGGAATTGGTAAAGGAAAAGCTGAACCAGTTAATCGGCGCGATTTCCGCTGAAAGACTGCGCTGAAGCATAGCCGGATTGCTCCGGGCAATCTGCTCCGTGATCGATGAAAACCCTCCCAGGGCCCTGGCCACAGCCACCAGGATGATGAAAGCGACAATCATGAAGACGGTCCCCTGGAAAATATCGGTCCAGACTGTTCCCCGCATTCCCGCGGGGATCGTGTAAACCAGAGAAATACCGATTATAATAACAGCAGAAAGGGGATAGGAAACCAGTCCTTCGGTAACCGTGGAGAGAGCAAGGCTTCCCCCAATGACACTGACCACCAGGTAAGGCAGTGTGTAGTAAAGCAGGAGGATGAGAAAGAGAAGGGCTACCATCTTGCTTTTAAAAATACCGCCAAAAACCTGGGGCTGGGTAGCATAACCGTAGCGTTTGCCCAGCAACCATGAGCGATAACCTATGAGATAATAAGTAAAAGGAGTAATGAAGATACTCCAGCCAATTACATAACCATAAGCACCGTAGCCAACCTGGTAGGAAAAACCAGCATGCCCAATAATGGTAAAAGCAGTAATGTTACTGGCAAAAAGAGTCATGAATACGGCGATGCTGCCCAGACCCCTGCTGGCCAGGAAATAATCTTCACGAGTTTTCCTGGTGATTCGCGCACCGAAGATTCCAATAACAATGAGAGTAGATACGTAAAGGACAAGAATTCCCAGACCAAGAGGAGAAATCATTTTTCCACCGTCTCTTCCCCTGGGAATGAAGCAAGGACTTTATCCGAAGGATCTGGCCAGGCCAGGTTAATGATCAATCTCATCGCTCCAAAAGCAAGCAGGGCATAACCAACATAATAGAAAAAAGCAAAAGGCATAAATCCAAAAAACAGGGAAATACGATCGTCAAGCTCCCATAACCAGAAGCTATTGTGCAGGACGAACATGAGCGCAACAATCAATAAAACCAGGGCAAACTTTATTTTGAATGCCATTTTCAATAACCCTCCCGATGCTTACGCCTGCCAAAACCAGCGTTATGATATTTTCTGCATATTCGACAGAATATTGATTATTCCTTCCTTTCCGGCCAATCGGGTTCATAACATGTTAAAAAGAGAACCCGCCGCAACGGGTTCTTCTGTTAACCTTTTAAAAGAATAATAGCATAACTGCCCTGCTATTCAATGATTACTTCCTGGGTTGCCCGCACCTCGTCCCCGACAGTAATGGAAACCTTATATTTGCCGGGATTGCTGAAATAGATTACATCATATAAGTAATTGAACTCCGGATCCAGGTTGTATTCTCCGTCAGCTAAAACTTCTCCCGATTCGCTATGAATCAGCTCAACGGTTATCACATTGTCACCAACTGGCTCATTATTAAAAAAGGTAAAATAAAAATCTTCTCCGGCTTTAAAATTTGTCTCCGACGACACAACATCCATGTTATCATCAAGCTCATACCCCAGTTCCAAAACCGAACCTCCTACTGAGGAGCTCTTGACAATATCTTCGCTGCTGCAGGAAGCCACAAAAAGGATTGCCATCAGCAGCAAAACTGTAATTAAAACTTTTTTTTTGAACATTAAGTTATAGACCCCTTTCATTGTTGCTCAATGATTAGTAATGAGTTTTTATTCGCTGACTCTTTCTGTATTCCTTTAATTAAAAAAATTTTCCCGCTGCCGGATCTGGTTTTAGAACCGGCAGTGAAGGATTAATATGCTCTTTTGTAGAATAAGCATTAGTTAATCAGTTTAAGGGAGGAACTATTTATGAGTTTATCAGTTCGCAAAATCGTTATCTCAGGAATCCTCGGAGCAATCGCCATACTACTGGGTGTAACAAGACTTGGCTTTATCCCTGTACCCACCCCGGCTGGCCATGCCACGATAATGCATATTCCGGTTATTCTCGGTGGTGTTTTGGAAGGGCCGGTAGTTGGTTTAATTACTGGGGCTATATTTGGTCTTTTCAGCTTCCTCCAACCCGGCGCTCCCTTTTTTGCCGATCCCCTTGTCTCAATTCTACCCCGCCTGTTCATCGGAATAGCAGCCTATCTCGTTTATGCTGCGACCAGGCGAATCAACAATACTCTGGCTGCTGTGCTGGCAGGAGCTGTCGGTTCAGCCGTTAATACAATCCTGGTCATGGGAATGATCACCCTGCGCGGTTATCTACCTGCTGAAGTTTCCCTGTCGGTTGGGCTCCTGCACGGCATCCCGGAACTGATCGTGGCCGCTGTGCTGACGGTTGTCCTGGTCAAAGGAATCCAGAGGATCAGGCCACAGGAAGAATAATAACCCGGCGAACCATACCTATTTTTTTTGTTAAAGGAAAAGACTCTGCAGGGAAAACATCCTCTCAGGCAAAGTCATGCAAAATAAATTAAGCTGGATTGATATAATCATGGAAGATAATCTGATTGAAGCAACTAACCTCAGTTATGCCTACCGCAGTGCAACTGGTCCTGCAGTTAAAGCCCTGGATGATATCAGTATAACTGTCAGGCGCGGTGAACTGGTAGCTATTACCGGCCGGAACGGTTCTGGCAAATCCACTCTGGCCCGGCACTTTAACGCCCTCCTCATACCCTCAGAAGGCCATGTCCTGATCAAAGGTCTTCTTACGACAGAGAAAAAAAATATTCCCGGCATCCGCAGGACAGTGGGGATGGTTTTTCAAAACCCCGACAACCAGCTCATCAGCAGCATTGTGGAAGAAGATATTGCCTTCGGCCCTGAAAATCTAGGAGTTCCGCAGGACGAGATCAGGTCAAAAGTGGATCACGCCCTCCGGGTTATGGAACTGGAAAGTCTTCGTTATGAAGCCCCAAACCGCCTTTCAGAAGGACAAAAACAACTGGTCGCTATCGCCGGGGTTCTGGCGATGCAACCGGAATGCATCATCCTTGACGAACCAACAGCCCACCTGGATCCGCGAGGGCGGAGGGATGTTATTAAAAGTGTGATCCGGCTGAACAAAGAAGAAGGAATTACCATTGTCTGGCTCACTCATTTCATGAACGAAGCCGCCAAATGCGATCGCATGCTGATCATGGACAGCGGTAAAGTAGTCATGGAAGGACCTCCTCGGCACATTTTCCGCCGTGGGAATGAAATAGCGGCCTATGGCCTTGATCTGCCGGTTACAACGTGCCTCGCCGCCGGCTTGCACAAACAGGGTTTTGATGTCAAACCCGATATTACTGATCCCGAGGAGTTAGTAGACTGCCTATGCCAATTGAAGCTGTAAATCTTTCTTTCAACTATAATAAAGGAACGCCTTTTGAACAGGAAGTCCTCCATGACATTGATTTTCAGGTTAAAGACGGAGAATTTGTCGGGCTAATAGGGCCAACTCGCTCCGGCAAAACAACACTCGCCCAGCATCTTAACGCCCTCCTCATCCCTCAGAGCGGCAGGGTAATAGTGGACGGCTTTGATACTGCTGACAAACATACTGACCTCGTCTACCTGCGGCACCGGGTGGGATACGTTTTCCAAAACCCTGATTACCAGCTTTTTGCTCCCACTGTTGGTGAGGATATCGCTTTTGGGCCGTTCAACCAGAAGCTGATCCGCAGCGAAGTTGAAAATCGAGTCCGCGTGGCCATGGGCCAGGTAGACCTTGATTATGATACTTTTCATGATCGTGATATCTATGCTCTCAGCGGAGGCCAGAAAAGGCGGGCTGCTATCGCCGGAGTGCTGGCCTGTGAACCAAAGGCTTTGATTCTCGATGATATTACAGCCGGCCTTGATCCGCGGGGACGGGATGACATTTTGCGGGTAATCAAAACTCTTCATCGAGAACAAGATATTACTATCATCTTTATCAGCAGCAACATGGATGAAGCATCCGTGTTGGCCGAACGAATTGTAGTAATGAATGAGGGCAGAATAATCATGGACGATAAACCACGCCAAATTATCGAACAGGCAGATGAACTGCGGCACATCGGGCTGGAGCTACCCGAGGTAAACATGATCATGGAAAAACTGCGAAGATTCGGCTATGAGCTGGCTTCCGACATCCTCAGTGTCGAAGAAGCGATCAGCGTCATTGCCGCCATCCTGCGTAAAAAAGAAGGCAGCAACTGATGGAACTGACCAAAAATATCACGCTCGGTGTCTACCTGCCGGGAGACACCTCCATTCACCGTCTCGATCCGCGGACTAAAATACTCGGCTCGGCAATGCTCGTTATCCTGCTCCTTTTTCTGAAAACCTACACTGCATATGCATTATTTGCCCTTTTTACAGGTGCCCTGATCGCCCTGGCAACGGTCCCGCTTCGCTATGCCCTTTCCGGTCTTAAACCGATGCTGCCCATGCTCATCATCATGTGGTTGTTTCAGCTTTTTCTCTTCCGAGCTACCGATACGGAAGTTTTCTTTCAATGGTGGATCTTTAGAGCTACCGAGGCAGGCTTGCACATGGGGAACCTGATCACTTTGCGAGTTTTATTTCTCTTCATGATAACCACCCTGCTCACTCTGACCACTTCAATTGTCAAGCTAACTGACGGGTTGGAAAGCCTGCTCAGCCCTCTACGGGCGATAGGATTTCCTGCCCATGAGCTGGTGATGACCCTGATAATCGCTCTTCGCTTTGTTTTGATCCTGGCCGAGGAACTGGAAAAAATCATCAAAGCGCAGACTGCCCGCGGTGTTGCTTTTGATCGAGGCAATTTCATTCAGAAAACGAGCAAACTTTTTCCTGTTTTTTTACCGCTATTTATCAACGCTTTCAAACGGGCCGAAGAACTGATCATTGCCATGGAAGCAAGAAGCTATACCGGAGGAAGGGGACGGACCAAAATGAAAACCCTGCATCTAAGCAGGGTTGATCTGAAAGCCATGGCTGTACTTTCAACCTTTACAGCCCTGATGATTTACATCATCCTTAATGCAGAACCACTGTTTTAAACTCCGGGAAGATGGTACCCAAAGGAAGTACCCACTGCAGAAGCAGCATGGATCAGGTCACTGTCCGGATCGACCCGCTTGGTCCCCGACACGGCTTTTTCCAGGGGTACTGACTCGATCCTGCTACCCTTCAGGCATACCATTTCATTACAGTGTCCGGCAGTAAAAAGATCCACCGCTTTAACCCCAAAACGGGTGGCCAAAATACGGTCGAAAGAAGTGGGGCTTCCTCCCCGCTGCAGGTGTCCCAGGACGGTAGCCCGGCTTTCAATGCCGGTATGCACTTCTATTTCCTCCGATACACGGACCCCAATTCCCCCGAGCCTCTTGATAGCTCCTTTTTCCTGGTAAAGTGGTTCGCCACCGGCAGGATAAGCCCCCTCGGCCACGACAATAATGCTGAACTTTTTACCGCGGCTGCGGCGCTCCATGATTTTTTCGACAACCAGCGGATATTCAAAAGGAAGCTCGGGAATGAGAATAATATCGCCACCGCCGGCTATGCCTGCCTCCAGGGCAATCCAGCCAGCGTGTCTTCCCATTACTTCAACAACCATCGCCCTGTGATGGGATTCAGCGGTGGTATGAATTTTATCAATCGCCTCTGTGGCAGTAGTAACAGCTGAATCAAAACCGAATGTAACATCGGTAGCCGGCAAATCGTTGTCGATGGTTTTGGGAATGCCGATGATCGGCACACCCATTTCCCTGAACCTGTTGGCCAACAGGAGACTGCCGTCACCACCAATCACGACCAGGCACTCTATAGCCCATTTATCCAGGTTGGCCAGGGCATCACCGGATCTGTCCTTGCCGGTCTGGCGGTAATCAGAACCTCCGGGGCGATAATCAAAGGGATTATCCCGGTTGGAAGTGCCAAGTATTGTCCCACCTCGATTCAAGATACCGGACACGGCAAGATCATCAAGCAGCAAAGCATCATTCTCCACCAGACCTTTGAACCCGTTATTGAAGCCGACCACTTCAATATCGTAGTTGTAAGTGGCTCCCTTAACAACCGCTCTGATCACTGCATTCAAACCAGGGCAGTCGCCCCCTCCGGTGAGCAATCCAATCCTGCGCATCTTTTTTCCACCCCGTGAAGTTATATTATCTGATCTCTTCTCATTTTTCCGTTCCGGATCACTCTCCCGGATGTTTGTCTGTTCCAGAGCAGCCCGGGCCAGGTGGTCAACATGCCTGTTAAGGACATCTTCACTGTGTCCTTTTACTTTCAACCACTGCACTTCTCTATCGGCATTAAGCGCAGCAAGGAGCTGCCAGAGATCCTGGTTGCCCACCGCTTCGCCGCGGGCATTGCGCCAGCCGTTTTTCTGCCAGCGCTCCATCCATTTCTGTCGAAAGCAATTCACCAGGTAAGCACTATCGCTGTATAGTCTAACCCTGCTTGCAGGAGGCACTCGTTTAAGGGCTTCCACCGCCGCCTTTAACTCCATACGCTGATTGGTGGTCTGCGCCTCAGAACCGCTTATTTCTTCTTCATCACTACCGTGCCTGATCAATGCTCCCCAGCCTCCCGGTCCCGGGTTGCCGGAACAGGCACCGTCTGTATATATCAGATATTCTTCAACGTGAGACAACTATTTTTTCCTCCAATCGATCAGGGCAACAGGCGGCCGAGCTCGGAGAGAATCTCTTCGAGTTCCTCAATTTTTTCGCCGTACCCGGCCCAGTCTCCTTCCTGCTGGCGTTGCAGTGCTTCTTCGTAGACAGCCTGGGCCTGACCAATCAATTCAGCCAGATCCTCATCGGCAATAACCGACCTTTCTTCATCGGGCTGCGCCTCTTCTGGAATATCGATGGACAGATCTTCTTCAATATCGGCAGGCACAGTTTCCAATTCGCCGAAAATGTGAATCAAGGCCTCCTCCAGGGTATTTTCCATAACCACTTTATCCTGGAAAACGACAATCACCCGGGCCAGCTCGGGTAGTCCGCCTCCTTCCGCTTCCAGAAAGACCGGTTCCACATAAAGCAGGGCATTGTTGATCGGAAGCACCAGCAGGTTGCCACGGATAACCCTTGAACCAGACTGACTCCAGAGAGTAAACTGCTCCGAGATCTCCGTATCCTGATCGATCCGGTTTTCCACCTGCTTCGGCCCGAGAATAACACGCTCCTTGGGAAAGAGGAACATCTCAACTTCGCCGAAGTTAGGCTGATCACAACGGGCAACCAGCCAGGCGATCATGTTATTGCGCTTATCCGGAGTAAAGGGCAAAATTAAAACATACTCCGGTTCGCTGTATCCGGGCAACTGGAGAATGGTATAGTAAGGCTCTATCAGTTGTTCCTGTCCAAAATACTGTTCCAAAGGAATGGCCCACAGATCTTCCCTGGTGTAAAAAACATTTGGATCGGTAATATGATAAAGGGTCAGCATCTTGGACTGGATATTGAAAATGTCCACCGGATACCGAAGATGAGCCATTAAACTTTCGGGCATCTCTTCAAAGGATTTGAAAAGTTCAGGGAAAATACTGCGGTAGGTCTGGACAAGGGGATCCTCGGGATCGGCTATATAGTAGTCGACAGAACCGTTATAGGCATCGATAACCACCTTGACCGAATTGCGGATATAGTTTATTCCACCGATGGGGGCTGAATAAGGATATCTTTCGGTTACAGTGTAAGCATCCTGAACCCAGAAGAGGCGACCGTCGGCAGCAACGATATAGGGATTGTCATCGTAGTGAAGAAAGGGTGCCAGCCTGCGGACCCGCTCGTGAATATTGCGGTCGAAGAGGAACCGGCTCTCTCTGTTTAGTTCGTTGGAAACAAGGATCCGGTATTCGCCAAATTTAAGAGCAAACAGAGCCCGTCGCAAAAAGGAATGCAGGGGTATGCCGGCGGAACCTTCATAATAGGTATATTCATTTTCATCACCTGCGGTAGCATAGTGAAATTCGGGGGTGTCTGTATTGACTATCACATAATCGTTGGTCAGCTCTCCGAAATAAATGGCCGGATTATTCATTTCGATATTGCCTGTAGGAGGAATATCACCCAGGAAATAGCGGGGCAGGCCTTCGCTGGTTACCTCATTAACCGGGCTTACTGTTAACCCATAACCATGGGTATACTGCAGCTGCATGTTCACCCAGGTCCGAGCCTGTTCGGCCAGGCGGCTTTTGTCCAGTTCGCGGGCCGATAGCATAACCTGGCGATACTCACCATCTACTGTATAGCGATCGATATCCACATTGTTAAACCGGTAATAGGGTCTGATAGCCTGAAGCTCGTTGAAGGTATTCAGTAGCGGACGGTAATCCCAGAGGCGAACGTTTTTGATTGTACCTGTATTTTCGCGCAGGTCATCCCAGGTTAGCGTGGCCCCGGGTTCATAACTGCGCGAAGCAAAATTGTCCAGGCCGTACGCACTACGGGTGTACTCGATGTTGTGCTCCAGGTACTCCCGCTCATAGGCAAATTCACTGGGTTCGACAACGAAACTCTGCACCCCCGCCGGATAAGCCCATCCGCCCAGGAGAGAAACACCGATCAAAGCAAGAATGCCGTATAAGAAAAGGCGGGAGCGTCGCAGAAAAATATTAGCGATAAAAAGCAGGGCAATCGCAGCCGCCATGATCATCAAGACCAGCAAAACCATATAGTTGGCATGGATATCGGTGTAACCAGCGCCATAGACTACACCTCTCTCTGAAAGCACGAGCTCAAGCTGCTGCAGACGGTAATCCCAGGCTTTTAAACCGAAGATTAAGGACAGTAAAACAGCCAGATGACTGAATCCTCTGCCGGTGGGAAGAGTCCACCCACGTCCGCCCTGGACAGGTGGATTAAGGAACAGGTAAATTGCGCCAACCATGAGAATGGAGATAACGATCGCCATCATTAAAAACCCATAAAGAAAACGGTATAAGGGAAGCTTAAAAACGTAAAAAGCGACATTAACTCCAAAGATCGGGTCACTGACGGTAAAGGGGACATGATTGAAAAAACGCAGGAAATCCATCCAGTAGCTACCTGCGTAACCGGAAAACATATACGCAAGAACGGCAGCCCCGATGAGGAAATAGATTGTCAGCCTCCTCGGGGTAAGGTAACGCATGAAACCGGTAGCCATCAGCCTTTCGCGCAGGGCCAGATTAGGAAAACTGAGCACATAGCGTCTGGTAAACATGAGGTTAACAAAGAAAAAGACAAAGAGAAAAAGCAGTGCTCCAATACGTACCCCCCAGCGTGTTAAATACTGGGTCCAAAATACCTGTCCAGCTTCCAAATCCTGGAACCAGAGCAGATCAAGATAAAAATTTGTCGCTGTAAAAACCAGAGAACCAGCGATAATGATAATAAAAATAATCAGTAAAGAGCGCCCGCGCAATTTAATCCCCTCCGCAAAAAAGAAATACCGGTCCTTAACCGGTTGAATATATTCTACCAAGATTTTAGCTTATTTTAATCTGCTTTGTCAAAGAGAACCCCTGACAAAGGGAGCAACAAACCATTTTCATTTTCCAATGATAGCCTTTCCTGCACTGGTCCCAATGCGGCAGGCTCCGGCTTCAATCATTAGAAGGGCATCTTTTGCAGTACGCACACCGCCCGCTGCTTTAACACCCATGGCAGGTCCGATTGTTTCGCGCATCAGCCGGACATCCGTCACTGTTGCTCCACCGGGGCCAAACCCGGTTGAGGTTTTAACAAAATGGGCTCCAGCTTCTTCGGCCAGCCGGCAGGCGATCATTTTCTCTTTATTATTCAGGAGAACAGCTTCAATAATTACCTTTACGGTTTTTCCTTCAGCCGCCCTCACTACTGTGCTGATATCCCTGCGGACATAATCCAGATCCCCGTTTTTCAAAGCTCCCAGATTAATAACCATATCAATCTCGGCAGCACCTGATGCTACGGCTTCCGCAGCTTCAAAAGCCTTCACAGCCGTAGTATTCGCTCCCAGGGGGAAACCGATTACCGTCGCCACCTTGACTTCGCTTTCCGCCAGTTCTTTGACCGCCTGCTGAACAAAAGATGGATTGATGCAAACGGCATAAAATTTACATTCCCTCGCTTCCCGGCAAAGTTTACTGATGTCCTCCGCTGTCGCCTCCGCTTTGAGAAGGGTATGTTCAATGTAACCGGCCATATTCTCTGTCATTTCGTTTCACCTGCCTTTCACCTGTTCATCAATCGTTCTCCCAGCCCACATAACCACAGATCAAGGCCGGCTTTTCCACCGGTGTTTCAACAAGCATACAGGCACTCCTGATCAGTTTTTCCACTTCGTCAATGACCCCGGCAGAGGTATTATCGCGGGCGTGAATGAGAGCTAGTGTTTCCCCCTTTTCCGCTCGATCACCAATTTTTTTATTAACAGTAATGCCCACTGCCGGATCAACGGGATCGCTCTTTTTCCACCTTCCGGCACCGAGCAGAGCCACCGCCCGGCCGATATTTTCCGCCTTGAGCCGGTAGACGTATCCTTCATTCACAGCCCTGACGGCAATTGTTTTTTCAGCCCGGGGCAGCAGGGAGAGATCTTCAATAACCTGTCCATCACCCCGCTGGTTTTCTATCAGCTCAGCAAATTTTTGCAAGGCCGCTCCGCTCCTGAGCGCACGATCCAGCACAACTTTTCCTCCATCAATATTGTCCGCTGCCCCGGCCATTGACAGCATCCGGCTGCCCAGTTCAAGGCACAGTTTTTCCAGATCCGGTGGTCCTTCTCCGCGCAGGGTTAATATTGCCTCTTCGACTTCAAGAGCATTGCCCACCGCTCGGCCAAGCGGCTGTTCCATCGCCGTTACCACAACGGCTGTTCTGCGCCCCGCTCCCTGACCGATAGCCGCCATCAGGCGGGCCAGGGTAAATCCTTCTTCCTGTCTCTTAATAAAAGCTCCATCGCCAATTTTCACATCGAGGACGAAACCGTCGGCACCGGCGGCCAGTTTTTTACTCATAATACTGGCCGCAATAAGAGGAATGCTGTCAACAGTGGCCGTTACATCGCGCAGGGCGTAAAGCATTTTATCAGCAGGAACCAGCTTCCCCGTTTGGCCGGCAATAGCAACCCCAATTTTCTTCACCGCTGCAATCAGTTCGCCAACAGTCATTTCCGTTCGCAGGCCGGGGATTGATTCCAATTTGTCCAGAGTTCCCCCTGTGTGACCAAGACTGCGGCCGGAAAGTTTAGCCACCGGAACCCCGGCGGAGGCCACCAGGGGAGCGAGAATAAGGGTAGTGGTGTCACCTACCCCTCCCGTGCTGTGCTTATCGACTATGAATCCTGGAATATCACTCAGGTCGATGGTTTCTCCGGAATTAACAAGGGCATTCGTGAGATCGAGAGTCTCCTCTTCGTTCATACCCTGAAAAAAAATGGCCATGAGCAAAGCAGACATCTGGTAGTCGGGGATATCACCTCTGACATAACCGGTGATGAGTTGGTCAACCTCATTTTTTGTCAGCGTTTCGCCGCTGCGTTTCTTAAAAATCAAATCGCCCGCTTGCATTGTTTTCCCTCCCAGGGGTGAAATAGAGCGGTATTGGAACCTGCTTATCACCCGGCCGTCCAAAAAAGTCGGATCTCCATTCTATCAAAACGCAACAACCGGTCCTGTGATGATCGCTATTTCGCCGCAGAGACGACAAATCCTTCTCGTAGCAACCGAACAGCCGGGAAGGATTTCTCCCTTCAAATTGCGAAATAGTTGGAATCAACAGTAAAGGAGCGTTTCAGTCAATGAGCATGATTAGAAAACCGGAAGCAGCAGCAGAAGGTAAGAGGAGGATTGCCTGGGTGGGTCGCCACATGCCTGTTTTAAACCTCCTCATGGAAAAATACGGCCCCGTCAAACCTTTCAAAGGGCTCAGACTCTCCGCCTGCATTCACCTGGAAGCAAAATCGGCTTACATGGCTAAAGCTTTCAAACACTGCGGGGCTTCCGTAACCATAACCGGCAGCAACCCCCTTTCAACCCAGGATGCTATAGCAGCCGCCCTGGTTGATGAAGGGATCACAGTTTTTGCCTGGCACGGTGCGACGGCTGATGAATACATGAACCACATCCGCCAAACCATCGCCTCGGGCCCCAACCTGATCATCGATGACGGAGCCGATTTAATCACCATGCTGCACCGGGAATACCCTGAAAAACTGGCCGCTGTAATTGGCGCCGCCGAGGAAACAACCACCGGCTTGATCCGCCTGCGAGCCCTGGCCGCCCAAGGCAAACTTGTTTTTCCCGTTATGGCTGTTAATGACGCCCGCTGTAAATATCTCTTCGACAACCGCTACGGAACCGGACAGTCAGTCTGGGACGGGATTATGCGCACAACCAATCTTCTAATTGCCGGGAAAACAGTGGTCGTTTCCGGCTACGGCTGGTGCGGACGCGGCGTAGCCATGCGAGCGGTCGGCCTGGGAGCGCGGGTAATAGTAACGGAAGTTGATCAGATACGAGCCCTGGAAGCTGCAGTCGAAGGTTATCGGGTTATGCCAATGGAAAAAGCAGCCGCCCTCGGCGATATCTTCGTTACCACCACCGGCTGCCGGGAAATCATTTCCACCCCGCATATTCCCCTGCTAAAAGAGGGTGCCATCTTATGCAATGCCGGCCATTTTGATGTCGAAATTGACAAAAATGCTCTAAATCAATACGGACATCTTATCGGTCAACCACGAGACAATATCGATGAATACCTGCTTAATAATGGACGGCATATTTATCTGCTCGGGGAGGGTCGCCTAGTTAATTTGGCCGCTGGGGACGGCCATCCGGCAGAGATTATGGATCTATCTTTCGCCCTGCAGTTTTCAGCGATGCTGCATGTTATCGAAGAAGGGGAAAATCTCTCTCCCGGTGTAATCGGTCTTCCTGATGAAATTGACCACCGCATCGCAGAACTCAAACTTGAAACAATGCAGATTTGTATTGATAGCTTGACCCAGCGGCAAAAGGAATACCTGGCCTCATGGCAGCTTGAATGATCTGCCAGTAAAGAGCATATCCATGGAGCGAAAACGGCAGATGCTCTTTTTAATTCAGTAAACTGTGATCCGGTCGGCGATATTCTCAAAAGTTTTTTCGCCGATACCACTAACATCCATAATTTCCCTGATGTCGGCAAAAAACCCATATTTATCACGGTGGGCAACAATTTGTTCCGCTCTTACTGCACCAATACCGGGCAGTGCGTTCAGCTCCGACGCCGAGGCATTATTAATATTTATTTTCACCCCATCATCCTCCGGGGTAATTGAGGTTTGTTCCCCGACCCGGGGGATGATGATCTGCTCCCCGTCAAAGAGAGGTCGGGCCTGGTTTACTGCTTCCCGGTCGGCGTCTTCGCAGAAGCCTCCACATACTTCAACCAGCTCGTGAACTCGTGAACCCGGAGGAAGCTGATAAACTCCCGGATTGAGCACAGCCCCAACGATATGAACTGTAATCGGTTCTGGCTCGGACTCTTCTTCTATTTGTCTGCTGTAATCTGCCCTGAGAGGTTCCGGTTCCGGAGCTGACTGTTCCATGGCCCGCCAGGCTGCTCCTGCCACCAGGAGCAGTACGATAAGGCCTATCATTAATTTTTCCCTGCCGCTTATTTTCCCATCCACGTCATAATCCCCTCCCTTAATCGGATCACAACGTTTAACATTTTTTAACTTTCGGTAAAACAGTCAAATATTTCGCTTTTACCATTCATTTTTCCTTCTTCAGCCCAAACAATCCGCCGACCGATTACCGGCCGGCGGACAGTTTTTCAAATTATAAACATAAAGTAACCGTTTATTCGGCTTTCTCTTCTTTTTTCTCTTTTTCTGCTTTTTCTTCTTCCTCTTCCTCAGGAACATTAATACCGATAACATTAATGTTTATTGCCTTTACTTTCAGGCCGGTGCTTTTTTCCACGTTGCCCCGGATTTCTTTTTTTAGTTTGTCAGTGGAATCAACAATTGATACACCATATTCAACAATTACATTCATGTCAATGTTAACCGAATCTTCCTCCACGTTGACCTTTATGCCCTTAGCCAGATCACGGCGACCGAGTTTCTCAGCAATACCGCCGACCAAACCTCCGCTCATTCCGGCGATACCGGGAATATCGCTTGCTACAATACCAGCGATAATGGCTATAACTTCGGATGATATGCGGATGCTATCTCCTTCCTTGTCTGGATCCGGTTTCAAAACAGCTTCTTCCGGCTGAATCATTTTATCCTTTTCGTCTTTTTTGGTCATCTGTTTTCCCTCCTTTTCAGATTATCAAAGCCGGTATTTCTTAATCCGGCTGTTTTGTGATTGGCGCCAAAACATGCCCCACTAGAACCAGAATAATAATCGATCTCGGCACCATAAAATAATATATTGTTTTAAATTATCTTAATATTATTATATAATTTGAACGTGGTGCTTGTCAAGGAAACACCCCGGGCACAGCAGATAAAAATGAACAGGATTAGCGGACCACCAGGTTGACCAAGCGCCCGGGGACGGCGATGGTTTTAACCACTTTCTTATCCTGCAACAGCTTTTCAATACGATCGTTCCCGCGGGCTGCTTCAACAATTTCCTCTTCCGAACAATCAGCAGCTACTATCATACGGCCGCGCACTTTCCCATTTACCTGAATAACAATTTCCACCTCATCAACCTGCAACTTATCCGGTTCGTACTGCGGCCACGACTGCCGGTGAACACTGTCCCCGTGCCCCAACCTGGACCATGCTTCTTCGGCCAGGTGGGGAGCAAATGGCGCCAGCAGAAGAACCGTTTTACTCAGTGTTTCAGCAAGCAAAGGGCCGTTCTGCCTACCGACCGGTGAGGACTGCCGGTAGCTGTATATAGCATTGACCAGTTCCATGATTGCACTGATGGCCGTATTAAAATTGAAGCGTTCCTGTATATCAACGGTCACTTTTTTTATGGCAGCATGCAGACTTCTTTCCAGGGCCACATCTTTTTCTCTACTGCCGTGATGATCAGGGGAAGATTTAAGTTCCGGTTGAAATTCGTCGATCAGTCTCCAGATGCGTCGCAGAAAGCGGTGGCACCCTTCAACCCCCTGATCGTTCCAGTCAAGATCCTTTTCCGGAGGCGCAGCAAAAAGAATGAATAGACGCCCGGTATCGGCACCATATTTCTTGACGATTTCGTCGGGTGTCACAACATTGCCCTTGGACTTGGACATTTTGGAGCCATCCTTGTAAACCATCCCCTGGGCCAGCAAGCGGCTGAACGGTTCTTCAACCTTAACCAGGCCGGCGTCATAGAGGACCTTGGTAAAGAAACGGGCATAGAGCAGGTGGAGAACAGCATGTTCTATTCCACCAATATATTGATCTACAGGCATCCAGTAATCAACAGATTTCCTGTCAAATGGTGCTGTCTCAATTTGCGGACTGGTAAATCTCATGAAATACCAGGAAGAACAAATAAAAGTATCCATAGTGTCAGTCTCCCGGCGGGCCGGTCCTCCACAGATGGGACAGCGGGTATTGACAAAATCGGGGTAATGAGCCAGACTTGGTACCCGGTTTCCGGAAAGTTCCACTTCCAGGGGGAGCTTCACCGGCAAATCGGATTCAGGCACCGGGACAGTACCACATTTATCACAGTAAATAATTGGGATCGGCGCTCCCCAGTAACGCTGGCGGGAAATGAGCCAATCCCGGAGTCGGTAGGTGATACGGAATCCGCCCAGGTTTTTCTTTTCCAGGTATTCGGTTACTTTTCGCATCCCTTCCTTGTTGGGCAACCCGTCGAAACCGGGAGAGTTGACCATACGCCCCTCCCCTGGATATGCTTCGGTCATCGTTTCAGTCGTCAGTTTTTCCCCCGGTGGTTGAATGACCACCCGGACAGGAAGACCATATTTCCCGGCAAAGAGAAAATCGCGCTGATCATGGGCCGGTACACCCATAACCGCACCGGTCCCGTAAGCCATCAACACGTAGTTACCGATGAGAACCGGCACTTCTTCTCCATTAATAGGGTTAATGGCATAACGCCCTGTAAAAAGGCCAATTTTCGGCGACTCCTCGGATGTGCGTTCAATTTCACTCTCTTTGCGCACCCTGTTAACAAAAGCAAGGACTTCCTCTTCTTTGTCTGTTCCCCTGACTAACTTTTCAACGAGCGGATGTTCCGGAGCAAGGACCATGTAGGTTACTCCAAATAAAGTATCAGCACGGGTGGTAAAGACGCGGATTTCTTCATCGGGAAATTCTTTAACCCGGAAAGCAATTTCCGCCCCCTCGCTGCGGCCGATCCAGTTCTGCTGCATAATTTTAACCCGTTCCGGCCAATCCTCGAGGGTGTCCAGATCATAGAGAAGCCGATCGGCATAGTCTGTGATTTTCAAAAACCATTGTTCCAGCTCTCTCGTTTCCACCGGCGAAGAACATCGCCAGCAGAGACCCTTTTCCACCTGTTCATTGGCCAATACCGTTTCGCAGTGAACGCACCAGTTAACGCTCGCTTTTTCCTTGTAAGCCAGCCCCCGTTTGTACATCAGTAAAAAAAGCCACTGAGACCAGTGATAATAATCGGGAGAAGAGGTGTTAACTTCCCTCCGCCAGTCATAGCTCACTCCCAGCCGCTTTTGCTGTTTTTTCATGTGCTCAATATTTTTAGCTGTCCATTCGGCAGGGTTGACCCTGTTTTCTATAGCAGCGTTTTCTGCGGGCAGGCCAAAGGCGTCCCAGCCCATGGGATGGATAACATTATATCCGCGCATCCGCAAAAAACGGGCCAGCACATCTCCGATGGAATAAACACGCATATGTCCCATGTGCAGCTTGCCGGAAGGATAAGGGAACATTTCCAGAACATAATATTTTTCCCTTTCTTTATCCATGGCCGACCGGTAAAAATCGTCTTCTTCCCATTTTTTCTGCCAGTACTCTTCAATCTTTTGCGAATTATAGTTGGTCAACTCTGTCAGCCCCCAATAACATATAAAAAATCCGCCCGGTCAAGGGACGGATTTGTTTATACCCGCGGTACCACCCTTATTGGCCAAACAGATGGTGGAGCTGGCGGGAGTTGAACCCGCGACCTCTTCCATGCCAAGGAAGCGCGCTCCCACTGCGCCACAGCCCCCCGTTATGCTGCTGCCCGCTCTAAACCGTTAACGCCGGCTTTGCGGCAGCGATTACTGTCTTTCACCGCTGCGTCTCCAGAGTGAGTTCAGCAGTTCAGCCTGCCGGCTTTCACCTTTACCGGCTCTCTATGAAGGCGTCTCCGCCTACTGCTCTCCTTCATCAACAAGTATTAGGCACCTCGAGTACACATAACATTATATGCAGGCCACCGCGCCTTGTCAATAGGAAAGGCAAAGTTTAAGCATATCTTAACCTTAATTCCATCCTGCGCAATATCCACAAACAGGCCATCAGTGACTGGAATCCCCAACTTCAATCCGGTAGATCTCACCGGCCTGTAGATCAACAATTAAAAGGCAGTTTGGAGGCAATACACCGTCCAGTCCAGCCAGGTATTTAACCGCTTCGGCAGCCTGAACCGAAGCAAGCATGGCCGGAGTAAAAGCGGGATTGCCCAGCTCGGTTTCCACTCCCCTCTCAGCATTGTTCCCGTCCCGTCTGCCGTAAACAAACTGCAGGAGAGGCTTATCGGGCCTGATTACGGCAACTTGTCCCAAAAAACCGGCGATAGCCCCGTGGACCAGAGATAAACCGAGTTGACTGCAGGCAAATTCAAGAGCAAAACGCGAAGGAAGGTTATCCAGACAATCGATAACCAGATCACAACCCCTGAGCAAATCTCTCAGATTGCCAGTTTCTCCCCGACAGCAGTAAACTTTCATCTCGACAGCACTGTTGACTTCATAAATTCTCTTCACAGCGATATTTACCTTGACATCTCCCAGGTTGTTTTCCAACGATAAAAGCTGACGATTTAAATTGCTCTCGCTGAATGAATCATCGTCAATCACTGTCAATCTACCGATACCCATCCTGGCGAGCAATTCGATTACAAAACCACCAAGGCCTCCCGCTCCAACAATCCCTACAGCCGACTTAAGCAGCCTGAGCTGGCCGGCAATGCCTATCGTGCCAATGCTGCGGCTGTAGCGAGAAGGGATAATTTTTTCTTCAAGGGCTGTTATTTCAACCAATCTGATACTGCAGCCAAAATCAGCTGCAATATGCTTGGCAGCGTCGAGGGAAAGGCATGACCATTCTTTTCCACTCCGGCCAAAACTGCTTTCTGATGCCTTCCTGATTGAACGGGATAAAATTTTTTTATCCATCAACAAATCACCTGCGAAAAGAAAAGATAAGCCTTAAGCGTTCAGCTCTCCTTAAGGGGTTCTCAAATCAACCGGAGGAGCTTCACTCCATAATCTTTCCAGGTCGTAAAACGCCCTCGCCTCAGGCTGAAAAATGTGGATCACCAGCCCTCCGTAATCGAGAACCACCCACCAGCCCTCCCGGTAACCTTCAATCCGTAAAGCCTGATGCCCTTCTTTCTTCAATTGCTCAACAAGGTGATCACAGATAGCATGAACCTGCGTAGCCGATGTGCCGGTTCCCAGTAAAAAATAGTCGGCAATAATTGATACACGACCAACTTCCAGCAGCTGCACATCATGCGCCTTTTTATCCGCCGCTGTTTCTGCGGCCAGCAAGGCAAGTTTCCGGGAGCCACTGCCTGGTTCCCGTGTCAAATAAGATCACCTCCTTCATTAAATATTCACAATCGCGGTCACACATTAATATTTCTTTTGTCAACCGCTCTTCAGTTTTTCAAGAAGATTGTTGCGCAGGCTGACCGACTGCGGATGAAGGAGCATCCCTCTCTGCAGAATGGAATAGATAGTCCTCTCTACAGCTGCCAGTAAAGCCCTGTCAAGATCCTCGCAGGCCAGCTCCCTGATCCTATCCACCCCCTGGTAGCGGCGGCCATCTTCAATACAATCGGCGAGATAAATAATTTTATCCAGCAGGTTCATATTACTGTGTCCCGTAGTATGAAAAGCTACGGCCTGCAAAATCCCGCCATCTTGTATTCCCAGTTCCACCGGAAGAAGAGCAGCGCCCACCGGGGCATGAAGAAGACGCGGTTCCAGTAGGGTAATTCGATCAAGTTGCAGATTGAGCTCTTCCGTTTTTCCGCGCAGTTCAATTTTTGTGTAACGCTTCCCGTAATCGTGTACAATTCCGGCCAGATAAGCTTTTTCTTTATCGGCTCCAAATCTCTCGGCCAGGGATACTGCCGCTTCGGCCACCCCTGCACTGTGCCGATAAAGTTCTTCTGACAATTTTTCCTGCATTAACTCGCTGTAATAATAATTATCCATAAATAGATCACGTCTTACCTTTGCAGGCAGTTAAATCAATTCACCATTTACTAAATTGCCTGATCTTTTTCATCATTTACAGGTGAATCCGGAAGCAAATCAGTGAAGCAATAGATGGAAACGTCTACTGTTCGCGCGGTTTTGCTTCGTTAACGACCAGCTTTCGCCCTTCCAGTTCTACTCCATTAGTTTTTTCCATCATTTCTTCCATCGTCTCGTCATTTACTTCGACAAAACCGTACCCACGGGAACGCCCTGTAGCCCTTTCCGTTATGATGCGGCATTCCAGCACCTCTCCGTACTGCGAAAAAAACTTCTCCAATTCATTTTCCTTCGTACTCCAGGGGATGTTCCCCACATACAAAGTTTTGGCCATTTACCCTTGCACCTCCATTTATATTATACCCCATTTTAAGGGTTAAAAACCATTTCAGCTCACCATCCGGTATAACCCATGTTTTTTAATATACTGTTCAACCGGTTCGGGAGTAAGGTACTTGATTGTTTTGCCAAGGGCGACCCTTTCCCGGATAAAGGTGGAAGAAACAGCAAGCGCCGGGATCTCAAGAAGATGGACCCTGTCTTTCATTGCCGGGCAGTTTTTGTTCAAAGTCTCATGAAACCGCTCCAGTGAATAACCGGGTCTGGAAACGGCAATAAAAGTACAGAGACGCAAAAGCCCTTCGTAATCTTTCCAGGTAAATATTTCAAGTATGGCATCGGCCCCAGTGATGAAAAACAGTTCGGGACCATGTTCTTCACCGCAGGCAAAATGTTTTACAGTATCAATAGTGTAAGTCGGTCCTTCTTGATCAATTTCAATCCGCGAAACAAAAAAAGAGGGGTTGGACATTACCGCCAAGGTTGTCATCAGGTAACGGTGCTCTGGCAGAGAAATTCTTTTTTCATCTTTATGAGGAGGCACTCCTGTAGGAACAAAAATAACGTAATCCAGATCAAACTGCTGCCTCGCTTCTTCAGCTGTGACAAGGTGCCCCACGTGGATGGGATCGAAAGTTCCGCCCATCAGGCCAATCTTCAGACTGCCAGCCCGTTCAGTAATGACATTGAAAAACATTCTCCCAACCACCTCTTTCCTCTTATTCATCATAATAAAAAAATTCTTCACTGCCTATGCGGATCGTATCGCCTTCTTTGACTCCCATTTTTTTTAATTCCTTCTCCAGGCCGATACGCCGACAGAAATTTTGGAAAAGCTTCAGTGCTTCCTCATTTTCAAAATCAGTCCTGGCGGCCATTTTCTCAACCGCTGAACCACTTACTTCATAAATATCCTCAACATGGTCTATTTTCAGAGGAGTCCGGACGGCAGGTTTCGGGATAATGAGCATTTCCTCATTTTTCGTCTCAGCCCTTTCAGCCAGCTCCTTTACCCTTCCGTGGAGATGGTAAATCAGTTCTTCCACCCCTTCGCCTGTTACTGCTGAAATGGCAAAAACGGGGGCGTCTTCTGCACCGGATTCTGCCAAGCAGCGTCGGAGCAGGGTAAGATTTTCACTGGCCCGGGGGATATCCAGCTTGTTACCAACAACAATTCGTGGATAAGCTGCCAGGGCGAGATCAAAAGAGGTAAGTTCTTTCTGTAAAAGGCGGTAGGCTGAAGCGGGCTCAGGATTAGCCTGCGGAGACAGATCAATTAAAAAAAGAAGGAGAAGATTCCTTTCAACATGACGCAAAAATTTATGACCGAGACCTGCTCCCTCATGGGCTCCCTCGATCAAGCCGGGCAGATCGGCAATAACAAAACTGTCTTCTTCTCCAACTTTGACCACTCCGAGGTTTGGAACAAGCGTAGTAAAAGGATAAGAGGCGATCTTCGGCCTGGCTGCCGTAATCCGGCTAAGAAGTGTAGATTTGCCGGCATTAGGAAACCCAACCAATCCAACCTGGGCCATCAATTTCAGCTCCAGCTTGATTGTTTTTTCTTCTCCGGGAAGACCCTTCTCGGCAATCCGCGGGGCTTTCCGCCTGGGGCCGGTGAAACGGGCGTTTCCTTTTCCCCCGCGGCCTCCTGCGGCTACCAGGACCCGCTGCCCGTGAACAGTTAAATCGGCCAGGACTTTCTTATTTTCATCGCGGACTATCGTGCCAGGCGGGACCGGTACGTACAAATCCGCGCCCCGTGCGCCATGCTGATTTTTTCCGCGGCCATGTGTACCATTGGCTGCTTTCAACAGGTGCCGGTAACGCAGATCAAGGAAGCTGTGCTTGGAAGGATCAACAAAAAGATAAACACTGCCACCATTGCCGCCATCCCCGCCATCCGGTCCTCCATAAGGGACATATTTTTCCCGCCGGAATGAAACTATACCATTTCCGCCGCGACCACCGCGGGCTACGAGCTCAAGTTCATCAACAAACATTAGTTCAGGATCACCTGCTGCGTTGCCCCAAGTAACAGGAAATAATAAAAGTCCGGGCACAATCCCGGACCTGTTGCCTTTAACTAATTTACAGATGCACTTTCCTCCGGATATACACTGACCTGCTTTTTCGCACGCCCGTTGTATTCGTATACGACTCTTCCATCTTCAGTGGCAAAGAGAGTATCATCACTGCCTTTCCCCACATTAAACCCGGGATGAATGTGTGTTCCTCTCTGCCGTATAATAATACTGCCGGCTTTCACAACCTGTCCGCCGTAACGCTTGACGCCTAATTTTTTCGCGTTGCTGTCACGACCGTTGCGTGAACTGCCAACCCCTTTTTTATGAGCCATTTAAGCCACCTCTCTTTCTCCAATCTTAATCAGTTCTAATTTTTATAAACCGCTTATACCAGTTATCAAAATATCGGTGTAGGGCTGGCGGTGCCCCTGTTTGCGGCGGTAATTTTTCTTCCGCTTATACTTATAAACAATAATTTTGCGTCCCCGTCCGGAAGCAACCATTTTGCCTTCCACCCGGCTCTCTTCAACATAAGGCCGGCCGATTTTCGAACCGGAATCATTGTTAAGCATGAGGACACGGTCGAAAACAACCGTTTCACCCTTTTCTACCGGCAATTTTTCCACGCGTATTACCTTTCCTTCTTCCGCCCGGTATTGTTTGCCGCCTGATTCAATAATAGCGTACATAAACAAACCCCCCATGAGGACTCGCCGAAGCTGGTAGCCCTTTGCAGTGCGGGACTTTAGACCTTCTTCGTGCGGTTGTTAATCTATTTGCGATTCTAACACGCACTTTACCCTTTGTCAAACAAAACTGAAGTTTACCCTGCCAAATGCGATGACCGTTTTCCCCCATTGGAATTGTCACCTCTGGAGTGTCCGGGGACGCAGTTATATTTTACTCTCCAGGGATAGTTTTTCGCTGAACATTGACAAACGGAAATTTTTACCCTTGACCAGCTGGCAAACATATTATAAAATGCTTCCTGGAGATAAATTAAATAATTCCTATTACCTTCGATTCATTTCTTCTACGGCGGCTGTTTGCCGCTATGGGAAATGGACTACAGGGTATGCCTGGAAACGGTCATGCCTCCCGTTTTGGAAAGAAGGTCGATAATGAGATTAAACTTATCGCATTTTCCCACGGGGAAATGCGATTTTTTAATATATGACAGGGGCAAGCGCTGAAAAATCCAGGCTCCCCCGCTTAATAAAAGGGGGGATATGTGCCAGGGGAACGGAGGATTTGACACATTATAGATTGAAAAGGGATTAACATTGCCATCTCATCCTTCCTCTCCCTCAGTCTGCCTCTGTTCAACCTGTGTATAAAACATTCCGCTTTACGAAAGAATTAACCATCGCTAAAAGGGAAGGTGAACTTAATGACAATCAGAAATAAAGGACTGCTGTTTAAACTGATTCTGGGACTGATGATTCTATCAGCATTTTTACTGGTAGCCGGCTGCGGTGAGGAAACCGCACCCGTAGAAGAGCCTGCAGAAGAGAAAGAAACTGCCGGTGAGCCGGAATTAATTGACGATTATATCACCCTGGCCACCACTACCAGCACCTATGACTCCGGGCTGCTGGATTATCTCAATCCCATTTTCACCGATCAAACCGGGATCGAAGTTCAGGTTGTTTCTCAGGGAACAGGTGCAGCCCTGGAAACCGGAAAGCGTGGGGATGCCGATGTCCTGCTGGTCCACGACCGGGCTTCTGAACTGCAGCTGGTGGAAGAAGGAGCCTTTGTCGACCGCCATGATGTGATGTATAATGATTTTATCTTCGTCGGTCCGGTTGAAGACCCGGCCGAAGTCGGAGAAGTAAGTACAGCGGCAGAAACCCTTACCAGGATCGCCGGCAGCGAGGAAACTTTCGTTTCTCGCGGAGACGATTCGGGTACCCACCGCATGGAAATGCGGCTCTGGGAAAGCGCCGGAATCGATCCGGCCGGCCAGGGATGGTACCTCTCCATTGGGCAGGGAATGGGCGACACCCTGAATATGGCCAGCGAAGAGCTGGGATATGCAATGACCGACCGCGGCACCTTCGTAGCAATGAAGGATAACCTCGATCTGGTAATTCTTCTGGAAGGCGATCAAGTGCTCTTCAACCAGTACGGAGTAATGGCTGTCAATCCCGATGAACATACTCATGTAAAATATGACTATGCCATGATGTACATCGAGTTCCTGATGTCTGATGAAGGTCAGGAACTTATCAATTCGTACCAGGTTAACGGGGAAACCCTTTTCTTCCCAGGTTACGGTTTGGAATAAAACTGACCCACACATCGGGTAATATGCCCAAGGGATGGGGAATCTTGCACAATTTTGAATAAAATATTTCGTCGTTGAAAGCGAAGCAGCGCGGATAAGAATTATTATTTTACGGCTGACCAAATAATGATTTTAAAAAGTGCCGAAACACCGTCTGCCTGGCAAAGGTAATAATATGAATCCTCTCGAAGAATAAAACGGAGGTTAAGCTTTGTCCGAACTTTTTGATGGAATAATTGAGGCCTTTACCTTAATTCTGTCCCTGGATCCTGAGCTGGTACAGATTGTCATCCTTTCTCTCCGCGTATCCTGTACAGCAATTATTCTCTCAACCTTGATCGGTGTCCCGCTGGGAACCTTGCTCGGTTTAAAAGAAGAGAGAAAAACCCGTCTCGTGAATAAGATCATTTTCACCTTCATGGGTATGCCCCCGGTAGTGGCCGGCCTGATCATATATCTTATTCTTTCCCGCCAGGGTCCGCTGGGCTTACTGGGATGGCTTTATACTCCGGCGGCAATGATCATCGCCCAAATTTTTCTTGCTTCACCGATAGTAACAGGATTGACCATGCTCGGTATCCGGGCTAAGGGCAAGGAGGTTGTGGAAACAGCGCAATCTCTGGGTGCAAGCTCGAGCCTGGCGGCATGGACTGCAGTAGGAGAAACACGCTTCGCCATATTTGGTGCAGTAATCACCGGATTCAGCCGTGTTATCGCCGAAGTTGGCGCGGTAATGATCGTAGGCGGTAATATTGCCGGGCACACCAGGGTTATGACTACGGCCATTGTCCTGGAATCAAGAAAAGGCAATTTCGAGCTGGCAATCGGGCTGGGTCTCGTTCTCCTGGGACTTTCCTTCATCATCAATTCCGTTCTTTACACTTTGCAGCAAGGAGAGGATAATAATCGGCTATCAAGATCCGCTGGTCGAAATGACCGGCGTTACAAAAAAATATGACCGTGAAGTTCTTCAAATTGACAGGCTGGTTCTGACAAAGGGTCTTATATATGGCTTGATCGGGCCGAGCGGCGCCGGTAAAAGCACCCTGCTGCGGATTATGAACTTTCTTGTTGCCGCAGATGCAGGAACAATCCTTTATCACGGAAAACCCGCTCCTGCAAACGGTCCCGAAAGGCTGGCCTTGCAGCGCAATATGGCTTTAGTCTTTCAAAAAAACCTTCTATTTAGAGACAGTGTCTGGAATAATGTAGCCTACGGTTTGAAGGCCCGCCGCTACCCACGGCCTTTAATAGAAAAGCGGGTCAATACCCTGCTGGAGCAGGTGGGCATGACGGATCTGGCATTGCAGAGGGCGGACACCCTCTCGGGAGGAGAAGCCCAGCGGGTGGCTATTGCCAGGGCGATTGCTTTCGAGCCAGAACTACTTCTGCTTGATGAACCGACAGCTAACCTGGACCCGCGCAATATTGAATTGATAGAAAACATGATTCTCAAACTGGTCCACAGTAAAAACATCACTGTGGTTATGGTCACACACAATGTTTTTCAGGCCAGGAGAATCGCCAACCGTGTTATCTTTATCAACCAGGGGAAAATTGTGGAAACGGGACCGACTGAAAAAATATTCAATGCACCCGACCGGGAAAGCACACGCCTATTTGTCGAAGGCCGCATGGTTTACTAATCAGATATATCAACCTCTCGGCGGGAGCGGGGCTCCCGCCTTTTTTATCCTGAAGCCTGATTTCAATGTTTTTTCTTTTTTTTCAGTACCGCCCGGGCAAAGGTGCGGTTAACGTCTTTTATTTCCACCTTTACCGTTTCACCCACCTTCTCACCCGCTCCTT
>CAZDKY010000010.1:0-22115 GCA_964506505.1 uncultured Syntrophomonadaceae bacterium
GGCAGCCGTTATGCCGGCACTTATGATCAGTGTGCCCAGGATTCAGGTTTTCACCTCGTCGATGAAGGAGCAAAATTTGCCCGTGGGAAAGAGGCCGACTGTTTGGTCAGCGTCGGAGGAGGAAGTGTCATCGATACAGCAAAGGGAATGGCTATCGTAATGAAAGAAGGCGGCAAACTGGCAGATTATGCCGGCATCCAAATGCTATCCCGCCCCCAGACACCTCACGTTGTCGTGCCCACCACTGCCGGGACTGGCAGTGAAGTCACCTGGGCAGCGGTGATCAAAGACCATCAGCGCAATGTCAAGGAGTTGTTCGCCGATTACCATATTATTCCCAACCGGGCCATCCTCGATCCTGTGATGACAGCCGGGCTTCCACCCCTGCTGACAGCCGGAACGGGCATGGACGCTTTCACTCATGCCGTGGAATCCATTCACGCCATGCTGAGCGAGCCAATAGCTGATGCCTTGGCCCTTCATGCCATCAGATTGATCGTAAATAATCTGCCCCGCTGTATCAGTGACGGCAGCGACCTTGTCGCCCGGGGGCACCAGCTGCTGGCTGCCACGATGGCCGGTATTGCTTTCAGCAATGCCCAGGTCGGCCTGGGACATGCCATGGCTCATTCCATCGGCGCCCTGTTTGGTGTACCGCACGGGCTGGCCAACAGCATACTCCTTCCCCATGTTATGCTTTTCAACCTGGAATCATGTGCCCATCGTTATGCCCTGGTCGCAGAAGCCATGGGCCTCGATGTGCGGGGGCTGCCGACGGCCGAAGCGGGGAAAGCGGCTGTCGAAGCTGTGTGGGAACTGACTAAAAGGATTGGCCTGCCGCAAAAACTGCGCGAAGCTGGCGTCCCCGAAGAGGGTTTGCCTAAAGCAGCCGATCTATCCCTGTCCGACGGATCCATTATTTACAATCCCCGTCCGGTCAGTGAAGCAGAAGAAGTGCTGGCGGTATTCAGAGCGGCCTGGTAAATCGATTCTGGCGGGATAACTACCATGCCGAACACACCCAAAAAGCTCCCGTCTGCCATGACGAGAGCTTTTTTACAATAAAGGAACTTAAATAAAACCGATCGAAAAACTGCTGAGGGGCTCTGCCCCCATTTCCTCCATCAGCTCATTTAGGATCATAATAGGGATTTTTCATCTTTTCCCCACAGTAACAGCACTCAATATACTCTTTGTCACGTTCAGGGCAGGCGCTGTAAAATTTTCGGTGGCAGTGCGGACATTCCCACTCAAACAATTAAATCATTCCTTTACCTTTATTGAGGAGTATGTCTATTCATGTTTGCCAGTTGAGCCCTGGAGGTTTACCATTATTTAATTTTTTTACTAACAGTTTTTATACTTCTTCAATGTGCTGCTTTGATTAATTACTGTCTGCTAGCAGCCTTTCCAGTGCGGTTCTCTTTTTTCCAAAAATGCAGAAATTCCTTCCCTGAAATCCTCGGTCTGGAGAAGAAATCCAAGAGCTTCCTGTTCAAGCTTTAACCCCGTCTGCAAATCATAATCCATGCCCCTGTTGATTACTTCTTTGACTCTTTTAAGACCCAGCGGCGGTTTGCCGACCAGGGTGAGGGCAAAATCGGTGACCGTGAAATCAAGATCTTCCCTGCTGACCACTACATCGGCAAGACCGATCCTGCCCGCTTCTTCGCCACTGACGGTTTCGCCGCTAAGAATCATTTTTTTAGCCAGGGATATTCCGATTCGGCGGGGCAAGCGCTGGGTTCCACCCCAGCCGGGTAGCAATCCCCGGTTTATTTCCGGTAACCCCATCTCAGAGCTGTCTGCTGCAAAGATAAAATCACAGGCCAGCGCCAGTTCGCAACCGCCACCCAGGGCAAGACCGTTGATCATGGCAATGACAGGGTTTTTATGAGCAGCAAGCGTCTCTACAAACGGTTCGACCAGCGCAGTTTCTGCAAGGTCCCAGCCCGCTGAAAAGCAATGTTTGATTTCCTGCCTTCCCTCCTTCTCCCGTATACGCGGGCTGCCGGTAATAATTAAAACCCTGATTTCTTCATCTTCAGCAACATTTACCAGGGCTTCATTAATTTCACGGCCCATAACACTGTTTATGGCATTCAAGCGATCCGGGCGATTGAGCGTTATTCTGGCTAAATGATTCTTTTTCCCGACAATAATAGTTTGATAGGCCATAACTGCACCTCTCAGGATTTTTTTAATATTTATTTAGTTCTATATATTGGATCTGATTCCTGCCTGTTTTAAATAGATGCTACATAAATTCCTTTTGCAAAAAAGCCATCATGGATGGTGAGAACTGTCTGTCGACGAGAGGTGAGCCTTCAAGAGCCTTAAATTGTGATTCGAAAGTGGGGCGGGGCTTTTCATAAAAAATCCCCAGAGCAATCCGGTCACCCCATTGACCGGCCAGTTCCATCGCTTTATGAAGATCCTGCCGGTCCCCTGTTTCCGGAAAATATACTCTTTTTCTATACCAACCGTAAGTGTTTATTTTATTGAATGAAACGCAGGGTTGGAGAACATCAACCAGGGCATAACCCGGAAATTGAATCGCTGCTTTCATTGTATCTTTTAAATGCTCTTTCTCTCCGCTAAAACAACGGGCCACAAAGCCGGCTTCCAGCACAAGAGCAAGGAGAAGCGGATTTAAAGGGGTCAGCTGGACCCCGTCAATCTGAACACCCGTTTTCATGCCCTGATCGCTGGTCGGACTGGCCTGGCCCTTGGTCAGGCCGTAGATCTGGTTATTGTGAACAAAGTGAGCTATGTCCGGGTTTCGGCGGATATTATGAAGCAGGTGGTTGCCTCCCTCCCCATAGCTGTCACCATCACCGGATTCAACAATAACCTTTAAATTAGTATTGGCCAACCGCGCACCCACCGCCGGTGGCAGGGCCCGGCCGTGCAGACCGTTAAACCCATTTAAATTCAGATAATGGGGTGTTTTGGCCGCCTGTCCAATTCCCGAGCAGATCAAAACTTCATGCGGAGCCAGATCGAGTTCAGCCAGGGCAGCTGCCAGTGCTTCACGGATGGCAAAATTGCCACATCCGGGGCACCAGGCAGTTTCACCAATTAGATAATCTTCAGCTTCGGCCATCTTTTTCCACCTCCTCGACAATTTCATGGGGCATGAACGGTCTTCCGTCGTACTTTAAGATTAACCTGCCTGCTGTATGACCGGTTTCCTGTCTAATCAGAGCGGCCAGCTGGCCGCCGGCATTATTCTCCACACAGTATGTTTTCTGAACAGATGGTAACAGATCCTTTAACCGTTTTTGAGGTAGCGGCCAGATATCGCTGAAATGGAGCATGGCCGTCTTCGGACCGGCCGCTGAGAGTGCATCGACCGCCTCACGGAGTACTCCGTAAGTGGAACCCCAGCCAATGAGCAGTCTTTCAGGCCTGGCATCGCCATAGAGATCAGGCTCGTCCATTTCCTCGGCCAGGGCAGCCAGTTTACGCATCCGCTTATCGGCCATCTTGATCCTGATTGATGAATCTTCTATTATATTGCCTTTTTCATCGTGCTCATCGCTGTCTGCCAGGACTACTTCGCCGGGGTGGCGCCCCGGAACAATGCGCGGCGAAATGCCGCTTTCTGTAAATCGATAGCGCTGGTAGGGTCTGGCAAACTGGTTCTCACCAGCTAAAAACCTATTGTAACCGAGGCGAGAAAAATCAAAGGGTTCTAATGAACGGTGGGTATCGGCAAAATTTTGATCGGAGAGAAAAATCACCGGTGTCTGATATTTATCCGCCAGTTCAAAAGCTTTATTTAACCGGTAAAAAGCATCTTCATGCGATGTGGCGCTGAGCACCGCCCGGGGGAACTCACCATGGCCGGCATGAATGACAAATCCCAGATCGCCCTGTTCGGTCCGGGTCGGCAAACCGGTAGCCGGGCCAGGACGCATGGCCACTATGATCACCAGAGGCGTTTCGGTCATTCCGGCCAGGGAAAGGCCTTCAACCATCAGGGCAAAACCACCCCCCGATGTAGCTGTCAGAACCCTTACTCCGGCATACGAAGCGCCGAGGACCATGTTAACAGCGGCGATTTCATCTTCAGCCTGCTCGACTACAATGTCTTGTTCAGCACTTCTGGCAGCCAGGTAATTCATTATCCCCGTTGAAGGAGTCATGGGGTAAGCAGACATGAAACGGCATCCCCCGGCCAGGGCCGACATCCCGAGAACCTGGTTGCCGTCGATAAAAAGCTTTTCGCCGCCTGGTCCTTTAAGCGGCATGTCAAAACAGGCACTGCAGACCCGTCCGGCTGCTTCATAACCAAACTGCAGAGCCCGGACATTATCTTCGATCACCTTCTCTTCCTTGTCGGAAAAAATCTCTTTTAGAAGATCTTCCGCCTTTGCCGTCTGCAAACCCAGTAAAGACAGGAGTGCTCCAAACGCCACAGTGTTGGCCATAATCGCTCCTCCTGCTTTTTTGGCCAGCTCTTCCAGTTCGACCGGCACTCCCCTGTCTTCACTGGAAGGCAGGCGGAAAAGGCCGGGGTCATAAATGATCTTTCCCGAAGGACTGAGCAACTCTCGATGATAGTCATAGGTTTCCTCGTTGAGGGCAACCAGGATGTCGGCCGATTCAATGGTGGTCCAGGGGCTGTCGGAAGCAATCCGCAAACGAGAAAAATTATGGCCGCCCCGCACCCGGGACATATAATCCTTGCTGTAAATAATTCCGTAACCTTCTCTGACCAGGGTCTTCCCCAGCAAGGTCATCACCGTTTCCATGCCCTGCCCCGCCGCACCGCCGATTAGGATATTGACTTCCACGGCTCATTTCAGCTCCTTTCTCCTTAAAATTTTTAACGATAATAAGCAAGAACCAAAAGAACCAATCCTAACAACACAAGTATTACAACGCTTGCGTAAGTCATGTACTGCATTTAACGGCTAATCCTGGGTAAATTACGGGCCAGGTTGGTACAGGCCCCCGCTACCAAAATCGGCAGACCGTGTCCCAACCCATTAATAAAGAGTATTCCGTTGCCATAAAAAGGTTCAGCCTGCGCCGCCGCATAAGTTATAATGACGGCCAAAACCGGCATATGAACTGTTATTCCGAAATTATTCTTTGTTTCCATAGAGACAGTTCATAATGTCACGCCGGGATACTATTCCTCTCAGAATTTCTTTTTCATCGATCACCGGCAATCGGCTGATATTGTGTTCTACAAGAAGGGTGGCAGCACTTTCCACTGATTGGTCCGGTTCGATTGAAATCACTTTTTTGCTCATTAACTGTCCCGCTTCCAGGGACATTGCCCTCTGCAACGCATCAACAAACTTTTTTGGGCTGCCAAGGTAAATTAAGCCCCCCAGTACTTCCAGGTAACCTGGCGCTTTAACCCTTGAAGCACGCCTGATCAGATCTCCTTCGGTAATAATTCCCACTACTCTCCCAGCTTCATCAAGAACGGGCAGGCCACTGATATTGTTCTCCTGGAGCAGCCTGGCACATTGTTCTACAGAGTCACTGGTCGATACGGTAATCACATCTTCGGTCATGATCTCTCTTATTTTCACCTGTTAACTGCCTCCTTTAGCTAAAATAAATTTTTCTGCGGCCGCAAAATAGATTTTCGGCCGGGCAATTATGATATCATCACGGTCGAAACCGGGCAAAGGCTATCTAGTTACAAATATGATCATCTCTTTCCAGCCCCTTCCGTTAAAATATTTTCTCCAGAGTAAATTATCAGTTCAAATGCCGGCTTATCTCTTCCTCGATAACAGACAGATTTTGCTCAAAGAAACTGTGCCCCTGTGCGACAAGTTCTCCTGTCTCGCGGTCAAGTTCTTTTAATTTTTCTGTATTACCGATCATCCCCAGGTTAGCCCTGGCATTATAACAGGCCCCCTTCAGGCCGGCAAAAGCCACAAGGTTGGCCACGCCCAGATCGGTTATAGCGGCGGGGTTTCCCTTAACCGCCACTTCAGCGATCATTGAGAGGATCCTCAGCGCACCGCGGGCAGCCTGCAGAGACGCTTCCGCCGTCCGCAGAGCAACATCCCGCAACGCCTTATTCCTTGTTTCTTTCTCAGATAAGTTGTTTTGGGGCAGCCGTGATGCCTTCATTGTCAAATTGAAAGCAACCATTTCCTCGTCAATTGCTTCCAGCAGCTTCTTTTTTAAAAAGCGTGCTTCTTCACCCGCCTTCTGCAGACCGTCAACCACATCGCCGAGTTTCTGTCGGTTCTGACTGAGATTGCAGTACATAGAAAGAAGAGCGGCACCCTGAGCCGCAGAGAGAGCAGCTGCGCTGCCACCCCCGGGAGAGGGAGAAGGAGAAGCCATCTCCCGTACAAAATGTTCCACAGTCATATCCTTGAGCATCAGACAACCTCCCTCTACAGAATGATCAAAACCTGGTTGCAGTTTTTTTGCCATTATATCAGAAATTGAATCAGGCCAGCTCTCGCCGGTGGCTTCTGCCAGCCGCCAGATCCTTGATCGCTTTTTCTGTTTCCAGTTTAAGTCCGGGCACTTCGTGCCATTTTAGAATCTCTTTGAGCAAATCATTAGCACTCCTGTCGAAGCTCTTACCACCGGAGGCCAGCCAGTTTTCGTAAGTATTACGGTTGAAAATCTTGGTAAAATACATCTGCCGGCGGAAGTGGGCCATAGTATGATCTTCTGCCAAAAAATGGCCACCCGGACCGACTGTTCTGATTACATCCATAGCCAGGGTAGTTGGATTGATCTCTAACCCCGCCAGAAGGTACCTGATTATGCCAACCCCTTCATTACACAAAACGAGGTATTCAAGGCTGGTTGCCATTCCCGCTCCGGCATAGCCGAGATCATGAACCAGGTTTCCTCCGGCCAGTGCTGAGAAAAGCAGGCTGAAACCTGCTTCCATGGCTGCCTGCTGATCGAATATCTGGGCATCAGTTGCCCCGGCAACTGTAAATGAAGGCAACTCGTAGTAATCAGCCATCTGAACCAGCGAAGCAAGTCCTAAAAAGGCCTGCGGATCTCCATAGGAACAGATCGAGGTAACCATATTCATCGGGGGAGTTCCTCCCCCGTAGATGAAAGGTGCTCCTTCCGTTTTCAGCTGATGGATCACCAGACCGGAAAGAATTTCGGCATTGGCCACCGCCAGAGCTCCTGCAGTAGTTACCGGACCCGTAGCCCCACACATTACCGCCGGGGCATAAACAAGGGGAATCTTAAATTCTGCTGCTAAAAGCAGTTTCTGTAAAGCTGTTTTTGTATGAACAAGAGGTGAACTCGGTTCGGCATAGTGAATAATGAAAGGATTACCGGAGAGGCTTTCCATACTTCCCGCCGCCAGGGCAGCCATCTCCAGGATATCCAGAAAACCTTCACGATCGTAAGCATCAAAAATGATCGGCTTTGTTGTGTGTAAAAGCATAGCCTCGAAATGGTGGCGATCGGTACGCTCTCTGGGAACGTCTGAGGCGTGAGCCATGGACATCACGAAATCAATGTTTTCCAGAGCATCGGTTATGATAGTAGCCTTGACGGCATCCTCCTTAACCGCTATCCGTCGCCGACCACTGTTTATATCAATGACGTAAGGAGTAGCCGATCCGGTGCCAAAATAGGTATTACCTTTAACCAAAGTCATGGCCGGTGCACCACTGCGATCGGCAATCAAGATTCTCCCCGCGGCACTTTTTATAGCTTTATCGACCAATCCGGCCTCTATTTTGACCAGATCACCGCTTACCTGTGCTCCCGCCTTCCGGAGCAGTTCAACAGCCTCCTCCTCACAAACTTTGACCCCTGTCTCAGCCAGTATTTCAAGAGCAGCTGAATGCAGTTTGTCCATCTGCTCTTTTGTCATGTTCAACAATCCGAGAGGTTTCCGAAAGGTTTCAGATTGATTAGTTCCATTAGCCCTCATTCTTCCTGCTCCTTCTCCACGGGACGGTCTCTTTTCTCATTCATCTCTTCGGCAGCCGTCATGATCGCTTCTTCAATCTGCTTATACCCACTGCAGCGGCAAAGATTACCGGAAATAGCCCTCTTCACTTCTTCCTGCCTGGGGGCAGGATTTTCAGCCAGCAAAGCGTAAGCGGACATGATCATCCCCGACGTACAGAAACCGCACTGCACCGCTCCCTTTTCGACAAAAGCCCGTTGAAGGGGATGAACAGATTTGCCATCGGAAATACCTTCGATGGTCCTGATGTTTTTCCCCGCCGCTTTTCCAGCCGGAACAAGGCAGGAATTAACAGCTTTACCGTCAAGGAGTACTGTACAGGCACCGCATTCTCCACGTCCACAGCCTTCTTTGGGACTCATGCAGCCAAGTCGATCACGAAGCAAGTGAAGAAGGCTTTCCGCAGGATCGGCATAGACAGTAACCGGTTCATCGTTTAGCAAAAAGGTAATTTTCCCAATATCCATTCAGCTCTCCTCCTCATCTTGCACTCTGCGGGCAGCCGCCATTAATACCCTACCGGCAAGGACTCCAATGAGATGCCGTCGGTAATCTGCCGAACAGCGCAACAAGCTGCCTCTTACTTTAACTTCTGCCGATGCCAGTTCTTCAACTATTTGCCGGGTTTCTTCATTTAGTTCTTTGCCCAGCAGAGCCTCTTCAGTTTTAAACAGCCTGGTAGGAGCCGGTTTAACCGGGGCAGCCACCAGCCGCACTTCAGTAAACACCCCGTTTTCCAGGCGGACTCTGGCTGCAACATTAACCATGGGCAGTGATAAAGCGCGGCGCGATGCAAATCTTGCAAATGCTGAACCTTCATTTAATTGACAGGTTTTAAAAATTAGATTCAGGACAATTTCCCTGCTGCTGTCTATGCGGGATTGATTATAACCGGCATAAAGGTTTTCAAGTTCTTCTACCCGTTGGCGGCCGTCAATATCACAAAGAACCGCCTTGGCTCCCAGCGCCGAAAGAGCAACAGCGGCATCAGCCGCCGGTGCCGCATTAACCAGATTGCCGCCGATGGTCCCCAGATTACGCACCTGCGGAGAACCCACTGCAGCACAAGCCTCGGCCAAAGCAGCAGCCTTCACCATGATTAAAGGCGAAGAAGCGGCTGCAGCATGCGTTACGGCAGCTCCCACTGTCAGAAAATCGTTCTCTTCCATGATCATCCCCAGTTCGGGCAGTGAAGCAATATCCACTGCCTGCGGAGGCATCCCTTTCAGGAAAAGATCGGTCGCTCCGGCAATAATTAGCGCTTTGCCCTCCGCTTCCCGCAACATATTCATGGCTTCATCAAGACTTGCTGCGGTAAAATAACTCACTCCGCCTCACCCCTAATCGATAAAATACGAAATATCTTTTCAGCAGTGATAGGCATTTCAGTAACCCATTCACCAACAGCATCAGCAACAGCATTGGCCAGCGCTCCGGGAACGGGAACCTGCACTATCTCACCGAGCCCTTTTGCACCATAAGGACCTTCCGGGTCATCAGTCTCAATAAAGAGAGGTGTAATATCCGGCACATCAAGTGCGGTTGGTATTTTATAATCGGCCAAAGTAGGATTGGCTACTTTCCCTTCATTAAAAAGATACCCCTCGAAGCAGCTCATTCCAACTCCTTGAGCCACACCGCCATAGATCTGGCCGCTTGCTGAGAGATGGTTGATAACCTTTCCCGAATCATGAGCGGCAACGATACGGTGTACTGTTAAAGCACCGGTTTCCGGGTCAATCTCCACTTCGGCGGCATGGGCAGCAAAAGAATAGGTAACCGCTATGTTACCATACTTTGTATCATCGTAGCTGCTTTCCGGCGGGACGTAACACCCTTCGCCGGTTAAAGTAAGCCCGCTGGTCTGGCTGTGATAATAATGAGCAATTTCGGCAAAATCGACTAACCTGCCGGAAGCAGATCTGATCCGTCCATTTTCCATAATGACCGGCTCATTGATCATTTCGGAAGCGGCACGAACTATCTTTTCACGCAATTTTTCAGCAGCCAGCTGAACAGCTTTTCCCCCAATTGTTGCCTGGCGCATGCCCAGAGCACCCATGGAATAGGGGGTTACAAGGCTATCTCTCGAATAAACGGAAATACGGGCTGGTTCCAGGTCGAAGGCAATGGCGGCAATCTGCGAAAAGGCGGCGTGAGTGCCCTGGCCATAATCCTGTTCGCCCGTAAAAAGGGAGAAATCCCCATCCAGTTCCAGGGAAATCCTGGCAGAAGCGCCGCGCAAATTAAGATCAAAAACAACACTGCCGCTGGCATGGATCGCGGCACTCAGGCCATATCCGTGGTTTTTTTTCCTGTTAGCCCAGCCAATTTCTTCCGCCGCCGCTGCCAGGCATCCGGCAAGGCCACAGCTTTTGATCTGCAGCCCATGGACTGTAGTTTCACCGGGACGGACACAATTTTTCAACCTGATCTCCAGCGGGTCTATGTTCAACTTTTTTGCCGCCATGTCAATCAGCGATTCACAGGCAAAATTGGCGACCTGGTTGCCATATGCCCTGTACTGACCCGTTGGCACCTTGTTGGTATAAACAAGCCTGACTTTTGTTTTTATGGCTGGTATACGGTAAACTGAATCATTGCGTTCTGCAAGAGTGTTGGAGACCCATGGCGCCTGGGCACTGTAAGCACCGTTATCGGTGACCAGGTCCATTTCCCGACCCAGAAAAGTGCCATCATTATTAAGAGCCATTCTCATTTTGATCTCCGCGGCAACCATGGGCCGACCGGCTGTAAACTCTTCTTCGCGTGTCAGCTGCATTTTAACCGGCAGCCCGGTCTGCATCGAAAGCAGAGCAGAGATAAGGTATAAATTCAGGTTGCCGTAAACTTTCCCCCCGAATCCGCCGCCCATAACCGGACCGATTATACGCACACGGGACAGAGGTATTTTTAGGACTTGAGCCAAAAGTTCCCTGACAATATCCGGCGATTGAACGGCCGTATGGAGGATGATCCCGCCGTCAGGTTCGCTAACCGCCACACAGGCTATGGGCTCCAGGTATGCCGGGTGAAACTGGGGAATAGAAAAACTGCTCTCCACAATCAGATCGGCTTTTCGAAAAGCACTTTCAGGATCTCCCCTGACCAATTCTCTCCGCCAGGCCACATTACCGGGGAATTCTTCGTGGAGCGGCTGAGCTTCCGGCAGCTGAGCTTCCCCTGTGTCGAATACGGCTGGCAGTGTCTCATATTCAACGTGGATCAATTTTAATGCTTCTTCAGCTTTTTTATAATCAACTGCCGCTACAGCGGCTACTTCATCCCCCACGTAGCGAACACGTTCGGGCTCAAGTGGCATCTCGTCATTAATCACTATACCGTAAGGAGAACAACTCAGATCGGAACCCGTAAGAACCGCTCTGACCCCGGGCATTTTCAAGGCCGCTGAAGTTTTGATCTTTTTGATCCGGGCATGAGGATATGGACTGCGCAAAATTTTCCCGTACAACATCCCCGGTAAACGCAAATCAATGCCATAAATGGCTTTGCCCATTACTTTGGTCCAAACCTCGGCACTTTGATAATTTTTTTCCGTTGAAAGCAATTCTCTCACAGCAGGCGTTTCCGATTGCATCTATTCTCATTCCTTCCTATCACAATATAGGCATAGATCTAATAACCTGTTCTATCTATCGGACAAATAAATTAACAACGGTTTCCCCCTCTTTCCCAATCATCTTCCCGGTACCGCTAAAGAAGAAGTTAAGAAATCAATTCAATCAGTTCATTTACATCATCAATTTGCTCAAAATGGATTATCATTTCAACCAGTTTATCTACCGTGAAAACCGGAAGAACATACCCGACCAGGCGTTGGAATTTATCTTTTAATGACTGTTCATCCCACCGATCGGCAGCCCTTTCAACTATGCCCGAATCTAAACAACGGCCGTCCTGTAAAGTAATTTCGACGGCACTGTGCATCCGTAGATCTGTACCCTTCATTTCTCTGTAGATCTGATCTATTTCATGATCCAGGACTATCTCAATTTTATCAAAGAGATTTATCACCTGCGGGTCGGATAACCGTTTTTCCAGGATCTGTTCCGGCCCCAGGATGTGATCTACAAGCAGGCAGGCCAGCGGCCACCTGATACTAAACTGGGCTTCTTCTGTCGTAGCAGGCAGATTGCGGAACAGAGCTGCCGCTTCGGTAAAAGTTTTTACCCGTATTTTTTTTATTTCCTCCGGTTTAATTTCGTGTTTCTCTACGAGTTGCAGGGCGGCAACACCGGCAGCATGGCCCCAGGCGCAGGATGACCATTCCTTGTAAAATACGCCGTCATTCATCCAGTATTTGTCTCCCAAATCTTTAAACCAGGAGCGATATTTCTCCATCTCTATAAGGATTGGCACACCCGTATAACCTCTTGAAGCCAGCCCGGCAGCAGTAACTCCTGTCATCGCTCCCCAACCGATAGCGTGCTTGACCATCGACGGATGGTCAATATCCTCCATCATGGGAGCATTAGGGGCATGGTATTCGGCAATACCGAGGGCACTGCTGATTTCATGGGAACTTAGTTTCATCAAGTTAGCTGCCGCCGCTGCACAGCCAACTGATCCCCATGAGCCGCAGGCCTGATATGTTTCATGATGATCGTGCCAGCAACGGCCCATTCTGATGGCCATTTCATAACCGCATACCAGTGCTGTCAGCAGAGACTGTCCCCCGGCACATCTTTCTTCACCGACTGCCAGAACAGTTGGAACAAGCTGAGCACCGGGATGACCGCGGGTAAAAATCGCATCATCGTCAAGGTCAAGCGCATTGGCTGAATGAGCATTGGCAAAAGCAGCTCCGGCAGTGGAGGCCCGGCAATCGTGAAGAAAAATTGTCGCTTCGTTTCCCCGCCAGCCGCAGACCGCATATGCAGCGGTGATTTTGCTTACTTCCGTTAGCGTACCGGCCAGAGTTACCCCCAGGCCGTCGAGCAGACATAATTTTGCCCGGTGGCGGGTTGCATGCGGGAGATCAGCCCACTGCAGCCCGCCGATAAAATCTATGGCAGGCCTCTTTTCCGGCATTCTGATAAACCTCACTCTCCTACTCTTATCCTGGGGTTAAGCAACCCGTAGAGTATATCGGCAGCCAAATTTGAAAAACTGTAGATGGCGACAATGATCATACTTGAAGCTTGAATCAACGGCAAATCCTGGCGCTGGATACCGTATACAATCAAGCGGCCCAGACCGGGATAACCATAGACCGTTTCGGTAACTATGAGACCGCCCAGAAGCCAGCCGATCCCCATCGCCACAACAGTTACCGTTGGAAGAAGTGAATTGCGGAGAACATGGCGAATAAGGACCTGCCATGCGGGAAGCCCTTTAAGATCGGCAGCCCTCACATAGTCCATGCGCAAAACGTCTAAAGTTCCAGAACGGGTCATCCTCGCTATGTAACCAAGCCCGGTTAGACTGACGGTAATAGCAGGCAGCACCAGGTAGGGAAGAGCTTCCCTGAAAGTCGTATCCGGGTTGATCGAAGAATTGGCCGGAAACCAGGTCAGGCCGATAGCCAGAAAGGCAATCAGGAGAAGACCGCTGACGAATTCTGGCAGCCCGACAAAAGCCATAGACAAGCCAGAAATCAGCTGATCCGGAAGCTTGTCACGCTTCAAAGCCGCTATTACTCCCAGGACAATACCCAGTGGCACATAGATCAAGAGGGCCATAACCGCAAGCATGGCCGAATTGCCAAGACGCTTAAGGACAATTGGGCGGACCGGTGTTCGGCTTACCAGGGAAGTCCCCCAATCACCATAAATAAAACCACCGGCCCAATCAAGATACTGGATGTGCAATGGCTGGTTTAAACCCAGTTCTTCTCGCAGGTTTTCCACAGCAGACTCGGTGGCAAATTGGCCGAGGATAATCTGTGCCACATCACCAGGGAGAAACTGGGTAGCAACAAAGATAATCAGGGAAGCCAGAAAAAGAGTTAGAAGAATAAAGGCAAATCGGCGCAGAAGATAACGATACATCAACTAATTACCCCCTCCACCGGCACTTTTTTTCAGCAGCCCTTCACCCTGCTTTTCCAGTAACTCTTCTATCGGGATATGGCACCTGATCTGATGATGATTACCGTGCTGCTGCCAGGATGGTTCCTGCTGTTCGCAGATCGCACCAATCTTGCGCGGGCAACGAGTGTGAAAACGGCAGCCCGATGGAATATTCATGGCGCTGGGGACACTGCCTTTCAGGCGGATCGTTTCCTGTTTAATATCAGGATCGGGGATTGGAATTGCCGAAAGCAAAGCCTCTGTGTATGGATGGTACGGAGGGACAAAAATGTCTTCCGCCGAACCAATTTCCCAGAGCCTGCCCAGGTAAACAACGGCAATCCAATCTGATAAATGGCGAACAGCAGCCAGATCATGGGAAATAAAAAGATAAGAAGCCCCCCTGGATTCCTGCAGATCGACGAGCAGGTTCATCAAAGAAGCCTGCACCGAGACATCTAGTGAAGAAATTGGCTCATCACAAATCATCAGGGCAGGATCAGCAGCAAAGGCACGAGCAATTGCCACCCGTTGTTTTTCTCCCCCACTCAGTTCATGGGGAAGGCGCTCAACATATTCTTCAGGCAAATTCACAGCACGAAAAAGTTCCTTCACTTTTTCCCCAACTTCCTTCCGGCTCAAATTGCGCAGCAGGATCAAGGGCCTGGCCACACTGCTGCCAGCCGGCTGCTGGGGGTTCAAGGAAGCATCGGGATTCTGAAAAACCATCTGCATTTTCTTTAGAATTTCCGGCGGTCTTTTCGCCACTGAATAAGGCAACAATTCTCCCTCCAGCTCAATCTCGCCGGATGTGGCTTCCTCCAGGCCAATCAGGCACCGGGCCAGAGTTGTTTTTCCGCAACCGCTTTCACCAACGATTCCCATGGTGAATGAACGGCGCATACGCACAGAAATATCGTCCACTGCTTTAATTACAGAACGTCCGCGCTGCCAGAGTGCCGATAATCCACCGGCAGCAGTAAAATATTTTTTGATATTGCGGGCTTCAAGAACCAACTCTCCAAGCTTATCTCCTTCTGCCCCTCCGTCACGGGTGTCAGCAACAATATCACCAATTTTTTTCAGCTCTTCAAAACGCCGGCAGGCTGTCAGGTGGCCTTCTTCCGTTTCCACCAGCGGAGGCCTTTCCACTGTGCAGGCTTCCTCTACCAGATCACAGCGGGGAGCAAATATGCATCCCCGGGGGAGATCATCCGGACGAGGAATATAGCCGGGTATCGCTTTGAGAATGATATCTTTCTTATTGGCATCAACCCTGGGCACACAGCCAAGCAGTCCCCGGGTGTAAGGGTGAAGATTGTTTTTAAATACCTGGGAGATCGATCCTTCCTCCATAATTTCACCGGCATATAGAACTCCCACCCGGTTGCTGATCCGTGCTACCACACCCAGGTTGTGGGTAATGTATAGAACTGCTGTATTGTACTCTTCCATTAAGCCTTTGATCAGGTCGAGAATAACTGCTTCTGTGGTCACGTCCAGGGCAGTGGTCGGTTCATCCATGATCAGCAGCTCCGGATTGGTCGTTAGAGCAATAGCGATGAGCACTCGCTGCAGCATCCCTCCACTCAGCTGATGGGCATAACGCCTGGACACTGCTTCGGGGTCGGGCATGTGTACTTTCTTCAGCATCTCCACTGCTTTAACACTTGCTTCTTTTCTGGAAAGACCAAGATGGATGCGGGCTACTTCGGCTATCTGCTCGCCAATTTGAATCGACGGGTTGACTGAAGAGTTGGGATCCTGATGAACCATTGATATACGGCTACCCCAAATATTTCGCATTTCCACCTTTGAAAGACTCATCAGGTTGGTACCGCTTAACCAAATCTTACCGCTTCGCAAAAATCCATTGACCGGCAGGTATCGGACAACGGCGTGGGCAAGTGTGGTTTTGCCAGAGCCGGATTCACCAACCAGTCCGAAGATTTCACCAGCGCATATATTAAGATTAACATTACGCACCGTGTCCAGCAGCCCCTTTTCGGTACGATAAGTAACTGTCAAATCTTCAATATTGAGAACAGGGGTCCGCTCATCCATCGCTAACACCTCCCGGAAGAAGCATCCTGCGCAAACCATCGCTCATGAAACCGACTCCTACCACCAGAAGGGCAATAGCTCCCGCCGGGAAAAAGAGAACCCAGCGAGCCTGGTAGAACCAGGTCCGCGCTTCGCCGACCATCAAGCCCCAATCAGGAGAAGGCGGTTGAACCCCCAGGCCCAGGAAACCAAGTGAAGCAACAAGAAAAATGGAGTAAGAAAACCGCATCGAAGCTTCTACTGCCAGATGGGGCATAACATTAGGCAATATCTCTCGGAAAAGTATGTAAAAGCGGCCCTCGCCTCGCAGCCTGGCTGCCTCAACAAACTGGCGGGTTTTCAGATCAAGAACCACGCTGCGGACAACCCGTGCCACCATGGGAATATAAAGGAACCCAACCACGATAATGACATTCAGGCGGGAAGGACCCAGTGAAAACAGGATCACCATGGCCAGCAACAGCGGTGGAATCGAGAGAATAACGTCCATGAGTCGCATGATTACCTCATCAAACCATCCGCCCCGGTAGCCGGAAATCAAGCCGAGCAGCATACCGAAAAAAACAGCTATGGCTGTTCCAGAACCGGCCACCGTAAGAACATCACGGCTGCCGACTATGACCCGACTGAAGACATCACGACCAAATTGGTCGGTCCCAAAAACATATTCCTCCGAGGGCGGCTGGAGTTTGTTGGGTAAATTTTGCTCTGTATATTGATAAGGAGCCAGCGCCGGACCAAAAACGGCGATAAAAATAAAAAAGAAAACAATAGCGAAACCAATCAGGCTGGTCGGATAGCGCAACAGTCTCCTGAAGGCCGGTTGTAACTTCGAAAAAGTTGACGTTCCAGCCTGCCAAATTATATTTTTCTCATCTGTCATAGCCCGCCTCCTTCGAGGGGAGGGAATTCGTAGAGTCAAAAGCACCGCAGGAACATTCAGCTATAAAGATTATATCATTCTCCCCCCGGTTTAACGGGAGAGAATGATATAATCTAAACAGCATCAGAACAACTGCTCTGCAAAATAAGCCCACAGCTATTATTGCCCGGTGAAATAAACCGGCCGTAGATCCATAGCTGTTCCCAGGCCACTTGTGGGTTCAAAACCTTCGAAATCAGTGCTGGCCGCCCAGAGATTATTGATAAAGAAAGGAATGATAATCGGCCCTCTTTCCATGAAAATTTCTTGAATTTCATGGTAAAGGCGGATCCTTTCTTCATGATCCATCTCTTTGGCAGCCGCATCGGCCAGTTCATCCAATTCCGGATCGCACCAGTGGCTTTCGTTCCACTGGGCATCGCAGATATAGGCCAGGTCAAGATAGGGCTGCGGATAAGGACGGGAGCCCCAGTCGGTAATCCCAAAGGGAACCTCCAGCCACATGTTGTCAGCACCGTAGTAAACATCGGAAGGAACCAGCTGGATCTCAACATTTATGCCGATCTCTGCCATCTGCTCTTTCCAAATAGTAGCAATGGCCGGCACAGGTGATGATTCCTGTGTAGTCAGCACAATGTCTAAGCCATCGCCATAACCGGCTTCAGCCAGCAGCGCTATGGCGCCTTCAACATCGCGCTCCGGTTCGGGCACATCGAGATAAAATTCACCGTAAGCAGGGCCTATGGGAGTATCGCGACTGGTCACACCCAGGCCGTCAATGGCGCCGTCAAGAATGGCGCTTCGATCAGTAGCCATTTTCATTGCCTGACGAACACGGTCATCGGCTGCAGGCCCTTCATCAGAACGCATCCTCAAAACATAGGCTGTATTTGACGGAGCCTGGTAGACCACCGTGTTGGGATCTTCCTCAAGCATTGGAATAAATTCAGTGGGCAGATAGATGAGATAATCAATCTGTCCTCCGCGCAGTGCTTCGATCTGAGCCGTTGAATCACTGAGGAAAATAAGCTCAATCCCGTCGAGATAAGGCAGGGGAAGACCCTCTTCGTCCATCATCCAGTAGTTGGGATTCCGAGTAAAAACTATACGATCTTCCGGGGTATAGCTTTCGATCATAAACGGGCCAGTCCCGTTAAAATTCGTCGCGAAGTCTTCATTATCCGCATCCATGATCAAGGCATGATAATCAGCAATGTCTTTGAGAAAATCGGGGTTTGATTCTGCCAGTTCGAAAACAATCGTGTATTCATCAGGCACAGTTACATCGACAATATTTTCATAAAGCGCTACCGTGGCCGCTCCTACATCGGGGTCTCGCAGCCGGTCAAAGGTAAATTTTACATCACGCGAAGTCATTTCTTTCCCATCATGGAACAGTACACCTTCCCGCAGTTTGAAAGTCCAGACCTTCGCCGCTTCATCGGCACTCCACTCTTCGGCTACGCTTCGGCTTTCATCAGGCTGATTTTCCTCATCAATATAAACCAGGAAATCGGACCATTGCCTGCCAATTTGATCATCGGCCACTGTGCTCAGGAAGGCCGGATCCAGGTTGGTTGGAGCATAATAAGCCGTGCGCAGCACACCGCCGTGTTTGGGTGACAGAGCTTCGGGCGTCTCTTCCCCTACAGTGTCGGCGGGTCCGCAGGAAGCAAGGACCAGAAGCGGGAGCAGGACCATCACCGCTGTAATCAAAATTTTTTTCATTAATTTTTTTACCTCCTCATAATTTCTTTTATCTTTTGAACAAAAACAAAAACTGTTTTTATTTAAATTAGACAGGCAGGACTCAATTCCTCTAATAATAGCTGTTGTTTCATGGTAAACAGGTTTGAGAAGCCTAACAGTTGCCTGTTTAAAGAGCAAATTTAAACCTCTGAAAGAATGTTTCTCAGTGCTTCTTTTACCTCTTCCGGCGGTTCGTTAACCGGCTCTTCCAGTAACATTGACATGGCTTTTTCCCTGGCCAGACTAAAACAGTCCCTGGAGCCTGCCAGTTTCCAGTTATCCCACATCATTCTGTTAAACACAGCAGGCATCCAGATCTCACTGTGAAAATACTTCATGGTATGATCGGACGCCAGGTAATGACCGGCCGGTCCGGTTTCAGTTATGGCCTCAACTGCAGTGGTCTCTTTATCGACCACCGTCCCGGCACCGATATAACGAGCGGCGCTGATAAAATCTTCACACATTACCAGGAAGGGAAGGGATCCGGTTTTACCACCATCAAGATAGCCAACATCATGAACCAGGTTGGCTCCACAGAGCTGATTTAGAAGCAAACTGATGGAGGCTTCCATACCGGCCTGGGCATCAGGGAGAGGGGAATTGCAACAACCACCTTCAGTAAAGTTGGGCAGGCGATAAAATTGAGCCATTTCGGTCATGGCACAGTAATTCATGGCTGCATCAGGTGATCCGTAAAGAGTGGCCGTCGTTTTCATATCCATGGGAGTCGCTCCTCCACCAATAATAACCGGGGCGCCCTTTTTCCTGAGCTGGGCAATGAGAAGGCCGGAAAGGCTCTCCGCATTCATCTGGACTACTGTGCCAGCCTTGGTCACCGGGCAGGTTCCGCCAGCGACGACCCCCGGTGTGTAAATAACCGGGATGTCTTGTTCGATGCAGGCAAACATTTTATCGACCCCGTCCCTGGTGTGAACAAGGGGGGAAATAGGCTCAGTATATAAGATTAAAAAGGGATTATCACGCAGATTTTCCATGGACCCTCTAACCGAGGCAGCCATTTCTATAATGATCTTCGTATTACTGGCATTAAAAGAAGTAAAAATAATCGGTTTGGCACAGTTTAAAAGCATGGCGGCAAATTGATGTAAATCGCCCGCCGCTGCGGGTAGATCTCCCGGAATCCCGTTACTCATAACAAAATCATAACTGGGCAGTTTATCAATAATCCGGGCAGCATTGACAATATCCTGAAAATTTGTTCTCCGCCTTTCACCCGTTTCCAGATCCAGATGAAAGGGCAAATCTGATCCCGGCCCAAAATAAGTTCGGTTGCTCTCCAGGCTCATGGCATGCCGTCCTTCACGGTTATATATACTAATTTTTGAGGGGGCAGTCCGAATGGCTTCCTCAATAAGCCAGCCCGGTATTTTTACCAGGCGATCCCTGACAATACAGCCTGCCTCTTTCAGCAGTTTCAAAGCTTGCTCATGATCCACTCTAACTCCCACCCGTTCCAGGACGTCAATGGTTGCACTGTGGATTTCTTCAAGCTCACCATCGCTAAGCCAGGTCAACCGCGGTGATTGCTGGATGCTATAATTTGAACGATATGCGCTAATTTAAAACACCTCCGATGCTTAATGAAATTACCTGTATTCTACCATTAAGAACAAACCGGCGCACCATCTCCTACGATAATTATAGGAGATGAGTTTATTATTTAATTTTCCGGGTTCTTCTCCTTGTAACAAAGGGCTGCAACAAGGGCTACAACAGCAAACAGAAGAGCAGCCAGAAAGCCAAGGCGATAAGCTGTTACAGGATAGATCCGGGCCCCGTCAAATAGAGTTCCTGCCCACCCCCTGTCAAGCACATAACCAAAAAGGGGCTGCAGTATGGCCATCCCCAAGAATACGCCGATATTAACTGCTGCCGTCACCAGTCCCGTATAACCGGGGCTGCTTACCGCACGGGCCATAGGAAAGCTGAGAACAGTAGCCGCTCCGCCGAATCCGATAACCGTGCAAAGAACATACAATAACCAGCAGGGAAGCAAACCGCCCGGCCATGCGGCGAGGGCCAGCCAAAAAATAACGTTACAGCTAACCAGGATAACCACCGGGATCTTAAGAGAACCACAACGATCCGAGAAGTAACCGGCCGCCGGCGCACCCACCATGTAGCCCAGATAGGCAACGGTCATAAATCCCGAGGCCTGCTCAATACTCATTGCGTAACCGTGAACAAGGTATGAAATACCCCAGGTACCGGCAAAGACAACAAACCCGCCGTAGGTGCCAAAATTGATCAGGAAGGGGACCCAGAGACGGCGGTTTCCCAGCACTCCAGCAATAACCGCCACATTAACTGTCCTCGGTTCATCATGTTCTATTTCACCAATTAGCGCTTCTGCGGCTGAAACAAATTTTTTCCGGGGAGTGTTGCGAACCACCATAAAACAGGCCAGGGCAATCGGTACCGTAAAAATACCGAAATAAATAAAAGAACCACGCCAGCCAACAGCCGAAACAGCCATGGCCAGAGGAGCAGCTGCCAGCAGGGCACCGCCGGTGCTGAAAAGTAAGGCCAGACCGGACATGGTGGCAAATTCAGAGGCGCGGAACCAGGCGGCCTGAAATTTAAAAATGTTAATCAGGACCACGGATCCTCCAAAGCCTATCAGCATCCGCCCGACAAAGACAAAACCGGCTGTGGGAGCAAGACCGATGAGTATTGAACCGGCAGCCATGGCCAGGCCGGTCAGGAGGGCAATGCGCCGCGAGCCAAGCCGGTCAACAAGGATCCCTCCCGGGATCTGCATAATTACATACATGTAGGTATAAGCAGCAGCCAGGTTGCCCAGTAAGGCACCGGTCAGATTAAATTCAGCAGTCAGCAGGTCGGCAACCACATTAAAGGAAACTCGATGGAAAGAAGTGATCAGGTGCAGCATGACCAGAAGCAACCACATGATAATGCGGGTCCGTCGAAAAGCGTTTTCAGCGGTTAATAATTTTTTGCTCATATTATTCTCAACCTTTTTGTTACAATATTCCTACCGCTGGCGGGCAAATAGTTTCTCATAAGCTGTTTTTTCATAAAAATAAGAGACAGCTGTTTCCTAATGTTGTTTTAATATTGCCAGATCATTATTTTTTACAGGGGAGGCAATCCGCGGCGAATCGAAGCAGCACGACGAACAGCCAGTTTGGCTGCGATCACCGGTCGCAATTCAGTAAGCAAGATCCCGGCCAGGATAAGTGCGGCACCGAAAAGTTTGCGGGGGGTAAAAATTTCATCCCAGAAAAAATATGAAAAGAGCCCGGCAAACACCGCTTCGGTGGAAAGAATGAGCACCGCGTGGGTCGGCGGTGTATATCGCTGGGCTATTGTTTGGGTAACAAAAGAACCAATGGTACAAAAAATAACGGCATATAAGATCGCTCCCCATATTGACAGGGAGTGACTGAGCAATGCA
>CAZDKY010000011.1:0-5936 GCA_964506505.1 uncultured Syntrophomonadaceae bacterium
ATGACATGGAGCCCCAACAGCAAAAAGAATTTATTGAAGATCTGGATAACGAGCTTGAAAGGCTGATCGCTCTGGTTAATGATCTGCTGACCCTGTCAAGGTTGGAAAAAAATCAAATTGGAAAAGAGAGTATTTCTCTCAATGTTTTGATGAAGGGAATTATCAATGAGAACCAGTACCGTTTTGCCAGGGCTGGCCTGGAGTTGAGCGGTGAAATTTTCGATGAGGAATTAACCGTGCAGGCCACCACCCTGCAGCTGCGACAGGTAATCGACAATTTGCTGGACAATGCTTTAAATTATACGACTCCGGGGGGCACGGTCAGGGTTTTGCTTTATAAAGAAGATAAGGAAGCAGTGGTTGCGGTGGAAGACACAGGTTGTGGCATACCGGAAGAAGACATTGATTATATATTTGAGCGGTTTTTCCGAGTGGACCGGGCTCGTTCCCGGGAAGCTGGCGGCACTGGTTTGGGGTTGGCCATAGTGAGTGAAATCATCGCCAAGCATGAAGGCCGAGTCTGGGTGGAAAGCAAAGAAGGAATTGGCAGCCGTTTCTATTTTGCTTTGCCTCTCGTGGAAGAATAAACTTGTTAGAAAATCTTAACCTTATTTTAAAGTGCATGCAATAAATTGAGATTTTGTTGTGTTAGAATTATTACACTCTGGTTTTATAGCCCGGAGGTGTTGTGATATGAAAAAAATTCAACCATTTTATTATATAATCATCCTCACCGGCCTATTTATCATTGCCGGATTGGCTGTTTACACAATTCAGCTGTTGCCCGGCGCTGAGACTTCTGAAATAACCATTGAACCACAGGGAGAGAATCAGGGAGAAGCTCTCTATGATCTATGGTTCAGCAGCGTGAACGTATATGATTTGACCGTTGATCATGCCCTCAACAGGATTTTATTCAGCGCTGACAACAATACCATCAGCCTTCTCGACCGGGACAGGAAGTTGCTCTGGGACAAGACATTTTCCACTGCCCCCAGCCAGGCAAAAATATCCTCTTGCGGCAGTTATGTGGCTGTTGGCACCGCCGGGGGCAGGCTCCACTTTACCTCCACCGATCAAAGTTATAGCTGGGATAACGAGGGGGATCCCGTTGAACATATTGCTCTTTCGCCCACTGCCTCCTGGATCGCCGCTGCCCGTTTTGAGCCGACATATAACCGTCAGCACCTCGATCTTTTCAATCGAGAAGGAGAACTGCTCTGGACAGTTGCAACGGGACCGATTGTCAACCTATTTCTGTCCAGTGAATACCTGGAGCAGGCCAATGTATTTTATACCCACCTGGAACAGGGGGAGCCCGCCGTAGCGGTTGTTAACATGGAGGGTAAAGAACTATGGCATTATCAGGGACAGTCGCTGGCTGATGTTTCCAAGCATGGTAGCCATCTTGCCGCAGTGGCGGGCAATAAACTGATTGTTTATGATTCGCTTGGCTACACCCTCTGGGAAACAGAACTGCCTTTTGAACCGGAAACGGTAATTTTTAACCCCCAGAATTATAACCGCCTGCTGGTATACGGAAATCGGGAAGGAGTGGGAGAAAATCTTTATTATTTTGACCTGGCTGAAGATTTACTCTGGATGAAACGTATACCCGATGGCTCACTTATTGCCTTCACTGTCGGCGGCCAGCATATTGTAACCGCTTCCTGGCGGCATTACCGGGAAGATTATACCCAGATGATTCTTATGGGCCAGGATGGTAATGAAATTAACAGCTGGGAAGTGGCGATGCGCGTAAATAAATTGACCATATCAGGGCATCCTTATCTAGTAGTGGTATGCGGAGAAGACGGCTATATCGATCTGATTGATCTGCGCCCGCTATTGGATAACAACGGTGAACAGAAAACTACCGACGAATCTGTTTATAATCCCGTCAGAACTGCTCCTCAGAATGGCGAAAGCAGGGTGACCCTATATTTTATCGATGAAAACACCAATTTGGTCCCGGTTAGCCGAACGGTGGGCAATACTGATAATCCCTACCAGACGGCACTCGATGAATTGATTCGCGGACCTTCCCGCGGTAGTGCTCTTTACCGGACTATCCCCGATAAGAATATCTATATTGAGGCTCTCTTTGATCCTGCTTCCGGGAAACTGACCCTTGATCTGTCTCCGGAGCTGGCCCAGATGTCCGGATTAGCCCGGAGCAAAGCAGCGCTCGATTCGATTCTCTTCACTATAGGTGCTTTCCCTGAAGTAAAAGAAGTTTACCTAACCATGGACAGTGATATACTCGCTGTCTTCGGTGAAGGGGTTACCCTCAACCAACCTCTTGAGCCGAAAAGGCGGCAATTTCCGGTATACATACCGGTAAACAGCGGGAACAGGTATTACCTGATCAGCAGGGAAGGGGTTCTGGAAGATATTTCTTCTCCAGCCCTGGCTTCACTGCTTGAACAATCTCTGCAGGCCTGCCGCTCCCTGCCCTTCGTCTCTTCCGACCTGGTCCTGAATGATATCGAGGTATCGCCGGAAAAAGTACAAATTGATGTTAGCAGTGCTTTGCAAGAGCTGTTCCCCGCCGAAAAAACAGAACAGAAGAGATTAAGAGTTACCCTGGTTCTCGATGCTCTGTTTATGACTGTTTTTGCCAATACCGACACACAGCGAGTGCAGATAACAGTCAACGGAGAGAGATGGGTCCCGCCGGCCGGTTACCCTTCTCTAACTCGTTTTTACGGCCAGCCTTTTTTTGTTAATCCCGAGCCATAAGATCCGCAATGAGCAAATAATTTGTCAACCCTCCTTCTTTAAGCTAAAATATACGAAAAAGCGTTGAGGAGACAAACAATGCAAAAGCTTAAAGAAGAAATCGGTCAGGTCCTTGCACCGCTGGTCGACCTTGATCCGTCTGAAGTAATCAATCTGCTGGAAGTACCTCCGGAACAGGAATTTGGGGATCTTGCTTTCCCGTGCTATGTCCTGTCGAAAAAACTTAAGAAGGCCCCTCCGTTGATTGCCCGTGAGCTGAGTGAAATATTGGTTGATGAAGAAGGTCATTTTTGGGGGAAAGCTGAGCCAAGAGGGCCGTACATTAATTTTTATATTGCCCCGCAGGCATACAGTCAGGAAATCTTAAACCAGATCTGGCGGCAGGGTTCAGAATACGGCCATACCAATATCGGAAATGGTGGCAATTTGCCGATAGATTATTCCTCGCCTAACATTGCCAAACCTTTCGGAGTGGGACATATTCGTTCCACGGTTATCGGTCATGCTCTCTATCTTATCTACAGGGCTATTGGCTATAACAGCATTGGCGTAAACCACCTCGGTGACTGGGGAACCCAGTTTGGGAAGCTGATTGTCGCTTTTGAGCGATGGGGTGATCAGGAAAAACTGGAATCTGATCCGGTGAACTATCTCTACCATCTCTATGTCCGCTTTCACCAGGAAGCAGACAAGGACCCCGCTCTGGACGATGAAGCCCGTCTGTGGTTCAAGAAGCTGGAAAAGGGTGAAGAAGAGGCAACAGCTTACTGGAAGAGCTTCAGGCAGCTCAGCCTCGATAATTATGCAGTTATTTATAATCTGCTGGGGATCAAATTCGAGCACTTCCACGGGGAAAGCCACTACAATAACATGCTTGACGATGTAATCAAGCTGGCTCTCGAGAAGGGCATAGCCAAAGAAAGTGAAGGGGCCCTGATTGTCGACCTTGAGCCGTACGGTTTGCCCCCGGTTATGCTGCGGAAAAAAGACGGTGCCACCCTCTACATTACCCGTGATCTGGCGGCGGCTATCTATCGTCATGAGCGGTTTAATTTTGCTCGTTCCCTTTATGTGGTTGGGGCTGAACAGACACTTCACTTTCAACAGTTGTTCAAGGTACTGGAACTGCTTGGTTTTGAATGGGCCAGAAATTGTGTTCACGTGCCCTTCGGTTTAATTCGTTTCAAAGAAGGGCGTATGTCAACACGGGCGGGGAAAATAATCCTGCTGGAAGAAGTACTGCAGCGATCAATTAACCTGGCCCGCCAGATTATTGAGGAAAAAAACCCTGATCTCGAGGATAAGGAATATGCAGCCAGGGCTGTTGGAATAGGAGCGGTCCGGTTTGGCGATCTCAGCAATGATCGTATTAAAAACATTGAATTTGACTGGGATAAAGTACTTGATTTTTCCGGTGAAACAGCAGCCTACATTCAATATGCTCATGCCCGGATATGCAGCATCTTACGCAAAACAGAACCGGATTATCGGCAATGGAACGATAAGGCAGTTACCCTGCTGTCCGAAGAGGAAGAGCTTACTCTAATTAAAACGCTTGCCCTTATGCCCGATAAAATTATTGCCTCTGCTGAAAATTATCGGCCCTCAATCCTGGCCCGCTATCTCATTGATGTAGCCCGGGGGTTTAACCGTTTTTACCATCACTGCCCGGTATTGAGCAGCAGTGACGATTTAAAAAAAGGCAGGCTATTGCTTATAGATGCCACAAGACAGGTTATTGCCAACGGGCTGGGCTTACTGGGAATCATCGCGCCGGAAGAAATGTAAATACACGGCATTACAAGTAGACAGTGCAGCAACGGGGAGGAACATTAGATGCTTGATTTGAAATTTGTCCGTGAAAATCCTGAAACAGTCCGCCAGGCAATGGAAATGAAGAATGAGATAGGCGATCTCGATGGGTTGCTGACCCTGGATAGCGAGCGGCGCGACCTGCTTAAAGAAGCGGAAGAATTGAAGCAGCTTCGCAACAGGGTATCAAAAGAGATCGGCCAGGCAGGCGCCGACAGCGAAGCGTCGCAGAAGAAAAAAGAAGAAATGAAAGCAGTGGCGGCCAAAATAAAATCATTTGATGAGCATCTGCGCCAGGTTGACAATAACATGGAGCAGCTCCTCCTCGGTTTACCAAATATTCCCGATCCGGTAGTTCCTCCCGGCAGTGATGAATCCGACAATGTGGTCGTGCGCCGCTGGGGAGAAATACCGCAGTTTCCCTTTGAACCTCTTGCCCACTGGGATATCGGTGCTAACCTCGATATCCTTGATTTTCCCCGTGCCGGTAAAATAACCGGCAGCCGTTTTGCGCTCTATTATGGAGCCGGGGCGCGTCTGGAAAGAGCGCTCTTTAATTTCATGCTCGACTTGCACACCACAGAGCATGGCTACCGGGAGGTATTTCCGCCCTTCATGGTTAATACGGCCAGCATGACCGGGACGGGCCAGCTGCCAAAGTTCGCCGAGGATGCTTTCCGGGTGGAAGGGACCGATTATTACCTCATCCCTACCGCTGAAGTGCCAATTACCAACCTGCACCGGGACGAGATTTTGGAAGAAGAATATTTGCCCATCCGCTATGTTGCATACAGTGCCTGTTTCAGGGCGGAAGCCGGCGCGCACGGCCGCGATACCCGCGGCCTGATCCGCCAGCACCAGTTCAACAAAGTCGAACTGGTCAAGTTTGTCCGTCCCGAGGATTCCGATGATGAATTGGAAAAACTGACCAGCGATGCCGAAAAGGTCCTCCAGCTCCTCGGCCTGCCTTACCGGGTCATGCTGATGTGTGCCGGTGATCTCGGCTTTGCCCCGGCGAAAAAATACGATCTCGAAGTATGGTTGCCCGCCTACGACACCTACCGGGAAATCTCTTCCTGCAGCAATTTTCGCGATTTTCAGGCTCGGCGGGCAGGGATCCGCTATCGCCCCTCGATGGGTAAAAAAACCCGTTTCGTCCATACTCTCAACGGTTCAGGATTAGCTGTAGGAAGGACGGTGGCGGCTATTTTGGAAAATTATCAGCAGGAAGACGGCAGCGTGATCATTCCTGAAATATTGAGGCCCTATTTTAACGGTGAAGAAAAAATAACTGCCCGTTGATTTGAGAAGATTAGAAAAGGTTGATGCTGGAACAGGTGCTACTGGTGGTGGTACCTGTTTTGCCTGCAGGGGGAATTTTG
>CAZDKY010000012.1:0-12979 GCA_964506505.1 uncultured Syntrophomonadaceae bacterium
AAGAAAAGCAAGAAAAAAAAAAGCCGGCAAGGGGGGGGGCTCCCTGTTTGGGGGGCCCCCCCGCGCTTGAAGCGTATTTTAAAAAACCAAAACAGATCCTGGAGAAAAAACATGAAAAGCTATAAATTTATAGTAAACCCCAAAGCAGGTGGGGGAAGAGCAATCAAATTGGTCCCACGAATCAAGGAAATATTTACACAGGCTAAAACAGAACATGATTTTGAGTATACCAGAGGTCCCGAAGATGCCATTGAAAAGGCGGCCAGGGCTTCGGAAAAGGGTTTCGATATTGTGGTAGCTGTCGGTGGCGATGGGACAGTAAACGAAGTTTTAAACGGAATAGCTCACACCGACTCGGTTCTTGCCGCATTAAGAGGAGGAAAGGGCAATGATTTTGCCATAGCAGTGAATATGCCGTCAGATATTGACACTGCCTGTCAGGATCTTCTAAAGGCAAAAATCAAGCGTATAGATATGGGTAAAGTTCTGGATCGCCACTTTATAAATTCAGTTGGAGTTGGATTTGACGCTACTGTTGCCCTGCGGGTTAACAAGGGTGTCAGACCCTTCAAGGGAGTTTCCGCTTATATCTATGCTTTCTTTTTAACTCTTTTTTCATACAAGCAGGTGGAAATGGAAATCGATTTTGGTAACGGTCCTGAAAAAATCAACCCGCTCCTGGTGGCGGTTGGAATTGGCCAAAATTATGGTGGAGGAATGAAAATATTGCCAAATGCCATCCAGGACGATGGATTGTTTGATATATGTATTCTGGACTGGATGGATAAAGCGAGCCTTGCTTATAGCTTCCCAAAGGTATTCAACGGCAGCCATGTCAAAATGAAACAGGTGACCATGAACAGATCGGAAAAGGTGATCCTGAAAACCGGCGCACCGCTTCCCCTGCACATGGAGGGTGAAATTCTTTTCGGCGACGAGATGAATTTTACGATTGAGCCCGGAGGAATGCCTGTATTGATCGGGGGATCCAATAGATGAATTTAGTAGAAGCTTTAATCCTCGGCTTAATTCAGGGTTTAACTGAATTTTTACCGGTGAGCAGTTCTGGACACCTTGTAATATTTCAGGATTTACTTGACTTGAGTGAACCTGGAGTAACTCTTGAAGTGATACTCCATTTTGCTACTGCCCTTTCAGTAATCTGCGTTTTCAACAGGGAATTTTTAAATCTCTTTCACTTCCGGAAAGACAAAGAACAGAGAACTGTCTTACTTATGCTCATCCTGGGTATCATACCAACTGCAGTGCTTGGATTACTGGGCAGTGCTTTCAGCGATGTTCTTTTCAAGTCAGCTCTGCTGGTCGGATTCATGCTCCTCATAACAGGACTTATTCTGAAGCTATTAACGATCATCCCGGCAGGCGAAAAAACTTTTACCGAAATGAAACCTGTAGATGCTTTGTTGGTAGGTATTTTGCAGGGTTTGGCAGTAATTCCCGGCATTTCACGTTCCGGCTCAACTATTGCCGGTTCACTGTGGAGAGGCCTGAACCGTGAAACAGCAGTAAAGTATTCTTTTATGCTATCTGTACCGGTAATTTTCGGAGCTACTTTGACGGAAATTAAAACAATTGCCTCGATAAGCCTGCAGAATGCCATAGTCTACAATTACCTAATAGGAGGCATGGCTGCTTTCCTGGCCGGTATTGTCGCTATAAAAATATTTATCAGGCTGCTTATAAACAGGAAGTTCCATTATTTTGCCTACTATTGCTGGATACTCGGTTTAATTATCATCATATATTCATTCCTGTAAATAAAAGCACAGGATGTTTGCTAAAACTTTACATTATCGAACAGATGTTTTATACTAATTCCTGTAAAGTGCTGCATAAAATAAGGTTTGTTGAAGCATACTCAACTTTGAAAGTAAAATCCCACCTGCTATTATCTTAGAAAAGGCGTGATTATTGACTTGGCTAAAAGCAGAAAGAAAAAATTAAATAAAGAAATGCGTTCACAGATAAAGGGGATCCTAATAATCGCCCTGGGACTGTTTTCTTATTTTGGGCTCGTTGAAACTGCCCAAACCGGCGGGGTGGGTCTTTTTCTGAACAGTCTTTTACGCACAGTAGCTGGAGATGCAGCCCTTGTCATTCCTTTCTTTATCGCTATCATTGGAATCAGAATTATTCTGCCACGAGAAAGACACACTCTCAAAGTCAGGCTGGCTGGCCTGCTTATCCTTTTTATTTTATATACAGTCTGGATCCATCTTGATTTGATGTCCTCTCAGCTTTCTATTATTGCCAAAGAACGTTTCCTACAGGACAGTTTTTTGATCGGACTGAACAGACAGGGTGGCGGGATAGTGGGGGCAGCTTTTGCCGTTCTTTTTTATTTTTTTCTTGGGTTCACCGGAAGCCGCATTCTCCTTGGCGCTCTGGCCATCATTGCCCTGCTGCTTGTCTTAAATATTTCTTTGAAAAAATTTTTCAATGCAGTGTTCACGCTCTTGAACCACATTATTGAATTTCTTAAATCATTCATCCTGTACACTGCTACCCTGGCCGGCAAACTGACTGTCGCATTGCAAAAAAGAAAACATAAAACACTGCTGCGCAGGGAAGCTGAAGAGCTGTCCTCTGAAAGAGAAGAAACTCCTCAGGATAACATGGCGGATGAGACCTTATCACAGAGTGGGCCGGTAATCATAGATGGTAGAACTAAAAGCAGCGTTACCGACAATGATAACGTTCCTGCTGCCACAGAAAATTATCAGCAGGAACGTCAATCTTTCCAGCTGGAACAGCAGTCGGAAGTGGGGGGAAAGGAAGATGAAAAGTTTAAATCTTCCATCATAAAAACGGGCAAAAGCAGCGCCGAATACAAATTGCCACCCCTGGTTCTGTTGAATAAACACAGCACCAGCGGTGAACAAAACTATCGAAAAAACAGCAGTGAAAGAGCAAAACTGCTTGAAAACACTCTGCAGAGTTTCGGGGTAAAAGCCCGGGTTATTCATGTTCAATCCGGACCTACTGTGACCCGCTTCGAAGTTCAGCCGGAGGCAGGTGTAAAGGTCAGTAAAATTATCAGCCTTTCTGATGATCTGGCGCTAAACCTTGCTGCCCCCCTGGTCAGAATAGAGGCTCCCATACCCGGTAAAGCGGCTCTTGGCATTGAAGTTCCCAATAAAGTGGTTTCCCTGGTTTATCTACGGGAAGTTATAGAAGAAAACTCTTACAAGCAGAGCAATTCACCGCTCACCGTCGCCCTGGGAAAGGATATAACAGGTGTGCCGGTCATCGCCGACCTGACTAAGATGCCTCATCTGCTGATAGCCGGAGCTACAGGTGCAGGAAAGAGTGTATGTCTTAATACGCTTATCAACAGTATCCTCTATAAAGCCGGTCCGGATCAGATTCGTTTTATGATGATAGACCCCAAGGTAGTGGAACTGAGCGTATACAATGGTATTCCTCACCTGCTTATGCCTGTCCTCACTGATCCCCGTAAGGCTTCCCTGGCTCTCAGGAATATGGTCAGGGAAATGGGCCGCCGTTATGATCTTTTTGCCAGTATGGGAGTCCGCGATATCGGTGCCTATAATGAACTAATAACCGAAGAAAAACTTGAAAAATTACCTTTTATTGTGGTATTGATCGATGAGCTGGCTGACCTGATGCTTGTATCACCCGGGGAAGTTGAAGATGCCATTGCCAGGCTGGCCCAGATGTCCCGGGCAGCCGGCATTCATCTGATTGTGGCAACACAGAGGCCTTCAGTAGATGTTTTAACCGGTATCATTAAGGCAAACATTACTTCACGCATTGCCTTTACAGTATCTTCACAATTTGATTCAAGGACCATTCTAGATATGGCCGGAGCAGAAAAACTGCTTGGCCGTGGAGATATGCTATTTTATCCGGTAGGAGCGGTAAAACCATTCAGAGTACAGGGCGCTTATGTCAGCGAAGCAGAGGTCAAAAGGGTTACAGATTTCATCAAGGAACAGGGCATTGTGGACTATGAAAAGAGCTCCTCTTTTCTCGATGTGCATGAAGAAAGTAAAGAAGAAGAGGCCGACACTCTCTTCGGCGAAGCAGTTGACCTGGTAGTAAGAACCGGCCAGGCTTCCATTTCACTGCTGCAGAGAAGATTCAGAATTGGCTACACCAGGGCCGCCCGCTTAATAGACGACCTGGAAAGGCGAGGTATCGTCGGTTCCTTTGAAGGAAGCAAGCCACGTGAAGTTTTAGTTACCCAGGAACAGGCAGCTAAAATTTGCGAAGACTTCAACAGCAAGGGCAAATAATAATCTCTAAATTAATATATTTTACAAATTGCCGGAGGTAAAACAACTATTTATCATCATCAAAGCAGAAACAAAAATAAAATAACACAGTACAGAGGCCTGAAGGTAGCAGCCATCTCTCTTGGCTGTGCCAAAAACAGAATAGATACGGAAGAAGTTCTTGGTTTATTGCTGACAGAAGGTTTTATTCTAACCAATGACTGCCGCGATGCTGATTTAATCATCATTAATACTTGCAGTTTTATCGAGGAAGCACAGCAGGAATCTGTGAATACCCTTTTGCAAACAGCGAAAGACCTGAAGGGAACGGGGGCATATCTGGTAGTAGCGGGCTGCCTCGTTGAAATATATGGTACTAAAATACTTAAAAACATACCGGACATCGATGGAGCCATCGGCGTGCACAGCTACAGGCACCTGAAGAAATTTTTATCCATGGTTTTCACTGGATTGAGAGTTACCCTGAAGTGTTCGCCAACGCCTCTTTACTCTACTCTTTTCTCCCGCATTCTGACCACTCCTCCTCACAGCGTCTGTGTAAAGATAGCAGAAGGCTGCAGTAATCGCTGCAGCTATTGCCTGATACCCAAAATCAGGGGTCCTTATCGCAGCCGCGACCCACAGGAAATAAATGATGAAATAGGACACCTACTGAAAAACGGAACCAGGGAAATAGTCCTTATTGCCCAGGATACTACCGCTTACGGCAGCGATCGTATTGATTATCCTGACTTAAGCGGTTTAATAAGTCTGATTTTAGACCGGGAAGATAAATTTTGGCTGCGGATCATGTATACTTATCCATCAAGAATAAAGGAAAACCTGGTCCAGCAGATGGCTGAAGACAGGCGGATCTGCCGGTATCTCGATCTGCCCATTCAGCACAGCAGTGACAGGATCCTTACCCTGATGAACAGATCTTACAGACAGCAGGAGTTAAAGATACTGATCGATAAACTGAGGGTGAAAATACCTGATATCGCCCTGCGAACTACATGCATGGTCGGATTCCCCGGCGAAAAGAAAAGTGATTATGAAATTTTGCTTGATGATTTAGCTGCACTTAAATTTGACCGTCTTGGTGCTTTCGCCTTTTCATTACAGAAAGAGACTGCAGCTTGCCGCCTACCTGGAATAATCTCTTCCCGCATCGCCAAAAGACGGCTGAAAAAATTGATGCTCAGCCAGCAAGCAATTTCACTTGCTTTAAACAAAAAGTTAATTGGAAAACGCATCACTGTCTTAATAGAAGAGCAAAAAAATCCGGGTAAAAACTGGTATTACGGTCGCACCGAATTTCAAGCACCGGAAGTAGATGGGAGAGTTTTAGTTTACTCTGGCCACCCTTTAAATCCTGGCGATTGGGCAACGGTTGGAATTGCCGCAGTATCAACATACAACCTGCTGGCAATTAATACCGTTCCCCTTCCCGAACTACCTGTTTAACCGGCTTACAGGAAGGTGAACTATTGTGAAAGCAGACTTAATCTGCGTGGGAAATGAGCTGTTAACCGGGCTGGTGGAAAACAGCAACGCCGGTTATTTGTCCAGATCACTCTGGGCCGCCGGCATTGCTGTAAGAGAAAGCTGTGTCGTGGCCGATGATAAAGAGATGATTGCCTCAGCCCTAAACAGGGCTCTTAAGCAAAGTGATATTGTCATAATTACCGGCGGCCTGGGGCCGACTGATGACGACCTGACCAGGGAAGCCCTGGCTGATATCCTTGGACGTTCTCTTTCTCTTAATCAGAACTGGGTGGATAAATTGGATTCATTCTTTAGAGAACGAGGATTGACTATGACCGACAATAACCGCAAACAGGCCATGGTTATAGAAGGCAGCACAATGCTTGAAAACAAGAATGGAACCGCGCCCGGGGCTGTTATTGAAGAACAGGGTAAATTTATCTTCATGCTGCCCGGTCCGCCGAACGAAATGAAAGAAATGTTTGAAGAAGATGTTTTACCCCGTATCAGCCATAACATCTGCGGCGGAATAAACAGGGTCAAGACTCTTAAATGTGCAGGCATTGGTGAATCACTGCTTGAAGAAAAAATTAAATCGATGGGTGAGTGGAAACTGCCAAAAATATCTTATATTGCCAGAGGTCATGAAGTCCATCTACAGATCAAAGGCCACGGAAACCATGATGAAGCAGATGACACCATTGCTAAAGCGGAAAATCGACTGCGAGATTTACTGGGCAACTATATTTATGGCAGTGACAACGAAACCCTGGCCGAACGAATGGTATATTTATTAAAGGAAAGAAGGTGGACTCTTGCCCTGGCCGAATCGTGCACCGGTGGTTTGATGTGCGATGCTGTAACCGATATTCCGGGCAGTTCACGTTTTTTTAGAGGCGGTGTGGTTTCCTATTCCCGGGAAGCTAAAATAAATGTCCTGGGGATTAAAAAAGAATTGATTGAACAGGAAGGGGAGGTAAGCGCTGCTACGGCTGAAGCGATGGCCAGAGCAGCAAGTTCTCTCTTTAAAGCAGACTGCGGTGTGGGGATAACGGGATTAGCCGGGCCGCAGAGCGATTCCACCGGCAAACCGGTTGGTCTGGTTTATATCGCTGCAGTAACACCTGATGGGTTCAAGTGCCATGAGCTAATTTTTGGAGGAGGGAGAAGGGCCGTTAAGGAAAGAGCAGTCCAGACAGCCTTCAACATCCTGCGCAGAATGCTTGATGAGAAATAAAAGGAAGGGAGAAATTCAAATTTGCGGCTTTTTATAGCAATCGCCCTCTCAGAAAAACAAAAAAAAGAAGTTGGCGTTTTACAAAACAGGATCAAGGGATACCTGAACGGAGTCCGCTGGGTGCGCCATGAGACGATGCACCTGACCTTACGATTTCTCGGTGAAACCGATGAAACCCGTCTGCCGGAGTTAAAAAAAGCAATGGATGAAACGACTGCCGGCGAGGCCCGATTCGACTTTTCTCTCAGGGCAAGCGGTGTATTTCCTGGAATTGAAAAAGCCAGGGTGCTCTGGATAGGCCTGGGGGATGGGGCCTCTTTGATCACTGCCCTTGCCGAAAAATTAAATCAGAAATTGACAAACCGTGGATTTGTTCCCGAGAAAAGACCTTTTCGGCCTCACCTGACCATCGGAAGACTTCGTTATCCGCTTCCGGAAGATGAGATTAAAAAATTCATTAACGATGAAATTTCTTTTTTGGGATCGTCAATGATAGTAAGAGAAATAACATTATTTAAAAGCATCCTATCAAGGCATGGCGCAGTTTATCACCCTCTTTATCACAGCATGCTGCAAAAATCAGATCTTCAATAAATAATCTATCTGCAGGATATTATCTGGAAATAAAGAATAAAGAAGAATATAAAAGACCCATAGATGAACCGGCAATAAGGAGGTATAAACTTTTGGAAAAAGAAAAAGCCCTTGAAGCAGCATTGCTCCAAATCGAAAAACAGTTTGGCAAAGGTTCGGTAATGAAACTTGGCGAGGAGGTCCATCAAAAGATAGCTGTTATTCCAACTGGCAGCCTTACTCTTGATGCCGCCCTGGGCGTTGGAGGAGTACCAAGAGGCAGGGTGGTAGAAATTTTCGGCCCTGAATCTTCAGGTAAAACTACCGTTGCCCTGCATATAATTGCCGAAGCGCAAAAACGAGGCGGTTATGCAGCTTTTATCGACGCTGAACATGCGCTTGACGCGCAGTATGCCACCAACCTTGGAGTCAATCTAGATGAGCTGCTTGTTTCTCAACCCGATACCGGTGAACAGGCCCTTGAAATTGCCGAAGCGCTGGTCCGCAGCGGGGCTATTGATGTGATGGTTATAGATTCAGTTGCCGCTCTTGTTCCGCGGGCTGAAATAGAAGGTGAAATGGGTGACGCTCATGTGGGACTGCAGGCCCGCTTAATGTCACAGGCCCTGCGCAAACTTTCCGGTGTTATAAGTAAATCGAGAACGTGTGCTGTATTTATCAACCAGATCAGAGAAAAAGTTGGAATCATGTTTGGAAATCCCGAAGTAACACCGGGTGGAAGAGCCCTGAAATTCTATTCTTCAATTCGGATGGACGTGCGCCGCATAGAATCTCTGAAAGCCGGTTCAGATCAGGTAATCGGCAACAGAACCCGTGTAAAAGTGGTCAAAAATAAAGTTGCCCCACCTTTTAAAAAGGCCGAATTTGATATACTATATGGAACCGGAATTTCCACTGAAGGCTCTCTGATAGATCTTGGATTGGAACATAATGTAATAACCAAGAGCGGCGCATGGTATTCTTACGGCGAAGAAAGATTGGGCCAGGGACGTGAGAATGTAAGAGATTATTTAAAAGAAAACCCGAAGTTGAAAGATGAAATCGAGATAAATGTCAGAGAAGCGGCCAACCTTCCGGCAATGACTGCCGAAGTAACCAGCGATAAGAAAGAAAACAACAACAACGGGGGAAAAGAGAAGCCTGAACAGAAGTAACGGAGGCTGATCGTTTGTTGGACCAAGAAGATGCTTTAAAAAAAGCCCGTAATTTGATCCTGCGGTATATGACTTATCGGGCTCGCAGTAAATTAGAGGCGGTTCACTACCTGCAGAAAAAAGGTTTTTCCGAAGATGTGATCGAAAAGGTAATCCGGGAAATGAGTAAATATGGTTATCTGAACGATCAGAAATTTACTGAGGATTTTATAAATTACCGTAAAAGTCAGGGGTACGGTCTTAAAAGAGTTCGTTATGAACTTATGCAAAAAGGCATTGACAAAGACCTTATCAATATGAAAACTGAGGAGTACTTTAGTCCCGATGAAGATCTGGCCAGAATTGAAAAAATACTGGCCGGACGGGACAACAAAAATAAAGTAACCAGTGAAAATAAGGAACGCCTTTTCCGAAGAGAAGCAGCTTTCCTGCAGAGGCGTGGTTTTCAAGAATGTCTTATTATGTCAGCATTAAAAAAGAAATTTCAAACGAAAAGTCAGTAGAATAGATTCTTGACATAATTTTTTATAAAAGTTAAAATAAAAAAAGGAATATGATGGTTCTGATTGATAAATATTCAGTTCATAACTGATAAGAGAAAGCCTGGTGTCTTGAGACACTGTGGATAGATAACAAAAGCAAATAATTTCGGTTGAGGGGGAAGTATACCCTTTGCCGGTCTTTCTCTTTTAAGCTGTGTACTGGACACAGCTTATATTATTTTAACGAGAAATATCGTATTCATTAAAAATTATACAATGGAGGTGATTATTATTATGGATAACTTACTGCTGATAGTCTCCGCTTTCGTGATCGGTATCGGAGGCGGATATTTTATTCGTAAACTGATTGCTGAAGCAAAAATTTCATCTGCTGAATCGGAAGCTAAAAGAATAATAGAAGAGGCTAATCAGGAAAGCAACTCACTTAAAAGAGAAAAACAGCTTGAAGCAAAAGAGGAAGTTCACCGATTAAGGGCTGAACTGGATAAAGAAACTAAAGAACGCCGTTCTGAACTGCAGCGTCTCGAAAGACGGCTTTTGCAAAAAGAAGAAAGTCTTGATCGTAAAATTAACAACATAGAGAAAAAAGAAGAAGATCTAAGACACAAAGAAGATGAAAACCGGGCTGTAAGAGAAAAACTGGATCAACTGCACAATCAACAGCTTGCCGAACTGGAACGTGTTTCCGGTATGACTTCTGAAGAAGCAAAAGATCACCTGTTAAAGAGAGTGCGTGAAGAGATCAGCCACGATATGATTGTCATGGTCAAAGAAATAGAAAATCAGGCCAAAGAAGAAGGAGAGAAAAAAGCACGTGAAATTGTCACCACAGCCATTCAGCGCTGTGCCGCCGATCATGTAACTGAATCAACTGTTTCAGTTGTAAACCTCCCCAACGACGAAATGAAGGGAAGAATTATAGGACGGGAAGGTCGTAACATAAGGGCCCTGGAAACGCTTACCGGTATAGACCTTATTATTGATGACACCCCTGAAGCAGTGATAATTTCGGGATTCGATCCAATCAGAAGAGAGGTAGCCAGACTATCCCTGGAAAAACTTGTTAGCGATGGTCGCATTCATCCGGCTAGAATTGAAGAAATAGTTGAAAAAACACGCAAAGAAGTGGAAACACAGATTAAGGAAGAGGGAGAGAGAGCTACTTTTGAAACCCGCATCAGCGGTCTTCACCCTGAACTGGTCTTCCTCATCGGGAAGCTGCGTTTTAGAACAAGTTACGGACAGAATGTCCTGCAGCATTCCATAGAAGTAGCCCACCTGGCCGGTATGATGGCTGCAGAATTGGGCCTGGACGTTAATTTTGCCAAAAGAGCCGGCATTCTCCATGATATAGGGAAGGCTATTGACCATGAAACAGAGGGTTCGCATGCTCAGATTGGCGCTGATATGGCGAAAAAATTTAATGAATCGCCAGGCATAGTCAATGCTATAGCTGCCCATCACGGTGATGTTGAATTTGAAACCCTGGAGTCTGTGCTCATTCAATCTGCGGATGCAATATCTGCTGTTCGCCCCGGAGCAAGGCGTGAAACATTGGAAGCATATATTCATCGTCTTGAAAAACTAGAAAACATAGCCGACTCTTTTGATGGTGTCGAAAAATCATATGCCATTCATGCCGGCCGTGAAATCAGGATCCTGGTCAAGCCGGATCGTATTGATGACTATACTTCTATCCAGGTAGCACGGGACATTGTGAAAAAGATTGAAAGTGAACTTGAATATCCAGGTCAGATTAAAGTAACTGTTATTCGCGAAACAAGGGCTGTAGATTACGCCAAGTAAATAAGTTTTTGAGCATATACTGCAAAAGGAGGCCCGGAGGAACAGCTTTCCTGTTCCCTTTAAGATGGAAGTATTGATGATTGGTGATATTGTCGGAAAACCAGGCCGTAGATGCCTGCAGCGGTTTTTCGCTGTTCATTCAATCAGAGACAAATATGATCTTATTATAGCGAACGGAGAGAATGCAGCCGGTGGAGCTGGCCTAACAGCAAAAGTAACAGCCGAATTAAAAGAAATTGGTATCGATGTCATAACTGGCGGCAACCATAGCTGGGATCGTCGTGAAATAATTGAATTCATAGAAAAAGATAATACAGTGCTTCGTCCCGCCAATCTGCCACCGGAAACAACTCCTGGAAACGGTTCGATTGTTCTTGAAAAGGCTGGGCTTAAAATCGCTGTCCTGAACCTGATGGGTCGCGTTTTTATGGAACCTTCAGATTGCCCATTCAGGGTTGCCGACAGGGAATTGCAAAGATTAAATAAAATAGCGGACATAGTGTTCGTAGATTTTCACGCCGAAGCAACCTCTGAAAAGCAAGCCATGGGCTGGTATTTAGATGGACGTGTCTGTGCTGTAGTTGGCACTCACAGTCATGTTCAAACAGCAGATGAAAGGATTCTCCCTGGTGGAACAGCCTATATTACAGATGTTGGAATGACCGGACTGAAAGATTCAGTGCTGGGAGTTGACAAAGAAGGCGCTCTGAAAAGGTTTTTAACCAGGATGCCTCACCGCCTGACAATAACAGACGGGGAAACAATAATTAACGCCGTTGAAGTTGAAATTAATAGAGGAAAGGGGGAAACAACACATATTAATAGAATATTCGAAGTGGCTTGATGGTTTTATACTAACATTATATTATTCATATAATTCAGGCAGGATTTTCGCTGATTAAGCAGAATAATGTAGGTAAATCCGCGAAGGAGGCACACTACATAATGGAAATATTAAAAGTCTCAGCAAAATCCAATCCCAATTCCGTAGCCGGAGCTCTTGCAGGGGTCCTCAGAGAAAGAGGAGGAGCTGAAATTCAGACTATCGGAGCGGGAGCCCTGAATCAGGCTGTTAAGGCAGTAGCTATAGCCAGGGGCTTTGTTGCTCCGGGAGGAATAGATCTCATTTGCATCCCGGCCTTTACGGATATAGAGATTGACGGAGAAGAAAGAACGGCAATCAAATTGATTGTCGAACCACGATGATTCAAGTCGATCCCTAAAGCTGAAAAGGAATTTAACATGCCCTCTCGTTTTATCATTCAACAGAGGGTGTTTTTTTGGCATGATAAATGAATTAAGATAGTACCGACTCTCCAGTACCAGCCTTTATTAAACCTGTTTAATGGTAGCAAAAGTGGTGAACATAAAGATGAATGGGAAAGGTAAGATTGATCTGCATACTCACAGCAGTGCCTCGGATGGATTGTTCAGCCCGGCAAAACTCGTTGATATTATTGCCTCACACGGTCTCAGTGCCTTTGCCCTGACCGATCACGATACACTGAAGGGTCTGAACGAAGCGGCGGATTGTGCCAAAAAAAACGATATTGAATTTGTTCCAGGCGTTGAAATCAGCGCTCTTGAAGACAAATTGGAACTCCATATTCTTGGATATTATCCGAAAAGGCAAGAAGTTCTTGAAAAATACTTGTTCGATTTACAGAAACAGCGGTACAAACGAATGGAAAAAATAGTTGTCAAATTAAATGATCTCGGTTTACAAATTACCTATGATGAGGTGATCAATGAAGCGGGCGAAGCAGCTCCTGGTAGAGCGCATTTGGCCAGGCTGATGCTAATAAAAGGTTATATTCCCAATATTGATCAGGCCTTTTCCAGATTTTTAAATCGCGGCGGACCTGCATACATGGAGAGACAAACATTAAATTTCGCCGAAACAATAGATCTCCTTAAAAAAGCAGGGGCAGTACCGGT
>CAZDKY010000013.1:0-16649 GCA_964506505.1 uncultured Syntrophomonadaceae bacterium
TTAACGTCGTCTTGCCGTGGTCCACGTGACCAATCGTCCCCACGTTCACATGCGGCTTCGTCCGCTCAAACTTTTTCTTCGCCAACTAAATGCACCTCCAACTGTTAATAAGCAACGCTTTGAGTAATAATGTTTTGGGCAATATTCTGAGGAACCTCTTCATAACGGTAAAATTCCATGTTATAAACACCCCGGCCCTGAGTATGTGAGCGAAGCTCGGTTGTGTAATTAAATATTTCCGAAAGGGGGACTGCACCTCTGACAACCTGTATCCCGCTCTTCAGTTCGGTACCGAGGATTCGACCGCGGCGTCCGGTAAAATTACCGATGATATCGCCCACGTATTCTTCGGGAGCCGATACTTCCACTTTCATTACCGGTTCAAGAAGAACCGGTTTAGCCTGGGTAAGCGCCTTCTTCAGACCCTTTGAAGCAGCAATCTTAAAAGCTATATCGGAAGAATCGACTTCATGATAGGAACCGTCAACAAGGGTTACCTTAATATCAACAACCGGATACCCGGCCAGGACACCGTTTTGAACCGATTCCTTGAGGCCCGCTTCCACGGCAGGTATAAACTCTTTTGGAATGGCCCCACCGACAATTTTGTTTTCAAAAACAAAACCGCCGCCCGGCTCCAGGGGAACAGCTTCGATCACAACATGTCCGTACTGACCGCGACCACCTGACTGGCGAATAAAACGTCCTTCCGCTTTGGTCTCTTCAAGGATGGTTTCTTTGTAAGCAACCTGCGGGCTGCCTACATTAGCCTGGACCTTGAATTCCCGAAGCAGGCGGTCAACGATGATCTCCAGATGCAGTTCACCCATACCCGAAATTATTGTCTGTCCCGTTTCCTGGTCGGTATGCACCTGAAAAGTAGGATCTTCTTCAACCAGCTGCTGTATCGACATAGCCATTTTATCCTGATCCGCCTTGGTTTTCGGCTCAATGGCAACCGAAATAACCGGTTCCGGAAACTTGATATCTTCCAGAATAATCGTTTTGTCCAGGGAACAGAGGGTATCGCCTGTACTAATTTCTTTCGGTCCGATAATTGCTACAATGTCCCCCGTGGCAGTTTGGGCAATCTCTTCCCGGAAATTGGCATGCATACGTATTAATCTACCAATCCGTTGCCTCTTTTGCCTGGTGGAGTTCATAACCACCGAACCTTTGTCCAGACACCCCGAATAAACCCGGGCAAAAGCCAGTTTACCGACAAAAGGATCGACCATAATCTTAAATACCAGTGCTGCAAAAGGCGCATCGTCAGCCGGCAGGCGAAAATCTTCTTCCCCATTGTTCGGATTGAACCCCTTGACCGCCCCTACATCCACAGGTGAAGGTAAATAATGGATCACAGCATCGAGCAATGGTTGAACCCCCTTGTTGCGGTATGAAGAACCACAAAGAACCGGGACAAGGTCGTGATCAATGGTTGCCTTGCGCAGGGCAGTGTAGCATTCCTCGGGGGTTATTTCTTCCCCTTCAAAGTATTTTTCCATCAGTGCATCGTCATATTCAGCTATTGTCTCAATCATTTTCTCCCGGTAATCAGCAACCTGTTCTTCCATCGCGGCGGGGACATCATTTTCCGTGCTGCGAGTTCCCAGATCATCTTCATAAAGAATAGCCTTTCCCGTAATTAGATCAACTACTCCGGAGAAATCGCTTTCAGCTCCTATGGGAAGCTGAATCGGAAGGGCATGAGCATGCAGCCGTTCCTTCAGCTGGCGCAAAACATTAAAAAAGTCGGCGCCGACGGCATCCATCTTGTTAACATAGGCCAGACGCGGCACATGATAGCGATCAGCCTGACGCCATACTGTTTCCGACTGCGGCTCAACGCCGCCCTTGGCACAGAAGATAGCCACAACTCCATCCAACACTCGCAAGGAACGTTCTACTTCTACCGTAAAGTCCACGTGTCCGGGCGTATCAATAATATTTACTAAATTATCGTGCCACCGGCAGGATGTTGCAGCTGAAGTAATGGTAATCCCGCGTTCCTGTTCCTGAGCCATCCAGTCCATGGTGGCCGTTCCGTCGTGCACTTCACCCAACTTATGCAACCGACCGGTATAAAAGAGAATCCTTTCGGTGGTTGTGGTCTTACCCGCATCAATATGAGCGGCAATGCCTATATTGCGTATTCTGTCGAGTTCAATGTCTCTGCTCATGTTATCCCCCCCTTCCAAATACAATGGTCAAAATTGGGTTTGCCGTAAAACCGGATAAAAAATAATAAACTGAACGGACTTCACATAACAATTGATTTATAATGTCCATTAACAATTTCACTACCAGCGGTAGTGAGCAAAAGCCCTGTTGGCTTCGGCCATTTTATGAGTGTCTTCTTTTTTCTTGATCGAACCGCCGGTATTATTGGCCGCATCCATCAGTTCTCCAGCCAGGCGCTGGGCCATGGTTTTTTCCCCACGGCTGCGGGCGAAACTGATAATCCATCGAATAGCCAGGATATTCTTGCGATGACCACTCACTTCAATAGGGACCTGATAAGTCGCCCCGCCAACCCGCCGCGGTTTAACTTCCAGCACCGGAGATACATTGCGAATGGCTGTTTCAAAAACTTCATGCGGTTCTTTGCCAGTTTTCTCGCGGATAATTTCCAGCGCATCGTAAATTATATCCTGGGCTGTTCCTTTCTGCCCATCATACATCAGCTTATTAATAAACCTGGCTAACAGTTTACTCTTATAAACCGGGTCCGAAAGGATGTCTCTCTTTGAAACCGGGCCTTTTCGTGGCATCTTCACTCACCTACTCCTCACAAATTTACTACTTTTTCGGTTTCTTCGTGCCGTATTTCGAACGTCCCTGAGCCCGGTTTTCTACCCCTGAAGCATCCAGAGCACCCCTCACCAGGTGATAACGTACCCCCGGAAGGTCCTTTACCCGGCCTCCCCTGACCAGAACAACGGAGTGCTCCTGCAGGTTATGCCCGATCCCGGGAATGTAGGCCGTCACTTCGATTCCATTGGTCAGGCGGACTCTGGCAATTTTACGCAGGGCTGAATTTGGCTTTTTCGGCGTGGTAGTTGAAACACGGGTGCAGACCCCCCTCTTCTGGGGCGACCGTTCCAGCGCCGGAGCAGAAGACTTCTTGGTCATTTGTTTGCGTCCCTTGCGGACCAATTGGTTAATTGTCGGCATTAGTCCACCTCCTTTTTTTATTCTGTGATAGCGGCGGCTGCCGCCTTAACCTTAATCCCGCACATCTTGCCCAGTTCGTTCATTGTATCAACATAATACGGTTCAATTTTACTGTCTTCACAGAGGGCAAGAATGGGCTGAACCACTCTTTCCTCAGCATCCCTGGCAATAAACACATAACTCACTGCGCCTTTTTCCAAGGCTTTAATGGTTTGCTTGGTGCCGACCACTTTTTGCCGGGCATTGCTCAACAAATCTTCCAACGACCAAAAACACCTACCCTGCAAAAACAATTTCAAGGAGCACCATTTTTTGGCGCACCTTAAGATTTTAACACCCTATTTACCGAATGTCAATTATATTTAAGCTCTTTTTCTTCTTTTATTCACCGGTTTTTCTTCAACTCGTATAAAATATTCTTTTAAAAAGGGAGGCCTTATATAAAGCCTCCCTTTTAAATTTTTTATTCTTCACCTGAATCAGTGTTATCTTCATTCAGATCGGCAGGATTCTGATCGGGTGCGGCGGAAATGGCCGTTTCTTCCGTATCATGGTCTGAACCTTCCTGAAACTCTTTTTTCTCTTCCGATTCCGGTTCCAATCCCAACGGGCGCACTTCGATATCACGGTACCGGGTCATCCCGGTGCCGGCCGGGATCAACTTTCCGATGATCACATTTTCTTTCAACCCGAAGAGCTTGTCCTGGCGACCTTTAATTGCCGCTTCGGTAAGTACCCGGGTGGTCTCCTGGAAAGAGGCGGCAGAGAGAAACGATTCAGTGGCCAGAGAAGTCTTGGTTATCCCCAGCAGTAACGGCCTGGCCAGAGCCGGCCTGCCGCCGGCTTCAACAACAGCTTCGTTGATTTCGTCGAAAAGGTAACCGTCTAACATGCCGCCCGGCAGCAGATCTGTATCACCGGGATCTTCCACCTTCACCTTTTTCAACATCTGGCGGACTATTATTTCAATGTGTTTATCGTTGATATCCACACCCTGCATTTTGTAAACCCACTGCACTTCCTTGAGCAGGTAGAGTTGCACCCCGCGAACTCCTTTAACTTTCAGAAGTTCGTGCGGGTTAATTGATCCCTCGGTCAGTTCATCGCCAGCATTAATATTCTGACCATTTTCAACTTTAATTCTCGCCCCATAGGGTATGGGGTAAAGCCTGTTTTCACCGTGTTCGGAACTGAGCTTGATCTCCCTCTTGTAGCGCGTTTCAACCACTTCGACTATTCCTGCAATCTCGGCTATGAGTGATTGCCCCTTGGGCTTGCGGGCTTCAAAAAGCTCCTCGACCCTTGGCAAACCCTGGGTAATGTCATCTCCGGCCACCCCGCCGGTATGGAAAGTCCTCATGGTCAGCTGGGTCCCCGGCTCACCAATAGACTGGGCGGCAATAATGCCAACCGCTTCTCCAACATTGACAATTTTACCGCTGGCCAGGTCTCGCCCGTAACATTTAACACAGACTCCATGACTAGTTTTACAGGTCAGCACTGAACGGAAACGAACTTCGGTAATTCCATAATCGACAACTTTCTGAGCCATCTCCTCGGTTATCAGGGTATCGGCATCAATTACAACCTCGCCGGTTTCGGGGTGATAAACCGGTTCCATTGTATAGCGGCCAATTATCCTCTGTACAGCGTCTTCGAGGTTTTCGTCGTTTTCCAGAAATTCACTGAGACCAATGGACTGTCCGGTACCACAGTCATCTTCCCGCACGATTACCTCCTGGACCACATCAACCAATCGCCGGGTCAGATATCCCGAGTCGGCTGTTTTCAAGGCGGTGTCGGCCAGACCTTTACGAGCACCATGGGTCGAAATGAAGTATTCCAACACGGTAAGCCCTTCCCGGAAATTAGCCTTGATAGGAATGTCAATAATCCTGCCGGCCGGGTCGGCCATCAAGCCACGCATTCCTGCCAGCTGGGTAATCTGGGATTCGTTACCGCGGGCTCCCGAATGAGCCATCATGTAGATGGGGTTCAACTCATCCAGGTCATTCATCAGGGCAGAGGTAACTTCATCCTTGGCATTACCCCAGACTTCGATCACCCGGTCATAACGTTCGCTTTCGGTGATCAGGCCGCGGGCAAATTGCTGTTCGGTAAGCTCCACCTTTTCTTCAGCATTCTTGAGAATCTCCTGCTTCTGCGGCGGTATGACAACATCGCTAATAGCTACTGTTACTCCCGCCCGGGTGGCATAATGAAAACCCAGTTTCTTGACCCGGTCAAGGATCTCCGCCGTTTGAGTGTTGCCGTACATCCGGAAGCAGCGGGCTATCAAATCAGCAATAAAATCCTTTTTGATGGCCTTGTTTCGCTCCACCTTCTGCAAGGTTTGCTGCGGATCGAAATTGCGCAGGGGAATGAAATTGCTTTCGAGCAATGCATTGGCAAAATCGGCATTATTAATAAAAGGAAAATCCTTCGGAAATGCATCATTAAAAATCAGCTTGCCAACCGTGGTTAAAAGATATTTTTTACGGCGCACAAAATCGCGCCCTTTAAAACTGGAAGCGCGTATAAATATTCTGGCATGCAGATCAAGGTAACCGAGATTATAAGCAGTAACTGCTTCTTCTGGATCAAGGAAAACCTTGCCTTCGCCTTTTACGCCGTCTTTTTCCAAAGTCAAATAATAACAACCGAGAACCATATCCTGGGTCGGAGTGGTTACCGGACGACCATCTTTGGGATTGAGAATATTGTTCGCCGAAAGCATGAGCAGCCGCGCTTCGGCCTGTGCTTCGGCAGAAAGAGGAACGTGGACGGCCATCTGATCGCCGTCAAAGTCGGCGTTGTAAGCAGAACAGACCAACGGATGAATCTGGATAGCCCGGCCTTCTACCAGCACCGGTTCAAAAGCCTGAATCCCAAGGCGGTGAAGGGTCGGAGCACGGTTCAGAAGAACTGGATGATCCTTAATTACTTCCTCCAGGACATCCCAGACCTCGGGCCGTACTTTTTCAACCATTCTCTTGGCGCTTTTGATATTGTGAGCCAGCCCATCGCTGACCAGTCGCTTCATAACAAAGGGTTTAAAAAGTTCCAGGGCCATTTCCTTTGGCAGTCCGCATTGATAAAGTTTAAGTTCCGGGCCAACCACTATAACCGAACGGCCGGAGTAATCAACCCTCTTGCCAAGGAGGTTTTGGCGAAACCGCCCCTGCTTGCCTTTCAGCATATCGCTGAGTGACTTAAGGGGGCGATTGCCCGGGCCGGTAACGGGACGTCCGCGGCGGCCATTGTCGATGAGAGCGTCTACCGCTTCCTGAAGCATCCTTTTTTCATTGCGCACAATAATATCTGGCGCGCCCAGGTCGAGCAGGCGCTTCAGGCGATTATTACGGTTGATCACCCGTCGATAGAGATCGTTTAAATCGGAAGTGGCAAACCGTCCTCCGTCGAGCTGGACCATAGGCCGCAGATCAGGCGGGATAACAGGAATGGCATCGAGAATCATCCACGAGGGATCATTGCCGGACTGTCGAAATGCCTCCACTACTTCCAGGCGGCGGATAGCTCGCACTTTCTTCTGTCCGCTTGAAGTGGACAGCTCTTCGCGCAGTCCCTGTGCTATCTCGTCAAGATCAAGATCATTAAGTAACTTCTTGATCGCTTCAGCGCCCATTTCAGCTTTAAATCCTTTTCCCGACTTAAAAAGAGCCTGGTATTTTTCATAGTATTCACGATATTCCATTTCCGAGAGCAACTGCTTTTTGCTCAGATAGGTGTCCCCGGGATCAATGACTACGTACGCAGCAAAATAGAGCACCTTTTCCAGAGCCCGCGGCGACATGTCCAGCAATAAACCCATACGGCTTGGAATCCCCTTGAAATACCAGATATGCGATACAGGAGCCGCCAGTTCAATATGGCCCATTCGTTCACGGCGCACCTTAGCCCTTGTTACCTCTACTCCGCAGCGATCGCAAACGATCCCGCGGTAGCGGATACGCTTGTATTTTCCGCAGTGACATTCCCAGTCTTTTTGCGGACCGAATATCTTTTCACAGAAGAGCCCTTCCCGTTCCGGCTTCAGAGTGCGGTAATTAATGGTTTCCGGTTTCTTTACTTCACCCCTTGACCAGGCTCGTATCTGTTCGGATGATGCCAGGCCAATTTTCAAGGCATCGAAATTATTGACATCCAACAAAAAGATCTCTCCTTTCGCCAGGAATCAACCTGTCCTACTAATAGGTGGTTTCATCGTCTTCTTCGAGATCGTCAGAATCTTCTTCCGGGTTTCTTTCTTTGGCTTCCTTTTTCTTTTTCACCGAGCTCCTCGGCAAAGGATCATCTTCTTCGCCGTCATTATCCTCGTCGTTTTCAATCTCTTCCAGATGATCCAGAGATACTTCTTCCACTTTCTCCTGATCAATGAGCAATGTATCAGTTGAACCTGCGGATTCCTTGTCTTCCAGCTCATCTTCATTGAGCGAATCATCTTCTTCGTTTTCATTTTTATCTACCTCCGCTTTTTTAACCGTGCGTTTCGCATCACTTTTAGCGCTCACAGGCTGAGTATCCTCCTGTGGCTCCCGGCGGTAGATGAATCGATCAAGATCGTCTTCATCCGACTCCATCCCCTCAATGTTAACATCAAGGCGGCGGTAATCCGAATCATCGTCACCTTCTTTGATTTCCACTTCGCCTGATTCTTCGCTGAGCACCCGCACATCAAGACTGAGGCTCTGCAACTCTTTAACCAGGACCTTGAATGATTCGGGAACGCCCGGTTCGGGAATGTTGTCTCCTTTGACTATTGCTTCATAAGTTTTGACTCTGCCGACAACATCGTCCGATTTTACCGTTAAAATTTCCTGCAGGGTATAGGCAGCACCGTAGGCTTCGAGGGCCCAGACTTCCATTTCCCCGAAACGCTGTCCGCCGAACTGAGCTTTACCACCCAGGGGCTGCTGGGTAACCAGCGAATAGGGACCGGTGGAGCGAGCGTGAATTTTATCATCAACCAGGTGAGCCAGCTTAAGCATGTAAACATAGCCAACGGTGATCGCTTCATCAAATGGTTCACCCGTGCGACCATCGTAAAGCACTGTTTTACCGCTCTTCGGCATACCCGCTTCTTCCAGGGCGTCAAAAACATCGTTTTCATTAGCCCCGTCGAAAACCGGCGAAGCAATGTAAATATCCAATGCTTTGGCCGCCCAGCCAAGGTGAGCTTCCAAAACCTGCCCGATGTTCATACGCGAAGGCACCCCCAGCGGGTTAAGAACGATGTCAAGAGCAGTCCCGTCGGGTAGGAAAGGCATATCTTCTTCCGGGAGTATGCGAGCTATAACCCCTTTATTCCCATGACGGCCGGCCATTTTATCTCCTTCGGAGATTTTACGCTTCTGAGCCACGTAAACTCGGACCAGCTCATTTACGCCCGGAGACAGTTCATCGCCATCGTCGCGGTTGAATACCTTGACATCAACAACGATACCCGATTCGCCATGGGGAATGCGCAGGGAAGTATCACGGACTTCTCGTGCTTTCTCCCCGAAAATAGCCCGCAGCAGACGTTCTTCAGCAGTCAATTCCGTTTCGCCCTTTGGCGTAACCTTGCCGACCAGGATATCTCCTGCTCTGACCTCAGCCCCGACGCGGATTATCCCACGACCGTCCAAATCTTTCAGAGCTTCTTCGCCAACGTTGGGAATATCACGGGTAATTTCTTCCGGTCCAAGCTTGGTATCTCTTGCTTCAGATTCATATTCTTCTATATGAATAGAAGTAAAAACATCGTCTTTAACCAGCTTTTCACTGATCAAAATAGCATCCTCGTAGTTGTACCCTTCCCATGGCAGAAAAGCGGCCAGCACATTGCGTCCCAGAGCCAGCTCCCCTCCATTGGTGCAGGGTCCGTCGGCAATGACATCAAAGGCCCTTACTTTCTGACCGCGCTGGACAATAGGATGCTGGTTGACACAGGTGCCCTGGTTTGAACGTTTAAATTTTTGCAAAGTGTATATGTCAAGATTGTTTTCGGTGCTAATTTTTCTTTCGGTTTCAAACTTTTCCCTGGTGCGGCCGTTTATGATGTAAGTATGTCCGTCGTTATTATCGTCACGGCGGATAACAATTTCATCGCTCGTAACCCGTACCACTTCGCCGTCGTTCATACAGATGGCTACCGCACCGGAATCGATTGCCGATTTATACTCGAGCCCGGTTCCCACATAAGGAGCTTCGGTTTCCAGGAGGGGAACAGCCTGACGCTGCATGTTCGACCCCATCAAAGCCCTGTTGGCATCGTCGTTCTCGAGAAAGGGAATCAGGGCAGTGGCTACACTGACCAGCTGTTTCGGCGAAACGTCCATGAAGTCAACTTCACTCGGGTTACGCATAACCGTGTCGTAATAATAACGACAAATGACGCGGCTTGTAGCAAAGCGCCCGTCTTCGTCAAGCTTGGCATTAGCCTGGGCAATTACAAACCGATCTTCATCATCAGCGGTAAGGTAGACAATTTCTGAAGTGACCCGTTTTTCTTTTTTATCAACCCGCCGGTAAGGAGTTTCAATGAAACCGTATTCATTAATGCGGGCATAGGTACCCAACGAACCAATCAGGCCGATGTTGGGCCCTTCAGGGGTTTCAATGGGACAAATCCGGCCATAGTGTGAATGATGAACGTCCCTTACTTCAAATCCGGCTCTTTCCCGGCTCAGGCCGCCGGGACCGAGAGCACTGAGACGTCTTTTGTGAGTCAATTCAGCCAACGGATTGGTTTGATCCATAAACTGCGACAGCTGACTGCTGCCGAAAAACTCCTTGATGGCAGCAATGACCGGCCTGATATTGATCAGGGCCTGCGGAGTAATCGCCTCTACATCCTGGATGGTCATCCTTTCCCGGACTACCCGTTCCATCCTGGAAAGACCGATGCGGAACTGATTCTGCAGCAGCTCACCAACGCTGCGCAGGCGCCGGTTGCCAAGGTGGTCAATGTCATCAATATAACCAATGCCTTTAAAAAGATTGAGGATATAGTTTACGGCAGCCACAATGTCTTCAGTAACCAAATGCCTGGTAGACAAATCAACATTACCGTTTCCGATAACCAGGTGGACCTCATCCCTAAATCTAATTTTTATCCGGCGGAGATTGTGCTCGTCAATATCCAGGGCTATCTTTTCGTCGATAACCGTCCCGGCCTGGTAGAGCAACTCCTCGCTGGCCGGATCTATAACATTTTCGGCAAGCTCCTGGCCGAAAATACGGTTTGAGAGAGCAAGTTTCTTGTTCGCCTTGAACCTGCCAACATGGGCAAAGTCATAGCGCTTGCCGTCAAAGAACAGTGACTCAAACAGCGAACGGGCATTATCGACATTAAGCGGTTCACCGGGACGGAGACGCTTGTAAATCTCAAGCAAAGCCGATTCAACAGAATTTGTCGGATCTTTATCCAGCATCTCGTCAAGGTGTGGATCATTTCCCAGAAGCTCCCTGAGCTCTTCATCTGTTCCATAGCCTATAGCACGAAGAAGAACGGTAACAGGAATTTTCCTGGTTCGATCAACTCGAACATAAATTGTCTCGCTCAAGTCAGTTTCAAATTCAAGCCAGGTGCCGCGGTTGGGAATAATTGTCGCGTTGATCAACTCTCTTCCGGTGCTGCCGCTTGGATCAGGAGCTTTTTTAAAATATACTCCCGGCGAACGTACCAGCTGACTGACAATAACCCGCTCGGCACCGTTTATAATAAAAGTTCCGTTCTCGGTCATCATGGGGAAATCGCCCATGAACACTTCCTGCTCTTTTACCTCACCGGTTTCCTGATTAATCAGCCGCACCTTGACTTTCAGCGGCACGGCATAGTTGGCATCTCGTTCTTTACAGTCATCGACTGAATACTTCGGCTCCCCAAGAGTGTAGTCAAAAAATTCAAGAACCAGATTACCGGTAAAATCCTGGATCGGGGAAAAATCTTCAAATATTTCTTTTAAACCCTGCTTGATAAACCACTCGTAGGAGCTGCGCTGTACTTCTATTAAATTTGGCAAATCGAGTACTTCATTAATCCGGGCATAAGTACGTCTTTCTCTCCTACCTGCTGCGACACTGCTGGACATTAAAAAAAATCACTCCCCTGACACCTGGTTTATGATTTAAAAACCATACTGAAACAGGTCAAAAACATTGCTCAAAGCCATATAAACCTGTATCTCCTATGGATAGATCATTATTGAGAAGGCATAATAATTACGTCAAAAAAAAACACAATGGTAGTTCTAGACATCTTAAGATATTATCATAAGGACATCTACATGTCAACAGTTAAAAAAGAAAAACCCTACCCTGTGTATTAACTTATTAACTTATTGTTTTCACAAGCTCGCCCTGTGTCTCAACTTATTATTTTTCGTGAAAAAAATAAATATAATATCGCTTTCGATTTAGTTCCGATCTCTTTCTTAATAACTATGAAAATGAACCAATAAGTTAATAAGTTAATACACAGGGTGACCTTTTTTAAGGGCTTTGGCCACTGCCGCAGCGGTTAAATTAATATTTGCACCTATCTCTTCATAAGTATAACCATACAATACCGCTTTCCTGTAATACTCAGCTTTATATGATGATAACCGGCGCTGGCGGGTGCCACTTTTGATCAGTTTAAAATCCTCTTCACTTACACCGGTCTCTTTTAATAATTGGTCAAGAGAAAGCTTTTCTGCTGGCTTGCTATTTTGTTCTGCAGTAAGCGACAACTTAAGATTAGCTTCTTTTTCATTTTTTTTATTTACTACAGTCACACCGATCGCCGGGTTCGATACGAGTTTTGCTTCTTCACTTTCGTCCGGCATTACCTTCATTAGACGATTATAATTTTTAAATGCCTTTTCATGGTTAGCATGCAATGATTTAAAAATGAATTCTGTGTCTACTATACCCGCGTTATCCTTTCGATAGTATAAATCACTGCTCCACTTATACTCTTCAGGTCTGATACAAAGGCCAGCCTTGCAGGGATTCCAGTGTATATAACGTAAAACCGAAAATAGATATTGTTCATCAAGAATTAAATAAGCCTTGTAACGGTCACCATATAGATGGCCGGTCCGCTCATACGCTTTATTAAAGTAGCGGCTGTAAACCATATTCTGATAAAATATAATCCTGTGCAAAGGAGTTGCAACTGTTTGCAGAAGCAGATGGTAGTGGTTATCCATCAGGACATAACCTAACAGTTTAAAATCATATTTCGCCTTCAGTACTGACAGGTTATTTAGATAGCGATATTTGTCAGCATCCCGGCGAAAAATATTTTCCCGATTGTTGCCTCTTTGAACCACATGATAGAAAGCATTCGGATATTCAATGCGCTTTCTAGACAAATCCGCACCTCCAATTTTAAATTATAGCAGGAGGTGCGGGTGAAAACAACAGCAGCACCCTGTGTATTAACTTATTAACTTAATGACTGTGCAAATAAGTTAATAAGTTAATACACAGGGTGGCTTTTTTTATTTCAGTTCGACGCTGCCGCCAGCTTCTTCAATCTTCGTTTTGGTTGCTTCCGCAGTTTCCTTGTTGACTTTTTCCTGGACTTTGCCAGGTGCTTCGTCGACAAGAGCTTTTGCTTCTTTCAAACCCAGGCCGGTGATCTCGCGAACAATTTTGATTACTTGTATTTTCTTTTCGCCGGCGGCGGTAAGGACTACATCAAATTCATCCTTCTCTTCTTCTTCGGCAGCTGCTTCTCCATTGGCAGCCGGAGCGGCTGCCGCTGCTACGGGAGCGGCTGCGGTTACACCAAATTCTTCTTCGAGGTTTTTGACCAGTTCAGAAAGTTCCAGAACGGTCATGCCTTTAATCATTTCCATTATTTCACTGACTTTGTTTTCGTCTTTTGCCATTGCTTACGCACTCCTTTATATATTGTTTTTTGGTTTATACTTATTTATGTTTTGTTCAACAGGTGCAGTACAGAATGCCATTTGTCAAACTGCTGCATCCACCAAGCTGTTTTGCCTCTCCAACTCAGGCACTTTCCTTTTGCTGCCTGACAGCATCTACTGTGTAAACCAGCTGACGCAGGGTTCCGTGTAGGGCTCCAACCAGACCGGAAATGGGTGCCTGGAATCCGCCGACAACTTTAGCCAGCAGAATCTCACGCGGCGGTATTTCTCCAAGAGCTTTTATCTGGGCAGGATCAAGCATCTTCCCGGAAAGCATGCCACCCTTAATGAGGAGGGCTTCATTTTGTTTGGTAAAGTCGTTAAATACTTTGGCCGCTGCCACCGGATCAGTGCTTGAATAGGCAATAGCAGTGGGTCCTTCAAAGAAATTTTCCAGTTCTTCTACACCGGCCTGCCGACAGGCCAGACGGTTCATGGTATTCTTGGTAACACGGTAACGGCATTGCTCCTGGCGCAGTTTTCCGCGCAGTTCATTAATCGCTTTAACATTCAGGCCCCGATAATCGGTGATAATTACCAGTTCCGACTGTTTAAGTTCTTCCGTAATTTCTTCCAGCATCTTTTCCTTCGCTTTTTTACTCAGCAAATATTTCACCTCCTCATTAACCTGCAAAATAAATTGTTAAAACAAAAAGAGCTCCCCGCAGACGGAAAGCTCCCTGGCAACCTGATCAGAGAATCAGTTGACATGATCACAATCTTCCTGAACAGGGGGCTTAGTTTTAAACCATTAAACTATAAAGTCCCTGTCGTCTACGGAAACAACTATGTTGTTTTTGTATTAAATCAGCTCTTAACCTCTGCGGCTTTAATACCCGGCCCCATGGTCGAACTGACAGTAATATTTTTGATATACTGCCCCTTTGCTGCAACAGGCCGTGCCCTGATCAGGGCATCCATTACAGCATTGTAATTTTCAAGCAGCTTAGCTTCACTGAAAGAAATCTTTCCGATGGGGACGTGGACATTGCCTGCCTTGTCTGTGCGATATTCCACTTTCCCTGCTTTAATATCGTTGATGGCTTTCTCAATTTCAAAAGTTACCGTTCCACTCTTAGGGTTGGGCATCATTCCGCGCGGTCCCAGTATTTTACCGAGTTTCCCAACAGAACTCATCATATCGGGCGTGGCAACAGCTACATCAAAATCGAACCAGCCCTCCTGGACTTTGGCTACCAGCTCATCTGCTCCGACGTAATCGGCACCGGCTTCTTCCGCTTCTTTGGCCTTATCGCCCTTGGCAAATACGGCTACCTGGATGGTTTTACCCGTTCCATGCGGCAGAACTACCGATCCCCGAACCTGCTGATCAGCATGCTTCGGGTTTACACCAAGGCGAACAGCCAGCTCAACCGTTTCATCAAATGAGCGATTGCTCAGCTCTTTGACCAGGCGAATCGCTTCAGTAGCTTCGTACTTTGTTTCACGATTTATTTTTTTACGCGCTTCTTCATATTTCTTTCCCCGTTTTGGCATCTTCCAAAGACCTCCTGTGGTTATCGAGCACTTTGCTCTCCCACTGTGATATATTATTTCTTCAACCTTCAACAACAATGCCCATGCTGCGAGCGGTCCCCTCAATTATCTTCGCCGCTGCGTCAACATCATAAGCATTTAAATCTTCCATTTTTTGCTGAGCGATCTCTTTCACTTTACCCCGTGAGATAGTAGCAACCTTAACCCGGTTCGGTTCACCGGAACCTTTTTCCAAACCGAGGACTTTTTTCAAAAGTATTGCTGCCGGCGGTGTTTTTGTGATAAAGCTAAAAGAACGATCTCCAAAAACAGTAAGCACGACCGGAATGATCAATCCTGAATCGGCCGCCGTCCTTTCATTGAACTCTTTACAAAAAGCCATGATATTGACACCATGCGGCCCGAGAGCGGTGCCTACCGGAGGAGCAGGAGTTGCCTTTCCTGCCGGAATCTGCAGCTTGGTTACCGCAATTACTTTCTTTTTCTTGGCCATTAAACAAACCTCCCGGCCGCAGTGGTTGCAAATCCTGCACTGCAGCTTAAATTAAAATTTTATAACCTGGTGAAATTCAAGTTCCACCGGAGTTTCCCGCCCAAACATCGATACGGAAACTTTAACTGTTCCTTTTTCCCGGTTAATCTCTTCAACTTTGCCTTCAAAATTTTTAAATGGCCCGTTGACTACCCTAACCACCTGGTTAACATCAAATTCGATCCGCGGCTTTCCTTCCACCACACCAACCGAACGCAGTATATGGGTCACTTCTTTTTCGCTGAGGGGAACCGGTTTGGAACCCGGGCCGACAAAACCGGTAACACCGGGAGTATTCCTTACAACATACCACGAATCATCATCGATAACCATTTCAACCAGAACATAACCGGGGAAAACTTTTTTTTCCACGGTCCGCTTCTCACCACCACGGCTGGTAATCTCTTTTTCAGTCGGGACCATGATCCGAAAGATTTTATCTTTCATTTCCATCGAATCTACGCGGCGTTCCAGGTTTGTTTTAACCCGTTTTTCATAACCGGCATAGGTATGAATTACATACCAGTTTTTTTCGATTTCGCTTTTTTCAGTGTCTTTGGCGGCACCCTCGTCGACAGTGCCATTTTCAGACACATCAGTTTCAGGGCCGTGTTCAACACCTTTGCCGGCTCCGGCATCCATTTCAATGTCCATATCAATGGGATTGCACGGGCAATCCCGGTCACTCTCCTTCTTTATTGCCTTATATGAAAACTTATCAGCGAATTACCAGCTGAAGGATGGACAGGAATAAACTATCAAGCCCCCAGAAGAACAGACCGATTATCAATACGGTTGATATTACGATACCGGTGAACACGCTGAATTCTCTTTTTGTCGGCCAATTTACTTTTTTTAATTCAACCTTTACTTCCTGCAGAAACTTGCTAATACGCTTAAAAAACCGCATTAAATCAACCTCTCCCAACTGCCGCGTAAATTTTTCCTCAAATCTTCAGCTGTAATCCAAACATCCTTTTACTTGGTTTCTTTATGAAGGGTGTGAGTTTTACAGCGGCTGCAGTATTTTTTTAATTCCAGGCGGTCCGGATCGTTCCGTTTATTTTTCTTTGTTGTATAATTCCGCTCCTGGCATTCCGAACAGGCTAAATGTACGGTAACACGCATTTTTTCCACCTGCCTCCCAAACTCGTAAATATCAATTTATCACAATAAGTTCCGGTATGTCAACAATCAGACCACCAATTTTACCGCTACCCTAAACTGTCTTGTGCTGCATAACAAGAGGCGGGGTCCTTCTCTCCCGCCCCTTGCCGCTCAGGCAGATATTAATTCATGCTTTGAGTCTGCGAGTAATTTCAGGTCAAAGTGTCTCCTGCAAATAAAGCTTTCAGCGCAGCCTCCTGCTTGATATATCGTTCACGGCTTATTCATAAATACCGGTAACTACACCTGCACCAACGGTGCGACCGCCTTCGCGAATAGCAAAACGCACCCCTTCTTCAATGGCGATCGGGGTAATCAGTTCAATATCCATGTTCACGTTGTCGCCGGGC
>CAZDKY010000014.1:0-7953 GCA_964506505.1 uncultured Syntrophomonadaceae bacterium
ATGGCTGGGCTCCTGATGCCGCTTCGGCCAAGGACCTTGCTTTGAAACTGGTCAGCTAAAAAGAGATTAAACTATGCGGGGGGTGGATCGGAATGATCATGCAGACTCTAAATCTGTATAGCCGGGTGGAACTCCCGGACTCCCCGCCAGTTTATTTGTAGATTTGCTTTCATACAGAATACAGTCAGAATACAGTGGTTTGTGAATGCGGGTGAAAAATGGTGATTGAATGGACGCTGATTCAAAGGCAGAGGCTGCAGGAGTTAAATGCTTCCGAAGAACAGATAGCACTCACATTTGAAGATGCAGGCGAGCGCAACAAATTTTATCAGCAGATTGAGCAGGATCTTGTCAGCCGAGGGAGAGAAACTCTCCTTGAGTACCAGAGAAAGAGTAAAAAGCCTGCCCTGCTCAGCCTTGAATTTAAGTTCTCGAAAGCTCTGCGGGCGTACGGATTTTCTCAGGTGACCACTCCAATACTTCTATCTAAGGGGCTCCTGGCCCGAATGAACATAACAGAGCTGCACCCCCTCTACGACCAGGTTTACTGGGTAGATGAAAAGAAGTGCCTTCGGCCCATGCTGGCGCCCAATCTTTATTATTTGCTGAAGGATTTGCTCAGGATATGGAAGCATCCGGTCAGCATATTTGAAATAGGAAACTGCTTCAGAAAAGATACCCAGGGGAGTTCTCATCTGCCGGAATTCACCATGCTCAATCTCGTTGAGATGGGACTCCCGGAAAAAGATTGTTCAAAAAGGTTGAAGGAACTGGCCTGCCTGGTAATGGAAGAGGCGGAGATAAATGATTATACCTTCGAAAAGGTTAGTTCAGAGGTATATGGAGAGACCTTTGATATTGTCTACAACAATATTGAAATCGGTTCTGCAGCGATGGGCCCTCATTTTCTGGATGAAGCCTGGGGAATAACAGTTCCCTGGGTGGGAATCGGTTTCGGGCTGGAACGCATCCTGGCGGTAAAAAGCGGCTTAAACAGTGTCCAGAAAGCAGGTCGCAGCCTTTCTTACCTGGATGGCACCCGGCTTAATATCCAGTGATATAATGAAAACTGGGGATCTGATAACACAAATTTTGTTTGCCGATGAATAACTAACTGTAAAAAAATAAAGAGTAAAGAAGTGAAAATGATGGAAGTGCGGAATGCTCCTCCAGATATCGATCAAATATTGGTCGATGCGATTGATGGAGAACGGTTGACGGGGGATGAGATTTGCTGTCTTCTTAACCTTCAGGAAAGAAGCGATTTTGAAAAACTGTTTGAAGCAGCCAGGGAAATACGGAAAAAACACTTTGGCGATCGGATCTTTTTATACGGCTTTATCTACTTTTCAACTTACTGTCGCAATGATTGCACCTTCTGTTTTTATCGTCGCTCCAATAAAGTAAGCGAACGCTACCGCAAGACGACGGAGGAAATTCTCGATACGGCCGGTAAGCTGTCAGAGTCGGGAGTCCACCTGCTCGATTTGACCATGGGAGAAGATCCACAGTATTTTACCGATAACCGGTTTGCAGGGCTCCTGGAAACAGTTGCCGCAGTCAAAAAAGATACCGGGATGCCGATCATGATCTCGCCGGGAGTAATACCGGAAGAGGTCCTCCGGGCCTTTCGTCAGATCGGTGTTGAGTGGTATGCCTGCTACCAGGAGACTCATAACCGGGAACTGTATGCCCGGTTGAGACTGGGACAGAGCTATGAAGAACGGATGCAGAGGAAAAAATATGCCCGGGAAATCGGCTTCCTGGTTGAAGAAGGGTTGCTATCGGGAGTTGGTGAATCCGCAGAAGATCTTCTTGACTCTTTTGAAGTAATGGCGGAACTGCGGGCGGATCAGTTACGGGTGATGAGTTTTATTCCCCAGAAAGGCACTCCCCTTGAAAACATGGAAACCGGCTCACACCTGCGGGAAATGCTGATTATTGCCGTAATGAGGATTCTCTTTCCGGATCGTCTTATTCCTGGATCACTGGATGTTGACGGGATTGCCGGTTTAAAAGAGCGCCTGCATGCCGGGGCTAATGTCGTAACTTCTATTATTCCTCCCCAGAAAGGATTCCTTGGAGTTTCACAAAGCACCCTTGATATCGATGAAGGGACCAGGACTGTCGCCGGCGTTGTGCCGGTCCTGGAAGAATGCGGCCTGGTACCGGCCGGTATAGATGATTACAGGTGCTGGATGGCTGAGACATTGATGAAGCGGCACAACCCTGATAAAGTCACGGGCGCCAATAAATGACCACAGGAGGAACATTGGAGTGCGTATAGCAGTGGTTGGCGGCAGGCTGCAGGGGTTGGAAGCTGCTTACCTGGCCCGGAAAGCAGGTTGGGAGGTAGTTCTGATTGACAAACTGCAAAACTCACCGGCACAGGGGTTATGTAGCCGTTTTTTTTGTCTTGATGTCGGCAAACGGGCGGAACTGAAAAAAGTGCTCAAGAACGTTGATCTTTTGATCCCGGCGCTGGAAAATAGGGAGGTTCTGGCAAATTTGCAGGAGGCAGCAAGCGAAATCGAGATTCCCTGTGCCTTTGACCTCCGGGCTTATGATATCAGCTCCTCGAAAATTGTTTCCGACCGTTTGTTTGACGCCATGAACATCCCCGCTCCCAGGCCGTGGCCCCAATGCGGATTTCCTTTAGTGGTTAAACCACCTGCCGCCAGCGGCAGTGAAGGGGTGATCAAAATTGACAGTCCTGCTGCCTGGGCCGCTTTCGAGAAAGATCACGGCGGGCAGTGGGTTGTGCAGGAATACCTGGCCGGCCCGTCATACTCAATAGAAGTAATATGCGCCGGAGGTCGCTGTTATCCCTTACAGGTAACCGGTCTGGAGATGGACAATCTTCACGACTGCAAGCGGGTTTTTGCTCCCGCCGATCTGGCCCTTTCTCAGCAGCAACAGTTTGCCGAGATAGCGGTTGCAATAGCCCGCAGGCTTAACCTGACCGGGATCATGGATGTGGAAGTTATCTTACATCAAAACCAGCTCAAGGTGCTCGAGATTGATGCCCGCTTGCCAAGCCAGACTCCAACGGCAGTTTACCAATCGCTGGGGATAAATATGCTTGAGCTGCTAGCCGGGTGTTTTTTGGGCGGACTGCCGGCAGACATTTTGCCCCGACATGAACAAAAGGCAGTTATCTTTGAACATATAGTTGTCACTCCCGGCTGTATTGCAGTGAGCGGAGAACATGCGGTGGCTGAAGCCGGGCCTCTTGTTTACCGGGAAAACTTTTTTGGTGCCGATGAAGCTCTGACCAATTATGCTTCCGGCAAGAACAACTGGATGGCTACTTTGATCACAACAGCCTCCAGCAGATTAGAAGTATTGACCAAGAGGAACGCCATTATCGAACGTATTCAGAAAGAGCTGCACACAACTGTTTACCGGGATCCTGTTCCGGTTGTAAGCGGTAAATCCATGGAGGGGCAATAAAAAATTGACCAGACTGACGACTGGAGATATTGCAACTGTTTCGGCTATGCTGCCGGTTTATGACCGGGAATTGAAGTCTAAAACCTGTTTTACCCTTGCCGGTGTTGCCGCCTGTGCCGCCGGATATGACAGCGGCCGGGTTTTGCCGGAAGACTTTACAGTGGCCGTGATTCCTGTATCCACTGGTGAGGGGAAAATTGAGGGGTTTACAGAAGCGGTTCAGGGTGTAATTGCACACCTCGGCGGGCAGGCTTTCATTACTGCGAAAAGCGATGTGGAAGGGTTGGCCGAAGCCTGCTTGTGCGGGGCGGAAGCAATTATGCTGGCCGATGACGATTTGTTTGTTGCCATAAACCTGCAGAGCCGAATAGTGGTGAACAATGATCAGGCTACGGCAGCCGGTTATGCCGCCGCCCTGGATCTGATGGCCGGTGGTTTGAAGGGCAGAAAGGTTTTACTAATCGGCGCCGGCCGGCTCGGTTCTGCAGCGGCAGGGTTTCTTCTCAGGCGGGGAGCTTTGCTCACTGTCCTGGATAAAAACAGGGAAGCGGAAACAGCCCTGGTTAATCGGCTGAAACACGATCCCATTCCTGTAGAAGCAGCCGGCGGCAGCCCGCCGGAGGAAGAAATTAAAAAGCATTCCCTGATCTTCGAGGCAACTCCGACAGGGGGCTACATCGGACCCGATTTAATCGATGATCGTAAAATCATCGTTGCTCCCGGCATACCGCTGGCGCTGAATAAGGAAGCGAACCGATTGATGCGAGAACGCCTGATTCACGATCCCCTTCAGATCGGTGTAGCGGTAATGTTCTACATGCTCTTTTCTTGAAAGAAAATTTTATTGAGAGGGAGGATCAGCTTTGGCAGATATTCCCGAAAAGGTTCCGAAAAAGAAAAAAGAGAGAAAAAGATACTACCGAAAGAGGGTGGAATTTTTCCGTCTTCTCCAGAAGATGAAATTATGGCCGTCGCGTAAAAGGATTTTGCACGGTATCAAATCAATTGAAATTGTAGGTAAGCAGGCGATAATTACCACTCATTGCGGTGAAACTTTTACCGCTTATAACTCAAAAAACAGCCGGGTGGCTCGCCATCTACGAAATAAGTGGGACATGCAGATTTGCCGGGCCTGTAATATCCCGTCCTGGAAAATAGAAAAATTCAAGGCGACCCGTTTCAGCCAGTCTTACGGATCAAACCTGGTTGAAAAAGATAGTGAGGGATAAAGAGTTGGCCGTAGTGGATCTTAAATACGGCCGGGGAAATATTAAATTTATCCTTCCGGACGATATTCCCCGGGAAATACTGCGCAGTAAGGCTCAAGAAGCATTGCCCAATCCAAAGAAAGTTATTTTACAAGCCCTGCGCAGCCCTATTGATTCAGCCCCGCTTAGAGAAAAAGTTTTTCCGGGAGAATCAGTCTGTATCATTGTTAATGATGCAACCAGAGTGGCACGCAGTGAAATTTTTCTGCCTCTACTGATTGAAGAAATCCTCATTGGCGGTGTCCGGGAAGAAGATATCTTTATAATATTTGCTTCCGGTACCCACCGTCCCCTGAAACGGGAAGAGATGGTTGCCCTGGTCGGTGAAGAAATTGCCTCCCGGTTCAGTCTATATAACCATGATTGCAGGGATGAAGGAGAGCTTGTTTTCCTGGGCTGTACTTCTTTCGGTACGCCGGTTCAAATTAATAGAAAGGTTTTTGAGGCGGATCACCGTATTTTAACTGGAAGTGTGGTCCATCATTTTTTTGCCGGTTTTGGGGGAGGACGAAAAGCCCTGGTGCCGGGGGTGGCGGGATGGGAAACAATCCGAAGAAACCACAGTTTGCTGTTTGACGAAAGGGCTTCCACCGGCAGGCTGACGGGGAATCCTGTCCACGAGGATCTCCTGGAGGCAGCCATGCTGGTAGGTGGCGATTTTCTCCTGAATACTGTTCTCAATGAAAGACATGAGATAGTGCAAGTTTTTGCCGGAGATATGGTGAAAGCTCATCTGGCAGCCTGTGCCCTGGTGAAAGACATTAACGAGGTTAAAATTAGTAGCCTCGCTGATGTTGTCATTGCCTCCTGCGGGGGGCACCCAAAAGATATCAACATGTACCAGGCCCATAAATCCCTTGATAATGCCATAGCTGCTTTAAAACCCGGCGGAAGTGTGATTTTCCTGGCTCAATGTCTGGAAGGGGTTGGCTCCGAACTTTATGAAGAGTGGGTTGAAAAGGGCAGCAGTTTACTGGAGATGAAAGAAATTTTGCAGCGCAACTTTCTACTGGGTGGTCATAAGGCCTACACAGTAGCCAGGCTGTTGCAAAAAGGAACGGTTTATCTGCTTTCTGATTTTAAACCCGAGAAGTCCGGTCGGCTTGGTTTTATCTCTGTTGGGAACATGGAAGAGGCCATCACCAAAATATACGGAGAGAGAAGAGATCTCTTCACTTATATTATTCCCCAGGCTTCGACAACAATACCCCGGCTAGTTGGTTGAAAAAAATTGCAAAAGAATGAGCATTAATCTAATACAGTATTAATTTGCAGCAGACCATTCATATAAAATTTTAAAAACAGCAGTTCAGACAATGCTTCCTGATCCACCGAGATCATTTTTGACAGTTATAAAGAAGGGGAATAAAATATATAGTGTTTTGAGCGGTAACAAGCCGGATTAAAGCAGGAAAACGGTTTTTCAGAAAGGGGGATTAATGAATGTATCTGTTCGTCCTGGTTCTAAATAAAACAGAATTGCTAGAAGATATCCTTGGGAAACTGGTGCAGATTGGGATCAGCGGAGCAACGATAATTGATTCAACCGGCATGGGGCGAGCTCTGTCAGATATTGAAGATGATACTCTTCTGGTGGGTATACGCAGCATTTTCAAATACAGTCGCCCCAGTAACAAAACAATTTTTTCGGTTATCGACTCGCTGGACAAGAAAGAACGGGCTACTGCGGCAATCAAAGAAGTTGTTGGTGACATATCGAAACCGGGAGTGGGTATTATGTTTACCCTTCCCCTGGAAGATGTAATCGGATTTAATAATAGTTAATACTAACAGCTGAAGAAGGGATTTTGCATGGATGTTTATGCCAGAGTACTAATACTTGCTATTATAATATTGACTGGTTACCTGGGCGGACGGCTTTTTCGCCTTCTGAAGATGCCTATGGTTGTGGGCTATCTGGTGGCCGGCATGGTCCTGGGACCGTCTATTACAGGCGTCGTATCAATGGAAATGAACGAGAGCCTGGAACTGGTCAAAATTCTCGGTTTGGGTATGATTGCCATTCTGATCGGCGGGGAACTGGAGCTGAAAAAAATCAAGCACCTGGGTAAGACTATCCTCGGGATTACAGTCGTCCAGGTTTTAGGGGCGAGCGTGGTCGTTTTCCTGGTTATGTATTTTATCATGGGTCTGCCGTTACCCATAGCCTTGATGCTGGGAGCTTTGGCTACGGCAACCGCTCCCGCTTCACCGGTAGCGGTAATCCGTGAATACGAAGCCAGAGGTCCTTTAACGACAACGCTGCTTGGCGTGGTAGCCCTTGATGATGCGGTGGCAATTATATTTTTCGGCATTGTTTCAGCGGTAACGGCACTGCTCCTGGGAGGGATGTCCTTTAGCCTTGGCAGTATTATCTTTTCACTGTCTGAAGTTTTACTTTCTGCTCTGCTGGGTATCGCCACCGGGGCAATTCTGGTCCTTATTTTCCCGAAGTTTTTAAACAGGCGGCATAAGGTCACCGTTCTGATTGGGGCGGTTTTGCTGAACAGCGGCCTGGCCTATGCTTTTAATCTCTCGCCGTTGATGGTTAACATGGTTTGCGGTTTTCTGATTGCCAATCTTTATCGGAAACCGGCCGAGCTAAACTTCCTGGAAGATATCGAAATGCCTATCATATTAATCTTCTTTACCCTGGCCGGTGCCAGCCTCCACTTTGACATCTTATTCGAAAACTGGTTGTGGGCTGTTGCTTATATAATTGCCCGGGGAGTTGGCAAAGTCGGTGGCGCTTTTCTTGGAGCCCGCCTATCCGGAGCAGAAGAGGTAGTCCAAAAATATCTAGGTTTTGCCATGCTTTCCAAGGCCGGTTTAACAATAGGCCTGCTGATGCTGGTTCAGGATCGTTTTCCGGAAATAGCGGCAACTATTGTGGCCGTCGAGCTGGCTGCTGTTTCCGTATGTGAACTCATCGGCCCCCTGGGTACAAAGTACGCCGTTCTCTCATCCGGAGAGGCGAAAGACAAGCCCGCGGCTTAAATTACCAGCGAAAAAGGGCTACGGAAGGACTGGAATCGGGCATCATTTCTGATTCCAGGGTATAGATATTGCCTTTGTTCAGGAAAGATTGAGTGACAATTAGATCGATTAAATCATCGCTGTCCGGGATTAATTTGTTTCCCGGGGTTGCCTCGCCTGTTTGTGGATTATAGCGTCCCCATTGTTGAATTCCGGGAACAAATAAGAGGTCACTGATTTTGCCCTGGTGGGCTGC
>CAZDKY010000015.1:0-7811 GCA_964506505.1 uncultured Syntrophomonadaceae bacterium
AATCCCTGCAGGCAAACTTTTCGGCGGTGGCTCCGGTATTGGAGGCGACAACCACCTGTTTGATCTTCAGCTCTTCAGCCCTGGTGAGAACCGCTTTCACCGTATCTTTAGTGTTAACTTTACCCTGCTTGGTAAAATAGATCATTATTTTTAATCCCCCTTATAAAGTATTTCTCCTTTAATATTCAACAAAAACCTTATATTCCCTGTAAAAGCAGTTGACAAATATATACTGGCCTGATAATATTATTATGAAAAATTAGAAATATTTGTTGCCCGTTTACAACATAAGATATTTATGGTTAACAACCTGTCCGACAAAGGCAAACCAGTCGAAAGGCCGGGGCGCAAAGCCAAGGGTCTACGGCCTCTGAAAGGGCTACGACAGCCTGGCTGACGAAACAGGTTTATTTCTATCTTTAGTATGATATATAGATAAAAAGATATATACAGAGATACTTTTAAATTACAGGGAGAAAAAAGGTGGACAGAATACCCCGGCATGCCAAAAAAAGCCGTGCCAGAAAACAGATCCCGGTTCTACCGGTGGTCGTTGCTGTCTTACTGGTCCTGGTTGTTGCTGCATTTATCCTCTATATCACCGACACTTTTGGTTTTGCCACCTCCCTTCGTGAAATAGTCACTGCCAACCGGGCCGAGCCTCTCGACGAAGAAGGCCTCATCCTCATCGAGGGTGATTATACCATTGACGAACCTGATCAGCGCCTTGAAAATACCCATATTACCGGCAACCTCTATCTCAGGCCGGAAATCGGCGACGGCGCCGTTGACCTGATTAATATCCGGGTTGACGGGGCTGTTTTAATTCAGGGTGGTGGTTCCAACTCTATCTACATTGTTGATTCATTACTGCCGCTGGTGAAGGTGAACCGAACCGATGGACGGGTCAGAATGATTGCCTCCGGTGAAACAACCATAGAAAAAACCGTCCTGGAAAGCGGAACCAGGCTGGTTGAGAATCCTGAGCCCGGCGCCGATGGTTTTAAAAAGGTGGAGATTACCACTGCCGAAGAAGTCGAGCTTATTGGTTCCTTTGATTCCCTTAAGATCGATGTCGAAGAAGCTGACGTGCTCATCGAGAGTGAGCATCTACCCGAACTGGCCGTAACCAGGACCGCTGCCGGAACGGTGCTGCAGTTGAACAATGGACTTACCGTTGACAAGCTGATTATTGATGGTTCCACTTATATAATCGGTCGGATAGAAATCGACCTGGCTTATCTCTCTGCTCCCGGGCCATCGGAAATGGACGGCCTTTTTAAAAAGGTTCTAATAAATGCCGAGGCGGGAGATTTTCTTTTCAAGGAAGGATCAACCTGTACAGAAATGATTGTGGATAAAGAAGCCTATAATAACAGCCTTACCTTTGGAAAAGATGTTATTGTCGATTACCTTGAGCTTAATGAGGCGACGGAGGTAAAAGGTGAAGGAGAAATCAGGCAGGTTTTAATCAAATCGACCGGGTCGACCTTTGAACAGATTCCCCTCTCTGTTGAATTTGCCGACAGCGAAGAGGACCTGTTCGTAACCATTGACGGATATGAAATCTCAACGCAGGAAATGCTGGACAATCTGATCGAGCACGGCGATCCTGATTATTCGCCGGAGCCTGAGCCGGTGCCTTCTCCGGCCCCTTCCCCGCAGCCGCAACCGGAGCCCGAACCCGAGCCGGAACCTGAACCCGATCCCGAACCCGAGCCGGAACCTGAACCGGATCCCGAACCGGAACCGGATTTGATCAAGGACTTTATCATAGCCGACGGCCTGACCCTCGGTAAAAAAATGGTCGTGGTTATTCTTGATGTGGACGATCCCCAGAGCTATAGTGTTAGCGTTGGTGGCACAATTCTCGAATACAGCGATGCTGTCGGTGGATTCCGGGGAGAAGTTGATGAAGCCGATGCCGTGCGCAGCAAGGTGGTTGTCACTCCTTAAATTTTGCTGAATGGAGATGGGCAGGTGCGGGAATATCTATATAAAAGAAGCATGATCATCATGGCAGCGTTTCTGATTCTGCTCTGCCTCAACTCGACTGCTCTGGCCTCGGTAACCGGTTTTGTGGCTAAAGACGACAGCGGAGGATATTTCGAGTACGGCTATGAGGACCTGCTTGACTCCTATGGCCTGAAGTTGCTCGGCCGGTCAAACGGGCTTTATAAAGATTTTTCGATCAAGCAGACCTTTGCCATTCTTTACAACGACGACGGTTACCTTGATTACCAGGACCTGCTTGACCGCTACGCCGCAGCGGTGGTGAATGGGGAACGTTTTGATCTGAAGAAAATCTTTGAAAATAACGATTTTAAGAAGGCTTCCATTCCCACCGAAATTAAGCGGGCTGCAATCAGGGAAGGCAAAATTACTTATACCGCCAAAAATACCGGCGGTGGAACAGGTGGGGAAGGTTCGAAAACGCGGACCCCGCTTGTCGGTTCACCCGAAGCGACCCTGGAGCAGGCCAAATTGTGGGCCCGGGAAAGAGAAGCTCATCAGCGTTTTATCGATATAGCTGATCTTTACTGGGAATATGGCCGCAAAACTGGCCTCAGGCCGGAAGTGCTCTATGCCCAGGCTGCCCATGAGACGAATTTTGGTAAATATACCGGCCAGGTGCCCCCGGAATATAACAACTGGGCCGGAATCAAGAAAGCCGAAGCGACGGGTGACAAACCCGAAGATCATGAAGAATTTGCCACTCCAGAGGAAGGCGTGCGGGCTCATTTCAACCACATGTCCGCCTATGTGGGCCTTAGCCCTATTGGTGAGCCGCATGACCGTTACCAGGTTGTCCTCAAACAGACCTGGGCCGGAGCGGTTATTCACGTCGAAGATCTGAGTGGAAAGTGGGCTCCCTCCACCGAATACCATACTTCTGTTCTAAATCTGCTGGAGCAGATATATAACGCTGGTGCAGAAAGCGGCAGTTCGACAACAGAATCGACTGAAAATGATGCGGATCAGACTGGCAGCAATGGCGCTCCGCAGAGCGGCAGCGTAATTGTAGAAGCTGATGTGCTGCGCCTGCGCAGCGGACCGGGACTCGATTATGAAATTATTGGCCGGATGCTGCAGGGAACAGTACTCACAGTAACGGGGAACCAAGATGAATGGTTAGAGGTCATTACACCGGAAGAGAAAAACGGATGGACTCATGGCGATTATGTGAGGGAGCTATCCCCCACCGGCGACAGTCTTGCTGATAAACTGGTCGCTATTGATCCCGGCCACGGCGGTTCTGACTTCGGGGCTATCGGGGTGAGCGGCCTGAGGGAAAAGGATATTAACCTGGCCGTAGCCCAGTACCTGGCGTCCCTGCTGCAGGAAGCTGAGGCCAGAGTAATCATGACCCGCAGCGGAGATTACTCGGTGAATAATCAGCAGAGGGTGGATACGGCCAACGAGGCCGAAGCCGATATCTATATCAGTATCCATGCCAACGCTTTTACCAGTGAGGAATCAAATGGCACCGAAACTCATTTCTGCGGAGAAAAGAAAAACGGCGCCGCCGGTCGGTACTTCGCTTATCAGCTACAGAGCGAGCTACTTGCTTCGCTGGGTCTGCGTGACCGCGGGGTTAAGGACAGCAGTTTCTTTGTCCTGACCAAAACCGAAATGCCCTCGGCGCTGGTGGAGATGGCCTTTATGAGCAATGGCGAAGAAGAAAAGCTGTTGTCCGATCCGGCAAACCAGAAAAAGGCGGCCGAAGCCCTGTTCCAGGGACTGCAGTCCTATTTTCAGTATTACCGCTAAATTACCTGGTTTCAGTCAGGCGAAAATGGTTTAAAAGGAAGGATCTGTAAATTATAGCAGTAAGTTAGCAGAATATTTTCAAATTTAACGAAAAAGGCTTGATTTAAAGGAAAAAAAAGTATAAGCTATTCTCAAGAGAAAACCATATTAGAAAAATTTTTACACGCAAAAGAAGGATCTTTTACATAAATATAGAATATTTGCAAGGGGTAGTGTCCCTAAAAAGGATTGTTATCTGTTTTTTTAGTCAAGCAGTGTCTGGTACAAACAAGGACAGGATATGTCCTTAATGGAGGTGAGAAAAGGGACCGCTACAGTTTACCGGGTTTTGCATACGCTCGTAGATAACAGAATATAACTTGACTGAAGATAGAGGGAGCGTATGAGTTATCTTAAAGGGAGAGAATGATTATGGATAAGCAAGTCAGGTACGGCCTGCTTCTCTTCGTCATTTTAATGCTTGGCGTTACGTTGACGGTTTTTGTTGCAACACCCGCCTACGCTACTGAAGAAGAAGCAGAGATGGAACAGGCTTATACAGCTGCTGAGAAAGCGGCAGCCATTCGGGCTGCCAATGATGCTATATTTCTAATTCCCCGTGTTGACTACATCGTTGCTCTGGATCAGAAAGCCGTTCATCAGGTTGCCACAGCGCGTTCCCTGGTTGAAAAGGCCAAAGAAGATTACGGTGCAGTCGATGATGATTTCCCCGATATGGCCAAACTCCTCGAGGCTGAACAAGTAGTGCTCAAGCTCCTCGCCGTCAAAGCGGCCCAGGATGCTATTGACGTCATACCACCACTGGAAGAAGTAACAGAAGAAGATCGCCCGCTTATTGAAGAGGCCCGCCGACTGGTCAATATTGCCATGCAGGAATACGGGGCCACCCGCTTCGATATTTGCTGGCGCCTTGATGCACTGGACGATGCCGAGGAGAAAATTGGGGAAAAAGAGCCCGAACCTGAACCAACACCGCCGCCCGAACCTCCCGATGATCACCAACCCACCCCGCCTACCGGCGGAGCTGCGGGCACGTTTACATTGGCGGCACTGCTGATTTGCGGAGTTGGTCTGTTCCTTTTCAGGCAGAGCAGAGCCCCGTATTAAAGAGAACCGTTTGCACAAGGGAGAAAAAAGATTGCTGAATGATATTTATTGACACTAAGAAAGCAAGAAAGCAAGTATGAAAGAAGTAACAGTGATAGTAAAAGGAGGGTAGAAAGCAACCTCGAGAATAAGCATTTATTTTGAAAAATAAAGGGGTGCGAAATAAAATGAGTTTAAAAAATAATAAAGCGTTAATGACTTTAGCTTTAATTGTTTCCTTACTGCTGATCTTTTCCCAGGTCGCCTTTGCCGCTGACGGAGTGAAGCTTAGCGCCAGCTCCGAATCGGACGTGGTGGGGGAAGAAGTAACCGTAACGATCAGCATTGAAGATGCCGAGGGTATCGAAGGTGGTCAGTTTGACCTTTCCTTCGATTCCGATGTAGCTGAGCCTGTTTCCGCAGCCCGGGGTGCCTTTGTCCCAGATATCTCCGGCAACTCTTTCGACTACAACCTGGAACTGGAGGACGGTAAGTTGCGGGTTCTCTGGGTAATTGCCGCCGGTGCCGAAGATGATTCCGGAGTTGTCGGAACCATTACTTTCGAACTGCTCGAGGACGGCGAAACGGATCTCACCTTCAGTGATGTGGTTATCGCTCCGGACGATGCCGAAGTAGCTTCTACCCACACTGCCGGTCAGATAACGGTTATTGATTTTGAGGAGTTGAAGCAGGAAGCAATCGATGCTGCCGATGAGGCCATTGCCGATCTTCCCGACTGCGATGACATCACCCTGGCCGATAAGGAAGACGTGGAAGAGGCCCGGGCCCTGGTGGAAGAAGCCATCGATGAATATGAAGCCGAAGATGACGATTTTACCGACCTCGAAAAACTCGAGTGCGCCGAAGCAAAAATCGCCAAGCTTGAAGCAATCAGGACCGCCGACAATGCCATCCTGGCCCTGCCATCAGTAGACAGTCTCAAGCTCGATGACAAGCCCGATGTGGTATCTGCCCGGGCACTGGTCAACGCGGCCAAGGAAGATCATGGTGCGGTCGATGATGACTTCGAATACCTGGCTACACTGAGTGCAGCGGAGAACCGGATCAAGGAACTGGAAGGGCTCCAGCCCACACCGCCAACAGGTGGTGGAGTGAATTACTGGCTCTTCATCGGACTGCTGGCCCTGGCGGCCGGAGGTTACTTTATCGCCCGGCGCAAGCGCTTTGCCACGGTTCGTTAAACAAAAAAAACTGTTTGTGCAACCAGACGATAAATAGAAAGTTGCGGCGGTAGCTACCGTCGCCGCCGCAACAGGTTTTAACTGACAACCGGAATTAATTACTCTGATAAGGTTTGAGTTAATGACGAAAGCATCTATCACAATAAGAATAACAATGGCAGTTTTGATTATCGCTCTTTGCTATCTGAGCCTGTTTTTTTATACGGGATCTGCTGCTGCGGCCGACCTGAATCTGAAGGCCGATCAGAAAGAAGCTGAACCGGGAGAACAGGTGACCATCACAGTCAGGATCGAGAATGCGTCGGGAACTGAAGGCGGGCAGTTCACTATGGCCTTTGATCCGGCTGTTCTGGATCCGGTTTCGCTGGAAGCCGGAGACCTGGTCAAAAATGCTACCGGCAGCCTGCATATGGCCAACCTGGATTACGAACCCGGTAAACTGATGTTCATGTGGGTTACCGCCGCCGGTGATGCGGCTGATGAAGGAGATTTATGCACTGTTACTTTTACAATGCTCAGGGCAGGACAGACTGAGATCGCCTTCCGGGATGTGGTTATTGCTCCCGAAGGGATGGTAACCGTTAGGACCATCCCGGGCAGAGTGTCCAGTGGTGATACGGAGGCGGAGCAGGAAGAAACAGGTGCAAATGAAAACAGTCAGCAGGAAAGCGAAGAAGAAGCAGTAAATAAAGAGGAAAAAACACAAGTAGAAGAAGAACAAACCGGTGAAGAAAACGAATCTCCCGAGCCTGAAAGTGAACCGGAGGGCGAAGGATCCGAAGAAGCAGCAGATGCTGAAGAAGTCGAAGAAGAGGATAAAAATTATACGGTTGTGATCGTCATCGTTGCGCTGGCCATATTGCTTCCGGTCGGCTTTGCGATCTACAAGCGTTTAAGAAAGACCTGATCCCAGTATAAGCATACAGAGTATCATGAACCAGGGAGAAACAAAGATTGTCTTATTTAGTGCACTAAATAAGAAGCGAATTTCAGTTTAAAGGTAAGTACTTATCTATTGAAAGTGAGGTTAACAAAATGCAGAAATCTTTTAGAAAGAGAGCAGGGGCAAAGGCTTCACTGGTTTTGCTCTCCATCTTTATATTCCTGTTCCTTTTCGCTCCGGCTGCTGCAGCTGCCACTTACGGCGATATCAATGATGACGGGGATATTAATGTTCTCGACGTCGTGCTTATTCAGCAGCACGTTCTCGGGCTGGAAGAGCTGGACGAAGACCAGGAAGCAGTCGCCGACGTGAATGGTGATGGAGATATAAATGTGCAGGATGTAACTCTGATCATGCAGTATTCACTGGGCCTGATTGATGAGTTTCCGCATGCTAACCTGCAGGTTTCCAGTGTAACTGCAGTTAACCCGAAGCAGGTAGAAGTTGAATTCAACCGCATGCTGAAGTCTGATGAAAGGTCAAAGATGACCACAGATAACTTCCATGTAGGACTGCAGGCATCGCCATCGACGGATCAATTAACCGGTATTGGCTCTGCAGTGGAAGTCCAGGATGATAGCAAATCTGTTCTTTTAACAATGGCAGATGGTGTTTATTTTGTCAACGGATCGACGACCAACCGGGTTATTGTCAGGAAAGAGGTTGGTATTGATGCTGATTATACTATAAATAACCTTGTTTTTGTTGATACCAGTGTTCCAACTCTGCAATCTGTGCATACGGAGAGCCCCAGGACAGTAGTCTTGACATTCTCTGAACCACTTGATAATACTGAAACACCTACTAAT
>CAZDKY010000016.1:0-6092 GCA_964506505.1 uncultured Syntrophomonadaceae bacterium
AAGATCTTCCCCGGGTTGATGGGCATGCTACTACCGCAGAGGTGCTTGAAGCTATGCTGAAGTTGCGTTGTTCCGCGGCCCTGCTTACCGGTGAAGGGAAAATTAAAAAAGTTGTTACTGCTTTTTCGCTGATCAACGCCCTGGAAAACCAGGTAAAAAAGGCCGATTACAGGGCTGAAGAACTCGCCGATGTTGATCTAACGGTTGTTTCCTGGGATAGCACCGGCAGAAGCTGGTTTCCCCTGTTAAAAAAATTTGAGGCGCTGGTCGTAACAGGTGAAGATGGAGAAATTGCAGGAGCGATAACTGCTTCCGGTATATACGATAAAATGGTTGCCAAAACGGAAGAACTGGAAAGGGAGCTTGATGCCATTATCAACTTTTCTTCCGATGAGATCCTGGTTGCTGATGGAAGGGGGCCATTTTACGGGTCAATTCCGTGTTTGAAGAGAATTTTGGCGCAAAACTGTCCGACGTTCTGGGCAAATCGGTAGACGAACTGGAAAAGAAAAGGTTGTTTTTCCCCTCTGTAACCCGCCTTGTTCTCGAGAGCAAGAGTTCCCGGACTGTAATCCAGTCCCAGCGAGACGGGCGCAAACTTTTGGCCACCGGAACGCCTGCGTTCTATGAAGACGGATCCATATTCAGGGTTGTTGTCAATACCAGGGATATCACCAGGCTGAATAACCTTAAGAAGCAGCTTGAAGAGGCGGAGCTGTTAAAAAACCGCTACCGCCAGGAGCTGATTGAGCTCCGACAGGATGCTTTGTGGGGTAGAGATATTATCGCTATCAGCCCGGCTATGAAGAGATTGCTTGAAATGGCCGGCAGAATCGCCGCTGCTGATTCGACGGTCCTCTTAACAGGGGAGTCCGGTTCCGGGAAAGGGATGATTGCCCGTTATATACACGACAACAGCTTGCGGCGGGGGAAGCCCTTTACCGTGGTCAACTGCGGAGCTATACCCGAAAATTTGCTGGAGAGCGAGCTCTTTGGGTATGCGGGAGGAGCTTTTACCGGGCCCGCCGAGAAGGTAAGATCGGCAAGCTTGAACTGGCCACTGAGGGAACCCTTTTCCTGGATGAAATAACTGAGCTGTCGCCTGAACTGCAGGTTAAACTGCTTCATGTTTTACAGGAAGGGTTGATCACCAGGGTTGGCGGCACCAGAGAAATCAAATTAAATCTGCGATTTATCGCTGCCACCAATCGCGACATTACGGCGCTGGTTGAAAAAGGCCTTTTCAGGGAAGACCTCTACTACAGGCTCGACGTTATACCGCTTACTATACCACCGCTGAGGGAGAGGAAAGAGGACATAAGGCCTTTAGCGGAAGCTTTTCTTGAAAAACTAGGAAAAAAATACCACAAGCAGAAGTACTTTACCGACGAAAATTATGCTTACCTGGAAAATTATGAATGGCCAGGTAATGTCAGGGAACTAGAAAACCTGGTAGAGCGGCTGATAATTGTTGTCGATGGAGCTCAAATAGATGAGCAAAATTTACCGCGACACGTTCTGCAGTCCCGCGGATTGTTTCATCAAAGAGAGATACAGGGAAAATGGGAGTGTGAAAAGCCTTCTTCACTAAAAATAGCCAGAGAAGAACTGGAAAAGAAAATGCTCAGCGCGGCTCTTCGTTCATGCCGTACAACATATGAGATGGCCCGGATCCTTGGCATAGATCAATCTACAGTAGTGCGAAAACTGCATCGCTATAACCTCATTAAATTAGAAAAAACAGACCAGAGTTAGCCTCAGCGGGTTTGCCATCCCTGCTTTCAAAGCATGACTGTTAATGTAAAACTGCATTATTTAATGTGAACTTGCATCGCAACTTGGTTTTTTTACCGGTGCATTAAAAAACACTTTTTTAAAATGGCTCTGCAGAGCCATTTGCGGGTGTTTTTTTATTTGGGTTTTTAACAAAGATGGCATCATTATTGCTAATAAGTTTAATTAACAATATTTGTTTAGAAAGAGAGAGGAGAAAAAGATATAAATCAAAAATGAAACTCATCTGGTTCTTATGAACCGGGTCCCCGTTCACGCGAACTGCTGGAACTGCGGGATCAAAATATTGCTCGCGGTATATCTTATACTGTGCCCATTTTTGTCAATGAAACCAGTGGGGCTCTGATTACCGATGTAGACGGTAATCAGTTTATTGATTTTACCGGAGGAATCGGTGTAGCCAATTACGGCAACAATCACCCGGACATTGTTAAAGCGATTAAGGAACAGGCCGACCGCTACCTGCATACTTGTTTCATGGTTACCGGTTATGAGCCATATGTCCGTCTGGCAATGCGGCTGAATCAATTTATACCGGGAGATTTCTCCAAGAAGACCGCGCTGTTTAACAGCGGTGCAGAAGCAGTGGAAAATGCTGTAAAACTAGCCCGCCGTTATACCGGGAAAACGGCCATTGTCGCCCTGGAATGTGCTTTTCACGGTCGAACCCTGATGACAATGACCCTAACTTCAAAGGTTAAACCTTACAAATACGGCTTTGGACCTTTTGCTCCCGATGTTTACAAGATTCCGACGCCTTACTGTTACCGCTGTCGTTTTGGACTGACCTATCCAGCGTGTGATTTATACTGCGCCCGTTACCTGGAACAGTTTTTTGCCGTTGAGTGTACTGCCGATAATGTAGCGGCGGTAATTGCCGAGCCCGTTCAGGGTGAGGGAGGTTTTATCGTTCCCCCGCCCGGTTATTTCAAGGTTCTGCAGGAAATCTGTCAGAAAAATAACGTCCTCTTTATTGCCGATGAAATCCAATCAGGTTTTTATCGTAACGGCTATCCGCTGGCCAGCTATTATTACGGGATAAAGCCCGATCTAGTGACCATGGCCAAATCATTAGCAGGCGGCGTGCCCCTCAGTGCTCTTACCGGAAGGGCTGAGGTTATGGATTCAGCCGGGCCCGGAGAAATTGGTGGGACCTACGGCGGAAACCCCATTGCCTGCGCCGCTTCCCTGGCTGCGCTCGATGTGGCCGAAAAAGAAAACATCCAGGTTAAAGCACGGGAAACAGGAGCGATTGTGTCAGAAAGGCTGGAAAAAATGAAAGAAAAACATGTCCTAATTGGAGAACACCGCGGTCTTGGAGCAATGCAGGCAATCGAGCTGGTCAAAGATCGGAAAACAAAAGAACCGGCACCCGAGGCGGCCAAATCAATCATCAAGCGCTGCCACCAACGTGGTTTGATTATTATAACCGCCGGTATTTTCAGCAATGTAATCAGGCTGCTTATGCCGGTTACTATACCGGCCGATCAGCTGGAGCGGGGTCTTGAAATCCTCGATCAGGCAATTGCCGATGAAGAGGGAGGCTGTTAATCGACTCCCTGTTCATTTGGCAGACTTTTAATCATTGATTTAAGTAAATCGGACATCGTTGAGCGTAAAATCAGCGACGAGATCTATGATAAATATATCGGAGGTAAGGGGTTGGGGAGCCACCTTTTAATGAAGATGCTGCCTCCGGGGGTGGATCCCCTTTCTCCCGATAATATTGTAATTATAGCTACCGGCCCGGCAACGGATACAGTGCTTTCCCCGGCCAGCCGTTTTGGTCTTTTCAGTAAATCGCCTGCTACCGGTGCTTATGCTGAGTCATACAGCGGTGGCCATCTGCCTCCGCTGATCAAACGAACCGGATATGATGCCATAGTTATCACCGGCCGGGCATCTCATCCCTGTTTTATCAGCATTACTGAGAGCGGGGTGAATTTCTACGATGCCAGCGAAATATGGGGATTGGAAACCTACGATGCTGAAGAAGCGTTGAAGAAAGCGGCGGGAATAAACAAAGCCCAGGCCCTGGTAATTGGTCCCGCCGGTGAAAGGCAGATCAATTTTGCCTGTCTGAAGAATAATCGCTGGCGCAGCGCCGGGCGGACCGGCCTGGGAGCAGTCTTCGGCTCCAAAAACCTGAAAGGTATTGTCTTCGGAGGGGAAGCAAAGGCCGCTCTTTACGATGAAGAAGGGCTGGCTGCCTGGCATCGTGAGTTTATTGCCCACAGTAAGGATTCTCCTTCCGCTCTGATGTATCGAGAGAAAGGAACGCCGGCGCTGGTAGCCATAACCAATAAGGCAGGCTGTTTTCCAACCCGTTACTGGACAGAAGGCAGTTTACAGGGGTGGGAGAAGATCAGTACTGAATATATGCAGGAAAATATGGAAGTAAAATCACGCGGTTGTTACCGCTGTTTTCTCGCCTGTGGTAAGTTAACCACGGTGATTAAGGGAAAATACCGTGGTTTAACAGTTGAAGGACCCGAGTATGAAACAATATATGCGTTTGGCGGTCTCTGCTGCATTACAGATATGGAAGAGATCCTTTATCTGAATGATCTTTGCGATCGCTGGGGTATCGATACGATCAGCGCTGGTAATATCGCCGCTTTTGCCATAGAGGCCGGCCTGGAGGGGCGGCTTCGGGAAGCGCCGTCTTATGGTGATCCCGATTCTGTGGCCACTTTTCTGCAAAAAGTTATTGATTGCATCGGAGAAGGAGCGTTATTTCAAAAGGGCATCAGGGAAGCGGCCCGAACTTTGGAGATGGATGACCGGGCTGTCCACGTTAAAGGCCTGGAACCAGCCGGTTATGATCCGCGAGTCCTGAAGGGAATGGGACTTGCCTATGCCACATCTGATCGGGGTGCCTGCCACCTGCGGACCACTTTTTACAAACCGGAACTGAGCGGCATGATCGACCCGGCAACCACCGAAGGCAAGGCCAGAATGTTTATCGATTTTGAAGATCGATTAAACATATATGATTGTTTGATATTTTGCCGTTTCTACCGTGATTTAATCCATTGGGAAGAACTGGTCACCGTCCTTTATTACCTTACTGGCATACGTCACAGCGTTGCTGATTTAAAAGTGATCTCTGACCGTATTCAGAATCTGACCAGGCTTTTTAATCTCAGGGAAGGGCTGAACCGAGAAGACGATAACCTGCCGGAACGATTTTTAAAGGAATCGATAAACAATGCGGAGAATTCTATAACCATGGCGGAACTTAGCCAAATGCTTGATGAATATTACCTTTTAAGAGGCTGGGATGAAAGGGACGTTCCGATAATTGGAGAACAGTAGAAGCGAACATGTCCCATTAGCCATGGAATTTGAAGTGGCGGTACCTCGATCCTTTATGATATAAAGGGATTGACCAATTAATTAAAAGGAGGCACCGCCAGTGTCAGAATATCACAAGGTAAGTGAACCGTCTACAAAGTTAAACGAACATTTTTTAAGTCTAAAGGGGGTCCTTAAATAAGGGCTCCTAAGCCTATGCACTGCAGCAGGAATAGCCGCCCTGCATCTTTTGATGGAAGAAGATATCATAAAAGTGGCAGGGCCGAAAGGAAAACACGACCCAAATCGTGAAGCATATCGCCACGGCTATGAACCAAGCAGTGTCAAGATCAATGGTGTAAATAGCCGGGTTACCAGGCCCCGGGCCAGAACCTTAAACGGCCGCGAGGTAGAAATAGAGAGCTTTGAGCTGGCCAGGACAAAGAGCTGCTGTGCGAAGTAGCCCTAAACCGCATGCTCCACGGGCTCTTGAGCCGTAACTATAACTACGGTTCAGAAAATGTCGGTAGTAAGGGGCCCTCAAAAAGTACGGTTAGCAGGAGGTTCATGGAAGCCACGGAAGCTGAATTAAAGAAACTAACCAGCCGAGCAGTGCCCGAAATAGTCGTTCTCTACATTGATGGCGTTATCTTTGCCGATCATAATGTCATTGTCGCCATGGGCCTTGATGCTGAAGGTAGAAAAAACATCCTCGGCTTCAAAATCGGGGCCACAGAAAATGCCCGGGTCTGCCAGGACCTTTTAGTCGACCTTTGCGAAAGAGGCCTTGATGCCGAAAACGGTTTGCTGGCGGTAATCGATGGTTCCAAAGCCTTAAAGAAAGCGCTCAAGGCAGTCTTTGGCGACAATCTGCTTATCCAGCGTTGCCAGGTACACAAGAAACGCAATATTAAAGCTTACCTGCCCGATACAACGTGGCAGTGGACCAAACAGTAGCTCAACAGGGCCTGGGAAAATGCTGACCTTGCTCTTCGCGACCT
>CAZDKY010000017.1:0-25648 GCA_964506505.1 uncultured Syntrophomonadaceae bacterium
TGTTGGACAGAGACTGAAAAGGTTAATCCTGCTGGCAGGGCAGGGGTAATATTCGCTAAAATTATAGCTGATTCAGGCTGGATAAGGTTAAATACTGGCCATTTTCTTGATAGATCTGATTAGCTCGATTCCTTTTGTGTTATCTCAGATTACCCCTTTTACTTTCGGTTTCATGACTATGAGTTTCAGCTTAATGTGTATTATTCTCCAGATAATAATCTGGTGCGGTGTTACAATGCAAATGATCCTTCAAATTCCTCTGGGATTCGGTTTCTCTGCACTTATTGATCTATACATGTTTTTACTGGCAGCCGCAGAACCCACCCTCTGGTTAAGGGTGGTTCTCTGCTTTTTCGGAGTTGTTTTTACTGCCCTGGGGATTGTAATTATTGTTAGTATGGATTTAATGCTTCCTGCGCCGAATTCCTTTCTCAGGGCGGTCAGCCATCGCTATAATATTCAACTCTATAAAGTGAAAATTGCAGGAGACGTAACCTGGGTCCTTCTTACCATTGCCATATCCCTGATTTTTGCCGGTAAAGTTCTTGCTGACGGTATCGGGATTTTATTTTTCATGTATTTCACGGGTAAGTCCCTGGGTGTCTTTAAAAAGCACCTTGCCTTTCTGGAAATGAAACCTGTAGAAATATTACGGGAACAGTTCGGAACCATGCATACAGCTAAAAAGGCTGCAATTCGTAATATGTCATGCTGATGAAGAACGAAGCCGGGTGCTGTGACACCCGGCTTTTTTGGTGCGCCTGCGTGGTTTTGAACCACGGGCCTCCTGCGTGTCAAGCAGGCGCTCTCCCCCTGAGCTACAGGCGCATGAAAAATATTATTAAAGCAAAAGTATTTTAGCATTACAGTGATGTTCCTGTCAAGGAACATCACTGTCCTAAGCTGTGAAAGACGGTCGATTTGTGCTATTATTAATTTGTATTTTTGTCAAAGGAGTGTCTACATTGCCTGCCAATCTCACCCCCCAGTATTATGCGGCGGAAGAAAATTACAAGCGGGCTACTACACAGGAAGAACGGGTCAAAACGCTGCAGGAAATGCTGGCCGTGATTCCCAAACACAAGGGAACGGAGAAGCTGCAGGCCGATATAAAGAAGCGGCTGGCCCGATTGAAGGAAGAGGGGAAAAAAAAGAAGCAGACCAGGGGATTTAATCCCTTCGGGGTGGATAAGCAGGGAGCCGGGCAGATTGTTTTGGCTGGTTACCCCAACTGTGGTAAGTCAGCCCTGGTGGGCATTCTTACCAGGGCTAAAGTAAAGGTTGCCGATTACCCTTTTGCTACCACCCTGCCGGTTAGTGGGATGATGCCTTATAAAGACACCTTTATCCAGCTGGTTGATACTCCCCCGCTGTCGATTGACAATGTCCCGCCGGGGCTAATCGGCACTTTCAAGGATGCCGATGCCCTGCTGATCCTGATTGATGTTTCCACTGCCGAATGCCTGGAGCAGCTTGATGGGATGATGAAAGTCCTGCAGGAACGAGAGGTAATTGATCTGTCGGAAGAGGGCGAGATCATTGCTCCCATACCTTTCCTGGTGGCCGCATCAAAAATGGACCATCCGGAAGCGGAAGAGAATCTTGAGATCCTGGAAGAGTTGTGGCCCGACCTGGCAATTATTTCTGTTTCAAACAAAGGCATGGGTCTGGAGGAACTCAAAGACAGGATCTACGAATTGCTTGGTATAATCAGGGTCTATGGGAAAGCGGCCGGCAGGCCGGCCGATATGGACAGGCCTTTTATTTTAAAAAAGGGCAGCACGGTGCTCGATTTTGCCGGGCAGATCCACAAAGATTTTCCTGAAAACCTGAAAAACGCCCTGGTATGGGGATCGTCAAAATTTGACGGACAGGCCGTTCCCCGGGATTATATACTGGAAGACGGTGATATTGTGGAGCTGCAGCTTTAGATAAGGGTTTAATATATTTTTTCGACAGTGCTTTTACAGGGCAGGAAAAAGAAACCTTGGTTGCGAAATAGCTCATGATTAACATGATCAAATAGTCTTTTTACGTTTTTATTAAATGTCAAAAGGAGATGGGAACAATGGTATGGGCAATCCTGGCAATAATTGCATTACTGGTTATTTTATTTGTCGGTATTTATAACCGCCTGGTTACCCTGCGGCAGCGTATCAAGAATGCCTGGGCGCAGATCGAGGTTCAGCTAAAAAGGCGATATGATTTAATTCCCAACCTGGTTAACACGGTTAAGGGTTATGCCACCCACGAGAGGGAGACTTTTGAAAAGGTGACCCAGGCCCGTAATATGGCCATCCAGGCCAAAAATGTAAACGAACAAGCCGGAGCAGAAAACATGCTCTCGGGAGCTCTTAAAACACTTTTTGCAGTTGCTGAAAATTACCCGCAGCTCAAAGCTGATGCCAATTTCCGGCAGCTTCAGGAAGAGCTGGCCAATACGGAAGGTAAGATTGCTTTTTCGAGGCAGTTTTACAATGATACGATAATGAGTTATAACACGACCATCCAAAAATTTCCTACCGTTCTCATTGCCGGGATGTTTGGTTTTCACAAGGAAGAATATTTTAATCTCGACGAAGAAGCAGCCGCCCGCGAAGCTGTTAAAGTCGAGTTTTAGAGGCGCTTTGATGAATAGAAATTATAAAGAGCAGCTGTTGTCGACTGGTTTTTTGTTAACGTTATTTCTGGTGGCTATGGCGGTTATCCTTGCCCTTCCGCAGGAGGCGGAAGCCCAGGATGACCGCTCATTTTATTTCCCCTCTGTTATTATTGAGGCAGAAATCAATAAGGACGGTTCTATGCAGATAGTTGAGGAAAGGACCTTCCGTTTTAACGGACGTTACCGGGGAGCATGGTCCTATATCTACCTGGATAACAATGCTTCAATCAGGGATGTCATGGTTAGTGAAAGAGGTGATCCTTACGAAGAGATGCCCGTAGGGACCCAGGATATACCGGGTATTTTTTATGTTGAATACAAGCCGGATCTGGTATATATAGACTGGAGCTACGATGCCTGTGATGAAAACCGAACTTTTACAATCAGCTATGTTGTCGATAACGCGGTCCTGATTCACAACGATGTGGCCGAGCTTTACTGGCAGTTCATCGGTGATGAGTGGGATGAACGGACCGAATATGCACTTGTTACCCTCAAGTTGCCCGAAGGAGCTTCTGCCGGCGATATCCGGGCCTGGGGGCATGGTCCTCTGTATGGAGAAGTCGAGATTGTCGATTCGAGAACTGTGAAATGGGAGATTGAAGATTTGCCGGCTAACACTTTTCTGGAGGGAAGGGTTGCTTTTCCCCTGAGCCTTGTTCCCGGAGCGGTAAATCATTCCGGCCGGGATGGTTTGCCCGGAATGCTGGCCGATGAAGAACGCCGGGCCCGCGAAGCCAACCTTAAAAGAACTATTGCCCGTATCGATTTTATTGCCGGTCCGCTGGCATTTTTGGGGATGCTCATTTTTTACATTGTTACCCGCTTCAAAGCAAAGCGGTCTCCCGATGCTTACAGTGGCGATTATTACCGGGAACTGCCGGATGATTGTTCACCGGCGGAAGCTGGTTACTTTTTCCGTATGGGCAGGACTGCTCCTGAAGATTTTACAGCAACGGTTATGGATCTGGCCCGACGGGGACATTTGAAGCTTGAAGAATACCAGGGTGAAAAGGGCCTGATCATCAAGCGTAGTTTTACTGATTACCGGGTTATTCCAGCTGAAGGCAAAGACAGCCTGGAACCGCATGAAGAAAAACTCCATTCTTTTATTTTTAACAAAGTTGGCAGCGGCTCTGATGAAGGGACAACTCTGCAGACAATTGAAGCATACGGCCGAAAGCATAAAACCAGCACCGCCGCTTTTTACCAGGACTGGATCAAAAGAATAAAAGAAGAGGTAGAAAAAGAGAAGTATTTCAGAGGTTTAGCCTGGCCTGGGATAATTGCCGCAGCGGTTCTGACCATAATCGGCATTCCCCTGTTTATTTTTGGTATGTATTTTACAGGGATTATCGCCATAATTATTGGTCCGCTGATGGCCGTTGCTTTTGGGGTGATGAAGAGGCTGATGCCAAAAGGAGCGGATCATTACGCTAAATGGAAAGCATTTAAACGTTTTCTGCAGCATTTTTCCAGCCTCGATCGCTCCACTATCCCATCACTGGTTATCTGGGAACATTACCTGGTCTATGCTGTAGCACTTGGAGTAGCAAAAGAGGTCATTGAGCAGCTGCGCCTTGTTTATCCAAATCTGGAAAGGGATATGCCTGTTCTCTGGCCCGCCTACGGAATGGTGGCCGCCAATCCCGCCCGTTTTGGCGATTTTACCTCCACCATGGGGAACTCGTTCCGCACCGCTTTTCATTCAGCAACTTCGTCAGGTTCGGGAGGAGGAGGAGGTTTCTCCGGTGGTGGAGGTGGCGGTGGAGGTGGTGGTGGTGGAGGTGCCCGCTGAAACAAAGCATTTCATTAACTGTCGTTGAATTTATCCAGCTTCATTCACTGTTCATTGGTTATTCTTTGCCGGTTGTAAGAACGTAGTTTGGCGGAAATATTCGCTGTATAACTTTCTAACAGGGTTAGCAGGGAGCGATTTGATGATTATAAAGTCGGAACAGGGAAACAGTATACCTTCTATTGGCCTTGATATTGGAGTTTTTTCTGTAAAGGGCGTCCTGATCGAGAATGGATTTGTAGAAAAGGTCTACCGTCCTGCTTCCGGAAATCCGGTGGCAGTTGCCGGAGAGTGCCTTAACAATCTGGTTGCTAAAACACACGGGGCTAAAATGCGAATTGGTCTTACCGGTAATAATGCCAGACTGGTAGCTGATGAACTGGGCATTAACCCTATTATTGAAGCAGAATCGCTGCAGGCTGGAATAAGCAGCCTCGGGATCAAGGGCCGTGCTGTTTTATCTCTGGGACATGAAAATATGTACTACCTGGAGATTGACCCCAGTGGTGCGATCACCTTTTTTAACCGCAACGGCCAGTGTGCGGCAGGAAGTGGTTCATTCTGGTACCAGCAGGCTACCAGAATGGGCTATAACGACCGTGAACTGGCGGAAGAGGCTCTCAAGGCGGAGTCACCGGTAAAAATATCGGGCCGTTGTGCCGTTTTTGCCAAATCTGACATGACCCATGCTATTAACGGGGGGGCTTCACAGATGGCTGTAGCGGCAGGGTTGGCCAAAACACTGGTGGACCTGGTGGTCACGGGTGTAGCGCAGAACAGAATCAAGGGGCCGGGTACCCTTATAACCGTCGGCGGTGTGGCCAATAACCGGGCTATTCTAAAGTACCTGGGAGAATACTGTAGTGAACACAACATCACGTTGTCGGTTCCGGACGACCATGAATATATAAATGCCCTGGGGGCGGCTCAAAAGGGTTTTGAGCTGTCGGCATCAAGGGTCAGTATTGAAAAAATGTTTTCAAGACGCTATGTCCCCGAAAATCCACTTCCTCCCCTGCAAGCTGAAAAAGTTATTTACGGCGAGGATCATTTTACAGGAAAGGTGAAAGATCTTTCCATTATTTATTTGGGAGTGGACTGTGGTTCCGTTTCAACAAAGTGTGTGCTGCTTGACGGAGAAGGACAATACATCGGCGGAGTTTACCTGCCCACGGCCGGCCGCCCTGCCTTGCAAGTGCTGGAACTAATGAAAGAGATTAATGAAAAATTTAAAGATATAATGCGCACCAGACCTCCTGTGGTTGCCTGTACCACAGGATCAGGACGTTTCCTGGCCCAGAAAATTCTGGCTGCGGACTATGCCGCCGATGAAATTACCTGCCAGGCAGAAGGCATAAAATCCCTGTTTGAGGAACACGACCTGGCTGTTATTGAAATCGGGGGGGAAGATTCCAAGTTTATTCAAATTAAAAATGATATCCTTTTCGATTACAACATGAATCCGGTCTGTGCTGCCGGAACAGGGACTTTTCTCGAAAATTTGGCTGAACTCCTTGGTGTGCAAATCAAGGAAGAATTTTCTCAAAAAGCTTTTCAGGCTGCTTATGCCATTGACCTCGGTGATAACTGCACACTCCTGTCCCAGTCTGCCCTTGTTGCAGCTGCTTCCCGGGGACTGCCGCTGGATGCCCAGCTGGCCAGCCTCGCTTATTCTGCAGCCCGCAACTACCTGAGCCGGACCGTGGAAAACAGGGTGACCGAAGGGAAGCTGGTTTTTACCGGAGCAACTGCCAAAAATCATGCTCTCGCTTCCGCTTTTGCCGCCATATGTGGGAGAGATATTTTGGTTCCGCCAAACCCCGAACTGTCCGGCGCTCTTGGAGCTGCCCTGATGGCCCGTTTTTTCTACCTGGAAGATGGGAAACCGGAGAAACCTTCTCACCAGCTGGACCGCCTGAATGAATACCGTCTGGAAAGGAAACCGTGCCGGGCCCGGTGTCCCTACGATCACCATTGCATTCTCGATGTAATTACTTTTAATGACGGTTCCCACTTTATTTACGGTGACCGCTGCGGCCGTTATTCAGAACTTGAAAAGAAGAAAAAGGACGAAGATCTTCCTGATTACCGGGAGCTTCGGGAGGAGATCTTTTTGAAAGCGGCCGGCGAACCGCTTGATGAAGGACCACAGGTGGGCATTGCCTGCGGCGGACTTAATTATGAATTCTACCCGTTCTGGGCTGCTTTTTTCAGGACCCTCGGCGCCAGAGTTGTTCCCAGCGGAGAATCAAATGAAAAAATACTGGAAAAGGGGAAAATGAATCTGGCCGCCGAAATGTGTTTTCCAATGGAGGTCCTGGTCGGGCATTACCGGGAACTGGCTGATAAAGGAACCGATTACATTTTTATACCCGAAATATTTGACATGGAGCCCCTGCCCTGGCTGGCGGACTGGCCTCGTTCCTTAAGCTGTCCCCTTATGATGATGGTTAAAGGGGTGGTTGCCCATTCCCTTGATCTGCCGGATGATAAAATTTTACATGCCCGCCTCAGTTTTCATGAGGGAGCGGAACGTGTTGAAAATCAGCTGCTACCGGCTGCCAGGAAGCTTCTCGGGAAAAATTATTCACCTGATCTTGTCAGCCGGGCTGTCCAGGATGGATACAAGGCTCTTGCCGACTACAGGTCGGTGGTTGAAAAGGAAGGTCGGCGCATAATTGAAGGTCTTGCCGCCGGCCCTGATGCCATTGTGGCGCTGGTCCTGGGACGTTCTTATACGCTATATGATCCTTTTGTTTCTAAAAATGTTATGGCGCATGCTTCACAAAGGGGTTTAACGGCCATTCCCCAGGATTTCTTTCTTGAATATCTGCGCGGATGGTACGAAGGAAGGATCGAGTCGTTTTTTCTCGATACCCACCGGGACGATTTTGAACAATACATGGCACATACAACGGAGCAAATGGATAACATTTACTCTTCTCAGTTACAGAATATGATGGCTGCGGCTGCTGCAGCTCAATTTTTTAATGAACGAACAGCGGAAAGCGGTCTTCCGCAGCTGCACCTGGTACTACAGGATCCTTTCAGGTGCGGTCCCAATTCAATGCTTCGCCATTATTTGGCCAATGTGGCCGAGTTTTTGCGCCTTACCCTGGATGAACATACTGCGCCGGCCGGGATGATCACCAGGCTGGAAGCATTCAAGAATACGTGTCTTTCCCGCAGGAACAGGGAGAAAAAGATATCCCGCTCAGCCCGGGCTATTGACGTTAACGATCCTGAACTGAAAAAAATTTTGGTTCCCAACATGAGCAGTCATCCAGCCGTATTTGTTTCACTTTTTGAGAATTATGGTGTCGAAGCTGTTCTTCTCCCGCGAAGCAACGATAAAGATCTGACCCTGGCACGTCTTTATACCAACGGTGAGGAATGTCTGCCTTTTCTCCAGAGCCTGCAGGATTTTCTGGCTTATGCCGAGCAAAACCCTCGTGATTTCGAAGAACAGGGAACTGTAATGCTTGAAGGATGGGCCTGCGGACCCTGCCGTTTCGGCTATTATGCTTCCGCCCAGTCTTTAATCATCAACAGGGCCGGTTATGGTGAAAAACGAGTCTGCGCCTTGAAAACAGAAGATGCTGTAAAAAGGTTCGGCCCGGAATTTGCTGTCGCTCTTTTTGACGGTCTTTTGGCAATTGATATGCTCAATAAAATGCTGCATCGGACGAGGCCTTATGAAATAAATGAAGGAGAGTCGGAGGCACTTTTCGATCGATATTGCAAAGAGATCTATGCTTACCTCCGGCATTATCGTTTCAAATGGACCGCCTTGCCGGGCGGCAGTCATCTGCGCGGGCTGGAGAAAATTCTGGCCGAAGCAGGGAAACAGTTTGCTTCCATTTCCCGCAGAGATGAAGAAAGGCCTCTGATTCTGCTGGCCGGTGAATATTATGTCCGCCTCGACGATAGATGCAACAAGGATATTATTAAACAGATCGAGGGAGCCGGAGGGGAAGTTTTTCTGGCCCCGGCCACGGAATTTTTTGTGTATACTGTTTTTGCCAATTACCGCCTGGCCTTGAAGGAATATAATTATAAGAAAAACCTGGTTCGCTATTTATACAAACTGGGTTATGGTGCCATCAACTGGTTGGCACACCGCGATGAACAGCGGATTGAAAAGGCCGCCGGTGTCATGCTGGAAGGCAGGGAAGAGCCATCTGCGTCGGAGATATTGGCTCATTCCATAAATTATATCCCGGAACATACTGCCGGCGAACCGCCCATGACGATTGGCCGCACCGGAGCCCTGGCTGGCCGGAAAGAGGTGGCCGGAGCCATTTTTGTAGGGCCTTTTACCTGCATGCCTGCGTCGGTTGTAGAAGCCGTGCAGGGAGCTCTCAGCCGAGAGATTGGAATCCCGATTATTTCCGTTTTTTATGATGGGCGGGATAATGTAAACCGGGAAGAATTTATCCACAGTCTGGTTTTTCAAGCTAAACAGAATTTAAAAACCAGAACTTAAACAGGGGATTTGAGCGTTAAGTCAACAACTTGTCCGCAAGGAATAATTTCCTAATATCGTGTTGATCCTGTCATCAGCCCGATTAATTAACACGGTGTGCTATAATTAATAAAGTGTTTTCTCAGTGAGAACATTCCGAGACGGCTGCTCCGGAATATTATATTCAACAGCCATGAAGATTATTGCCAGTAAACATTCAGCGAAGGAGTTACATTCATGCAGCCGATCAGAGCGGCGGTTGTCGTTAATCCGGTTTCCGGTAACGGCTCTACCGGTAAGTTATGGCCGGTTATTGCCAGCGCTATGAAACAGGAGGGTTTTAATTTTGAGTACCGCTTTACCGGGGCACCCGGTGAAGCAACAGTTCTCACCAGTAATTTTCTAAGCCAGGGGAACGAGTTAATTATCTCCGTAGGCGGGGATGGGACTGTTAACGAGGTGATTAACGGATTTTTCCTTGCGGAAGAGGCAGTGAGAAAAAAGGTGTCCCTGGGCATAATATCGTCCGGCACCGGCCGGGATCTGATCAGGACCCTGGGAACGCCGCTTAATTTTACTGAAGCAGCCCGCCGGATATATCGTAATCCTTCTTGCCCGGTCGATGCAGGCAAAGTTAAGTATAACGGCGTTAGTGGACAGGAAGTGCGATATTTTCTCAACGTGGCCGGTATGGGACTGGATGGCGATATTGTAAACCGCGTTAACAGAACCAGCAAAGCGCTGGGAGGTTTTGTTTCTTTTTTAGGGGGAACCGTGGTCAGCCTGATCCGTTACCAGAATAAAAAGATGAAGATCACGGTGGACGGTAAAGAGATTTGCAACGAGCCGATTACCTTCATTGCTGTGGCCAATGGTCGCTATTATGGCGGGGGCATGTTTATTGCTCCCCATGCCCTGATGGACGACGGCAGTTTTGATATAATTATTGCTCGCAATCTCAGCAAAAGTGATCTTTTACTCAATCTGCCGAAAGTTTATCGGGGCAAGCATCTTGATCATCCCCGGATAACCAGCCTGCGCGGCAGGGTTATTAATGTTGAATCCGATGATTGTCCGCTGCTTAACCTGGATGGGGAACAACCCGGCTGTGCTTCGGCTGAGATGGAAATTCAACCACAGGCCTTAAACCTGAGAGCATAATCGTTTAATGAAGATCCTACGCAGACAGGCAGCCTGGATTTTATCAGTGGTACCGTTGCCTTGACAGGAGCGACTGAAAAAATTATGATCACCTTCAAAGGAGGCGTCCACACAATGCAGCACATAAAAGTTAAATTAGAAAACGGCGAAGAGGTTGCCTACCCTGAAGGAACAACCTGCATGGACTTATATAAAGGAATGAAAGCGTCAAATAACAAATTACTGGCGGTTCTTGTCGATGGAAAAGAATGCGATTTGAGTCAACCATTGTTGGAGAACAGTAAAATTTCTTTCGTTGAGTTTGACTCGTCAGTTGGGGCTCACATTTTTCGGCACACTGCCAGCCATGTTCTGGCTCACGCCGTGAAAAGGTTGTATCCTGATGTCAAACTGGGGATAGGTCCGGCAATCGAGAATGGTTTTTATTATGATTTCGATTTTGTAGAACCCATTTCTTCTGACGATCTGGGCAAGATCGAGAAGGAAATGAAAAAAATAGTTAAAGAAAGGCATCCCATTATCAGGAGGGAGTTGAGCAGAGAGGAGGCATTCCAGTTCTTCAAGGAAAGGAATGAGCCCTACAAACTGGAGCTGATTGAAGATCTGCCCGAGGATGCCGTAATCAGCTGTTACGAGCAGGGCGATTTCATTGATCTCTGTGCAGGTCCTCATCTGCCGCACACCGGTATGGTAAAAGCTTTTAAACTGACCGGGTTGGCCGGAGCGTACTGGCACGGAGATGAAAAAAATCCCATGCTGCAGCGTATCTATGGTACTGCCTTTCCGAACAGGGAGCAGCTTGATCACCATCTGCACATGATTGAAGAAGCAAAAAAACGGGATCACCGCAAGCTGGGCCGTGAATTGGACCTGTTCAGTCTCCAGGAAGAAGGGCCCGGTTTCCCCTTTTTACATAACAACGGGATGATCATCTGGCAGGAACTGACTGATTTCTGGCGGATGGAACATCGCCGGGCGGACTATGAGGAAATAAGAACACCGCTGATTTTGAACCGTACTCTCTGGGAACAATCCGGTCACTGGGATCATTTCCGTGAAAACATGTATTTTACAAAAATAGATGACCAGGACTATGCGGTAAAACCGATGAATTGCCCCGGAGCGATGCTCGTCTACCGATCGAAAATGCACAGCTACCGTGATTTACCGAGGCGGATTGGCGAAATGGGTATTGTTCACCGCCATGAACTTTCCGGTACTCTTCATGGTCTGATGAGGGTTCGCTCATTTACCCAGGATGATGCTCACATTTTTATGCTTCCCGAGCAGATAGAATCGGAAGTGGCCGGGGTAATTGAACTGATGGACCGTTTTTACCGGGTTTTTGGTTTTAAGTACAGCGTTGAATTAAGCACAAGGCCTGAAAAAGCAATGGGCACCCGGGAAATGTGGGACAGGGCTACCTCGATCCTTGAAACTGTATTAAAAGAAAAGGAAATCGACTTTCAAATCAATGAAGGAGATGGTGCTTTTTACGGTCCCAAGATTGATTTTCATCTCGAGGATTGCCTTGGCCGCAGCTGGCAGTGTGGAACCATCCAGCTGGATTTCCAGATGCCTGAAAAGTTCGATCTCACATATGTAGGTGAAGATGGGGCCAAACACAGACCTGTGGTTATTCACCGTGTAATTTATGGATCGATGGAACGGCTTCTTGCTCTGCTGATTGAGCATTACGGTGGAGCCTTCCCTGCCTGGCTGGCACCCGTTCAGGTAATAGTAATTCCGGTTACAGAGAGAAGCCATGATTATGCCGGGCAGGTTTATGACAAACTGAGGATGGACGGTTTTCGCGTGCAGGTGGATCAGCGCAATGAAAAAGTTGGTTACAAGATCAGGGAAGCCCAGGTCAAGAAGATTCCTTATATGCTGGTAATTGGGGAAAAGGAAGAGGAAAGCGGAGAAGTTGCCCTGCGGCATCGAGAACGCGGTGATCTGGGGCCACAGAATCTTGCCTCTTTTATTTCAGATTTGAAAAGAGAGGTTGAAGAAAAAATAATTTGACCAAACCAGTATATTCTGGTATATTACAACAGTAAAATAAATCGGATGCAAGCAGAAGCCTCTGCTTCTCACCCCGGGGCGTTTTTCAACTGTTACCAGGGTTTATCCACAAACAATGGATATTTAGAGCAGGCAGAAGATGCCTGCTCTTTTATAATAATCAGGAGGTGAAAGAAGATTAGTAAGAATTTGTTCGTCAATGAACAAATCAAAGCCCGAGAAGTCCTGGTGATCGATGCAGACGGTACCCAACTTGGAGTAATAAAGACAAGTGAAGCGCTGCAGATGGCCCAGGAAAAGAAAATGGATCTGGTTAACGTTGCTCCCGGAGCGCGGCCGCCGGTTTGCAGGCTGATGGATTATGGAAAATATAAGTATGAGCAGAGTAAACGTGATCGCGAAGCGCGTAAGAAACAGAAGACCACAACTATAAAAGAAATTAAGTTGAGACCCAATATTGACACACATGACTTTGAGGTAAAAGTAAAGAGGGGCAAGAAATTTCTTGAAAATGGAGACAAGGTAAAGGTTACTGTTATGTTCAGGGGACGGGAGATTACCCATCCGGAGATCGCCAAACGTCTCAGTCAGCAGATGGCCGAAAGCCTTGACGAATTAAGCGTTGTGGAAAAAGCGGCCAAACAGGAAGGGCGAAACATGATTATGATTCTGGCGCCCAAATCATAGCAGAGAAAGGTTGTTTCAACAATGCCCAAAATGAAAACCCACCGCGGTGCGGCTAAACGTTTTAAAAAAACCGGCACTGGAAAAATTAAGCGTTATCGTGCATTTGACAGCCATCTTACAGGTAAAAAAAGTGCCAAGCGTAAGAGGCGGCTGCGTAAATCGACCATTGTTAAGCCCGCTGACACCAAAAGAGTAAAGCTTCTTATTCCCTGATGGTTTAAGAAGAGGCGGATAAAGAAAAAAGAATTATACAGTACAACTTGTAGGAGGATGATTGACGATGCCTCGCACAAAAAGAGGACCCATCGCCCGGAAAAGGCGTAAAAAAATATTAAAGCTGGCCAAAGGATACTACGGGGCTAAAAGCAAACTCTTCAGGGTAGCCAATCAGCAGGTAATGAGATCACTTTCCTATGCTTATCGGGATCGCAAACAACGTAAACGCGATTTCCGTAAGCTATGGATTGCCCGGATCAATGCTGCGGCCAGAACAGGCGGACTATCATACAGCAGGTTTATTAACGGACTAAAAAAAGCCGATGTGCAGATTAACCGCAAGGTACTGGCAGATCTGGCTGTAAACGATAAAGAAGCCTTTGCCCGTCTCGTAGACATGGTTAAAGAAAATAATTAGCTTGGAATAAGTATGCCTTATCGCGTAAGTGTACCCGTTTATTCGGAGATGATGATCATTGCAAAACAGGCATAAGCCTCTCAATCCGGCGCGGATTATGGCCTGCGGTTTCCTTGGAGTGATATTGGTTGGATCGCTGTTGCTGAGCCTTCCTCCCATGCATGTGGGAGAAGGGCTGAATTATATCGAAGCTCTTTTTACAGCCACTTCAGCAGTTTGTGTTACCGGCCTGGTGGTTGTCGATACGGGGACGTTCTTTTCACCTCTGGGTCAGGGGGTCATCATGGCCCTTATTTTTATCGGTTCCCTCGGCTTCATGACCATGACTACACTGATCTTTATTTTTCTTGGACGGAGGATAACCCTGCGGGATCGCCTCCTGGTCAAAGAAGCCTTGAATCAAGAATCGGTTGCCGGTTTGCTGAGGCTTGTTTTAGCCGTGGTCAGGATGGCGGTTTTCTTTGTTGCAATCGGAACGATTCTTTTAAGCATTCGTTTTATTCCCATTTTGGGAATTGGGCGAGGTGTTTTCTTTGCCCTGTTCCATGCTGTCTCCGCTTTTGGCAACGCCGGATTTGATCTCTTTGGCAGTTTTGACAGCCTGACCCGGGTTCCGACGGATTACCTGGTTAACGGCACGATCATGCTATTGTTTATCATTGGAGGCCTCGGGTTCACAGTGATTATGGAGCCGTTTAAGCTATTCCGACAGCGGAGTCGGTTTACCTTGCACAGCCGTTTGGTTTTTATTATAACCGCCTTCCTGCTGGTTACGGGGGCTGTTCTTGTATTATTGCTGGAATATAACAATCCGGAAACAATGGGGGAACTATCCGGGGGAGGCAAGATTTTTACTGCTTTTTTCACGGCAGCTACGCCGCGCACAGCCGGTTTCAGTGTTCTAAATACAGGCGAGCTTAAACCCGCTACGATGGTGATCATAATGGCCCTGATGTTCATCGGCGCTTCCCCCACCTCGACCGGGGGCGGTGTAAAAACCACCACTTTTGGCGTTGTCCTGATTACATTAATAAGTATGATCCGGGGGCGTCAGGAACCGGTTGTTTTCCAGCGCCGATTTTCTCTTAATCAGATCATGAAAGCGGTTTCGATTATAAGTGCGGCGGTGGCCCTGGTCTTTCTGGCTACCCTGGTAATGGTTTATTTTGAAGAGATGGATTTTCTGGCTTTGTTATTTGAAGCGTTTTCCGCTTTTGGAACAGTGGGCTTGTCGGAGGGAATAACACCCGATTTAAGCGGGCCCAGTAAGATTGCTCTTATTGTAACCATGTTCGGGGGTAGAATCGGTCCCCTGACCCTGCTGTTGGGACTGGCCCGTCGACAGAAAGAAGATCTGCTGCGTTATCCTGAAGAACACCTGTTAATTGGGTAAATATATTTGGCTAAATACTTAACGTGGAGGTAGTGACAGTGTCGAAGTCATTTTTAGTAATCGGTGCGGGACGGTTTGGCACTTCAGTGGCTAAAACACTGTACAGCCTTGAACAGGACGTCATGGTTGTCGACAATGATGAGCCTCTAATCCAACAAATCAGCGATGAGGTGACCGGCGCTGTTCAGGCTGATGCTACGTCGGAAGATGTCCTGGAATCACTCGGGATTAAGGATTTCGATGCGGTTATCCTGGCCATCGGGGTTGATATTCAGGCCAGCATAATGACTGCCATCCTGCTGGTTGAAATGGGAGCCAGGGAGATTATTGCCAAAGCCCAGACAGAACTGCATGGCAAAGCCCTTTCAAAGATTGGTGTTCACCGGGTGTTATACCCCGAAAGGGATACCGGCTATAAATTGGCCCGCAGTCTCGTGGCGCCGACAATTATCGACATGATTGAGCTTTCCGATGATTACAGCGTAGTGGAAGTGAATGCGCCGGATGATATGGTCGGTAAATCGCTGAAGGAGCTGAATCTGCGCGCACGGTATGGAGTGAGCATCATTGCCCTGCGCAGGGCCGCTGAAAAGGAAACAAATATATCCCCGATAGCCGAAGATATTATCAAAGAAAATGATATCGTTGTGGCTATCGGTGAAAATAAGGCTTTGCAGAAACTGGAGTGGATCTAGCTGAGCGAATTGAAGATCACAAGCCCGCATAATCCTCTGATCAAGGAATATTGCAGGCTCTTAAAAAGCAGGCGCTATCGCCGGCTATCGGGCAAAATTGCCCTGGAGGGGCCAAACCTGGTTGAAGAGGCCTTTAAAAAGGGGTTGGAACCGGAAATTATTTTTACCACCCTGGAATATAAAGAAGGCAGTGGTTATTCTTTATTGAAAAGCCTTTCGGGTGGAATAAAACAGGCCGTTTTACCGAAAAAACTGTTTGTAAAAATGGCTGCTACTGAATCGCCACAGGAAATAGCGGCGATATTTTTTTATCGGCAGTATTCGTCTGACGAATGGGTAACCAAAAAACAGGATCCAGTATTGATTCTCGATCGCCTTCAGGATCCCGGCAACTTGGGGACATTAATCCGGACAGCAGCGGCTGCGGGAATGAGCAGGGTATATCTTGTTGCGGGCGGTACGGATCCTTACGGACCAAAAGCCCTGCGTGCATCGGCCGGCGCGGTTTTTCAGATCCCTCTGACAGAAATTGAAGATCCTGTATTGTGGATCAGTAAATTAAAGGATCAGGGTATGCAGATAGTGGGTACAAACGCCGGGGCGCCTCTTATCTACTGGGAGGCCGATTATAGTCAACCTACAGCTATTGTGATCGGTAATGAGGCTGCGGGTATACTTCCAGAATTGCTTTCGACAGTTAACTGCAGTGTAGCTATCCCTCTTAATGGTAACGTAGAATCACTTAATGCTGCTAGTGCCGGTGCGGTGATCATCTATGAAATGATGCGCCAGCGCCAAGCCTGAGCTGCTTGATGACAGAAGGCCAAGGTGCTATAATAATGCAGACATGATTTATGCATACTAAAGCTGTGAAGGAGACAGGTAGGCCGGAACAGGAATTGACCAGGGAGGACCAGCCGCGACTGCAAGCTGTGTCCCGGTTCCGCCGGTTGAAATTCACTCCGGAGCTTCCCGCTGAACGGCAGTATTGCCCGGTAGGCTGGAGACGGGAAACCACCGTTATCGAGTCCAAGTGAGCCGGCAACGGCTAAAATGGGTGGTACCGCGGAAAAATCCCTTTCGTCCCTTTTCGAAGGGATTTTTAATTTTGTGGAGGTGTTTTTAATGCAGCAGCAGCTGGAAGAACTGGGTAGAGAAGCTCGCTTGCAAATTGAAAATGCAGCTTCTCCGGAAGAACTAAAAGAGATAAAAGTGCGTTTTCTTGGTAAGAAAGGAGAACTGACTGCTATATTGAGAGGACTGGGCACTATTCCTCCTGAACAAAGACCTGCAGTCGGCAGGCAGGCCAATGAACTTCGGACATTGCTGGAAGAGACTATTGAGCAGCGGGAACAAGCCCTGCGAGATTTATCCAGGAGCGATCAATGGGAGAAGGAAAGAATTGATGTAACTCTGCCCGGCAGGCCGGTTTCGATGGGCCAGAAACATCCCCTGACCCTGATCACGGATGAGATAAAGGAAATTTTTGTCGGTCTCGGTTTTCAGGTCGCTCATGGCCCGGATATTGAAACTGATTACTATAATTATGAAGCATTGAATTTTCCGGCTGATCACCCGGCTCGTGATATGCAGGATTCTTTTTATCTCACTGAAAAATATTTGCTGCGTACCCATACATCTCCGGTCCAGATCAGAGCAATGGAGAAAAAAGCTCCTCGTTTGCCTGTCCGCATCATTGCTCCGGGTAAAGTTTTCCGTCGTGACGATGATGCCACTCATTCTCCCATGTTCCACCAGATAGAAGGGCTGGCAGTGGATAAAGATATAACTTTTGCCGATCTGAAGGGTACGCTGCTGACATTTGTCCGGCAAATGTTTGGACCGGAACAAAAGATCCGTTTGCGGCCCAGTTTTTTCCCTTTTACCGAGCCGAGTGCCGAGGTAGACATTCTTTGCGTGATGTGCAAAGGCAAAGGATGCCGTGTCTGCAGTGATACGGGATGGCTGGAAATTCTCGGCGCCGGAATGGTTCACCCGCACGTTCTTTCAGTGTCCGGATACGATCCACGGGAAGTGACAGGATTTGCCTTTGGAATGGGAGTTGAGCGCATAGCAATGCTCAAGTACGGTATAGGCGATCTGCGCCATTTTTTCACCAACGATCTGCGGTTTCTTAAACAGTTTGGTTAATAAATGAAAAAAATGTCAGATCGAAATTCAGGTTATTGCACGTTTGAAACTATAATATTTAATTGACACATTTTTGTTGACATGATTGGAGGATTTGATAATGCGCGTACCTTTCAGCTGGTTGCTTGAATATATTGATCCGGGGTTATCTCCGCAGGAACTGGGTGAACGCATGACCATGGCGGGAATTGAGGTGGAAGCGGTTGAAGCATTTGGTTCTCCCCTGCCTGGTGTGTTGGTGGGCCAGGTCAAAAAAATTAAGCCTCATCCAGGCCGCGATAATCTGGTCCTGGTTGATGCCGATACCGGAGATGGTCCTCATGAAATTGTCTGCGGAGCAAAAAATATGACGGTGGGAGATCGAGTTGCCGTAGCCAGGCCCGGAGCGGTACTGCCGGGCGGACTGAAAATTAAAGAGAGGCCCATCTACGGTGTTACCTCAGCCGGAATGCTCTGTTCAGCAAAGGAACTGGGGCTTGAACTGGGATCAGATCAGGAAATTCTTATTCTCGATAAAAATACTCCTGTGGGAGCAAAAGTGGATGATGTGCTTGGTTTTGATGATCAGATCCTGTATCTTGATCTTACCCCAAACAGGGCCGATTGCCTCGGTATGCTGGGAGTTGCTTTCGAGGTTGCCGCCCTGACTGCAGGCGAAGTGAAAATGCCTTCCATGAATCTACCGGAAACGGAAATTCCGGTCAACGAAGCGGTAAAAGTGGATATTAAAGACCGGAACCTCTGTCATCGCTATACGGCAAGGGTGATCAGGGGAATACAGATAGGACCTTCACCGCTCTGGATACAGATGAGATTGATGAAAGCGGGCGTCCGTCCCATCAACAATGTTGTTGACATCACCAACTATGTAATGTGGGAGACCGGACAGCCGCTCCATGCATTTGATCTGCAACTTCTCAAGGAGAGGAAAATCCTGGTTAGGCGAGCCGGGATGGGCGAAAAGCTGGTTACCCTTGATGGAGTGGAACGTGAACTGACCAACGAGGACCTGGTGATTGCCAACAGGAATGAACCTGTTGGCCTGGCCGGGGTCATGGGTGGTAAAGATACCGAAATCACTGCGGCCACAAGCGATGTTTTGATTGAAGCGGCTATTTTTAATCCCACCAGTATCAGGAGAACGGCCCGTCGTTTGAGCCTGCCTTCCGAAGCTTCACAGCGTTTTGAAAGAGGAGTAAACCCGGAAGCAGTTATGTGGGCTCAGAATCGGGCAGCCCTGTTGCTCAATGAACTGGCCGGGGGTAAGGTATTGAAAGGAGTGGTCGATAAAAATTATTCGACTGTGGAACCGCATCGTCTGACAGTCAGTGCCCGCAGGATCCGCAGGATACTGGGGATAGATATTGATACGGCTGAGATATTGGCTCTGCTTAAGAGTCTCGGTTTTTTCGTTTCTCCGTCTGAAGATGATTTGCTCGAAGTTACCGTTCCTCTCCGCAGGGCGGATGTTAAGATAGAAGAAGATATTGTTGAAGAGGTGGCTCGTTTGTATGGTTATGATCGCATCCCGCTCACTCTTCCCAGAGGAGAATTAATTGAAAACAGGGAAGAAGAAGACGAAAAGTTCAAAGATGCGATCAAAGAAATCATGATTTCCGCCGGTTTTTATGAATGCATCGCTCATTCTTTCATCAATCCTTCCGGTCTGCGTCACCTGCGCTTGCCGGAAAATGATCCCAGGATGAGTTATATTCCCGTTCGCAATCCCTTTTCGGAGGAGCAGTCAGCCATGCGGACCACTTTAGTGCCCGGTTTGCTGAAAGCTGTGCAGCATAATTGCAGTTTTAGTGAAGTAAACCAGTTGCTTTTTGAAGTGGGATCTATTTATATGGCTGATTCGCTGCCGCTGGAAGAGCATCCTGCTGAAAAACCGACCCTGGGTATGGTAGTAAGCGGTATTATACCTGAGCCGAACTGGGTGGTGCCTTCCATTAAAGCGGATTTCTTCGTGATTAAGGGAGTTTTAGAAACCATTCTCAGGCGTTACGGAATTGAAGGTGTTAAATTTATTCCGCAGGCGCTTCCTTTTACTCACCCTGCTCGAAGTGCCCTGGTAAAAGTTGATGATGTAGTGCTCGGTTTTATCGGTCAGCTTCACCCCGAAGTGGCGGAAGCCTGGGAAATTGATCAACCAGTCACTGTTTCAGAAATTGATTTAAACCTGCTCTTTGAAATGGCCAAACCGGTGCCCTGCTTTACTTCTTTACCACGTTATCCCGCTGCCAAGAGGGATATTGCGGTTATTGTGGATAGAAATATAGCATCTGAAGATTTGGCCCAAACAATTAGAGAAACGGGTAAAGATTTTGTCAGCCGCGTAGTTCTTTTTGATCTTTTTGAAGGGAAACAGATCCCGGCCGGCAAACGAAGCCTTGCTTATTCGATAACCTTCAGGCGGGATGAAGGGACTTTAACTGACGAAGAAGTTAACCTGGTATTTGAGGATATCAAAAATGCCCTGTTGAGTCGCGGAGCGGTTTTGCGCGGTGAGGGGTCATGACAACTTGGGCGTAACCCCGGGTTTTTCATAAATAAATCGGGAGATCGGGTAAAAAGAGTTGATAACCTCGCTGTTCTGTCTCAGGAAGGATATCATGTGGTCTATCCCGAAATAACAGGTCGAAGAGATCGTTGCCACTAACCGGAAGGCGGGGACGATATATGGAAGAAAAGATCCGCGTCACTTTGACTATCATGGGAGAAGCATATATTCTGCGCGGTTCTTCAACCAGGGAACAGTTATGCAGGGTTGGCCGTTATGTTGATCACATGATGAAAGAGCTTGCTGAAAAAAACGTTCAGATAAGCAAATATAAAATTGCAGTCCTGGCGGCATTAAATATTGCCGATGAAATGCTCAGGTTAAAAGAAAAAACAGAGCTTCACAGCGTGGATGCAAAGCGGGGTGAAGTAGATGAACTGGTTTGATATTTTTCTGCTGGTGATTTTTTTATTACACATCTTGAGTGGTTTTTCCCGTGGTTTGGCTAAGATGTTTTTTGATATTTTCGGATTCCTGATCATCGTAATTTTGTCTCTGTGTGGAAGCCGATTTTTCAGCAACGATCTGGCTGCTTACATTAATCCGGAAGATATCATTCCTCATCATGATCTGATCATGGATCTGGGCATAGATCTGGCCCTGGAGCAGGCGCCGCGTCTGGTGGCGGGTATTATTGCTTTCCTGGTTCTTTTTTTGCTTCTGAGCCTGGTATTCAAATTCTTCGCCGGAGCTCTGCGGTGGGTTAATCGTGTGCCCATTATCGGTTTTATCAATCGTCTGGGTGGTGCTCTTCTGGGAGCTCTCGTTGGAGCGATTTTTGTTTATATCATTATCGCTGCCGTTTCTCTTATTCCTCTCCACCTGTTTATGGATGCCCTGGAAAATTCAAGGGTGGTAATTTTTGCCGGTCAATATCTTACTCCCACTGTCGAATTATTAAAGGAAGCAGTGGTCAAATTTTACCTGGATATTAATGGCTGATCAAAAAAGTATTGGGAAGAAATCCGGCCCGCAGACCTTTGTTACGATGTCGCAGGCCGGTTTTTCAGTTTGCAATTTTACCCGAAAGGGGAACCAATAGGATATAATGCAGCTTCTGGGAGAAAAATTTTTCAAGCGCGAAACGGTGAAAGTGGCCCGTGAACTGCTTGGACATTTTTTGTGTCGGGAATCGGCAGAAGGTCTGGTCAGCGGGATAATTGTAGAGACGGAAGCATATTTAAGCAACAATGATCCTGCCTGCCATGCTGCCAGGGGTAAAACGTCCCGCAATGCAGTAATGTTTGGGCCGCCGGGAATGGCTTATGTTTATTTCATATATGGTAACCACTATTGTTTTAATGTCGTAACGGGCCAGGAAGGTGTGGGTGAAGCGGTTCTTGTCAGGTCGGTGGAGCCTGTGGACGGATTGCCCCTCATCGTTGCAAGGCGGGGCCAGGCGGTTTCAAGAATTAATCTTACCAATGGCCCGGGAAAGCTGTGCCAGGCTTTTGCTGTTGATGGAAGTTTTAACGGGCATGATCTGGGGGAAAAACCGCTTTACCTGGGTTTAAATAAAGCTGTTTCTCAGTACCGGCCCGTTAAAACGACAACGCGCATCGGATTGTCAGTAGCTCAAGATAAACCTTTGCGTTACGTGGTGACCGGGAATGCTTACCTGTCGAGGAGAGAGTATCTTGGATGAAGTAATTACAGAGCGAGAAATTGAAGTGCTGGAGTTTGACCAGATTAGGGAGAAGCTTGCTTTTCTAACCGTTTCACCGTGGGCCAGGGAAATGGCTCTTTCGATGATGCCTTCTTCGGATCGTGAAGAGATAGCGAACATGCTGAGGGAAACCGGTGAAAGCCGGATGCTGGCTGTTAGAAATGCTTTTACCCCGGGTATGGTCGAAGATATTCAGCCACTTCTCGCCAGGACCAGAAGGGGAGCGATCCTGCAGGGCGGAGAACTGGCCCATATATCACACTTTATTGAAGCTGTTCACCGCTGCCAGAGATTCATGAAAGAGGAGGACAATGCGCTGTCCTACCCTCTTCTGGATGAAATTGTCGGATCGATGGAGCCATGCCGGGAAATTTTTTCGGAACTGATCCGTTCTATTGATGGGAACGGCAATGTACTTGACAGTGCTTCGCCTGAGCTTTCCTCTGTACGAAGGAAGAAAACCAACCTGCAGAGCCGAATCAGGGATAAATTGGAAGAATACATCCGTGGCTCACAGTACAAACGTTACCTGCAGGAAGCACTGGTTACCATTCGCTCAGGGCGTTATGTCTTGCCTATTCGGCAGGAATACAGGCAGCAGGTGGATGGAATAGTGCATGATCAGTCTTCCAGTGGAGCCACCCTGTTTATTGAACCTCTCCCCGTTGTTCAGCTTCAGAATGAGTGCAGGACAGCAGAAATGGCGGAAGAAAAGGAAATTGAAAGGATACTTTATAAGCTCAGCAGTAAAGTGGCTGATGCTGAAAGTGATCTGCGAAAAAATATTGATCTGTATGCCCACTTCGACTTCATCTGTGCCCGGGGGGCCCTCAGTGTCGAATTGAACGGAGTGGAGCCTCGTTTGCCCGCTGCCGGGGAGAGATTATTTTCCCTGGACGAAGCGGTGCATCCTCTTTTACCCGGGGGGAAAGTGCCCCTCACCGTGGAACTTGATGAAATGATTAGAACTCTGGTTATTACCGGGCCCAATACAGGCGGCAAGACGGTAGCTTTGAAAACAATGGGCCTGCTGACGGTTATGGCCCAGTGCGGACTTCAAGTGCCGGCTGAAAAAGGAACCAAGATAACTGTATTTAAAAAAATCCGGGCTGATATAGGTGATGAGCAGAGTATTGTCCAATCTTTGAGTACTTTTTCCGGTCATATGAATAATATTATCGAGATCCTGCTTGAAGCCGGATCCGATTCAATGGTTCTATTCGATGAGCTGGGAGCGGGCACAGATCCTTCTGAAGGAGCCGCCCTGGCCATGGCTATCCTGGCTGAACTTACGGCCAGAGGAGCTCTTACTGTTGCTACCACTCATATTAATGAATTGAAACTTTTCGCCCAGCTTCAGGACGAGATGCAAAATGCGGCCATGGAATTTGACCCTGATACGCTGGAGCCCACTTATCGACTTCTGCAGGGTGTACCGGGACAGAGCAACGCTTTTCACATTGCCGGCCGGCTGGGGCTACCGGAAATTGTTCTGGAAAAAGCCAAAAGTTTTCTGCACCGTTCCCATGATCAGGTTGAAACAGTAATTGCCCGTTTGGTGGAAGATCAACAGCGGTATTCACGAGACAGCCGGCGGGCAGCAGCAGAGAGAAGCCGGGCCGAGCTATTAATGGAAGAACTGGAAAAAGAACGTGAGCTGCTGCGGGCGAGGCGCGAAGATATCCTGCGAGAAGCCCGTGATGAGGCGGGACAGCTGATCAGGAAAACAAAAAATACAGTGGATGAGCTGATCAGGGAACTTCGTAAACTAAAAAATGAAGGCTCTGCATACCAGGAGACCAGGGGTGAAGAGATACGGCAGAGTCTCAATGCTTTGCGTCGAGAACTCGAGCCGGCTGAAGAGGAAGAAGCAGGAGAGGCGCTGTCTGCAGGAGAAATTACTGTGGGACGATCAGTCTATATTCCCAGCCTCAGACAGCATGGTGAGGTAATATCTCACACGGCTGAAGAGGCAAAAGTGCAAGTTGGCATGCTGACGGTCAATCTTCCGCTATCCGAACTGCGGCAAGATTCTCGCCGGCAGAAGCAGCAAAAAAGAGCTGAAGAACATCCATCTGCTGTAACCGGTAGGGGCGGTTACAGCGTCGAAAAGGACACGGCAATTAAAAGTTCCATTGACCTGCGAGGCTTGACCCTGGACGAGGCCGTTCCCCTGGTTGAAAAACTGCTGGATAATGCCCTGTGGGCCGGCCTGAGCAGTGCTGAAATAATTCACGGTAAAGGAACCGGTAAGCTTAAGGAAGGGTTACAAGATTATCTTAAAGAACATCCCCTGGTTAAAAAATTCAGGCTGGGTAATCCTGCAGAAGGCGGCGATGGAGTGACTGTCGTTGAGCTCAGTTCTTAAAAGAAGGCTTGAAAGAAAGGTTTTAAAATGAATAAAGATACTTTAAAAAAATGCGTGGCAGACTTGTTGGAAGCGGGCATTTATAAAACGACGGAACAAATTGTGGAAGAATTTCGCATGGAGTATCCTCAATTGTGGCGGGAGCTGGAAGCGGAGGGACAGCTGCTGTACGGTAACAGCTGCAGTTCAGTACAGCAACCTGCCACCCGTATTGCCCAGGTCCTGCAGTCCATGGATGAGACACAGTGTCTGCGCCGGTGCAGGGATAAACTATTTTTTTGGAGCAAGCCCTGATAATATAAGGTGACAAATCAGAAGCTGCCTGTTTCAGGTCCTTTTGAAACGACAATTTTAACCTCTCGTCTTTTTTCAATACTCGAACCGGGGGCAGGAATCTGTGAAATGACCTGTCCGTTGGGTACAGTATCGCTGTACTGATGTTCAATTATGCCGACTTTTAAACCTGCCCGGGAAATTCTCATCTCGGCAATAGCCTGAAAAACGCCTGTAACATTGGGGACAACCACAATATCACCACTTCCCGGTTGCTGGGTATCAATACTTCCACCGGCATCAACGGATGTGCTTATGTAGACCGTCGCCGGTTCGGTTAGAGTACCGTCAGCCAGGCGGGCGGCTAGAGTATATGTGTAAATTGTGTTTTCGGCAAGATCTGTATCGGAATACTGTCTGGTATTACCTTCCAGTTCAAAGTTAACAGTTTCACCTGCGGCTCCCTGGGCTGTTCTCTGCAGTTCAAAACTTTTTGGATTTGTTCCTTCATACTGCCACTGCAGGGTTACTCCGTCCTGGACAACATAAGCATTGAACAAAGAAATTTCGCTTGTAGTTTGACCCCATTGCTCGGCAAAGTCGCCGAATTCATCGCCCGGCAGCATTTCTTTGGCGTCTTCCGGGCCCCTTCCGGGGCCTCCCCGCCGGGACCAGCGTTCATCGGTGATGATATAGGGGGGGCGATTGTAGAACATGCCCTGGTGCATATCACAGGTTTCCACAGGGACCTGTCCTTCGATAAAGTAGTCGCTGATTACTGTGCCGGCAGCCTGGCAGGATTCATTTGGCCTGAGCCCGGACTTATTACATACTGACACTCTAACTATACCTTCAGGCTGTTCAAATTCAACAATTTCCAGATCCTGAAACGCTTCGAGGAACACTTCCCGCAGGAATACAGTTGAATACCGCCAGCCCTGCTGGATACTACCCATTTTCGGCTCATCATAGCCCATCCAAAAAGTGGCTACCAGGTTGGGCGTATAGGCAGCAAGATAGACATCCTTCCAGTTTTCCGTCGTTCCGGTTTTCGCCGCCACCGGCCGATCGATCTGCAGGGCCCTCCCGAGATATTTGGTAACAAAA
>CAZDKY010000018.1:0-55685 GCA_964506505.1 uncultured Syntrophomonadaceae bacterium
AAAATAAAGCTGGTTTATTTGCACGCGGGTGTAGCTCAATGGTAGAGCCCTAGCCTTCCAAGCTAGATACGTGGGTTCGATTCCCATCACCCGCTCCAACGGGCAACGCCGCGCTGATAGGCGCGGTTTTTTTTATGAATAACTTAGATTGCGGCCAAAAAAAATAATTATGATGCGAAAAATCGTTATATACAAAAATAATTGCCACAGAACAAAAATATTTAATGAAAATCGTCATTTTCAGGCCTTGAATAAAAAATAATTATCCTGCATAATGTTATTAGCACTCGAAATAAGAGAGTGCTAATATTAGCCTAAAATATGGGAGGGATAACCGTGAGAGACTTAATCAGGAGAACCAATGGTGGTGAAGTTGATAGGATCCGTTCGGGAATCGACCAGGTTTTTGCTGATGCCTTTTTCCGCAACTGGCCTTTGAGCGGACAGGGTGCCTTTCCACCGGTAGATCTTTTTAATACCGAAAGTTCGCTGGTGGCAATGGTTAGCCTGCCAGGGGCCGATATCAACGATGTTGAGGTAACTGCCAACAACGATACCCTGACTATTCAGGGCGAAATCAAAGCGGAAACAGGAGAAGGAGAGTTGCTCTGGCAGGAACGCACCGGCGGTAAGTTCTACCGCAGTTTCAAACTGCCGCTGCCGATTAAAACGGATCAGGTTGATGCCAGCTTCAAAGCCGGAGTGCTTCGGATAGAAATGCCCAAGGTTGATGAACTGAAGAGCAGAGCGATCAAGATAAAAGAAACGAAATAAAGGGAGAAATGCTGCTACATCAATAGCCGGGAAAATAATTTTCCCGGCTATTTTACGTACCGATTGTTCAAGAATCCCTTTTGCGTTAAGATAGTAACTGGATCTAGATTTACTTTTCTTTAATTGCGTAGCATATTAAGGGGCACATTATTGATCAACTCAAACGCAGACATGTCGACCTTTTCCAGTTTTATCTTGTCAACATGGAGGAAAACGTATCGGCAATCCTGAAAAAGGTAAGTCCGCTTGACTATTTGAAAGGACAGCATCTCCAGGGTTGGCGGTCATTTTTGGCCTGTTGGAAGTTATGGCGGCTTGGTTATGCACATATTCTCATACATCCGTTTTATCCAGACCTGGAGGTCGGTACCCTGTTTTTTAACAGATTCTCATATAAACTGTATCAGATGCAGATTTATTTAAGATTTGGGGTAGGGTATTGACGGAAGAAAAATAATCGCTATCTCGAAAACCCCGGTTGGAAAAAGGTTTAAATTGATGTGTGGAGGAGTAAATGTTTAAAAAACGAATCTATCAATACTTTTATTACTTATAAATCTCAATCAGGAAAAGAGGAGCTGAAGATGAACAAGCTAAAAGATTCTCCCGACGGCAGCCGGATTGTAATTACGGTGATCGGGCCCGATAGGGTTGGTATTATCGCCGCGGTATCAGCCATACTGGCTGAAAAGGGGATCAACATTCTTGATATAAGCCAGACCATCATGCAGGAATTTTTCGTCATGGTCCTGGTGGCCGATATGAAGGAAGCAAAAATTGACCTGGTCAATCTTAAAGATCACCTGGCCCGCAAGGGTGAAGAACTGAAAGTGCGGATTGATGCTCAGCATGAAAATGTTTTCAACTTCATGCACCGCATATAGGAGGAAGAAAAGTGCTGACGATTGAAGAAATCCTCGAAACGATCAAAATGGTCCAGGAAGAAAACCTTGATATCCGTACCATAACCATGGGTATCAGCCTGCGGGACTGCAGTGATTCAAACCATAAAGCAGCCTGCCGAAAAATTTATGATAAAATAATCCGCCTCGCCGGCCCTTTGGTCAAAACTGGAGAAGAAATTGCTCGGGAATATGGCCTGCCCATAGTTAACAAACGCATTTCGGTTACCCCCGTTGCCCTGGTGGCCGAAGCAAGTTCCGTTGATGATTACATCGATTATGCGCGCACCCTTGACCGGGCAGCCGAAGCTGTAGGGGTTAATTTTATCGGCGGTTTTTCTGCTTTAGTCCACAAAGGTTTTACCGGAGGAGATATTAAACTGATCAAATCAATCCCCGGCGCTCTTAGCTCTACCGAAAGAGTTTGCTCCTCGGTTAACGTGGCCACATCACGCGTGGGCATTAATATGGATGCCATTAATATGTGCAGCCGGATCATCAAGGAAACGGCAAAGCAGACGGAGAAATACGATAGTATCGGCTGTGCCAAGTTGGTTGTTTTTGCCAATGCGCCTGAAGACAACCCTTTCATGGCCGGAGCTTTTCACGGTATTGGTGAACCTGACTGTGTAATCAATACCGGAGTGAGCGGCCCGGGAGTGGTGAGGAGCGCTGTCAGGAAACTGGGCGATGGTGCAGATCTTGGGGCACTTTCAGAGACAATCAAAAAGACTGCTTTTAAAATAACACGCATGGGTGAACTGGTGGGCAGGACGGCGGCGAAAAGGCTCGGTGTTCCTTTCGGCATTGTTGACGTTTCACTGGCCCCGACCCCTGCTGTTGGTGACAGTGTGGCTGAGATTCTGGAAGAAATGGGTTTGGAACGCTGCGGTGCTCCAGGTTCAACCGCTGCCCTTGCTTTGCTCAATGATGCCGTAAAAAAAGGAGGGGCCATGGCTTCTTCTTATGTAGGCGGATTGTCGGGTGCCTTTATCCCGGTCAGCGAGGATGCGAAAATGATCGATGCCGTCGATGCCGGCGCCCTATGCCTGGAGAAGCTGGAAGCAATGACTGCTGTCTGCTCCGTAGGCCTTGATATGATCGCTATTCCGGGTGATACCCCGGAAGAAACGATAGCAGCCATTATTGCCGATGAAGCGGCGATTGGCGTTTTTAACCACAAGACCACAGCCGTGCGGATCATTCCGGCGGCAAACAAAAAAGTGGGTGAGCGGGTCGAATTCGGTGGTCTTCTGGGCCGGGCTCCGGTGATGGCGGTTAATAATTTTTCAGCGAAGAAATTTTCGCGGCGCGGCGGTCGGATACCTGCTCCCATTCACAGCCTCCGCAACTAAGTGTGCCAGGTGAACGGAGGAATTGTCACATTTCTCCCTGACAAAATCAGATTAGATTGAAGTTGGTTCTGGCACAACCGGCTCAAATTTATACTTTTCTTTACTTTCCACAAGCAGCATCTGCTTTCCGCCATACTCGACTCCCGCGCATAGGCCGGTATCGGAGTAGATAATTTTATTGCCGGTCTTCTCTTTTAGTTCAATGTGAACTGTGCCCTGCAGGTTTTCCTGGACCAGGGGAACCATCCTGTTACCGCGTGGCCCGTTGAGGAGGATAAAATGGCCCGGGCTGGTTTCACAGTCAACGGTAAGGCTGTGCCTGGCATTGTGCAGATTCAGGGTAATATCGGTTCCTTTTTGGATTATATCCACACTGCTCTTATTCATTGTTGTGAATTCATAGAAGGCTTTGTTCACGAAGAGGCCGACCAGGAAACCCCTGAAGCTGGTAAAGAGAAAGGGTATATGACCAAGTGAACAGCTCAGTGAAGCGCGCTCTTTACCGAAATGGTTGCACTGGATCCAGACCCAGGAAAAGGGGAATGAAGAACCCCAGTTTTTCTCGATGTAGCCCCTGCCGCCGTCAAAATTGATCTTTTCACCATCGATAACAAGAGTTCCACTGAGATCAAAATCCATGGAGCAAACCTGGCTGTAGCACTGCATCCTGGGAATATAATTATAAAAACCCATACTACCGGGGTTGATAATATTATCCGGCCAGCCCAGGTGGTCGTCAAACTTGAGCTGCCCGCTCAAAGAAACGTCCGGACTGTCCAGGGCGAGATTAATTCCGGCCATTCCGAACCTGCTGTTGCCAATTGTTATATCAAAGACATCGTTTTCTGCTGTGAAATCGGATGCGGGAAAACGGACATAGTGATAGGTTTTTTTAACACCGTCAACGATCTGGATAAAGGCGTGCGAATCTCTATCGTCAGATCTGAAAAATATTCCCGGAATAAAGGCGAACACCCGCTCCATTTTTTTGTCGACCAGCTTAAAATACCAGCCTTCGAAATAGCTTTTACCCATTCGGCCGTGATAAAGATCGGGGTAACGGAAACTTTTTAAGTTCATCTTTTCCCCTCGCTGTGTTATGTGCCAGATCTCCTGTCTTTCTGTCACATTTTCTTTTATATTAATCTCCCGGGCAGAAAAAAGAAAGGGTATTATATAAACTCAGACATTCTGCAGATATATTTATTGACAATAGCAGTTGCAAACCGGGTTATTTAGTTCTATTATTCTCGGGTGGTATTTTGTCCGGTTCATTCAATAATATGTCAATTACTCTATCCCATTGACATGTTTTGAGTGTATTATTTGATTCCTGTATATTTTTCGCGCAGCTTTTTCTCCAGATCCTCACTCAAACCGGGCGGTTGATGCTCGGCCAAAATACGCCGGGCCTCTTCGTGGGCCCTGGTGAAAGCATCTTTAGAACCTGCTTCTTCCCAGACACTGCGCGGCTGCCTGTCGGCAAGTTTGGGGAAATAAAACTCGCTGCGCACATGTTCCATGGTATGCGATTTATCCAGGAAATGGCCGCCGGGACCGACTTCGGCAATAATATCGGTGGCCAGGGTTTCGTTGTTTACCTCGACCCCTTTTACCGCCCGCAGGGCCATACCTACCGAGTCGTTATCGATGACCATTTTTTCATAGGACAGGGTGGTGCAGAATTCAAGCAGGCCGAAAGCATCATGGATGTAGTTGCAGCCCGATAGGGCAACAACCATGGCCGTGTTGGCGCTTTCATAACCTGCCTGGGCGTCCACCACCTTAGAGTCGGACATCCCGCCGGTCCCGTAAATCGGTATTTTGTAATACTGGGCCATCTGGGCGCAGCCGGCATTTATGAGGGCCGATTCGATACTTCCAGCCATATATGTGCCTGTGCGCATATCCATGATGCTGGAAGTGGAACCGTAAATGGTGGGGTTGCCCCGGTTTATCAGCTGGGCCAGAATTAAACCGCCCAGGGATTCGGCATTATTAAGGGCTATGGTTCCGGCCAGGGTGACCGGTGAATTGGCCCCGGCCAGCGGTTCGGAAGGAGTGGCGATGGGCAGGCCGCGTCTGGCCACTTCGATCAGGAAATCGGTATAAGTAACTTCCATCAGCAGGGGGCTCATCATCAGGGTGATGAAGGAAACGAAGGGACGTTCCCGCAACTTTTCGGCTCCTCCGGCGATATCTTCAGCCATTTCGATAACAGCCCGCAGCCCTTCCATGGTATATATGCCGCCCATCACATGTTTGGATGTATTGGCCAGGGCGTGATAAAAGCGGTTTATGTCGACATCTTCGGTGGGCACATCATTGGGATAGCAGTTGATGACAAAGAAGGCAATGTTGTCGAGGGCATCAGTCATTTTGGCATAGCCGGCCACATCCCTTACTTCGGTGTGTCGTTTGTGGCCTGTTTCAAGATCGAGCGTATTGAGAACCGTCCCCCCTGTTCCCAGGTGGACATTGGCTCCTTCCAGGAGGATGTCGTTCTTTTCTTCCCGGCCACAGAGGACCAAACTGGAGGGCGTTGAATCGACGGCATCCTCGATCATCGCCCGCGGAATCTTGACAATCCTGCTTTCATGATCGACAGCAGCGCCGCTGTCGGCAAATATCTGCCGGGCTTGCTCGTTATGCATCTTGATCCCTACTTTTTCCAGCAGGTAAACTGAAGCTTCGTGGACCGCCTTGATATCGGCATCGCTGAAAACCCTGAAGCTGCCTCCCTTAAAGTGCTTAAACATGATCAAACTCCTTTCAAGATAATGCTTTTTAACAGTTTTCCATTTAACACTTAGCATACCATAACGGGGAAAACATTAAAAGAAATTTCACAGAATATTTGTTATATACAGGTAATATATGTTATTATATGTTAATTATCGGATGAACTGTTTATGATCCTCATTCCGGGGGCGATACAAAAAGAATAATAAAGTATATTACAATGAGAAGGAACAATCTCCTGGCCGGGGAATTTAAATTAAGACAGTTACATTTTTCAATGGGAGGCCGATTAGATGTGCGATACCATGGTAGCCCTCGGCAATGCCACGCTTGACGGAACAGTCATTTTTGCCAAAAACAGCGACCGCCAGCCCAATGAACCGCTGCTGACGATCCGGGTGCCTCGGAAAATATATTTGCCCGGAACAAAAGTTAAATGCACCTACATTGAAATTGATCAGGCCTTGGAAACTTTTGAGGTGCTCCTGCTCAAACCCTCCTGGATGTGGGGAGCTGAAATGGGGGCCAACGAATTCGGTCTCAACATAGGCAATGAAGCCGTGTTCACCCGTGAAAAACAGGGTCCTGAAGCACTGCTGGGCATGGACATGCTGCGCCTGGCCCTGGAAAGGTGCCGAAACAGCGAAGAAGCCCTGACCCTGATCGTCGATCTTTTGGAGAAATATGGCCAGGGAGGCAACTGTGGTTATAAAAAAAATTTTTTCTATCATAATTCCTTTTTGATTGCCGATCCCGGTTCGGCCTGGGTCCTCGAGACGGCCGGTCAATACTGGGCTGCAGAAAAAGTGAAGGATATCCGCTCCATATCCAACCGTTTGAGCATCGGTTCCCGCTTCGACCGCAGTCATCCCGATCTGATTGGGCACGCTGTCGACAAAGGATGGTGCAAAAGTGAAGCGGATTTTAATTTTGCCCGCTGCTACACAGATTCTTTGATAACCCGCTTCAGCGGATCCCTGCAGAGGCAGAAAATGAGTGGTGAACTGTTGGAAAGGGAAAAGGGACGGATCACCATGCAGACCATGCGCACCATCCTCCGCTCCCATGAGAAAGGATCGGAAAGGTGGCAGTTTACAAGTCACTCATTAAAAAGCGTCTGCATGCACGGCGGGTTCCTCTATGGTGATCATACCACCGGCAGCTATATAGCTTCCCTACATGAAAAGCGGCCCACCTATCTGATCACCGGTGCTTCGACCCCCTGCCTGGCTCTTTACAAACCTTTCTGGATGGTCGATGGGGAAAACTTTTCTTTCAACGAGGATGAAAATGAGGCAGCAGTAGATTTCTGGCTGAGGCGGGAACGCCTCCATCGATTTGTTCTTGAAAATAAAATTTCTTCCCTGCAGGCTTACCTGGCAGAGCGGGATCGGATTGAGCGAGAAGTCGATCACCACCTGGCAGAAACCGACAGCGAATTGGCGGATGAAGCTAGTCTGAAAGAAATTATCGACGATGCGCTGGCTGCAGAAGAAAAGCTTCTCGATAAAACCTTTGTTGAAATTAAGGATCCCGAAAAGCCTGGTAAAATCCGGGGCAACCTCTATTTTCGTTTTTACTGGAAAAAGCAGAACGAAAAGCTCTTCTCCCGTCACGGGATGTGCCGATCTGAAAGTGTTCCATCAGAAGAGAGGATTTGATACATTTTTACCTATACCCAGCCACGCAAAACCATGGCGTCGGCGATGCGTTTCACGGCCACCATGTAAGCAGCCTGGCGCATATTGATATGACGCTTCTCCGAGGTGTCGTAAACTTCATGATATGAGGAAGACATTTTCTTTTTCAGGCGCTCGAAAACCTCTGCTTCATCCCAGTAGAGCATGCTGAAGTTCTGGACCATTTCAAAATATGATACTGTTACTCCGCCGGCATTGCAAAGGAAATCGGGCAGCACTTGAACACCCATGTTGAACAGGATATCATCAGCTTCGGGGGTGGTCGGACCGTTTGCCAGCTCGGCTACTATTTGGGCTTTTACATCGGGGGCATTCTTTTTGGTAATAACATTTTCGAGGGCGCTGGGGCATAGAATATCGACATTTAAACTGAAAAGATCGCCGTTGATCAGTGGTTCCGCTTCTGGGAAGCCGGCAACCGAGCCGGTTTCGGCCTTATGTTTGTAGACTGCTTTCGGATCAAGCCCGTTTTTGTTGTAAATTCCTCCTCCCTTGTCGGTAACGGCTACTATTTTGCAGCCATAGATGTTGTTGGCCAGGTGAGCAAGGTTGGAGCCGGCATTCCCGTAGCCCTGAATAGCCAGGGAAGCTTTTTTAAGGTTCAATCCCGCTGTTTTTGCAGCTTCGACAATCACATAGAGTGCACCCCTGGCGGTGGCGGTATTTCTGCCAATTGAACCACCGATATCGAGGGGTTTTCCTGTCATTACCCCGAACTGGTTTTTACCGGCTAATTTTGAGTACTGATCCATCATCCAGGCCATAATCTGGGGGTTGGTGTAGACATCAGGCGCCGGAATGTCTTTATCCGGGCCGATAAAACTCCATATTTTATCAACATACCCCCTGCTCAGGCGCTCCAGTTCTCCGGCTGACATCTCCTTGGGGTTGCAGATAATGCCGCCTTTTGCCCCGCCCAGGGGCAGGTCCAGCAGGGAGCATTTCCAGGTCATCCAGGCTGCCAGAGCCCGGATAGTATCGATGGTTTCCTCCGGGTGAAAACGTATGCCGCCTTTGGTCGGGCCCAGAGCATCGTTATACTGCACCCTGAAACCTTTAAAGACCTTCAGCTTCCCGTTGTCCATTCTCACCGGTATGGAAACCTGGATTTCCCGCATCGGGTTGCGGATTATTTCGTGTATATCATCGGGCAAATTAAGCAGCGCCGCACAGATACCGCACTGCTTCTGCACAACTTCAAATACATTTTCCTGGTCGCTTTCGATTGGCTGGGTCTGGTTTAACTGACTCATGTTAGCATTCCCCTTTTCTTGGAATCAGGAATGATTATTAATAAATGCAGGGGGAAAATTTCTTATTAATATAACTCTAACTGGTTCAGATGTCAAAAAAATTCTTTGCCGTAAGAGATTTCCTTATATTCCCAACCACTCATTACCTGTTTTAAACCTGCTTCAAACCTACACTAACTTCTACGAAAAAAGGGAATGTATTCCGCTGAGACCTCTGCCAATATTGCTGTCAGGATCCATTTATCCAAAACAGATTAACCTGCCGGAGGTGCCGAAGTAAAGAATAAAGGAGTAAATATCCTCAACGGCAAAATGTAAAAGTTTGCCCCTGGCACATTAATGGGTGACATTTTTAAATATCTGATCTATTATATTAGTAATGATAGTTATTATTTGCACTTTTATGTCAGATCAATTATTGCACCCGGTACAGTTTTTTGCCTGAGCCGTTTTAGATTGTATACATGGGGGCTATCATTAGTGGAAAGCGAAGAAATGTGCGGTTCAATTGACCTGACCAGTAATAAACGGGCCTCTTTTGATGCTGCCCCTGAAGGGATCAGCATTATCGATACAGACCTCAATATTCTGCAGGTAAACCGCGTCATGGAAGAATGGTACAGCCATGCCCTTCCCCTGATTGGCAAGAAGTGCTATAAGGCATACCAGGATCGTGATGAGCCCTGTTCCCCATGCACTTCTCTCAGGGCGATAAAAACCGGCGAGCCGGCAGTGGGAGAAGTGCCTCTGATCCGGGGGAATGGCCCTGCGGGGTGGCTTGAGCTGAACGCTTTTCCCGTTAAAAATGGTGACGGCAGGGTCTGCGGCGTAATTGAATATGTGCGGGATATTACAGAAAGGGTAAAGATCCTGGATGAACTTAATATCAACCGGGAGTGGAACCGGGCTCTTGCCGAGGATATTCCGGCACTTGTTTTAAGAATATCTGATACAGGGAAAATTGTTTATGTAAATGAGGCTGTCTGCTCCGCGGTCGGAGAGAAACGGGAGAACCTGGTTGGGCGAATTTATTATCAATTCATTCCGGAGCCGCAGCGCAGCAGGGTAAAAGCATATCTATCTTCGTTGACCCCCGAACAGCCCGATATAATGACTGAGATACAAATCAACAATCGCTGGCTGCGCTGGAAAAACAGGGCCATATTCGACAGCCGGGGCAAATTGAAAGAATATTTAAATGTCGGTGAAGATATTACCGAGAATTGCGGGGCGCAGAAAAAACTGCGCGAAAATGAAGAACGGAACCGGGCCCTGGTCGGGGCAATTCCCGACATGCTCTTTCGATATAATAGGGACGGAGTCTACCTTGATGCTGAAATTAAGGATAAGAGCCGGTTAACAGATGAAGGTCGCCGTTTTTACGAAGAAGGACTGCTGGTCGGCAAAAAAATCGAAGATGTTCTGGAACCAAGGATTTCTGCTCACATTTGCAAAGGTATTGCAAGAGCCCTGGCTGAGGAAAAGGTCCAGGTTATTGAATACAGCTACTCGGTGGGCGAGCAGCGGCATTATTTTGAAGCCCGGCTGACAGCAGCGGGAGATGACGAAGTAATGGCCATTGTCCGCGATATTACAGACCGCCGGTTCATGGAAGAAGACTTGCAGTATCAGCTGCGTTTTCAAAAGATGGTTGCTGAAATATCCTCTGCTTTTGTCAGTATGCCTGTAACTGAATTCGATAACCGCATTATGTATGCCCTGAAGTTGTGCGGTCTCTTTTTTGAAGCGGATCGCAGCTATATTTTTCGATACAGCGATGACGGGCTTTCAATGAATGTTACTCATGAGTGGTGTGCTGAGGGGAACATACCACAGAAAGTAAGAAACCAGGATTTCCCGGTTGGAAACACCCCCTGGTGGGTGGAACGAATGCTTAACCGGGGATATGTTTTTATCCCCGATGTGGATGAAATGCCGATGGATTCGGCCAAGGACCAGGAAGATTTTCGGAAAGAGAAGATCAAATCCATGATGACCATGCCGATTCTTAAGGAAGGTCGGGTGATTGGATTTTTTGGGCTTGATGCGGTCAGGGAGAAGAAGAACTGGGACGAAAGCCGGATTGGCCTGGTGAAGGTAATAACTGAAATCATAACCGGGGCGATCATCAATTACGAAACGGAAGAGGCACTGAAGGATTCTGAAAAGCGCTACAGGGAGATTCTGGCTACAATTGAAGAAGGATATTACGAAGCGGATCTAAAGGGGACCATTACTTACTGCAACGAAGCTGCCTGCCGGCACTTCGGCGGTTACCGCCGGGAAGAACTGATTGGAAAAAGTTATAAAGAGATTTATGAGGATTCTGATGAGGCTTTCAAAGCTTTTCACCAGGTTTTTCTGACCGGGGAGCCGGAACGCGGTTTAATCCTGAAGATGATTCACAAAGACGGATCTTTCGGCTTTGGAGAGATTTCCATTTCTTTGATCAAGGACAGGCAGGGTTACGTAACCGGTTTCAAGGGGATCGGCAAGGATGTAACCGAACGTATTGAATACGAAAAGCACCTCGAATATTTAAGCCTTCATGATCAACTAACAGGCATCTACAACCGCACCTTTTTTGAAGCGGAGATGGAGCGCTTCGATAAAAGCCGGGAGTATCCGGTGACCATTATTTCTACTGACCTCGATGGTTTAAAACTGATCAATGACACGCTTGGACATGAAGCTGGTGACCGACTGCTTAAAGCCTGTGCTGCAGTTATGCAATCTTCTCTGCGCCAGTCTGATATTTTATCAAGGATCGGCGGAGACGAGTTCGCTGCTATTTTATTGAGAACCGATAAGCTGACCGGAGAAGATATTGTACGCAGGATCAGGGAGAATACCGATCTATACAACCGGAACAATGTCAACCTTCACCTTGGCATATCCATTGGTGCGGCGACGGCTGATGAGAGCGAAACCGTCTTAAGGGAGTTATTTAAAAGGGCAGACGATATTATGTACCGAGAAAAACTTTACAGCAGTGCCAGAAGCCGAAACAAAATCGTGCAGGGTTTGTTAAAGGGACTGGTAGATAGAGATTACATAACGGAGGGTCATACCCGACGCCTGCAAAATCTCTGCCGAGCAATGGGTGAGAAAATTGGTCTTACTTCCAATCAGCTGACCGATCTGATTCTGTTAGCCCAGGTTCATGACCTGGGAAAGGTTGGCATACCCGATAAAATTTTATTCAAAGAGGGTCAAATGAATGAAGAAGACTGGCAAATTATGCGCGGGCACCCTGAAAAGGGTTATCGAATCGCTGCAGCCTCATCCGATCTGGCCGGTGTGGCCGAGCTTATATTAAAGCACCGTGAGCGCTGGGACGGCAAAGGTTATCCCATCGGACTCTCCGGCGAGGAGATACCGGTTGAATGCCGCATCCTGGCAGTGGCCGATGCTTTTGATACCATGATCCAGAAAAGGCCGTACGACCGAAAGAAGACAATCCATGAGGCGAAAGAAGAGATTAAGAAAAATGCCGGCAGTCAGTTTGATCCGGAGCTGGTTCCGATTTTTTTTGAAGTCCTGAAAGAGCAGGAAGGTCTTGTCAAACGATCCTCTTCAAAAAATACTTCCGATAAACTCAATTGATCGATATAATATTATTACAAACCAAAACAGGGATAAACATATATGGAAATTATCGAACTGCCTGGAGGCTTCGAGCTTACCCTCGAAGACAGAGCCACAGTCGTAGAACTTAACCAATCGGCAAAGGTAATGAGCACTTCTTTTTTGAATGGTGGGTTCCGCGAAGATTTGCAATATCTTTTCAATTACTGCGAGATTTTTGGCCGTTCCGATGGGCGCTGTGTAATGCGTGCTTCAACTAATGAAGGACATCTGCGTGCTATTGCAACCGAGCTGGGTCTTGATCCACGGACAACGGCTGGTTTGAGCACCTCGGCGAGGGTAAAAGAGTCGACAATTAAAACCGCGGAATATGCTGATTTTTCGGTAGCAGCTGTTATAACCGCCGGTATCGATATCAGCGGAAGCAGGGCTGGAGATCCGGCATTCTGGCATGAAAAGAACGGTGTCCCCTTTTCGGAAAAAGCGGGAACAATAAATATCATGCTTTTTATCGATGCCGACCTGACAGCCGGGGCATTATGTAGGGCAATGGTGACCTGTACTGAAGCTAAAACGGCTGCTTTGCAGGAAATGCTGGCGCCGAGCTGTTCATCGAATGGATTGGCCACCGGGTCAGGGACGGATGGGACGATAATCGTGGCCAATGGGAGCGCGCCGACCAGATTAACCAATGCCGGTCATCACAGCAAAATGGGTGAATATATTGGCAGGGTAGTCAAAGAAGGGTTGAAAGAAGGGCTGGTGGTTGAAGAAGGTTTTGAAGCATATTCTTGTGGGAGTATTTTAAAGCGCATCGGCCGTTTTGGCTTAGATGAGGAAAAGCTCTGGCAGCGTTTTCTGCATCTCAGCGGACCCGGGGAAAACAGCCGGGAGCTATTCAATCGCAAAATTGCCCGGATCAACAAAGATGAACAGGTCATTGCCCGGGCCACACTTTATGCCCACCTCCTGGACCTGCTGCAGTGGAATCTTATCAAGCCGGATGTGGCAGTGAAAATGGCCTCAGAACTGCTTGCGAAAGCAGACGGGCCAGGAGCAATAATTGTGCCACAGGGAAGGGCAGTATGGGCAAACAATCAGGAAGTGCTGGAATACCTGGTCCGCTGTTTCAATCAGTACCTTGTTTTTATTGTTGTAAATGAGGGGGATTAAACAGGTTCCCTGGCACATGGTTGATGGGAAAACGGAAAAATAAATATTTAACTGTGGACAGGTAGGGTAACCTGTGTTATTATTATAAAAATTATATATTCTATTCGGGTGTCCCCTGTGGATGAAAAGGGAAACCGGTGCAAGTCCGGTGCGATCCCGTCACTGTAAGCACGAGCCAAATCCAGCAAGGCCACTGGCGAAAGCCGGGAAGGCGGAAGAGGCAATGACTGCAAGCCAGGAAACCTGCCTGAATAGTGCGTAACATTCTCCCCTTCGAGTGAAAGGGCTGGTCGCTTACAGCGCCGTTTCAGGATCCTTTCGGTGCTTTTTTATTTGAGATCAATACCGGTCTTTGCACTCTAAGGCCGGTTTTTTATTCAGCCGGCAGAGTTAAAATTGTTAATGTCCCGGAAGGCTGCCGTCTTTTTACTCCTTTCTCCGGCAGGCTGTTCAGCATAAACCTGTTCCGGGATTGCTGCCCCGAAAGCCCCTTCCCGAAAAAGGATGGATGATTTTATTCAGGGAAGGGGCGGGGCCCATTTCTCGCGGAGCATTTCAAGAACGTGAGACTTTTTGAATATTTATCGCACTTTTGTTAATTTATAATTCAATGGAGGTTTTTAGATGGAAAAAGGATATGTCCAGATTTATACCGGTGATGGAAAGGGGAAAACTACTGCTGCCCTGGGGCTGGGATTGAGAGCGGTTGGAAGTGGGTTCAGAGTGATCATGTTTCAATTTTTGAAAGGATCGCCCAGCGGGGAATTAAAGAGTGTTACCATGCTGGGGAAAAATTTTGAGATTATTCGCCTTGCAGAAAGCAAAAAATTTTTCTGGACGATGAACGAGCAGGAAAAAAATGAATTGAAAAAGAACATGCAGGGAGAGCTTGAGCAGGTAAGGAAAGTGCTGGTCAACAAAGAGTGCGATCTTTTAATCCTGGATGAAATCATGGCGGCAATTCATGGCGAGCTGCTTTCGGTGGAAGATGCCTGTGCCCTGATTGATCTCCGGCCACCCGGCATGGAAATGGTTTTAACCGGTCGAAGTGCCCCGAATAAGCTTATCGAACGGGCTGATCTGGTGACTGAGATGCGCTGTATCAAACACTATATGGATAAAGGTGTTACCGCCCGCAAGGGCATTGAAAAATGAGCATCTGCAAAGCCGGGACGCTGAGCTGTTGTCAATAAAGGAAGCAGCAGCGATAGAGAGCCACCATTCGACAATTACTTAGTCAGGGGAGGAAAGATATGAAACTGGAAGGTAACTGCCTGACAACTGCCATGGGCATAATGCCCCATACCGATACCGACCGGGCTCTTGAGCTGGCCCTGACTTTTGATATCCCTTTCTGGCCCCAGCTGCCCCGGCTCAATTTTTATGAAGACATGTATGTCCAGATCTCCGAGCATTTCCCCGGGATCATGATCTAAGAAACAAAAAGAGAAATCCGCTTCTCCCTGGAAAAGTTTTATGAAGACATCGAGGAATTTCTTCAGCACTGGGATGATCAGAGCTACTTTCGTCTTTCTCCCAGCTATTCAGCGGTTTTTCACCATTTCCTGGAACGCAACTTATCCTCTTACCGCTACATTCGCGGGCAAAGTATCGGCCCGGTCAGCTACGGGCTGAAGATCCTGGACGAAGAAAACAAACCGATGATCTATTATGAAGAAGTGCGGCAGACTGTGTTTGATTTTGTGGCCAGGAAACTGCAGGCGCAGCTCGCTGAAATGCAGGAGATCCATCCCCGGGCTTTTGTCTGGGTAGACGAGCCGGGCCTGGCTGGCGCCGGCACGATGCTGCCTGATAAATGCGGACGGGGAAGAGACTGTAGATAAATCATTCCGTCTCCTGCGGCAGGTGGCCGAACACTTTAAGGAGGAGCTTTGAGCAGTAGCTTTAAGAAATTACTTTTAAGTGGTAGCCGGACTGCCGAATCGGTTGGACAGGTTCAGGAAAGTTGTTCTTTCAAACCTTTAAGGGTGATTGTCCGGGCATCATATTCAATCAACCCGTCCCGGCGCATCTTATTTAGCTCTCTTCCCAGTGAAGACCGCTGAACGCCAAATCTTTCCGCCAGTTCTTTCTTAGATAAGGTCAACTTGATCACCTCACTATTCTGCAGGTGATATTCATATTTCAGGTAATCGGTAATCTGTTCCTTTATCGTTTTCAGCGATATTGTCTTGATTTTATCGGCCAGAATAACAGTGCGATCGGAGACAGCACCGAGGAAAGAAACCAGAAAATGATTGTTGTTCCGGCAGAGCCGCAGGATCAACTGGCCGGGCATATGGAATAACACTGTTTTTTCTTCGGATACTACCGTCAGGGGGTAAGTGTTGCTGCTCGAGAAGATAATATTGGCACCGAGCAGATCACTGCTGAAAAAGGTATGGATGGAGAGAATATTCCCCTCTTTGCTGATTTTTTTTACTGATACTTTTCCGCTGAGAATAATATCTGCTGAACGGCACTTTTCATTCTGCAAATAAATAATTTGTTCTTTTTCATATTTGCCAATCCTGTATTGAGACGATTCGATGATCTTTAAATCTTCTTCGGTAATGCTGCCGAAAAGTGATGTATTTTTCAGCGCTGAAAGATAGTTTTGTAATTCTATCATCCCGATCACCCCCAATTAGTTACCTCGGACACTTTTTTTACCGTTCCTTAACAATATACTTGATTCAAAGATACGATACTTATGAGAACCGATAAAGATGGGAGTCCTGAAAATGAAAAATTATTTGCAGCCAATTATCCGTCTTCTTTTTGTGGCCCTTTTTATTGTATTAATTTTTACCGGTCGGGTTCAGATCTGGGTGGGCATTTTCCTGCTGGCAGTGGCATCCACTTTTCTTTTCAGTCGCCTTTACTGCGGATGGATTTGCCCGATCAATACCGTTATGAAAGTGGTTGTCTGGGTTAAAAGGAAACTCGGCCTGAAGGATATAAAAATCCCTTCATTTCTGGCAATCTCCTGGATTAAATATGTGGTGCTGGGTCTTTTTATCCTTTTCTTTGTTATCAGTATGACCACCGGCAGAATGCTGCCTGTGCTGCCTATCCTTTTTGCTGCCGGTATAGTGCTGACTGTTTCCTTTCCAGAAGAACTATGGCATCGCTATATCTGCCCCTACGGCACCATTTTCACCCTGCCCGGGTCTGTGTCAAAATATGCCATGGTTATTGCCGAGGAAAAGTGCAATCGCTGCGGCAGCTGCATGAAAGTCTGCCCCTCAGGAGCGATAGAAAATATTGATGGCAGGTTCGTAATCATTAAAAGCAGATGTCTGGTCTGCCTGGACTGCCGGGATGTATGCAAGCAGGAAGCAATTAGTTACTGCTGATCAGACAATGCTGCCGGCGTGGAAGCAGAAGAAGCTATTTGGGAAAAGCAGGAGTTTCCCTTACAGCTTCTTTATTCAAAAGGAGCTGGTTTTTGTCCCAGCACATATGCGCCGCTGCCTGCTTTTTGCAGCTCTTTGGGATGCAGGCCATTTTTCTGCAGGAAAAGGGCAATATCCTTATTTGCGCCCGCAATGGCATCGCCCCCGAATGTAAATGAAGCGAGAAAGAAACCTCCCGGTTTCAAAACCCTTGCTGCCTCCTGAGGATAAACCGGGGCATTGGAAGTGACAATTAGATCAAATTGATCATTTTCATATTCTAAACTGCGGGCGTTTCCCTTAATGAAACGGATATTGCTAATTCCATTTTCTTCAGCTTTAGCCTTGCCGACAGCCAGCATCTCAGGCGACTGATCAACAGCGTCAATTTCCCCATTGGGGAAAATATCCGCTGTTATAAATGCCGCAAAACCTGTACCTGTACATAAATCAAGGATCCTCCCGGGAGAAATATCTACTTGTCGGAGGCCTTCAAACAGTGCTTCCGAATAACCTGCAATACTGCCGGCCATTGTCCGGTCAAAAGATTTACTGATTTTAGCCGGGAACACCTGCATTGCCTTCAGGAAGAGTTTTGATTCCATGATCCCCGGATGCCTGACGGCCCATTTTATCAGAGGGGTGAGAATTATGTTTTTCAATATATACAGCAACAGAATCCTATCCTTTCCCGGTCGTTTGACTGTTATGATCATTTGTTATTGATGGCACGTCGTCCGGTTTAATTAATATTTCCATGATTTGACCGATTAAAATTACCGCTGTCAGGGTTAAAACAAAGCGCAGGGCAGTAAAAGGCAGCCCCAGGAATTCCATTTCGGCCACCAGCTGGGGTATTTTAATTGCCGCCCAGGCGCCGAGAAAGATAACAATGTTGGATATACGGGCTCCCTTATTAAGAAGCGAACCGGCCAGGGGAAAGGCGATGTACAAAGGTCCGGTTGGCAGGGTCCCCATCAGGAAAGAAAAGAGAATTCCCTTTATGCCAGAACCGCTGCCGATCAACTGCGTTATTTTTTCTTTCGGCACCCACACTTCCAGTAAACCCATGAGGACAAAGACCGGTGGAATAACCAGGACCATTTCTTTAAGATAATTGAAGGCGACATCTGTTGAACGGGCGGCAATGTCCGGCAGCCAGAACCAGAGTATTATAAACAAGGCGGCCATTAACAGAGGGGCTTTGAATTTTTTTATTACTGTCATGTCAGGATCACTCCCATTACAGCGGCGATGATCAGGGCGGCGATAAAGCTCATCCCGTTTCGCAGCAGAGTAAATTTCTTGCCCAGGGCCTTGATCTCCAGCGGTGCGGTGACAAAGCCGACCATCACCAGGGTGGTAATAAAAGCGGCGATGGTGTTAACCGTTGCCCCGGCGCGCAGCAGTGAGCCGGCCAGGGGGAAAGAGATCAGGGCCGGTATGAGTGTAATCGCCCCTAGGATGGCGGCGGTTGCGGTAGCCATCAGGCCGGCTTCTTCGCCCACGAGGCGCGATATTGTTTCAGGCGGCAGAATGCCGAGGATCAGGCCGACCACTCCGACGATGGCCAGGAGACCCGGAGCCATTTTCCAGAGAGCCCTGGCGCCGATAATGAAGGCTTTTTTAGTTTTCTCCCTACTTTTCAGCAGCGAAAGGCCGACGCAGGCGGTCAGCAGGACATAGACAATGATGGTGGTCACGAAACTCATTCCTTTCGTTTATCTTCATATACCTTCATCGCGAGAAGGTTGCCGATGATACAGATTTCTTAAAGCATTTTCAGCTGTACTGGACAGCCAGGACAACAAGCCTGGTTTTTGCCTGGATCTGTCTTTCCAGTCCTGGCTCGATAAAGACAAGGTGGCCGGCAGTTACTGCTGTTTCTTCTCCATCCACTGAAATATAGCCCTTACCTTCGACTATGTAAAAAGCGGTGCTCCGTTCCATGACGCAGGGCGGAACAGCCTGCCCAGGTTCGAAACATATGGTCAGCATTTTGAAATTTTCAGTTACTTTCAACTCTTTTTTAAGATGGCTTTGTGAAGAAAACTCCTTTAAATCAGCAGGGTTTAACAGTTCCATGAATAATCTCCTCTCCCAAAAACAATTACTGCATTGAACGGTTCTTTATCTGAAAGGCGCTGCAGCGACTGGCTAATTTTCATCGGCTCCATACTTTTTTTCATAGGCATCGAGAAATTTCTGCAGGACTGAAAGGCGGCTGCTGATTTTTGCCGCCCATAAATGAAGGTACTCTTTGCCGTCGGCAGTCATTGAATATACCTTACGAGCCGGTCCCCCGCTGCCGGGTTCCAGTTTTGATTTTACTTTGCCTTCTTTTTCGAGGTGCCGCAGATGCCTGTATACCATGCTTGGATCGGGAGGCATTTCAACAAAAGCCAGGCTGTTTAATTTTTCCATTAATTCATAGCCGTGAGCCGGTTTTTCATCGAGCAGAAAGAGGATACAGGGTACTATAAAACCCTCAATTTTTAAATGATGATCGTGGCATCCACAGCTCTTGATATCGCACATGATGAAGACCCCTTTACTGACATTATACCAGTATAGGCATTATACCAATACTTGCGCAGTGAGTCAACAGGTTTACATGCATATTTCATTTTTTATGGCTGTCACTATCAGCAAGGGTGATCTAAAAAGGTCGTTCGACCGGATGGATAAGAAAACAGGCCCGGTATAGCTAACTGCACTTGAGAGATTGGTTAATAAAGTATACAGTTCCTTCAGCCTCTTGCCAAAGGTTTTTCAGCAAAGTAAATAAAGAGGCGCCCGACCGGGCGCCTCTGTCGTTATCATTGATCAAACAAATCAGCCGGCCACTTTATTTTCAAAGCGGCGATAACCGATCAGGTTGAGGATCATTACATAAACAAATCCGATCCAAAATTGCGCTGATAGCGGTAAAATAAATTCCTAACCCTGAACAAATTGCAGGCTTCCTTTTTGTTTTTCTATCTGCTGCAAGGAAATTTTCTATTACCGGTGCTGTTACAGCTCCATACGTGAGAAACGTCTGCCGGCGAGCATGAAAAGCAGCAGGATAAGCAAAAGAGTAACTGTCAGTGGAACGGCTATTGCCGAAGGGGCTGCTGTGCCGTCGATTAAAGGTTTCATCAGGGCAAGCAGGGTATTGGGGTAAAAGTCGGCGGCGGCTGTTTCAGCAACCACCAAATTTAGCAGTCCGCTTAAAAAGAAAACCATTACAGCCAGCCCTCCGGCTGCCAGCTGGCTTTTGAGAACGGTGGAGAATGCGAAAGTAAGAGTGGCCAGCAGCAGGGTATAGGCGACCAGCGCGGTGGTGGCCATAATTGATCCGGCCAGAGGGGCTTTGCCGATCAGGGTCATGGTATAAAGATAGGCCAGGGCGCTGCAGATATATAATCCGGCGATCAAAATTGCGAAAAGGACAATAATCTTGGCTGTTAGGTACTGCCAGCGGCCGATGGGTTTGCTGAGCATCCATCCGGCAGCCCCTGTTTCTTTTTCCCGGGCTACGGAGCCCATAACCATAAAAATCAGGACCAGGATTCCCATCTGTGATACGTCGGACAGGTAGCTGAAGAAGGTCTCCTCCGGGGTTGGATCGGGCATCACAATTTCTACCCCTTCGGCAAAACGGGCCAGGATTTCATTCATATATTTCATCATCGGCGGGTCGAGCAGGGCAAAGAAAAGGACAACCAGCAGAAAAGCCGGATAGCGGAAGCTGCGCCAGTTCCATTTTAATTCTTTCAGCAGCAGGGTAGTCACGAACGATCTACCTCCCGGCGATGATTTTCATCAAGCACCCTGAAGAATGCTTCTTCCAGATTGGTGCGGTTTGGAGCGAATTCTGTAACGGTAATGCCCTGTCGGATCAAGGCCGGGAGCAAATTTTCGGCCATGACAATCGATTTACCGGGTTCGGAGACAACCAAAAGTTTGCCCTGCTGCGGGGTTACTTCTCTTACGGCGGGGTTTTTTTTGATCATGGCCGCCGCTTTGGCCTGCTGGTCAGGACGAACTGCGATCAGGTACTGCTCCATGGCGTAGCGGTTGAGCAGTTCACCGGTGCCGGCATCCAGCAGTTTCCGCCCCCTGTCAATGATGGTTACATGATCGCAAACTTTTTCCACATCGGCCAGGATGTGACTGGAAAAGAAAACTGTGGCCCTGTTTCTGAGCCTGGAGATGATTTCAAGGATCCTGCGGCGGCCATCAGGGTCAAGAGCGGAGACCGGTTCATCAAGGATCAGCAGTTCCGGCTCGGGTAGCAAGGTGGCGGCTATACCGAGTCGCTGCTGCATGCCCCGTGAGTAGGTGCTGACCCGGCGGTTGGCGGCATCGTCAAGTTGGAAATGTTTTAAGAGGCGATCAATTCGTGTCTGACTCAGGTTTTGGTCTACCCTGTAGATGCTGGCAACCAGTGTAAGCGTTTCTTTTCCGGTCAATCCTTCGGGAAAGACCGGATCCTGGGGCAGGTAGGTGGTATAGTGCAGGTAATCCAATTTTTGGCCAAACTTGAGCGGTATGCCTAGAACACTGACTTCACCGGCATCGGCAGCGATCAATCCAAGGATAATTTTTATGGTCGTGGTTTTACCGGCGCCATTGGGCCCGAGGAAGCCGTGGATGCTGCCCCGCCTGACCTGAAAATCAATGCCCCGGAGGGCGGAGTGATGATCAAATTGTTTGGACAGCCCGCTGACAAAGAAGGCGTTTCCTTTAATTTTATTCCTCTCCCCTGCCGAAAACCAGGTAGATAATCGGCCCAAAAATATTGATGAAAACGATAATCAGGACCCAGGCCCACCGGGGAAAACCTTTTAATTCTTTATGCCTGATCAGGTCGACGAGAGCCCATACCATGAGCAGAATTTGCAAAACCAGAAGAGGCCAGAAAATTTTCAGTAGATCCAGGACTTCCTGCAAAGTGGATCACCTCCGTTTTGGATGTCAAGCGCCGGTTTTTACTTCATGGTAGGCCCACTCAAGCCACTGCATGGCCAGGGCCAGGTTTTCTTTGTCTACCGTTGCACCGCACCAGAACCTGAGCCCGGAGGGAGCATCGCGATAGGAAGCGATATCGAAAGCCGCTTCTTCCGCTTCCAGCAAACCGACAAGATCCTTGAGTTGTTCGGCATCCAGGTCCACGATCAGGCAGACGCTGGTATTTGATCTGACAGACGGATCGGCTGCCAGGAAATTAATCCAGTCATGCGCTTCAACGAAGTTTTCAATCACCTGAAGGTTCTCTTCGCTCCTCCTGATCAAGGCCGGAAGACCACCAATTTTTTCAGCCCAGTCAAGGGCATCCAGATAGTCTTCATTGCAGAGCATGGAAGGGGTGTTGATGGTTGATCCTTCGAATATGTCCTTAATCAGTTTGCCCTTTTTGGCCAGGCGGAAGATTTTCGGCAGCGGCAGGGGTGGGGTGTAGCTTTCGATCCGCTCGACTGCCCGTGGAGAAAGGACCAGCATACCGTGGGCAGCTTCGCCTCCCAGCACTTTCTGCCAGGAAAAAGTGACTACGTCCAGCTTTTCCCAGGGTATTTCCATGGCGAAGACCGCTGAAGTGGCATCACAGAGAACGAGGCCTTTCCTATCGGTGGGAATAAAATCACCACCAGGTATTTTTACGCCACTTGTTGTTCCGTTCCAGGTCAGTACTACATCATGGTCAAAGTTGATCTGCTTAAGGTCAGGCAGGAAGCCATAATCGGCGGTAATGACATTTACTTCAGGTAGCTTGAGCTGCATTTCGATATCGTCTGCCCAGGTCTTGCCGAAAGATTCGAAATAGACGGCATCGACCGGTTTTGGCCCCAGAAGGCTCCACATAGCCATTTCAAATGCTCCAGTGTCTGAAGCAGGAACGATACCGAGCATATAGTCAGCAGGTATTCCCAGGATTTCTTTAGTTTTTTCTATTGCTTTTTTCAGGCGGGCTTTCCCTTCTTTGCTACGGTGGGAACGGCCTAGTAGATCTATTTTCAGTGAGGCTAGATTGTAGCCTGGTCTTTTAGCACAAGGCCCGGAAGAAAAACACGGGCAGTTTGGTTTTCTTTGTGGTTTTAAGGACATAGTCAAGAACCTCCGGCATATTATTTTAATCGTTTCTTCAGCAATAATATATCAGTAATAGTTGTTAGTAAAGTGATTGGCAATCTCTCTTTTTCGGGTTGCTTTATTTGATTCTCTAAAAGTGATGATCATTTACTTACTGGAGTTGCCTGTTCTCTCAGTTTGCCCTTTTAATTATAACCAGTACTTGTTGCCCTGTGGTATAATTATTTTATCCAAATGATAAAGTTTCTCAAAATGGATGGATTTTTTTCGCACTAAATTGACAAGCATAACAATATAACCATTGTGGTTCAAAAGGACGGGATATTCAATGCGCCGGATTGTTTTTCTCTTGCTTCTGTTAATGATTGTTACATTTGCTGTTGGCTGCGATTTGCCTGGCAATGATCTGGATGAAAAACCATCACTGACTGTGATCACAACAATCTATCCCCTGGCCGATATTACGCGGCAACTTGGCGGTGATGCAGTAAATGTGATATGTTTGTTGCCCACAGGGGCCAGTCCTCACACTTACGAACCGACAGTTGATCAGGCCAGGCTGATCAGTGAAGCGCAGATGTTTATTTTTATTGGTGCCGGACTGGATGATTGGGGGGCCGACCTGGCGCATGCTGCCGGACCCGGTCTGCACCTGCTTGATCTCTCAACTTCTGTTACTCTCCTTGAAGAAGGCAGTTATTCGATGCCTGGTCTGATCGGAGATCAGGTGGTTTCAACTTCTGAAACAGGGCTTTCAGATCTACAGGATGAAGAAGTCGCTCATGAGCACAGGCAAGGTACAATGAATCCTCATTATTGGCTTGATCCTGTAGTGGTTAGCGATCAGATCTGCCCCTCCATTTTTCAGGAACTGGTTTCCCTGTTGCCGGATGAAGAAGCATACTTCAAGGAAAGATTGGACAATTATTGTGATGAACTAACCCTCCTGGATGAAGAAATAAAAACGAATGTCGCTTCTTTTAGCAGCAGGAAGTTTATAGCGTTCCACTCAGCCTGGCAGTATTTTGCCTCTCGCTACAATTTGGATCAGGCAGCGGTTATTGCCGGTTCCCCGGGCCGTGAACCTTCTGCCGGATGGATGGCTGATTTGATCGATCTGGTTGAGCGGGGGCAGATCAAAGCTGTTTTTGCCGAACCGCAGTTTGCACAGGATCTGGCGGTCAGGGTTGCCGAAGAGGGAGGCATAAAAGTACATATCCTCGATCCCCTGGGTGGGGAGAATATACCGGGAAGAGAAACTTACCTGTCGTTGATGAGATATAATCTAGCCGTATTCAGGGAAGCGCTTGACTGAATCAAGATAAATTGCAGGAGTTAACTGGCGGAGGCTCAATGAAATGGGTGAAATTGTTAGAGCGGATAATTTATTTGTCAGACTGAGCGGTAAAAATGTTTTGAAAGAGATTAATTTTTCAGTTAGAGAAGGAGAATTTATAGGAGTGATCGGCCCGAATGGCGCTGGGAAAACAACCCTGCTGCGGGTTATTCTTGGCCTGATTCCCATTTCTCAGGGTCGTCTTGAGGTCCTGGGCAGGTTTTACCCGCAACTAAAGAAAGTTCGACCGATGATTGGGTACATGCCCCAGCGTAGTTCATATGAAAAGAATATCCCCCTTTCGGTGGCCGACGTGGTTTCTACCGGATTATTGACACCTGCTACCATGCTGCACCGCTTAACAAAAGGAAGTCTCAGGGTTAAGGAAGCTCTGCAGGCTGTGGGTATGGAAAGATTTACCAAGAGTTATTTCCAGGAACTTTCCGGAGGTGAACAGCAGCGCATTCTGCTGGCCCGTTCACTGGTTCGGAAACCGAAACTTCTTTTACTTGACGAACCGAATGCCGGTCTTGATTTTCCAGCTCAGCAGAAATTCACTGCCCTTCTTCAGGAGCTGCGGGAGAGGGATAAACTAACGATCATCCTTATTTCCCACGATTTAATATCTATTGCGTCCGTTGCTGATCAGCTCATTGGCATAAATTGTGTGATGCACACGCACGGCCGGCCAGGTGATTTATTAAACTGTCCGGGACTGGATGAGGTCTATCGTTGCCAGTTTGACTTGCTTAGTGGTATCGGAAGAGGAAGAAGGGATCGAAAATGAGCGAAATGCTGAATTACGATTTCATGCAGCGGGCCTTGATTGCTGCTTTCCTGGTGGGGTCCCTTTGCTCAGTAATTTCTTTTTTCGTTGTCCTAAAGCAGCTGTCCTTTCTGGGAGCGGGAATTTCTCATACTGCCCTCGGTGGGATTGCCATCGGGTTGGTTACAGGAATCGATCCCGTTCTGACGGGAAGCATTTTCTCCGTGCTGACAGCAATGGGGGTTGGTTATGTCAGCAGGGCAGGTAAAATGAGTGCTGATACCGTGATTGGGATATTTTATGCCGCCGGGATGGCCCTGGGCATAGCTTTAATCAGTGCTTTTGAAGGGTACTACCCCGAACTATTTTCCCTCCTTTTTGGCAATATCCTTTCGGTATCCTTCCGCGATCTCTTGTTGATGGGAATTGTCCTGTTATTGGCCCTGGCTTTTATAGTTCTTTTTTTTAAAGAACTTTTGGCAATCTGTTTTGACGAAGAAATGGCTGAAGCAGGAGGGCTGCCGGTTGGCCCACTTTATATGGTTTTACTGGCAGTTATAGGTTTAACAGTCATAGTTTCAATTCAGCTGGTTGGCATTGTTCTGGTGGCTGCTTTAATTGTTATCCCCGGGGCTGCAGCACTCAGGATAAGCAAAAATTACCGAGGTATGCTGGCTCTTTCACTTTTTTTTGGACTGGTGGGCAGTATTGGTGGCCTTGTCCTATCGTATTTTTACCCTGTTCCGCCGGGAGCAGCGATTGTGCTTATTCTAACTCTGTTATTTATATTAACCCTGGTGTTGAATTTTTCCCTGGAGAAGAAACTCCAGAGAAGAGGCTCATTTGAGTAGAGATGAAGGCCTGGCCCGCCTGGTCAGGCCAGGCAATAACTAAAGGAAGGATCGAAAATGGCGGATACTGCCTTTGTGAATAAAGCGAAACAGACTCTGCGGGATAATGGTTACAAGCTGACCGGGCCGCGCCTGATGATCCTTGAATTTATGCTTGAAAGTGAAAAACATTATAGCATGAAGGAAATCTGCTGTGGGCTGCAAAAGAAATTTTCCGGAATTGGTACTGCCACGGTATACCGCAATGTGAATCTTTTTCTCAAGCTGGGGATCTTCCGCACTTTCCCGGTCAATAACAATCAATTTTATTATACGGTCAATCAGCCCGGAGATCGGCATCATCATATGATTTGTTTAAAATGCGGTACCCGTCTTGAGTTCAACAGCTGCAGTTTTGCTTTCATTGCGAAAGAAATTGAGAAAAAGACACATTTTGAAATATATGATCATACCCTTGAAGTTTACGGACTTTGTCCCGGCTGTCTGGCCAAACAAAAAAATACTGTACGCAGTAGAACAGCAGACTAAACATGATTGCGCAGCATCAACTCGGCAGGGTGCGGTTGCAGGTAAGTCTGCCGGCTGAGGTAATCAACCCTGTATTTGCGGATGTAATGGTTGATAAGGGTCAATGGAACAATCAGGGGGATTTGATGAAGGGAATAGCGTTTAATAATCTCCAGGATTTCATTTTTTTCGTCAGTGCTGATCAATTTTTTAAAGTAGCCGATTATGTGGTGAAGCACGTTTACATTCTTTTTAACTGTGGCCTTCAGGGATAGAGCTTCCATAAGATTGACCTCGTAATCGATAAAAAGCCGATCGGGTGAGATCGTTTTACCGGCTGCAACCAGCTTTCCCATTCTGGCAAGATGTTTCGTGCTGTGGGCCATCATCTGTAGCTTTTGGCAAGCATGAAAATCGATCAATTTTTTATAGTCGGGGTTGGCGTTCATAAAATCTTTCCAGCGCTGGTAACAGAAGACCTTTTCAATAAAATTTTCCCGCCGCCGGGCATCATTGAGCCGGCCTTCATCTTCAACCGGTAGAAGAGGAAAAGACTTCACAAAGACCTCAGCAAAAAGGCCGCGGCCGCTTCTGAATTGGCTTTTTGAATCTTGATAAATCTTAATCCGGTAGAGACCGCAGCTGGGAGACTTGCTCTTAAAAATAAATCCGCACAGATCCTCTTTTTTGAGTTCCTCAATTTTTGCTTTGCAAAAACGGTTCATATCATCCGTGTGATCAATATTGCTCTTCACAGTTATCATCCTGGGGCCCGCCGGATCACCTCGCAGATTAAGTGCTTCCCGGGGCACCGGCAGTCCGCATTCCATCTCGGGACAAACATAAACGAAATCGAAGAACTGCCCCAGTGTATCGGTTATATAAGAATTATGTTTGTGCCCTCCATCATAGCGAACGCTGTGGCCGAGCAAACACTCGCTGACGCCAACCCGTATCTTTATATCCCCCACGTTTTAACCTCCCGGTTTTCTTTTCTCGGATTCAATTCGCCTGCAGCCTTTCTTAATCCTTTATCAATAGAAGATAGATAATAAAAATTATTTTAAGGTATGGGCAAAGGATGTTACTTGCGTTATATTGAAAAAAGATATTATTATATATTATATTCAAACACGGGAATTATTTAAATACGGGTTGTTTCATTTCAGTAACGAGAAACTGCTTCCTTTATTATTGTAATGCGGCGGTTGGACAACAAACCGAAACTGCAGTAGTGTTTATGGGGAACCGGAAACACAGTTTAAATGTCTAAGTACCTGATTGACTATAAATAAATGCCGGGGGAGTGAAAAATATGATGAAAATAAAGGACATGCTGTTCGTTGCAATCGCGGTGATTCTGTTGTTTATTACAATCGGAGGATGTGACCACGAAGAAGCAACGCTGACTGAACAGACGATATTGTCTGAAGAAGGTGTTTTTGTCAGACAGGCAGACAGTCAATCCGTAGAGATAGAAATTGACTCTGAACCCCGGACTTTTATTCTCGGGACAGGAGTTAGTGTGACCGGTATTGCCGACGGCGCGGAAGTTTCTTTTACTTACGTGGAAGAGGAGCGCCCTGTTCTACTTTCAATCGAAGTAAAAGGGGCTGTTCGGGAGGATGAAGGTATTTACACGGGACAGATTGACAGCCACTCTGTGGAAATAGAGATAGATGGTCAATTCATGGCCTTAGAGTTGGCCGAAAATCTTGAAGTTGACGAAATTGACGACGGATCCAGGGTTGCTTTCAGTTATCGTGAAAGTGATACCGGGCCGGTGCTGTTTTCAATAACCGTTCTTGAAGAACCCGTGGATAGTGAAAATGGCGAACCGGACGGCGAAGATACGGTCGAACTGGTCGGCGAAGGAATATTAAGTGGTCAGATCGATGCCCATTCGGTTGAGATAGAAATTGTCAGGCCTTTTATTCTTGGAGAAGGCGTGGATGTAACAGGTATAGAAGATGGTTCGCTGGTAGCTTTCACTTTTACTGAAAGCGGACAGAGAGCGGTGCTCGATTCAATAGAAGCAGTTGAGCAGCCGGTTGAAGGAGAAGTGATGCATGGGACCCTGATTGGGCAAATTGACAGCCAGTCAGTTGAAGTAAGGTATTTTCGTGCTTTTGCGCTTGATCAGGGGATCAGTATTGAAGAAATTGCAGACGGTTCTGAAGTTGTTTTTACCTATGTCGAAGGTTCACAGCAGCCAGTTCTTACTTCAATAAGCCAGCGGTAAAGTTTGGGATAAAGACCTGTGGCCATCTGTTCTTTTAGGCGGGCAGATGGCTCTTTTATGGATATCGGGTTATCGTTGAACCACCTCTTGTCTATTACAGCTAGAACATGTTAATATGGATGGACAGTAGAAAAACTGATAGATGAATTATAGATAAGTATCATATCCGAGAGGGGTATTTAGATGATCAAGTGCCAAAACTGCGGCATGAACTATGATGAAGAAGAATATGGTTTCTGTCCGTATTGCGGGCATGTTCCGGAAGAGAAACCGGATGGTGAAGAAGAAAGCCTGCCTGCCGGGAAGAAACCGATGCAAGCCGGATCTGCTCCCGATAAACCTAAAAAGACGGCAAACGGAAAGCTCAAATTTGTTCTTCTCGGTTTGATCCTGGTTATAGCAGCTGTCGCTCTCGTTTTTGCTTTCTTTCCTTTTGGAGAATCAGGGGTAACTGTTCCTGATCAGTATGCGACCATCCAGGAAGCAATCGATGCAGCGGAAGACGGGGATGAAATCGTAGTTCAGGTAGGTATTCACCGTGAGAACATTGATTTCAGAGGTAAAAATATTATTCTGAAAAGTACCGACCCCGACAATCCGGAAGTTGTTGCTGAAACAATCATCGATGGTGGCGGAAGTGGAACCGTTGTTTCATTCAGGAGCGGAGAAACCGAAGAAGCTGTTCTCAGCGGATTTACCGTAACCGGGGGCAGCGGAATTTTGGTTTCCGGCGGTAGCTCTCCACGTATCGAGAATTGTACAATCGAAGATAATGAAGCTGAATACGGGGCCGGAATTGCTGTTTTTGATTCTTCTCCCTATATTTTGAATAACGAGATTTTAAACAATTCCAGTTTTTTAGGTGGAGGGATCTTTATTAAAGAATCATCACCTCTGGTTGAAGGTAACACCATTAGCCGTAATAATGCGGAAATGGGTAGCGGGGTAGTAATCATATCAAATTCGAAGCCAAAATTGATTAACAATGTAATCAGTAACAACAGGGCTACCCGCCTGGGCGGAGGTTTGGTGGTTGCACTGGGTTCGACGCCGACGATCAAAAACAACACAATCAGTGGCAATGCTGCGGAAAGAAACGGCGGCGGTCTGCTTATTGAGGAATCAGAACCGATTATCGAAGACAACATGATTACTCAGAACAGGGCCGCAAACGGTGGGGGAATCTTTGTTGTGAACTCCATGGAAACAGCTCATTTAATTACCGGCAATGATATCAACGGAAACCTTGCTTACATCGCCGGTGGGGGGCTTTACATGGAAGGATCATCGCCTACCCTTGACAGCAACACTTTCAGCGACAACATTTCGGAACATCTGGGAGGGGCAGCGGCTATTTACAACTCGACTCCGGTGTTCCTGCGAAATATATTTGAAAACAATCAGGCTGGTGACCCTGACGGAGGCGGGGCGGTCTGGGTTTCGGCAGATTCTGTCCTGGAACTAAACGACCCTGATGATAATACTTACACAATGAACTTGCCGAATGATCTATTTTCTGAATAGAGATACCTCCTTTTTTAGCTAAACGATCTGGAAAGGAGCTTGAACAATGAGTGAGGAAAAAAGAAAAATTCCCCGCAGGGGTAAAATAATTGGCTTGATAATAGGGGTAGTAGCAGTGGTGGCAATTGCAGCGATCACTTATCTATTTTTGTCTGGTTCCAGTCTGGAAGTTCCGGGGGATCACCGCACCATTCAGGATGCTATTGAAGCGGCTGAAGACGGGGATATTATTGTTGTCGAACCTGGCGTTTATTATGAACAGATCGACTTTTTGGGAAAAGATATCACCGTGCGCAGTACTGACCCGGAAGATCCGGCCGTGGTTGCGGAGACGGTCATCGATGGCCGCAAGAGGGGATCAGTGGTCACTTTTCAAAATGGTGAAAGTACAGATGCTGTTTTACAGGGTTTTACCATTACCAATGGTGTGGGGACGGAACAAATAATTTCCCATCAATATGAGGGGAATGACTTAACCAATGAAGGGTCCTATGGTGGGGGTATTTTTATCAGCGAAAGCAGTTCACCGACCATTACGCAGAACGTGATCACGGGGAACGATGTTGACATGGACGGCGGTGGAATAGCCGTGTTCTATGGTTCCAATCCGACCATTAGCAACAATACAATTGAAAGCAATTCTGCTTTCAATGGAGGAGGTATTTCTATTTGGGATGCCAGCCCGATCATTGAAAACAACCTCCTGCGAGAAAACAGGGCTTTAAATATGGGTGCCGGTGTAACAGTAGACTATCAGTCAGCGCCGCGGATCAGCGGCAATGAGATAGAAGAAAACAGCGCTACCAGCGGTGGAGGCATTGCCGTTTGGTACTCCGAACCCCTGTTGACGGGAAACACTGTTTTAGAAAACCATGCCATCTGGTTTGGCGGCGGGATCGTAGTTATGGATGGGACGCCTACTATTGACGGGAATGATATATCGAGGAATACGGCTGAAAATAACGGCGGAGGTATTGCTGTGGCTGAAGGTGCTGCACCGGAAATCCGCAACAACAGTATTGTTAAAAATTATACCAAGGAAAACGGTGGAGGCATTGCAGTAGTCGAGGGCAGCACGCCGACCATTAATGATAACTTTATTGCTGATAACGTGGTGCTTTACGGTGGTGGAGGGATTTTTATTAACGACTCGTCTCCGGTAATCGACGGCAATAATATCACCGGCAACCTCGTTGAACAGGACGGCGGTGGAATTGCTGTCTTAAATGGTTCTTCTCCGACTGTTAAAAACAATATTATCGACGATAACTTGGCCGGAAGGGCTGGAGGAGGCCTTGCTATTGGCGGGCAATCGGAAGTTGCCCTCCAGCAAAATACTGTCACTGGCAATACGGCAAACAGTGGAGGCGGCCTGTTCATTCAGAATGCGGTTGCCCTTGTGGTTGAGAATGATATTACACGGAATATTGCTCAGGGCGAAGGCGGTTCGGGTGGCGGCATCATAGTCGTTCAGCAATCGACCGTTGAAGTGAAGGAAAACACGTTTACCGGCAATACTGCTCAGGAATTCGGGGGAGCCCTGGTGGCTTTCGATGAATCGGTGATAATTGTGTCCGGCAATGATTTTGTTGATAATATTGCCAAGATGGGTGGCGCCTATATAGTATTTGGTGATTCGGACCTGGACATCAGTGATCCGGATGATAATAGCTATAGCGGCAATGTGCCGGAAGATACCGAAGGTGAAACCAAAGAAAAAACGCCGGAAGAGCATGAGGAAGAACTTGTCGAAGATCTTGAAGAAAGCGAAGAATAGGAAAATTGTGGTCCATCAGTGGCAAGAAAAGGGACAACCCGCCGGAAGGCGGGTTGTTTTACGGATTGAATTCGAGGGCAGGTATTATCATCTGATTCTCCTCAGAACCGGGTAAAAAAATTGCAATCGCCTTGGAAGTTAGATAAAATATTTTCTTGTAGTTGTTGACGGCATAAGGGAATGATGTTATATTAAAAATGTTAGGAATACCTAACATGAATGATGGGCTATCGATCACTGAAAGTAAAAGACTTTATTTCCTCAAAAGGCGGTGTCGGTTTTGTCTGAGTTGATGCCCGTTACTTCTTCGCTTCAGGATTACCTGGAAGTTATCCTTAACCTCAGTGAAGAAAAAAAAGTGGTAAGGGTAACCGATATAGCTGATCGCCTGGATATTGCCAAGCCCAGTGTTATTCAGGCTCTTGCCCTGCTGAAGGAAAAGGGTTTGATTCGGCAGAACAGGTATGGACCTGTGGAACTGACTGAAAAAGGGAACCATTATGCTGCAAAGGTATGGCATCGGCATAATGTCCTCTTTGGTTTCTTAACCCGGATTCTTGGAGTATCACCGCAGGCGGCAGAAGAAGATGCCTGTCTTATAGAACATGATTTGAGCAGTGAAACTTTTGAAAAATTAATTGCATTTTTAAAAGAGCAAAATATCGATGCCCATTACCAAAGAAGAAAACGTTGTGACTTGAAGGCCCAAAGGCCGGGAAATGGAGGTAGGAAAAAATGAAATTGTCACTGGTGGATATGAAACCCGGGCAGAATGGGGTTATTGAAAAGGTTATGGGTGGACCCGGTTTTGCCGCTAAACTTGGGCACATTGGTCTGCACAGGGGGAAAAGAATTAAAAAATTAAGTTCGATTTTCAGGCGGGGGCCTGTAACGGTTTGCATTGATAATTTCCAGGTGGCTATTGGTTACGGCAAGGCTATGCGCATTATGGTGGAGGTGGATGACGGTGAAGAAAATAGTGCTGGTCGGTAATCCGAATGTGGGCAAAAGCGTTGTTTTTTCTCAGCTCACAGGATCAAAGGTGATGATATCCAATTATTCCGGAACAACTGTCGAATTTACCAGTGGGCAGCTAAAGATTGGTGAAGATTCTTATGCAGTACTGGATGCCCCCGGAACTTATAGTCTTACGCCTTCTTCGAAAGTAGAAGAGGTGGCAGCCGACATGGTAGATCAGGCTGATGTGGTAATTAATGTTGTGGATGCGACCAATCTCGAGCGTAATCTGCTCCTTACGTCAGAAGTGCTGGAACGTGATGTCCCGGTTATTATCGCTTTGAATATGATCGATGAGGCGGGGCATAAGGGTGTTAAAATTGACGTGGAAAAACTCGAAGAACTCCTTGGTGTTCCCGTAATACCCACAGTTGCGGTCAGCGGGGAGGGCTTAAAGAAACTGGTCGATGCGTTCCCGAAGGCAGTAAATCGGGAAAAAGAACCTCTTGAAGTTGCCGACCGCTGGGCTTATGTAGGCAGTGTGGTGAGCGAAGTACAAACCATTATTCACAGGCACCATACATGGCTTGAATCGCTGCAGGATGCCAGTCTAAGGCCGCTGACCGGTATTCCTATAGTTGCAGTTGTCCTTTATCTGGCTTTTCAGTTGGTGATCGGCGCGGGAGAAATGATCGCTGGTTTTCTGGACGAATATCTTTTCGGCGGTCTTTACGGACCGCTGATGAACCGGCTGAGTGAATGGCTCGGAAGCGGTGGTTTCCTGCACGATATATTGATTGGTAGGCTTTTTGACGGTGTCATAGAATTTGAAGAGTCTCTGGGAGTTCTTACTACCGGGGTCTTTGTTGAATTTGGTATTGTTTTGCCATTTTTAACCGTTTTTTACCTGGTGCTTGGCTTCCTTGAGGATTCCGGTTACCTGCCCCGCCTTGCGGTAATGGCCGACCGGGTTATGCACCGGGTTGGTTTGCATGGTTACTCCATTATTCCGATGGTCCTGGGATTTGGCTGCAATGTCCCGGCTGTTCTGGCAGCACGCAATCTGGAAAGCCGCCGTGAAAGATTCATCGTCTGTACACTGACATCTGTAGCTGTGCCCTGCATGGCCCAGCTGGCTATGATAGTAGGATTAGTTGGTAGATTTGGTGGTGCTTACCTTGCCGTTGTTTTTGCGACCCTGTTCTTCATCTGGATTGTGCTCGGCCTGATAATTGATCGCTTTATGCCCGGTTATACACCTTCCATGGTTGTTGAGATACCGCCGTACCGCATCCCCAGCCTGAGAGCACAGCTTAAAAAACTGGGTATGAGAGTAAAGGGACTGATTGTTCATGCTACTCCCTATATACTCGGCGGGATCCTGCTGATCAATATTCTTTACACTTCGGGTATTGTTGATTACCTGGGCGTAATATTTAAACCGGTGATTCAGGAGGTCCTCGGCTTGCCCGGTGAAGCTGTTTCAACTCTGCTGATCGGTTTCCTGCGCAAGGATGTTGCCGTGGCTATGCTGGTCCCCCTTGGATTGGATGCCCGCCAGTTTGTGATCGGGGCGGTTGTTTTGGCTGCTTATTTCCCCTGTGCCGCTACTTTTGCTGTCCTGCTCAGGGAATTGGGACTGCGCGATATGTTAAAGTCGGCAGTAATAATGGTCGTTACCGCTTTTGCCGCCGGATTCATGCTCAATATGCTCCTTGATAAAGTTGTCCCCGCACCTTACCTGGCTTTCGGTCTGGTTGCAGTAGCGATAATCCTGGCTTTTGTTGTCGGCAGCACTTCGGATCGCCGTGAACTCGAGGATCTTGATAAAGTAGCCTGATTGACAAATAGATATTTAAGAAAATCGGGTGGCGCTGGCAAGGCGCCGGCGAAGTCTCTCTGAGCGGTGTTCCAGTGAGGGAACGTTTAATTTACCGGATTCCAGGGAGACGGGGGGGCAGTTTTTCAAAAGGGCAATCGCCTCTTCGGTGATAGAAAGGGCAGTGCTATAATCGCGCTGCCGGTGTTCGAAATACTTGGCCAGCTCGACATAGAACATCGGGTTGGTCGTTTTATTATCGACAGCCATCTGCCAGATAGAAGCTGCCTTTTCCCATTGATGGCGGCGTTTATAGAAAAGAGCCAGCTCTATGGCTGCTTCTTCGGCGAGCGGTGGGGTACCTTTTGCCGAGGCTCTGCGCAGGTAAGAAAGGCCTTCTTTAATGCGGCCGACATTAATACAGAGGCGTCCCAGGGCCAATTCTTCCGCAGGATGCTCAACCATTTCTCCGTTGCCCAGCAGGGAAACCCTTTCCAGAAGAGTGACCATTGACAGGATATCAAGGACATTATGATGGAAAACTTTGCGCATATTTTCGGTATTACCTCGGTGGAGGTATTCAAAATAAACGGAGGGGATTTCCGTTCCGGGAATATCGTCGAAACGTTTGATACCCAGGAGAGCTTCTTCCAGTGCTTTCAGAGAGCGCGAGGGCAGACGCTTTTTCCAGAGAGAGCGGGCGCACTGCAGGAGATCAAGGTGTCTGGGCGGCACAGTATGCCTGAGCCCGGCCAGTATCTGGCGAGTCTGGATCAGCGGAAGGTCAAAGATTTTACCGTTAAAGGTGACCATTACCGGGAAACGTTCAGCTTCCCTGCTGAAGTGACTAAGGAGAGCTCTTTCTTCTGCCGGCTTGCGCAGAAAGTACTGGCGTAACTTAAAAGAATTTCCTTCAAGCCAGCCTAAACCGATTAGAAAAGCCCATGTCCCTGTTCCCCCGGATAACCCGGTGGTTTCGATATCCAGGAATAGAGATTCTCGCGGGTTAAAGCCTGCCAGACTGTCGTCGCGGGCGGATAAGACCAGGCTTTTTCCGCAGCAGGAATCAATGCCGGACAACCTGCTCCATCCGTGCTGATAAGTGAGCGGGAAAAGCAGTTCACGCATGTAACAAAAGCCGAAAGCGGTTTCCTCTTCCCGGCCTTCTCCTGGAAAGAGGTTATATTCTAAACCTGTCTTCAGGTTTTCAGCGTACTGACGCCCTGTTCGGACTTCACCGGTGCGCTGCAGATCACTCAGTTTTGCTTTTAGGTCCCGTTTCATTTTAGGATCACCTCAAGCAGCTGCATGACAGTCTGTTTTCCCCCTTCGGATCCCTGGTTAAGAGGTCCGATGCAGGAGGGGCAGCCGTCGAAGCAAGGGCAGTCAACAATTACTTTGCGTGCTGCCTCAAAGATGTCGCGGTAAATGCGAAAGATCTCCTGGCTGTAACCTACTCCGCCGGGAAAATTGTCGTAGAGATAAAGGGTCGGCAGTTCGGTAAAGGGTGCTTTAACCTGACTTACCGCCCGAAGATCGCGGGGATCGCCCATCAGAAAGAGGGAAGCTACCTGCGGGACAAGGTTAGCCAACCCGATCAGGCCGGACTGAACGGTGGCTGGAGACATTCCGCCGAGAGCGGATTGGTCAAAAGAGAGCCAGAAAGCGGTAGTATGCATCTCTGTTTCCGGTAGATCTACAGGCCCTGCTCCCAGGTTCTCATGGGTATTGAAACGGATTTTTTTAAACATCGAGACAAGGGCATTTATGCGTACTTCTCCCCAGGCTCTGCTTACTTCCTTTCCTTCACTGGCACAGGCATCGAGAATTTTTAAATCGACAGCCAGATTGGCGTCGGTAAAATAATTGACATCCACTTGCCTAACGAAAGCTTTTTTTTCACCGAAATCGAGTTTTTCCACCTGGTACTGCCGGCCGCCGTGCATGTAGATTGCTTCTTCATGTACGAGCATAGGTGCACTAAAACGATCTACTTCGCCGATCACCTGCGGTTGCGGACCGGTGATATCGATGATGACCACATTTTCCCTGGTGGCGCTTCGCAGGCTGATTTCTTCGGCTGGATATGTATCCTCCATCCAGTGATAGCGGCTGTCGCTGTGGTAGAGGACGTCTTCTTCTTCCAGGAATTGCAGGACGCTTTCGATATCAGCCCTGCCGAAATGTTCGCTATCTGCAAAGGGCAGTTCAAAGGCGGCGCACCGGACGTGGTTGGTCAGGATAATGAGGTTGTCGGGATCGGCCAGGGCTTTTTCCGGGCTCCGCCCGAAGAAATAATCGGGATTGGAAACGATGTACTGGTTCAGCGGTTCACTGTTGGCCACCAGCACGGCCAGGGAAACACCGCTGCGCCGCCCGGAACGGCCTGCCTGCTGCCAGGTGCTGGCGATACTGCCGGGATAACCGGTCATAATGCAGGCATCGAGGGCTCCGATGTCAATACCCAGTTCAAGGGCATTGGTGCTGACCACTCCCGTAATCTTTCCGCGACGAAGTCCTTCTTCAATCGTCCGCCTTTCTCGCGGCAGGTAGCCGCCGCGGTAACCGCGGATTGTGCTGTTTCCACCGGGCCTGTTTTTTTGGGTTTGCCGCAGGTAGGTCAGCAGCACTTCTACACCCAGGCGGCTGCGGGTAAAGACAATGGTCTGGATGCCCGAGCCGATCAATTCAGTCGCCAGCCTGCGGGTTTCCAGCAGAGCGCTGCGCCTTAATCCCAGTTCCAGGTTAATCAGGGGGGGGTTGTAAAAAATAAAATGTTTTTCTGCCTGCGGGGCGCCGTTTTCAACAATTACTGCCGGTTGTTCCTCGGTAAGCAGTTCTGCCAGTTCGCCGGGATTGGCGATCGTTGCTGAGCAAAGAATGAAAATGGGACTGGATCCATAAAAAGAGCAGATCCGTTTGAGACGGCGAATCACATTGGCTACATGACTGCCAAAAACGCCCCTGTACTGGTGCATTTCGTCAATAACAATATATTTGAGGTTCTGGAAGAGCTGGATCCATTTGGTATGATGAGGCAGGATGGCCGAGTGAAGCATATCAGGATTTGTAACGACAATATGCCCGCTGCGGCGGATACCCTGCCGCAGTCCCGGCTCAGTGTCGCCGTCATAAGTATGGCAGTTGAGAACTGGTTCCAATCCGCCGGTAAGTTCCCGCAGTTCAGCGACCTGGTCCTGGGAGAGTGCTTTGGTTGGAAAAAGGTAAAGAGCTCTGCTGGAAGGATCTTTAATCATGGCACTGACTACGGGCAGGTTGTAGCAGAGTGTTTTACCAGAGGCGGTGGGAGTAACTACTACCGTATGTTTGCCTCTGTTAATTGTTTCAATGGCTAATGCCTGGTGGCTGTAAAGTTTTTCGATTCCCTGCTTTCTAAGTGCTTCTGTAAGCTGTAGCTCAAGGTGGGGCGGAAAATCGCGGAAAGTCCCTTCGGATGCAGGGACTGTTTCCCAGCGAGTAACATTACTTATAAATGCAGGATCTCCTCTCCATTTTTGCAGTATCTTATTTAAATCAGTCATCAGGGTTCTCCCAACTTAAACGTAAGTTTGTCTTAATCCGATTATTCGCCGTTTAGCCGGGATTTCCTGTTGTTAATTCTATGCCTGTTTCTGGCAAAAAGGTTGGTTACCTTACTTTTGAAAACCCTTCCCCGGTAAAGGAAATAATCGGCTTTGTGGCGAATATGGAAGTTGTCCGGTGAGGCTTTGACAGCTTCCGAAAAAAGAGGAAAAAGCGGAAGTTTGCAGGTAATTATTCCGGAATAGAAAGAAAGGCTTTATTAGGGAGGTTTTCTAAAAACAGAGGAGGTAATGGTTATGCGAAAAGGATGTCCCTACGGCACTCATCGGGTTATTGAACCAGGAGACCTGCTGCCCCAGCCAGCCTGGAAGATCGATAACGACATGGAGATTTATGACAACGAAGTATTAATTGATGTTGAAGTGTTGAATATCGACTCGGCCAGTTTTACCCAGATTGAAAAGGAAGCAGGGGGTGAAGAAGAGAAGATTAAAGAGATAATAACCGGCATCGTCAAGGAACGTGGAAAACATCACAACCCGGTAACCGGCTCGGGAGGAATGCTCATCGGGTGTGTGGAAAAGATTGGCCCCGCCTGGAAAGGGAAAATTCCACTGCAGGAGGGAGACAGGTTGGCAACCCTGGTTTCCCTTTCACTTACCCCTCTGCGTGTTGATCGGATTAAAAAGATCCATAAGGATATTGACCAGGTGGAGATTGACGGCAAAGCAATTTTATTTGAAAGTGGTATTTTTGCCGTTCTGCCTGAGGATCTACCGGAAACCCTTTCCCTGGCGGTGCTGGACGTGGCTGGAGCAGCTGCCCAGACAGCCAAATTGGTCAGATCAGGTGACAGTGTGGTAGTGATCGGAGCCGGCGGAAAATCTGGATTGCTCTGCTTGCATGAGGCCAGGAAAAGAGCGGGTATTACAGGGCAGGTAATCGGGGTTGCCCCGAGAGAAACGAGCAAAAAACGGGCTGAATCGACCGGCTACTGTGATGTCGTACTTATGGCTGATGCTTCCAATGCACTGGATATGATGAATCAGGTCAAAGAAGTAACCGGTGGTACTATGGCTGATGTAACTATAAATTGTGTAAATATACCGAATACAGAACTTTCTTCTATCCTGGCTACGCGTGATGGCGGAACAGTGTATTTCTTCAGTATGGCTACCAGTTTCACCGCTGCTGCCCTGGGAGCAGAAGGGGTGGGCAAAGATGTAACCATGATTATCGGCAATGGTTATACCCGCGATCACGCGGCAATATCTCTTAATATCATGAGAGAAAGCCCCGTCCTGCGGAAGATATTTGAAGAACTTTATACCTGAGAAACAGGGAAAGGATGATCTTGAATTGGATGGTAAACCGAAATTAAATCTGGAAAAATCAATGGCTTTGTTTGAAGAAGCAAAGCGTGTTTCACCCGGTGGGGTAATGGGTATCAGGCGTCCCTATAATTTTGTAGAAGGAGAATATCCCATCTTTCTAACTCACGGCTATGGTGGTCATATTGTCGATGTGGACGGTAATGATTACATCGATATGCTTTGTGCATACGGTCCGATTATTCTCGGTTATAACGAACCGGAAATAAACCGGGCGGTCAAGGAACAGATGGATAAAGGGTTCTGTTTTTCGCTGGTTCAACCTGTGCAAAATGAATTGATCAAAAGACTTATTAGAATTGTTCCTTCAGCGGAAATGGCCTTGCTGGTGAAAACCGGCTCGGATGCCACAGGATTGGCAGTTCGCGTTGCCCGTGGTTATACAGGGAAAGATAAAATTTTACGCTGCGGTTATCATGGCTGGCATGACTGGTGTGTCGAGGTGGCCGGCGGAGTGCCGAAAGCAATCCAGGACTTGACTCTGGAATTTCCCTATGGTGATCTCGATGCTCTTGAAAATATGCTGCAGGAAAACAAGGGTGAGGTGGCCGGAATTATCATTACTCCTGTGGGGCACCCCCTGGCCAGGCCGATTGTTGCGCCTCCGGAGGGCTATCTGGCCGGTGTCAGAAAACTGGCCGATCAATATGACTGTGTCCTGATCTTCGATGAAATTCGTACCGGTTTCCGGGTGGCTATGGGCGGTGCCCAGGAACGCTACGGGGTAATTCCCGATCTGACAGCTATCGGCAAAGCAATGGCCAACGGTTATTCAATCAGTGCCTGTGTAGGCAAAGCGGAAGTGATGAAAACAGCCGAGAAGAAAGTTTTTATCAGTTCAACCTTTTTCCCCAACAGCCTGGAAATGGTTGCAGCGATGAAGTGCCTGGATATACTGGAACGGGAAAAGGTGATCGATGCCATCTGGGAACGTGGGGAAGCATTTCTTGCTAACCTGGAGAAGATTGTTGAAAAAAGCGGGGTCCCGGCCACGGTATCCGGTATTCCGCCAATGCCTTTTCTCACCTTCGACAAAGTCGATGACATCTACCAGGAAAGAAGAATCCGTTTTTACACTGAAACCATCAGGCGTGGCCTCTTTATTCAGCCTTACCATCACTGGTACATTGCCTACCGCCATACTGCGGAAGACCTGCAGTACGCCCTGGATACAATTGAAGAAGTTTTAACTATAGTAGCCGGAGAATATCCGGCCTGATGAGTAATCAATCATTATAAGATAGCTGTCAGGAAAACCTGTTGGTAAGGAGAGGTAAAAATGACCGAACCCAAAAAGCTGATGCTGCGTGTCCGCATCAGCACCCATGATGTGCACTACGGTGGTGGCCTTGTTGACGGAGCTCTGGTTACAAAGCTGTTCGGCGATGTGGCGACGGAGCTGCTGATTCGTCATGACGGCGATGAAGGACTTTTTGCTGCTTACGACATGATTGAATTCAAGGCCCAGCTCTGCGCCGGTGATTTTCTGGAGATCTGGGGCTGGATCGATCGGGTAGGGAAAACTTCGCGGCACATGCAGTTTGAAGCTTATAAAGTTATTACCAATGCCGAAATGGATAAATGTCCGTCTGCCTGCAATATGTTGTCCGAGCCTCTTATGGTTGCCCGGGCCAGCGGAACCTGCGTGGTTCCCATGCATCTGCAGAGAGGATCGCAGGATCCCGATTTTGCGGAAAACAGGGGGTAATAGAACATGGAGAAGCTAATTATTACGGCCGCCCTGACCGGTGCGGAGGTTACGCGCGAGCACAACCCGAATCTGCCCATCTCCCCGGAAGAAATTGCGGCAGAGGCATATCGCTGTTTTCAGACGGGTGCCTCGCTTATTCATTTGCACGTGCGCAATGACGACGAAACGCCGACCCAGTCGAAAGAGGTATACCGGGAAACAATTTCTTTAATAAAAGAAAAGTGCGAGGTAATTGTCCAGGTTTCTACCGGCGGGGCGGTGGGAATGAGCGCCGAAGAGCGTTTGCAGCCGGTCTATCTTGAACCGGAAATGGCCACCCTTTCCGCCGGGTCGGTCAACTTCGGCAGTGATGTTTTTATCAATTCTCCTGCTTACCTGGAAAAGTTTGCCCGGATGATGCAGGAGCACAATGTCAAACCGGAGATTGAAGTGTTTGAGGTGGGGATGATCAACAACGCTTTGCAAATGGTTAAAAAAGGACTGCTGTCCGAACCTCTCCATTTTGATTTCGTGATGGGCGTTCCGGGCGGTATTCCCGCTTCGCTTAAGAATTTGCTTCACCTGGTGGAAAGTATTCCGACTGGCAGTACCTGGACTGTAGCCGGAATAGGTCGGCACGAACTACCGCTGGGTACCGCGGCCATAATCCTTGGTGGCCATGTGCGGGTCGGTTTTGAAGACAATATTTTTTACGAAAAGGGAGTTTTAGCCGAGAGCAATGCCCAGCTGGTAGAACGAATTGCCCGGGTTGCTGCCATTCAAAGCCGCCCTCTTGCTACACCTGATGAGGCAAGGCTCATTCTGGGTTTATAAAGTGTGCCAGGGGGACGGCAGACTGTGCGATAAATATAAGTCGCAACTAGATTTATCGACACAAAACCCTGCTTTTATCACCTTTTTTTTGGATAAGCTCATAAACCCTAGAGAAGCCGGTGTCTATACTAACACCGGTTTTCCTCTTTCCCGCAACCTTTTGACTATTTCTTCGACCCCGAGGATATTAACGACCGCCGGAAAGTGATCCTGTCTTCAACTGCCTGCATATAATTGTGGTTTATAGTATTACATTGGTCTGCTTTATATTTTTTATGAAGCAATCAGGCATGCCCGCCCAATGAAGGTGTATAAGGCTGTTAAAACGAGAAGGTAAGATCCGCGGCAGTTTGTTCACCATTTTCTATGCACAGTGTATGTCAAACAAAGCTATTTTTACCGGTTAAACTTTCCGGACAGGTGACCCTGGCAGGCGTTGCGATTTTTCAGTTCTTCCTCGGTCATGGCGGCGATCCGGCCCGGGCTTTCCGTCCAACGGGGGGCGATAAGCATTTCTTTTTCAGTAACCTGTCCGGCCAGACGCTGGACTACAATTTCCGGCGAAAGCCTCTCCAGACAGCTGCAGAGCAGCGGAATATAATCCTTTGCTTTTTCGAAGACTGCCACCTTTCCCTGTTTATATTCGTTGGCCATCGGCGTGTGCCTGATCACCTGCAGATGGTGAAATTTGACTCCATCTACGCGGCAGTGGTTTAAGAAGGCAATCGTATCATACATCATCTCTTCAGTTTCTCCGGGCAGGCCGAGGATAATATGAGCGCAGATATAGATACCTCTACCCCGGGTCCTTGTAACAGCATCGGCAAATGTGGAGGCGTCATGCCCGCGGTTGATCCTCTTGAGGGTGCTGTCATGGGCCGACTGGAGCCCGTATTCGATCCAGAGGTGAAGGCGGAGAGCATAATTTTCCAGCAGGTCCAGGATCTCATCGGGAACGCAGTCTGGCCGGGTGGCAATACTCAAGCCGATCACATCTTTGTCGATCAGGGCCTGGTCGTAAATTCTTTTCAATTCTGCTGCCGGGGCATAAGTATTGGTGTAAGATTGAAAATAAGCAATGTAGAAGGCTTTTTTTGATTTTTTTTTGCCTGCAGCCAGTTGCTCAACAATAGTCATTTTCTGTTTCTTTCCGCTGAAGGGGGCAAAAGAAGGGTTGTAGCAGTAAGTGCATCCTCCGCTGCCAATGGTGCCGTCGCGGTTAGGACAGGAAAAACCGGCATCAAGAGGAATCTTGTAGACGGGATGCCCGAACTTTTCCCGGAAAAAGCTGCTCAGGCGGTAATACCAGCCCGGCTCATTCCGGCAGGGAAGATTATTCATTGTTGTTACCTTCTTCTACCCTTTCTTTTACAGCATTCAGGGCATCAGGCCGGTCAAGGTAAAGCAGGAGGACCGAGAGGTCAGCCGGCGATACACCTTCCATACGGCTGACCTGGCCAACAGTGGAGGGGCGTACTTCTTCCAATTTTTGGCGAGCCTCGCGGGAGAGATTGACGGCTTTTTTATAATCAAAATCGGGCGGAATTGGTTTATCATGCAGCCGTTCCGTTTTGGCAATCATCTGTTCCTGCTTGGCTATATAACCGGCGTATTTGATCTGGTTTTCCAGTTCGTTGATTGTCCCCGGCGGCAGATCGTCAGGCAATGGTTTCCCCACCCACCGGTGGTAGTCCACGTAACTGATTTCCGGTCTCCTGATCAGTTCCAGGGCACTGAGCGGATGTTTTGGCGCCGCCGAGTCCTGGGCAGCCAGAAATTCTTCCACGTGGCTACCCGGGTTATACCTGGTTTTCTCCAGGGCAGCCAGTTCAGTTTCGATGAAATCTTTTTTTGCCTGATAGAGCCGGTAATGTTCATCGTCAACCAGACCGATCTGCCGGCCTTTTTCAGATAAGCGCAGATCGGCATTATCCTGACGCAGCAGGAGGCGATGTTCAGCCCTTGAGGTGAACAAGCGGTAAGGTTCATTTACTCCTTTGGTGACGAGGTCGTCAATCAATACTCCAATATAGGCTTCACTTCTTTTTAGAACGAACGGTTCCTCATTCCGCAGCAGGTGGACGGCGTTGATGCCGGCTACCAGCCCCTGAGCGGCTGCTTCTTCATAGCCGGTTGTCCCGTTTATTTGACCGGCAAGGAAAAGTCCGATTACGGCCTTTGTCTCGAGAGAAATTTTAAGCTGAATCGGAGGAGCATAATCGTATTCGATAGCATATGCCGGGCGCATTATTTCAACTTTTTCGAGGCCTTTAATTGTCTGCAGAAAGGCCAGCTGAACATGGGGGGGCAGCCCGGTGGATATTCCCTGCAAATAGAGCTCGTCTGTATCGGCTCCTTCCGGTTCGATAAAGACAGGGTGTCGGTCATGGTCGGCAAAGCGGACGATTTTATCTTCGATTGACGGGCAGTATCGGGGGCCACGCCCCTTGATCAGTCCGCTGTAAATGGGTGCTACTGAAAAGTTGCTGCGGATTACTTCGTGAGTCTTGCTGTTGGTATAGGTCATCCAACAGGGAATCTGTTCGGTTGGGACTTTGCTACCAAGCATTGAAAAACCGGGAGCTTCCGGTTCTCCGGGTATTAGGATCAGCTCTGAAAAGTCAATGCTGCGACGGTAAACCCGCGGAGGGGTACCTGTTTTAAAACGGTTCAGGGTGATACCCAGATTTTGCAGGCTTTTGCCCAGGTTGAAAGATGGTGTAATGCTGCCGGGAGCAGCTGTGTAATGCAGGTCACCCAGAAAAATTTCTGCGGCCATGTAAACACCGGAGCAAACGATAGCTGTCCTGCAGGGATAACGGGCGCCGCTGCGGCCGACAATTTCTTCGACATGGTTGTTTTTAACTCTGATTTCTTCGGCCATGTCCTCACGTATAGTCAGCAGCGGTTCTTTTTCCAGGGCCAGGCGCATGGTACGCTGGTAATCCCATTTATCAATTTGAGCCCTCAGGGCTTGCACTGCCGGTCCCTTACCGGTATTGAGCAGGCGGATCTGGAGCAGGTTCTGATCGGCAACTCGGGCCATTTCCCCGCCCAGGGCATCAATTTCCCTTATCAGGTGGCCTTTGCCCGGCCCGCCCAGAGAGGGGTTGCAGGCCATAAAGGAAATCATGTCCAGATTTAGATTTAAAAGTAAAGTTCGACAACCCAACCGGGCAGCAGCCAGGGCCGCTTCACAGCCTGCATGACCGGCACCGATTACCACTACATCATAAATATTTTCAGAAATATCATTTCCGCGGAGAACGTTCATTTTCCCATCTCCTGCCTAATATTGCCTAATATTCATAGCTGCGGGCAATGGGCATTCGTCTGCCGATGCCAAAAGCGCGGGTAGTGATCCGCAGCCCCGGTGCTGCCTGACGCCGTTTGAATTCAGCCCGATCAACCATGCGAATGACCCGTTTTACCGTTGACGGCTCGAATCCTTTACTGATAATTGCAATGGGGGAGAGATTGTCCTCAATGTAAAAGTGGAGGATTGGATCAAGAATGTTGTAAGGAGGAAGTGAATCCTCGTCTTTTTGATCGGGACGCAGCTCGGCCGAAGGGGGTTTGTTGATAGTATTCCGGGGAATGACCTCTCGCCCTTTCATTTGATTAAGATAATCGGCCAGTTCATAAACCATCATCTTGGGCAGGTCGGCAATGACCGCCAAACCACCGGACATATCACCGTAGAGAGTACAGTAGCCGACAGCCAGTTCCGACTTGTTACCGGTGGCCAGGACCATGTAATGCTCCCGGTTGGAGATATGCATCAAAATATTGCCTCTAATCCGGGCCTGAAGGTTTTCTTCAGCCAGATCCATGTGAGCTTTTTCTTCCTGATTCAAAAGGCTCAGATATGCTTTAAAAGGTTCTTCAATGGGTACTTTCCGGTAATGTATCCCCAGATTCTCGGCCAGATCAACTGCATCTCTGATACTGTGGCCGGAAGAGTATGGTGAGGGCATCAGGATACCAAGAACATTTTCCGGGCCCAGTGCTTCCCTGGCCACAGCGGCAACCACTGCTGAATCAATGCCTCCACTCAGGCCGAGAATAACCCTGGAAAAACCGGTTTTTATGACATAATCCTTAACGCCAAGACATAAAGTATTAAAAACCTCTGCAATATCGTCCTGCCCCGGAGATTGCTTTATGTCGGCAAGTCGGAAAAGATCGTCGGTTTCCACGTAAAATAGTTCTTCCTTGTAAGATGCAGCTCTGTAAATTAGTTCGCCCCTGCTGTTGTAAACCAGGCTGGAGCCATCGAAAACAAGTTCATCATTTCCCCCTACCTGGTTTAGATAGATTATGCCTGCCTGGTATTTTCGGGCCAGGAAGGAAAGCAATTTTTCACGCAGGGCATGTTTTCCCAGATGGTAGGGAGATGCGGACAAATTGATGAGCATCCGGGCTCCCTGGGCAAATAGGTTTTCCAGGGGGTCTGTATCGTATAATGGCTCGGAGAAGAAATCCCGATCATTCCAGATATCTTCGCAAATTGCAACAGCTGCAGGCTGTCCGGCCAGGGAGACGATATCCAGTTTGTCCGCGCGGGTAAAATATCTTTCCTCGTCGAAAACATCATAATTGGGGAGAAGAGTTTTCTTATGGACTGATTTTATTATCCCATTCTCCAGGACGAGCGCCGCATTGTAGAGACGACCATTTTCCCTGTGCAAAGCTCCGATCAGGATGGGCGGGCTGCTGTTTGCTGTCAGGGGAAGAAGTTCAGTGGTGATCAGTTCGCGTTCTCTGTCGATAAAGCCCTCATAAAGCAAAAGGTCCTTGGGTGGATAACCGCTTAATGCCAGTTCGGTGAAGACAACCAGATCTACACCTTCATTGATGCCTCGCCGGTAGCAAGTTTTTACCTTTTCCAGGTTTTCTGAAAAAGCGCCAATAGTCGGGTTGATTTGAGCCAGTGCAATTCGCAAATTTTTTCTCTCCAAACAAACCGCTCACGGGAAAGCGACTTTCCCGTGAGCGGTTTCCCTTTATAAAATCTAACTTTCCGTCTGCATTATAATAAAGGAAGGAAACAAAGTCAAGGTAGATATGGCCATCGTGTGGTTATTACGTGATAATGTCACCTTATTAATTATCATGATAATATGTCACCTATGGAAAGCCGGGTGATGATGACGCAGAAGCAATAATTTACCAGGTAAGATTTTGTTATGAATGATCCGATACCCCATCGTTAATATTTTAAACAGATTAATTAGATCAGGTTCATAATAAACATGAGGCCTGCAGAGTGCCGATGGCCGATGTTTATTGAAAATGAAGTTATCAGGGGGATTGGTTATGATGGATACGGTGGAGGCCTTTAAAAAGCGATAAGTATTGTTTTTTTGTAGGTTATTGCCTTTCAGCGCGGGTCGATATGGACCACAGTTTCACCATGGAAACGCCGGTTAATGTTATCTTCGACAAGGTGGGCAATAATATGTGCTTCATTCAAGGGCATATTTTGATTTACTTCAATGTGAAGGGTAATTACTTTTTTTGCGCCGTAATCGTGAATTTCAAGATCGTGAACGTCGATCACACCGGAGATATTCCGGGCACATTCAACTACTTCTTCCTGCAGTTCCTCAGGAGGAGCGCTGCCCAGCAACAGGCTGGTTGAATTGCGGGCAATTCTGAAGCCGGTGTAAATAATAAAAAAAGCGATTATAAAGCCAAAATAGGGGTCAAGAGAGGGTATCCCCAGGATGTTGCCTGCCAGAGCTATTAAAACCAGCAGGGACGAGAGGGAATCGCTGCGGTGATGCCAGGCATCGCCAACCAGGGCTTCCGATTTTATAAGATGGCCCAGTTTGATGGAAAAATGGTAGAGAAATTCCTTGATGAGGATGGTCCCAACTACGGCGGCAACAGCGGCTATGCTGGGGCTGGCATAAATGCCTCCGGTCAAACGTTTATAAGAGCTGCAGGCAAAAATGACTCCGGCCCCAATCAGCATAATGGCTACAATCAGGCCGGACATATATTCACTGCGTCCATGCCCGTGAGGATGTTCGTGGTCAGGTTTGCGGCTGGCAATAGCAAAACCGATTATTATGACCGCCGAAGATAGAACATCAGATAAACTGTGCACGGCATCGGCAATCAGAGCAATACTGTTGGTGAGCAGACCGAAAATTGCCTTGATTAAAGCGATAAAAATGTTGGCGGCAATGCTGGTCCAGCTTTCGATTTGAGCAATTCTTCTTCTCTCTTCCGGTTGGCGAAGATCTCTACCGGCAACCAGATTTTGGGTTAATCGATTAATCAAGTATTTCACTGTATAATCCTCTGGTTTGATTTTGTCTTTCAGTCCACATTATAGCATAACCGGTCTTTCCCCTTGCTTCTTCCCTCGGTGAATTTACCGGCTTCCGGTCATCCCGAGGTTTACATCTCACCTGCTGAGTGGGCATGGTTGAATAGAAGACAGATACTCATTGTGATAATGGAATCCTTTGCTTTGCTGGTCAGCCCGTTTCTTGCGAATATAAATTTATTATGGCATAATAATTAAGAAGGATATGACAGGTGATTCAACACTGATAGAAAGTATTTTCTTTTAAAGAGGTAGGATTTACATAATTGCCTGAAGACAATAAGGGTCCCGTAGAAAATCCAATCAGGCCCAACCTGAGTGATCAATACGGGATTTTTATTTTTAACGCACCGGAAGGAGGTGAACGGCCTGGCCTAGGAGGCAGGCCGGCTGATTGAGCGAAAGAGGAGTAATTGTCCGGAAACCCTATGCTCGTTTAAGTACAGAAGAGATTGAAACGATCGACAGGACTTCCATGGCCATTTTAAGAAACCCCGGTATCCTCTGCTACCATGAGGAAAGTGTATCACTCCTGGAAAAAGCCGGAGCTCAGGCCAAGGCTACCCGGGAAGGCGAACATGATGCCTGGTGGGTAAGCATACCGGAGAATGTGATCAGGGAAGCGCTTGAATCGGCCCCCTCAAGGGTAGTTCTCGGTGCCCGTGATCCGGGAAACAGGGTGATCCTTGATGCTGAAGGATACAGGGTGCATTTTGGGACCGGATCGGAAACCAATTACTGGCTGGAAGTAAAACCGGAGACATTTCAGTCAAAAGTGGACGGCCATGAGAGGGTTTTCCCCTTAATGGAGAAAAAGAGGGGTAATATCGAGTACCTGTGCCGCTCAGCGCACCTGGCTGAGCAACTTGAGAATCTTGATTTTTTTATCCGTAACGTTAATGTCCAGGATGCTGATATAACTATCGACAACAAAGACGTCAATGTATTTTTTGCTTCCCTCGACCATATTACAAAACCGGTAATTGGCGGAATAGCCGAGTTCGAAAGACTGAATGATGTGGTCAGGATGGCGGAAATAATTGTTGGAGGAAAAGAGGAACTGGTCGAAAACCCGATTGTTTCCTTTATTACCAGTGTTATAAAAAGTCCGCTCCAGGTGGTGGCTGAAACTGCCGAAAAGTTAATTACCATAGCCAGGTTAAGACTGCCGGTGGTAATATCCACTTCACCCCAGGGCGGTTCTACAGCTCCTATCGATGATCTGGGCATGGTCGCCCAGGTAAATGCAGAAGCCCTGGTCGGTATAACTATTAACCAGCTGGCCAACCCCGGGGCGCCTGTGATTTACGGCGCCGTACCGGTCAGAGCAAGGATGGATGATCTGCACGATATGTACGGGGTGCCTGAATTCTGTCATTACAATATGGCATGTGCCCAGATGGCCCGCCATTATAAGGTGCCCTGTTATTCTACGGCAGGGGTTGGCGATGCCAGGGTACCCGGTATTCAAGCGGCGGTAGAAAAAACCTTTACCCATAGTGTGGTTCCAATGGCTGCCCCGGGGCTGGTCCATTACTCCTTCGGCCTGCTGGATAAAACCCAGATCTTTTGTCCGGAGCAGGCTTTACTGGACAACCATCAGATAGGCATGGCTAAATTCCTCCACCGTGAAAGCGGGATAACCGATGAACGCGTTGAAAAAACGAGGGCTATGGTGGAAGAAGTAATGCACAGCCCGTACCGGATGTATGCCCGCTACGCTCGAAAAATGCTGCGGCAGGGTGAGATATTCCCCGGATTTCCCTTTGAAGGTGAAAGCGAAGATCAGGACCAGACTCTGCTGCTGGCCCATGAAAAAGTAGAGGAACTCGGAAAAAACGAACCCGTGTATCTGCCTCCTGAAGTAAGGGAAAAAATATTCAACGAAATACCGGGGCTGCTTCCGCGACTCAATCGGTGAAACAGCGACCGAGCGAATTAAACTGTTAACTTATAGTTTTTCTGTCACAGGAGGGAATTTGATGGTAGACAATTTAGTCAGCAAAATTGCCGAGAATGTTTTACAGGGGCGCCGCAACAGTAATGATGAAGGGATAGAAGAGGATTATACCGGAGAGCCGGGTGTTGCCGAACTGGTTGAAGAAGCTTTAAAAAACGGTGTTCCCACTGATAAAATTCTGCTTGATGGTTTGAGCGCCGGGATGGAGAAAGTTGGTCAGAAATATGAAACCGGGGAGTATTTCATTCCCGATATGCTTGCGGCTGCTGAAGCGGTGGAAGCAGGGATGACCATTATGGAACCTTACCTGATAAAAGAAGGAGTGGCTGAAGGAAAAGGTAGAGTGGTCATGGCTACGGTGGAAAAAGATCTTCATGATATAGGGAAGAATCTGGTTTCGATCATGCTGAAAGGGGCTGGATTTACAGTTATTGATCTCGGGGTTGATGTCCCAGCCGATAGAATTGTCGAGGTGGCGGAAGAAGAAGGAGCAGGCCTGGTAGGCCTCTCAGCTCTTCTGAACACGACAATGGCGGGCATGGAAAAAGTGATTGCCAGACTGGAACAAAAGGGGCTGCGTGATAAGATTAAGGTTATGATCGGCGGAGCTCCTACTTCGGAAGATTTTGCTCGTGAAATTGGGGCCGATGCTTATGGAAAAGACGCTTTTGCCGCCATCCGTGAGGCGAAAACCTTGCTGAATAAATAGTCTGTTAAATGACATCAGAGGGTGTTTTCCCGCCTGATATCGATTTATTGGCTGTATTTATGCTCTAATCAAAGATTACTTGTAAATGCCGCCTAATTGACGGTATCTTGCGAATTTACTGTTACAATTAATATTTGTGTCTCTATTCTGGTTATGAAATAATAAATATAGCCTGCAGGTTAAGTTTAAAGAGCATTTAAAACAGAATATTTATTAGATTGCCTGTGCTGCCAGGACACTTCTTATTCATCAGGAATTACTTCAAAAAACTGTCGCCTGAAGTTCTAACATGTTGATTTACAGTAACCTGGTTAAGTTTAACAATTAATGATTTCTAACAAGGAGGGTGAGTGCTTATCAATGATCCAACCAGCGAGTTATGCTATTGATTTAGCCAGATTGTTTGGTGCAGATTATTTGCTCTTGAATGAGGCTCAATTTCTTTCTATCTTCAGCAGGGTTATTGTTTACCTGCAGAGGCGGGGCGGCATGGTCTGGGAACTGCTGCTGGAGCATCTATGGCTGGTCATAATATCGGTTGCCATTGCTGTGGTCGTCTCCGTGGTTGTTGGTGTCCTAATTAGTTATTATTCCGGTGCGGCCTTAACAGTATTGACAGTTTGTCAAATTTTAATGACCATTCCAAGCATGGCCATGCTTGGCTTCATGGTCCCCCTGTTCGGCATTGGTTTTACTACAGGGGTGGTTGCTTTAATTCTCTACAGCCTGCTGCCCATTGTCCGCAATACTTATACCGGGATCAAGGAAATAAGCCCGGCGGTGGTTGAGTCGGCTGTTGGCATGGGAATGACTGAATGGAAAATACTAACAAAAATTAAACTGCCCCTGGCCAGGCCGGTTATTATGGCCGGAGTTCGAACGGCAACAGTTATGATCACCGGCATAGCTGCCATTGCTGCCTATGTTGGGGCAGGAGGCCTGGGGGAACTGATTTTCCAGGGCATTTCCCGCTCCAGCGAGCCGATGATTATCGTTGGGGCTCTTGGAGTTTCCATTATTGCCCTGACTTTTGATTTTGTCCTGTCCTGGGGCGAGCAAAGGCTGGCTTCAATTGGTAAAACCAGGGAGGTAGAAGGATGATTAAAATAGAAAATGTGACCAAAAAATTTCCCGGGATGTCGATCCCTGCCGTGAAAGACCTGAATCTTGAAGTAAAAGAGGGGGATGTCTGTATTCTGGTCGGGCCTTCGGGCTGCGGAAAAACGACTACCATGAAAATGATCAACCGTATTTATGAGCCTTCCAGCGGGGCAATTTATATAAACGGCCAGGATGCCCTGAAAATGGATCCGATCAAACTGCGGCTCGGTATTGGTTATGTGATTCAGGAAATCGGCCTCTTTCCCCATATGACTATTGAAGAAAATGTGGCCACGGTGCCGACAGAAAAAAAATGGCCAAAGGATAAAATAAAAAAGCGGGTCGATGAAATGCTGACCCTTGTCGGCCTGGATCCCAGGGAACACGGGCATCGTTATCCGTCGGCTTTGAGCGGTGGCCAGCGCCAGAGGGTCGGTGTGGCCCGGGCGATGGCTTCCGATCCGCCAATCATGCTGATGGATGAACCTTTCGGGGCTGTTGACCCTATTACCCGGGCTCGCCTGCAGAATGAATTTCTGAGGATCCAGGAAAGAGTGGGCAAGACCATTGTCTTTGTCACCCATGATATTGACGAGGCGATCAAAATGGGTGATACCATCGCTGTAATGAGGGAAGGTCAGCTTATTCAGCATGCCACACCCAGTGATTTATTGAGCACTCCGGCCAATGAATTTGTAGAGAACCTGGTTGGCCGAAACAGGTCAATTAAGCGGCTGCACCTGATCCGCATTCGAGAAATACTTGATGAAGTAGGCAGGGTCGATCCGGCCACCGTTGATATGTCGGTTGACGATATTAAGAAGCGGATTAATGAAAGCGACATCCGATCGGTTATGGTTGTTGATAAAAATAATAAACTAAAAGGTATTATCGGGATTAATGATCTTAAGAAGAAAACAGGAGAAGCGGCCGCTGACTATGTGCAGGAAGTGGCTGACTCGATCACTGACGATGCTACCCTGAACGATGCTCTTTCTGTAATGCTGGAGTGCGGTGAAGGTTATGTGGCCGTGGTAAACGAAGACGACCAGTACCAGGGAACAATTACCCTGGGCGATCTGCTGAATGTCGTAAAGGAGGATAATTAACATGCTTCGCAAAGTGTGGAAGTGGGTTATAATTCCTCTCCTGCTGATCGCTGTCGGCGTGGTGATCGTTATCTATACGGTCAATAACCCGACTGATTCATTGGTAGCCCGATCCTTAACCTACAGCAACGTGTTCAGGGCTCTACGCGAGCACCTCGGATTAATGCTGGTATCGATGTTTGGTGCTATCGTAGTAGGCGTTTTAGCCGGGATTTTACTTTCCCGCCCCAAACTCTATTATATCGGGCGCAGTGTGGAAAATGTGATCAATGTCGGGCAGACCATTCCCAGCCTGGCTATTCTGGCTCTTTTCTTTACTGCCCTGGGGCTGGGCTTCAGGGTTGCCGTTTTTGCCCTGTTTCTCTATTCTATTTTGCCCATCCTGCGCAATACATTTGCCGGTATTACCAGCGTTGACTCCAGTATTATTGAATCGGCCAGGGGTATGGGGCTGAATCCTCTGCGGGTTTTAACCCGCATCGAACTGCCCATTGCCTATCCCATTATCACAGCCGGAATCCGCACCGCCGTGGTTATCAATGTCGGGGCAGCTACTCTGGCTACTTTCATCGGCGGCGGCGGTTTTGGTGATTTGATCGTGACCGGCCTTTCCGTGCGCCGGGATATGATTATCTTTACCGGGGCCGCGCTTGCTGCGCTGACGGCAATTATCCTCGACTATGTGGTCGGGCAGGTAGAAGAACATCTTGTCAGGTGGTGATTAAAAAACTGATTTATTAATCTGGTTATATCGGGGCTGTCAAAAAGCATTTTAAATAAAGGGGGATATATTTCTCATGAGTAAGAATAATTTATTGCGACTAGCATCATTGATTTTGATTATTGCTATATCACTTTCCATGGTTGGATGTGGAAGTTCACCTGACGGTTGGGTCTTTGGTTCTGATCATGAATACTCAACCCGTGATGATGGCTATATGGGGCTTCAGGAACTTTACGGTTTTGAGTTTGATGATGTAGCGGTAATGGACCTTGGTATTACTTATAGTGCACTGCGGGAAGGGGAAGTGAACGTTGCTTTAGGGTTTGCTACTGACGGTCGAATTGCCGCTTTTGACCTGGTTAATCTGGAAGATGATAAACAGTTCCACCCGGTTTACAACTGTGCTCCGGTTGTCCGTCAGGAAACCCTGGAGATGTACCCGGAAATTGCTGATATTCTGAACCCTATTGCGGCAGCGCTTGATACCGAGACAATGTCCGGTATGAATAAAAAAGTAGATATTGACGAATATACAGCTGACGAGGTAGCAGAAGAGTGGCTTCTTGAACAGGGCTTTATTGGTGATGATCCGGCACAGCTTGGTACCGGAGATCCTGTCTCTGTTGGTTCAAAAGAATTTACCGAACAGCTGATCCTTGGCCAGATCACTATTATGCTCCTCGAATACAATGGAATCCCGACTGTTGATAATACAGGTCTCGGTGGCACCGTTGTGGTCAGGGAGGCCCAGGAAGGCGGAGAAGTCGATATTTACTGGGAGTATACGGGAACCGCTTTGATTTCGCACCTTGGATTTGAGGAGGCAATTACCGATCCGGAAGAATGCTATGCGGTAGTAAGCGAAACAGACCTGGAGCGGAATGGCCTGGTCTGGCTGGATTACACTCCCTTTGACAATACCTATACCCTGATGATGCGTAAAGAAGATGCCGATGAACTCGGTATTGTTACTATCAGTGATCTTGCAGAAGCTATTAATACTGGAGTAGAAGCTCCTTAATAAGGGATTTTACTTACCGTCTAAGAACAAAAAGGCTGTTCAGATAATCAGTCAGTATTAGAAAGGGCAGCCCCATATAATAGATAAAAGGCTCTTAATTGGCTGGAATATTGATTAAATATAAGGGCGAGCAGAGATGAAGAAAATTTGCTTGCCCTTATCTGCTTTTATCATTTACAGCAGCTGAGATATTTTTTATTCGCTAGTGTAATTTACTAAACCGGATGTTGACATTCGGAAACGGAGGAATTAGTATGGCTCTACAGGCAAAGGAGATTATGACCTGCCCGGTGATTACGGTTAAAGCCGATACACCGCTGAAGAGGGCGGCCGAAATCCTTGATGAAAATTCTTTCAGCGGCATGCCGGTTGTTGACGAAAACGATCGGTTAATAGGAATCGTTTCTGAAACAGATATACTGCGTTATACTCAACAGATCATTGGCCAACCTCTGCGCGACCCGCATCAGGTTTTCACCAAGGGCAAGGAAGTGCTTCATGTTGATATAACCCACAGGGGTATT